>NC_007974.2:645021-1290042 GCF_000196015.1 Cupriavidus metallidurans CH34 | reverse complement strand
CCTCTACCCCATCGACGGAGACAATGTCGATACGTTGCTGACTCATGCCGATCGGGCAATGTTTTACGCAAAATCTCAGGGGCGCAACAACTTCCAGTTCTTTTCTGACATGACTGAAAGAGGGTTCGGGAAGAAGGAGCTTTACATCCAGGCGCGTCTAGCGCAGGCCCTCCGAGACGAGTGCATTACTGTCTGGTTCCAGCCGCTGGTGAGCACTCGCAGCGTAGCCTCCGGCGAACGTTATCATCTGACGGGGGTGGAAGCCTTGGCACGCTGGAAAGACGACGAATTCGGCTGGATTCCTCCTGGCAGCTTTATCCCGATGGCTGAGAACCTCGGCCTGATCGGTGAGCTTGGCCGCCTGGTGCGAAGGAAATCGCTGGCCCAGTTCCGGGAATGGATGCCAGGCCGTCCGGACCTGCATCTTTCCCTGAATATTTCCAAACGCCAGTTGGTTGCGCCGGATTTTTGCAGCTCAATGGTCGAAGACTGTGTGACTTTTGGGGTTCCGACCGGCAGGCTGGTTCTGGAGGTCACGGAATCGATCGCTTTGATGGAAGTGGAGGGCGCCGCCGACCAACTACAGCGACTCGCCGACGCCGGCTTCACGCTTTCCATCGATGATTTCGGAACTGGCTACGCCTCCCTATCGCAATTGCATGCACTGCCCGTCGGAGAGCTGAAGATCGATATCTCCTTCGTGCGGCGCGCTCATACGCCGGATGGCCTGCGGATACTGCAGGCCATTGTGCAACTGGCCAAGGCTTTGTCTTTCCGCACGGTAGCAGAGGGCGTCGAGGATGAAGCGACAAGCGCCTTACTTGACGAATTGAATGTCGACATCCAGCAAGGCTACTACTTTGGTCGCCCATGCGCGGGCGAGGAGTTTGAAGAGCACGCACTTTATCTTTGCGGCGAGCTCCGACCCTGTCTCTGACATGAGGTACGGCAAGACACCTATCGATTGAGCTGCGGATCTCCGTGTGGCGACACGCTGCCCGTTTACGAATGACCGTTTCGGAGATCTGTAGCCAGTCGAGACACAATGGGCTGACGACGGTTCCTGGCCGGTCTCGGCCTTCCGTCTATCCAGGCAAGGGCTTCCTGGCGCAGAAGATCGCTACCGACCCAAAGCCGCCGTACGATTCGTTCCAAAGCGGTCGCTAAAGAGGGCAGCGCAACTGTCCCCGTTTGAAGCCAGCCCGTGCGGTGGTTGGCAAACTGGCCTTAACGAAGACGGTGGCGGTTGCCTCTAGCGAGTTGTTAACCCCTGGCCGCCAATCGGCGTTGTCTCAAACCGTTCGCCGAAACCCGCGATGAGTGGTTTTCCGCGCACGATGGCTTGTTGCACTGACGGCAAAGACAGGGAGGCTCGATGGCTATCTTGGCTGTCCCAGACCTCGGTGATCCAGATCGCATCAGCATCATTCGGATCATGCGCGACGATGTAGCTCAAGCAGCCAGGCATTCCGCTAACGCCCTCAAGGAGGATCGAGGCTAGTGCCTCGCGTTGTCCAGGAATGACCTTCATCTTTCCAATCAGTCCGTACATCCTTGTTTCCTCATCACAGAAAAGCTCAACTTGCGTCATCTTGAGCCAATGATGGTCGAGCGTGGTGTCTTCGTCGATCACTCGCTGGCTTCACCACGCGGCCGTTGTCGCGACAGAACCGCAGCGGGCATCGGCGCCTACTTCAGCAACTTCTCGAAATCACGGTCGAGTCGGCCCAGCGAGCCATCGATCGCCGCCCGCCGCGCGCGGATCCACGCATCCTGTTGTGCCAGTTGTCCCTCGGACGCCTTCAGCATGCGTTCCATCTCTGCTGGCTGCGGTCCGCCCACCGTCACGCGACGCTTGACGATGGCCACCGGATCGAGCGCCGCGCGAAACTCCGCCTCGCTCATCGGAAACTCCCCACCACCGTAGTCGCGCACGGCTTCGGCATAGATGCGCTTCGCCTCGGCATAGGGGAAGGCGCTTGGCTTTATGTCGTGCGCCTTCGCATAGTCCACCAGGTTCGACGCGAAGTGATGGCCGACGCGGAACGGCAGCTTGTACTTGCGCATCAATTCGTCGGCCAGTTCCTGTGATGCCGTCCAGTCGCTGTCCAGTTCATCCAGCGCGCGCGGCCGATCGATCACCAGGGCTGTCATGATGCGGTCCAGCCCCTTCAATGTCGTGATCGCGCTCTGCACCATCTGGCCATTGGTAACGGCATCCTTGGCATCAGACATGCCCGGCGGCAGGTTGTGCGCACGAATCACCGGCCCCATGGCCAACGTGATCGCTGTGGAGGCCTTCTCGCGCGTGGAGTTGAGCAGCCCCGGATTGCGCTTCTGCGGCATCGCACTGGACACATAGGTATTGCCGCCGCCCTCCTGCAGCAGGATCCAGGGGCGCGGCTGCGCATACTGCGTCATCACATCCTCGATGAAGCTCCCGGTGTGCAGGGCGATGCTGGTCACGATCGCGCCCACTTCCACCGGCAGGTCCACGGCGCTGATCTGCGACGCATCATAAGCGTTATCCACCAGCGCGGAGAATCCGAGGTAGCTCGCCATTCGCGTGCGGTTCAGCGGCCAGCCCGTGCCGTTCAGCACCGTCGTTCCCATCGGCGAGCGATCGATGCGCTGATAGGCTTCCCGCAGGCGCTGGGCATCGCGTTCCAGACCCGCATTGATGCCGAGCAGGTAGTGGCCATAACTATTGGGCTGCGCAGCAACGCCGTTCGTGTAGTTCGGCACGATGGTTTCGGCATGCTGCCGCGCCAGCTTGACGATGGTGGCGGAGGTCTTGTTGAGCTGGTCGGCCAGCGACAAGACTTCGTCGCGCAACATCGCCGCGCGCACCGTCGCAAGCATGTCCTGGCTCGAGCGGCCGGCATGGATCAGCGTGACTTCCTGACCTGCGGCCTGAATCATCAGCGGCTCGAAAGTAATCACCGTCGACGGTCGTTGGCCGCCGGGCTTGTCGCCATTGGCCAGCACCGTGGCAATGCCGCCCGCCACTCGCGGCGCCTGCGAGCGATCCAGCAATCCCTCGTCGGTATTGATGACCGTCGACGCCTTGTTGATCTCCCCTAGCCAGAAAAAGGCATCGTGGTTAGCGCCGCCCGCCGCGAATGCGGCTTGGGGGCCGACCGACATCATCAGCATGGCTAGTGCGGTCAGCCTGGCCAGTGATTTGACTCGGCTGTGCAGTCGGGGGGTAGGCATGTAGTCTCCAGAGGTGTTTGCTTGTTCGGACAGGACTCCGGATTCTAGGGTGGAATCGCCGAGTTGTGGCACACGTGACATTCTGCCTGTGGTGCGCATTGCTGCTGTGCTTCGTGATAAGCAGGCAACGCCGGATGTATCGAAATGGTGTCTCGGTGCTCGATCTCTCGGCCAGGGACGCCGGGGGCCTTGCAGCGTCGGGCGACGGGCTTGGTGTGCTGCGACATGGGCGTGCCGTGCGCAACGCCGTTCGACGTTTAAGAGGCAAAGAAAAAAGCCCGCTCTCGTGAAGAGAGCGGGCTTTTTCCCATGCAACGGCTATCACGCCATCACGGCGCAATCATGACTCGGTTCAGCGCTGTGCCGACTGCTCACCCTTCGCATACACGCGCTCGCCGGCTACCCACGTTTCCAGTACCTGGATCTTCCAGATATCGGCCGGGGCTACCTTGAACAGGTCGCGGTCCACCACGATGAAATCGGCCCACTTGCCGGTCTCCAGCGAACCCAGCGTCTTTTCCTGATGCTCGGCGTAGGCGGCGTCCAGCGTGAACGCGCGGAATGCCTGCGGCAGGGTCATTGCTTCCTCGGGGTGCCAGCCGTGGATCGGTCGGCCTTCATGGTCGGTACGCGTCACCGCCGCGTGCAGGCCGTAGAACGGGTTGGCCGATTCCACCGGGAAATCCGAGCCGCCGGCAATCACGGTGCCTTGCTTCAGGAAGGTTTGCCAGGCATAGGCGCCCTTGATGCGTTCCTTGCCGATACGGTCTTCCGCCATGTTCATGTCGCTGGTGGCGTGCGTCGGCTGCATCGACGCGATCAGGTCCAGCTTCTTGAAGCGCGGAATATCAGGCAGCGAGACCACCTGCGCGTGTTCGATCCGGTTGCGCAGGTCGCGGCCACCCACTTCCTTGTAGGCCACTTCCATGGCGTCGAGCACCTGATGATTGGTCTTGTCGCCGATGGCGTGCACATTGACCTGGTAACCAGCCTTGAGGGCGGTCTTCACGGCGGTCTGCATCGCGGCATCGCTCATGAACAGCAGGCCGCTATGGGCGTGGTCGTCGGTGTAGGGCTCCATCAGCGCGGCGCCACGGCTGCCCAGCGCGCCATCGCCGTAGAGCTTCACGGCACGCAGGTAATAGCGGTCATTACCGTAGCCGATCAGCGGCCCCTTGGCGGAAAGGGCCTTGAAGTCGTCGCCCGTATCGCGAATCATCCCGTAGATGCGGGTGTTCAGCTTGCCCTGGTCGGCGAACTCGCGATAGATGCGGTCGTCGGCCACGGTCACGCCGGCATCGCCCACGGCGGTCAGGCCCAGCGCGTTCATATGCGCGACGGCGGCGGCCAGCGCGGCACGGCGATCGTTGTCGGTGTAGGGCGGAATCACATCGTTGACCAGCGCCATGGCCTTGTCGACCAGCACGCCGGTCGGGTTGCCCTCCGCGTCGCGCTCGATACGGCCACCGGCCGGGTCCTTGGTGTCACGTGTGATGCCGGCCGCCTGCATGGCCTTGGTGTTCAGCCACGCGGCATGGCCATCCACCCGAACCAGTCGCACCGGGCGGTCCGACACCGCGGCATCGAGCTCGGCGGCGGTCGGGAAGCGGCCCAGCTTCCAGTTCACCTGATTCCAGCCGTAGCCGAGCAGCCACTGGCGTTGGGGGTTCTTCTGACCGTAGGCACGGATCAGGCCTTGCGCTTCTTGCAGGTCGCGCGTGCCGGAGAGCGAAATCTCGGTCGTCTTGAAGCCCAGGCGGAACACGTGGCCGTGGGCGTCGATCAGGCCCGGCAACAACGTCTTGCCCTGACCGTCGATACGCTTGGCATCGGGGTATTTCGCGCGCAGGGCGGCGGCGTCACCGGTGGCCACGACCTTGCCCTGGTCGAACACGAGACCGCTGAACTGCACGATCTGATCGTGCTGCAGCGTGTAGCCCTGCACCGACTCCACCAGCGTTGGGGCTGCGTGGGCGTGCATCATGGTCATGGCGGCTGCCAACGCTACCAGACTGGTACGGATGACTTTCTTCAAGAATCTCTCCTTCTCGTTGTGCTTTGTTTTTTAGTGTTCTGGCCGGCGATGGTGAGACCGGCCCACCTTCTTTGTATGTACTTGACCGGACATTGCAGACATTGGTCTGGCCCAAATCGGACGGCGCACGGGTAGTACAGTGCGCCGCATCATAAGAGAAAAAAGAAGGGGGCGATAGGCGGGGAAATGCCGAAACAAGGCCGTTCGGCGTGACCGTTACCAATGGACGTTCGATAGCCGCTCAATAGAAGCTCAATAGAAGCTCAATGGACGGTCGATGGACGGTCGATGGACGGTCAATCGACATTCCGCCGGCGTTCAATGGGCATCCGCAGACGGCGCGCTCGGGGGCGCAACCTTTCGCATTAGCACGACCATTGGAACCGCGATGACAAAACACACAAAGATCGCGAGGAACGCATCGGCGTAGGTCAGCGTGTGGGCCTCGCGCATCGTCAGCGCCCAGAGTTGCTTCAGGGCGGCCGCGTTGCCATCACTGATCTCGTTGTTCATCGTCACCGCGTGCGTGGTTGCCTCGTTGAGGAAAGCGGCCATGGACTCGTTGCGAATGTTCAGGTGTTCCGCCAGACGCAGGAAGTGCAGGTTGGTCCGGTCGTTGAGGATCGTCGCGCAGGCGGCAATACCGATGGCCCCGCCCAGGTTGCGCATCAGGTTGAATAGCCCGGATGCCAGCTTGAGCCGTGCCGGCGGTAAGCCGCCAAGCGTCAGCGTAACGGTGGGCGCCACGGCGAACTGCTGCGCCATACCCCGCAACGCCTGCGGAAACAGCAGTTCCGCGCCGCCCCAGTCGTGCGTGATTGGCGCGAAATTCCACATCGATAGCGCAAACAGGGCGAGGCCGAACATCAGCAGCCAGCGTAGATCCACGCGGTTCGCCAGGTAGGCATAGAACGGTATCGATAGCACCTGGAACAGGCCCGTCGAGAAGATCGCCAGCCCGATCTGCAGGGCGCTGAATCCGCGTACCTGACCCAGGAACAGCGGCGTCAGATATATCGTCGCGAAAATTCCGATGCCGACCACAAACGAGAAGAAACATCCGAGCGCGAAGTTGATGTCCTTCAGCGCGCGTAGATCTACCACCGGGTTCTTGTACGTGAGCGAACGCCACAGGAAACCAATGCCGGCCAGCCCGGAGATCCAGGCCGTGGTCAGGATCGTCCGGTCGCCCAGCCAGTCCCAGCGGGGGCCTTCCTCCAGGGTGTACTCGAGACAGCCAAGAAACAGCGCCATCAGTACGATGCCGAGGTAGTCCGCCCCCTTGAGCAGCGACCAGTCGGGCTCGTCGATCTTGACCAGCGCCGGCACCGCGATCGTCACGAAGATCCCCGGCACCAGGTTGATGAAAAACAGCCAGTGCCACGAAAAATTGTCGGTGATCCAGCCGCCGATGGTTGGGCCAAGGGTGGGGGCCAGCGACGCCAGACCACCGATGATCGCGGCGGCGGCCACACGCTGACGTCCCTGGAAGAACGCGAAGACGGTGGTGAAGACCATCGGGATCATCGATCCGCCCAGAAAGCCCTGCGCCGCGCGGAAGGCGATCATGCTCTGGATATTCCACGCGATGCCGCAGAGCAGGCTGGTAGCCGTGAATCCGGCGGCTGATGCGGCAAACAGCCAGCGCGTGGACATGACGCGCGCGAGCCAGCCTGATAGGGGGATGACGATGATCTCGGCGATCAGGTAGGCGGTCTGGACCCACACCGTCTCGTCCGCGCCAGCGGACAGCCCACCGCCAATATCACGCAGCGACGCGGAGACGATCTGGATGTCCAGCAGGGCGATAAACATGCCCACGCACATCGAGGCAAAGGCGAACACCCGCGCTCCCATCGGCAGTTCGCCGGGCGAGTGTATCGGGGAGACGGGTGGCGCTACGGGTGGAACCGATGACGCCTGCGCGGCGGAAGGCGTGCTGACGTCGGCGCTCATGACTTGCTCGCTGCGGTGTCTGCCGTCACCACCTTTGCGGCCTTCGTATCGACTTCCGCCACCACCGACAGGCCCGGGCGCAGGGTGCCGAGCCTGGCATCTTCGTCATCCAGCACGATCCGCACCGGCACGCGCTGCACGATCTTCGTGAAGTTGCCGGTGGCGTTCTCCGGAGGCAGCACGCTGAACTGCGCGCCCGTGGCCGGTGCCAGGCTTTCGACGCGGCCGTGGAAGACCTTGCCGGGCATCACGTCGGCCACGATCGTGGCACGCATGCCGGGCCGCATATGTGCAAGCTGGCCCTCCTTGAAATTGGCATCGACCCAGAGTCCGCGTGCCGGCACGATCGACAGCAACTGGCCGCCGTTAGGCGCGTAGACGCCGACGCGCGCGCGGCGGTTGCCCACGGTGCCGTCGACTGGCGCGCGAAGTTCGGTGTAGCCAAGATTGAGTCGGGCGATGTCGCGCTCGGCAATCGCCTGGGTCAGCGATGCCTGCGCCTGCTGCCTTTGCGTGGCGATCACATCGAGTTGGCGCAGGGCGGCTTCCGCGCTGGCCTTCGCTTTCTGGCCGTTGGCGACCGATTGCTTGTAGTCGGCATCGGCCTTCTGAGAGCTTTGGATCGAGACCGCCGATTTCTCGACCAGACTGGCATAGCGCGCCTGGTCGTCGCGCGCCCGCTTGGTTTCCGCATCCACCGCCGCCACACCGGCGCGGGCCTCGGCGATCACCGCCTGCTGCAGTTTTTCCCGTGCATCGAGATTGGCGATCAGCGCCTGCTCGGACGCGACTGCGCCCTCCGCCTTGGCCAGCGCTGCGCGATAGTCGCGGTCGTCGATGCGTGCCAGCAGATCTCCCGCGTGCACCTGCTGATTGTCGGTCACCAGAACCTCCGCGACATAGCCCGGCACCTTCGCGGCAATCAGCGTCACGTCACCGCCTACGTAGGCGTCGTCGGTCTCTTCGGTGAAGCGTGAATCAGTCCACCAGTGATAGCCGTATCCCGCGGCTGTCACGACGAGCAAGGCGCCCGCGCCGCGTATCAGCAACGCCCGCCGGTTGGTGCCACGCCTGGCCGGGGCTGCCGTGGATGGAGCGGCCTCGGCGGGGGCGCGGCTCGCGGTGGTGGTGCTTGTCATGACTGTGCTCCGTGGTTCCATGGTTAGCACGCGCCCATCGTGGGCGCGGTGGTATTCGAATCGGATTGCTGATGCTGAGCGGCGCGTTCCAGGCGCGCGCGCAGGCCCGGACCCGCGGCGGGGCCCGGCGCGAGGTAGTGATCGGATGCGGTGATGGGGGTGCCGGTGGCCGTATCCACCAGCGCGAATTCCACCGGGTGGCCGGTGCGGCGATCCATGAGACGTACCAGTTCGCCCTCCTGTGAGAAGTGGCGACTCCCCCATGCCAGCAGGGCCAGCAGCACGGGACGGAAATCGCGCCCGAGATCGGTCAGCAGGTATTCGTCGCGGGGCGGGTGGGCGCTGTACTGGCGTCGGGTCAGCAGCCCGTCGTCCACCAGACTGTTCAGTCGTCGCGTCAGCATGTTCGGCGCGATGCCAAGCACTTTCTGGAACTCGTCGAAGCGGGTCGTGCCGTAGAACGCCTCACGCAGGATCAGGAAGGTCCAGGGGTCTCCGACACGTTCGATGCCACGTGCCATTGGGCAGGGCGCATTGCGATGTGACTTTCTGAACATGGCAGTCCGTCCTCGAAAAAAGACGTTGCTATCAATATGAAAGTTAGTCTAGGCTAGCAACTATCATCATGCAAGAAACAGTTTCGAGAACCGCTGCATGAGAACTGACGAAAGGAATCGAGATGGCATCGAAAGCACTTCCCGGCACCCATGCCCAAGGACTGGTTAAACGTACCGCGCGCGCCGTGGCCCTGGCCGCCGCCACACTCGCTGCACTGGGCATGGCCGCCTGCGCGGTCGGCCCTGACTACCGCACGCCGGATAGCGAGATGCCGACGCAGTACCAGCACGCCGCCGACGTGGCAGCGATCAACGACGCGCGCGAACCGGTGGCGCTGGATACGTGGTGGGCCGGCTTCCAGGACCCGGTGCTGACAAAGATCGTCGAGCGGGCCCTTGAACAGAATCTCGACATGGCGGCGTCAATTGCCCGCGTGGCGCAGGCCCGTGCCGCCGCCAACTTCGCTGGGGCCGAGTTGCTTCCGCAAGGCAATGCCTATAGCGACGTGACCAAGCTGCATCAATCCGTACAAAGCCCGCTGGGCAAGATCGGCAGCACATTCCCCGGATATGACCGCAACCAGACGCTCTATTCGGTGGGCGCTGCGGCCACGTGGGAAATCGACATCGCTGGCGGGCTGCGGCGCGGTGCCGAGGCGGCCAATGCCGAACTGCAGGCGGCAGAGGCGAACCACATGGGCGTTCGGATTCTCGTGGCAGCGGAGGCGGCGGACGCCTACTTCCGTGTGCGGGGGGCTCAGGCTCGCATCGCCATCGCGCAGCAACAGGTCGAGACCAACCAGCGCCTGCTTGATCTCGTGCGTTTGCGGTTGGCCGATGGCATCGGGGCGGAGCGCGAGCAGGCGCAGGCCGAGGCCCAACTCTCGCAGACGCGCGTCACGATTCCGCCGCTGCAGATCGAACTGGAAACGCAGCTTAATCGCCTCGACGTCCTGATGGGCGCGCAACCGGGCACCTACGCAGCCGAGTTGCGCGATTCGAAGCACGAAACGCAGGCGGTGCCACAAGTCGCCTTGGCACAGGGTCCGGCAAACCTGCTGGAACGTCGCCCAGACGTCATTGCCGCCGAACGCAGGCTTGCGGCGTCGAGTGCGCGCATTGGCGTGGCCACGGCGGAGTACTACCCGAAGGTTTCGCTATCGGCATTGCTTGGATTCGAAAGCCTGTCCGCCGGCAAGCTGTTCACCGCGCAGGCCTTCCAGCCTGCGGCGGCGGCTGGGCTGCGCTGGCGGCTGTTCGATTTCGGCCGGGTCAATGCGGAAGTCGCGCAGGCCAAGGGCGCCAATGCCGAAGCGTTGGCCAGCTATCGCAAGTCGATGCTGCAGGCCACCGAGGACGTCGAAAACGCATTGATCTCGCTGGCGCAGCTCGAATCGCAAAACCGCGAACTGGCCGTAGAGATCCGTGCGCATGAGCGCGCGCGAAACGCATCCGAGGATGCCTACAAGGGCGGGGTGGTCAGCCTCTATGAAGTGCTGGACGAAGACCGGCAATTGCTGGCTGCACGCGACCAGCAGGCAAGGGTGCAGGCGGATAATGCACGGGCGGCGGTGTCGGCGTTCCGGGCGCTGGGAGGTGGATGGTCCTGAGCCCTGGGACGCGCCTCGCCTTCATGCTCAAAAAGCGGATCAATAGACATTTTGATGCCTCATCCAGACGATTTGCGGGGAATGACAGCAATATTCACCGCAACTTGTGCGGCGAATATCTTGTCCATGCGGTGAATGCCGGCCATAATCCCCGCATGAATCGCGGCGAATATACCTATATCTGGCAAGCCCCCGACTGGCCCAACTGGCGCTACGACCTCGGCGCGCTAGCCTCCCAGATGGCCGAGGTCAGTCGCGCCCAAGGCATGTTGATGGGGAGACTGGCAGACCTCGGCATGGGGCTGCGGGACCAGGCGTGCCTGGCGGCGCTGACCGACGACGTAGTCAAGACCAGTGAAATCGAGGGCGAGCATCTCAGCGTGCATTCGGTGCGCTCGTCCATCGCACGACGGCTCGGTGTTGAAATCGGCGCGCTGGCGCCCGTCGATCGACATGTCGATGGCGTCGTCGAAATGGTGCTGGACGCCACCACCAACAGCCAGGCGCCGGTGACCCAGGCGCGGCTGTTCGGCTGGCACGCGGCGCTGTTTCCAACCGGCTACTCGGGCCTGTCGCGGATCAACGTCGCCCACTGGCGCGACGACTCGGCGGGGCCCATGCAGGTGGTTTCCGGCCCGATCGGCCGACAGCGCGTGCATTTCGAAGCGCCGCCCGCCGAACGTCTGCCAGCGGAGACAGACCGTTTCCTGGCGTGGATCAACGCCCCGTCTGGTGAAGCCCCGTTGATCCGCGCCGGCCTTGCTCACCTGTGGTTCGTGACACTGCACCCGTTCGACGATGGCAATGGCCGTATCGCGCGCGCCATCGGCGATCTGATGCTGGCGCGGGCCGACGGCAGCACGCAACGCTTCTACAGCCTGTCGGCCCAGATCCAGCGCGAACGCAACGCGTACTACGACATCCTCGAACGGACGCAGAAGGACGCGATGGACGTCACGCCGTGGTTGTCATGGTTCCTTGAAACGTTGCACCGCGCGGTGGATCAAGCGCAGGTCACGCTCGACGACGTCCTGGCCAAGTCGCGCTTCTGGCAGCACTGGGGCACGCAGGCGCTCAACGCCCGGCAGATCAAGGTGTTGAACCGGTTGCTGGACGGATTCGACGGCAAGCTCACGAGCAGCAAATGGGCGGCCATCGCCAAATGCTCCAGCGATACCGCGCTGCGGGACCTTAACGATCTGGTCGAGCGGGGGATGCTGCGCAAGGCGGCGGCGGGCGGCCGAAGCACCAGCTACGAGTTGAACGATGTGCCAGGCGCTCCTGCCACGCGCGGCGACGGCAATCGCTGAATTCGCGGACTGACATTCCGGGCGTACTGGGCACGCTACCGCCCCGGACGCACCGGTGCGCACGATTCTCCCAACATAAGATCCATCGGTATCACCACGCGCCGCGCCTCGCCAGCGTAGTGGCCTTCGAGCCGGTCGAGCATCAGGTTCGCCGCGGTCTTTGCCGAAAGCGCTGTGTTGAAGCGGAGCATCGTCGGGGGCGGATACATCAGTTCAAGCGTTTCCGGCGTGCCAAGCGCGATGACGGACAGATCGTGCGGCACTTCCAGCCCGGCCTTGCGCGCCTCATAGAGCGCCCCTGAAAGCAGGCGCGTGCCCAGCGCGATCACCGCCGTCGGCGGTTGCTTCAGCGCCAGCATCTGCTTCATCGCGGCGCGCGAGGAGTCCATCGAGGGCAGGGTGCACGCCAGCGCGGGATCGAATAAAAGCCCGACCTCGGCCAGTCCTTCCTGATAGCCGAGCAGCTTCTCACGGCCCGGACGGATGCTCTCCTTTGGCCCGAAGAACGCAATGCGCCGATGGCCGAGTTGCTTCAGGTAGCGCACCGCCAGGCTCAGTCCGGTTCGATGGTCGATCAGCACGCAATCCCTGGGCGATGCCGTTTCGCGATCCATGATGACGATTGGCAGGTCCGCCTTGGCGAACAGGTCTTCGGCCGGGTCCGAACTCTCCATGCTCAGTGACGCGATGATGCCCTCAAGCCGGCGCGTCTCGAACAGTTCGACCAGCAGGCGGTCGCGGTGGTGCTGGTTCCGCGTGGTGCCGATCAGCATCGAATAGCCCGCGGCGTGCATGTGCTGCTCGACTTCGCTGAAATGGGCCGCCAGCAGCGGATTGCTGATATCGGTTGTCAGATAGCCGACCGTTCGACTGCGCCCGGTACGCAGATGGCGCGCGGCGAAGCTCGGCTCATAGTCGAGTGCTTTCACCGCGGCCAGCACGCGGCCGCGCAGTTCCTGGCTCGCATAGCCGTTGCCGTTCAGGACGCGCGACACACTACCGACCGATACCCCCGCCGCCTGCGCCACATCGCGCACAGAAGCCTTTCCCGTCATGGTCTTCCCTAATGAAAACGTTCCACAGTTGGACGCCGATTTCCTTGCTGGGTAAATTAATACCACACGGAAAACGATTCCACATCTGGAACTACAACGGAGACAACATGACCACGACACGCCCGATCCATCCGGAAGTGCAATGTTTTGACGAGGCGCTGGGACAAACCCCGCCCGCTGGCGGCCGACTGGCGGGGCGTCGCATTCTCGTCGTCGGGGCCGGACAGCGCGTCATCGATGATCCGGACCCGCCCGTCGGCAACGGCCGCGCGATCTCGCTGCTGTTTGCGCGGGAAGGCGCCACGCTGACCTGCGTCGATATTTCCGAACCCGCCGTGGCGGAGACCTGCAGGCAGGCGAAGGACCTGGGTGCGACCGTCTTTGCCGAGGTGGCCGATGTCGAACGCGCCGAGACCATCGCACCGCTAGTCGAGCGCGCAGCTCGTCAGATGGGAGGTCTCGACGGCCTGGTCATGGTGGTGGGCATCTCCAGCGCCTTGCCGATCGATAAGCAGGACGCCAATACGTGGGACCGCGAGTACGCCGTCAACGTGCGCAGCAACATGCTGTTCGCGCAGCAGGCCATGCGCCATATGGAGCCGGGTAGTTCCATCGTGCTGATGTCCTCGCTGGCTGCCTTGCGCAACAGCAGCGGCAACCCGGCCTATGAGTCGTCGAAGGCCGCCCAGGTGGCGCTGGCGCGTTCCATTGCGATGGCCGGGCAGAAGCAGGGCATCCGCTGCAACAGCCTGTTGCCGGGACTCATGGACACGCCGATGGGCCGTGCCGCCACCGCGCGACGGCCCGCGCGCGTCGGTGGGGCGCTGCCGTTCGGCCGGCAGGGCACCGGCTGGGAGGTGGCGTATGCGTGCCTGTTCCTGATGTCGCACGAATCGTCGTACGTCAACGCGCACGCGTTGCAGGTGGACGGCGGACTGGCCGCCGGTGTGGCCCTGACGGCCTGAGGAGCGCTGCATGGATGCATCTCTTGTTCATGCGCGGCCGCGCCGGTTGCGCCCGTTACGACCACTACGCCCGTTGCCTGCCCTGTTGCCGACGGCCTTGTCCATCGCGACGGTATGCCTGGCAGCCGTGACGCCCGTGCCGGGCCAGGCGGCTTCGGACTATCCGAGCCGGCCCATCAAGCTGGTGCTCGGCTTTCCCCCCGGTGGCAGTACCGATGTGGGCGCCCGCCGGGTGGCTGACCAGCTCGGCAAACGGCTCGGCCAGCCGGTGGTGGTGGAGAATCGTCCGGGCGCGTCGGGCAATATCGCGGCCGCCTATGTCGCCAAGACGCCGCCGGATGGCTACACGCTGTTCTACGGCACCAACACCACGCACGCGATGAACGTCAGCCTGTATCCGAAACTGGGCTACGACCCGGTGAAGGATTTCGTCCCGATCGTGCTGATGGGCAAGGTCTGGAACGTGCTGAGCGTGAATCCGTCGTACAAGGCCACCTCGCTGGCAGAGCTGATCGCGATGGCCAAGGCCGCGCCGGGACAGATCGACGTCGCGACACCGGGAAACTCGACCAGTCCGCATATGTCGCTCGTGCTGTTGGAATCCAGAGCGGGCATCAAGATCACGCATGTGCCGTACAAGGGCAGCGCCGCGGCGCTGAATGACGTAATGGGCGGCCAGACGTCCGTGCTCTTCGACAACCTGCCGGCCTCGCTGCCCTATATCAAGGCAGGCAAGCTGCGCGCGCTGGCGGTTTCATCGCCCAAACGGCTGTCCGTCCTGCCTGACGTTCCGACCTTCGACGAACTCGGCATCAAGGGCTACGAAGTTGCAGGGTGGGGCGCGCTGTGGGCGCCGGCCGGGACACCGCAGGCCATCGTGGACCGGCTCAATCGCGAGACCAATGCAGTCCTGAAGGATCCCACCATGATCGCGCAAATGGAGGCGCTGGCATCTGACCCTCAGGGCGGTACGGCGAAGTCGCTGGCAGCCTTTGCCGCAACCGAAACGCAGCGCTGGGGCGAGGTTATCCGCGCCGCCGGACTCAAACTCGACTAGACAACGCAGGAGACAATCATGGCAAGACTTCCATACTTCGATCTGGAACAGGCATCGCCGACGTACAAGAAGATGATCGGCGCGCGTCCGCCGCTGAACCTTTACAGGATGCTGCCCCATGGCGGCGCCGTGGGGGAGGGATTCCTGGCGCTCGGTGGCGCGATCCTGCGCGAATCGGAACTGGACCCGACGTTGCGCGAACTGGTGATCCTGCGTGTAGGGGCGCTATCGGGGGCATCCTATGAAATCCATCAGCATCGGCGCGTCGCCCGGAAGGCAGGGGTGCCTGAGAACAAGATCGAAAGCGTGCTCGACCACGGCGCCGCCGAGCCTGACCCGAACGTGTTCTCCGACCTCGAGATCCGGCTGATCCGCTTCACAGATGCGGTCGTCCGGGACGTCAAGGCGCCGGCCCCGCTATACGAGGCCGTCGCATCGGTGCTGTCCAACAAGCAGCTGATCGAGGTGCTGATGACGATCGGCTTCTACATGCTGGTCAGCCGCTTCCTGGAAAATCTCGAGATCGATATCGAGAATCCACCTGTGGTCTGACGGCGCGACGCCCGCCCGCGTGTTTTTTCTAGTAGGGCCCCGGGACGCGGTTGTGCCAAGGCAACGAGGTCTGTACGATGCCGGCACCATGGCTGGCACGGCGGCGAAAGCACGCTCGCCGCCCGGCCCGACTTCGGACCACCCACGCCCGCGGGGCGGGCGTCTCAGGAAAACACATGCAAAAAACCCGGGTTCTGCTGATTGCCGCCTTGGCGGCCCCTTTGCTTGCGGCCTGCGCGGGCGGCGGTAATACCCCCGACTACATCCAGTCGCAAGAACCCAAGCGCATCCACTCGAATGCCAGCGTAGGCGACCTGGTCCAGTGCCTGAAGAGCAAGCTGCAGGAAGAAGCGACCATCGTCCCCTATGCGGAACCGGGCAAGGTCGATATCCGCATCGGCCACGCGTCCGCCTCCGAGATGCGCTACTTCTACCTGATCTACCTCCGCGCCGCCGCCCAGGGCTCGGACGTGGAAATCCGCAGCGCGGGCGAGTGGCACCCAATCCTGCGACAAGGCCGTATCGAAGGCATCGTGGAAGACTGCAAGCCCGGCGCCGCCAGCGCGCGCGGGTAATCTCAGGCCGCCGGCCAACTCACCATGTCGTACCGAATCGCCCGGGCGTTACGTAACACGTAACACCGGCGCGACAGCGACGTTCGCCACCAACGGCCTTGCACCGGCCGTCTGAAACGCCCGTAAGTCATTGAAACGATTGATTTTCAAGGTGCTCGACCGAGCGAATCCGACGAGGGCGAATTGAGCCGTGCCAGGGCTGGCACGCGGGTTGCGAATATGGAAGCGTCAAGGCTCAGGCCAAGGCTCAAGCAGTGGAGCCCCAGGCAGATCCCCGACCTACCACCCCAGGCTGATACCTGCACAGCCTGGGGTCTTTTTTTGGGGGGGCTGGGTTTGGCCAGAAGCCGCCGGTCGACACACTCGCCTCGATTGCACACAATCCGAAGGCAACGCCCGCGATCGCTTGGGGGCGGCAATGCTAGCCCCGTACGAAGATTGCTTTCTCCGGTGTTGTGATCAAGTTGGCAAGTGCGGATGGAACCCTCCGTTTGGGGCATGCGAGGTTACAGGCCTCTCGCCATAATCGCCGGTCGGGCCTCCGGGCACCGATATCGCTAGCTAATGCGGCGCACAGAGCAAGAATATCGAGGAGGCATATGAAGGCATTATTCGGCCTAGCGTTGTTCATGGCGCTCGTCTTTATCGTGCTGGGCGCGATGAAGACGAAGCGCGGCGGGGACAGGTCTTCGAAGCGCTATCAGTTTTCCCGAAAGGCACCGTTCATGCGCGACGACGAAATCCATCTCTATGAGCGGTTAGTGGTTGGCCTTCGAAACGCGCATGTGTTTCCGCAGGTAGCCATGTCGTCTTTCGTGCAGCACAAGGGGAAGGAGTACGGTGCCCGGAGTCTGTTTTCGCAGAAATATGTCGATTATCTCGTGTGTGAACGCGGGACAATGAGACCGCTGTATGTGATCGAGCTTGACGGCGCTTCGCATGGCAGCGTGCGGGCGAAAAAGCGGGATGAGCAAAAGAATCAGGTGCTGGAATCGGCGGGGATTCCGATCAAGCGGTACACGTCGAAGGACGTCGATTTCAAGGTCATTTTGTTGGATTTCGCATCGGTGGTTAGACCGGCAGAATCGGTTATGGATCCCGTTAGTAGGAGCGTGGTAAACCTTATGTAATGAAAGGACGAGCTCGGGACGAGCGGATTCGGCCAGGAATGGTCGTCCGCCGCCGTCGCCAAATTGTGAACAATTTTCGCGACCATAGGGTGGGTGGCCCTCCACCCACACATCGCAGAGGACGGAAACGCGCCTGTCGCCGCCATGCAGGAGCCGCTCAGCGGGTTCAATAGTTCAAGAGGCGACATAAATCACAAGGAGCAGAAGCCAGAAATGAAGATCCAAACCGTTCGCATCCGAAACTTTCGCACGTTGAAAGACGTAACGATTCCGTTCGATTCCGTCACGACCTTCATCGGGCCGAACGGTGCTGGCAAATCAACGGTGCTTCGTGCGCTTGACTGGTTCTTCAACGGCAAGCCCGGCTCGCTGACCGAGGAGGATTGCTCTTTTGGGGCGACCGACGAAGACATCGAGGTTCAGATCACCTTCGCAGACCTCACCGAAAAGGATCGTGAGGCACTTGGCAAGTACGCGCCGGAGGGAGTTGGCACGTTCACCGCATGGAAGCGCCGATCTCCTGATGGCGCCGATGTGCTCTCCGCCAATGCAAAGGGATTTCCGGACTTCAATGGCATCAAGGCGGCAGGGGGTGCGACTGCGAAGAGAGAGCTGTACGCCAGTCTCCGGCGCGATCGCCCGGAGCTTGATCTTCCCGCGGCGAATACTGGTCCTGCCGTCGAGCAGTCGATGACGACTTGGGAGGCGGCTCACACTGATCAACTTCTCGATGCGCCCGAGGCTCTACAAACTAACTTCTTCGGTTTCAACAGCGGCGGCAAGATGAGTGGGCTCTTCGACTTCGTCCTCGTTACGGCCGACCTTCGGGCGAGTGAAGAGTCCATCGACGGCAAGGCAAGCATCATTGGGCGAATCCTTGAGCGCTCGATTGACCGAACTGCCGCTGATGAGGCAATCGCAGAAATCGTTGCGGAGTCACGGGCAAAGCAGCAACAGGTCTATGAAGAGAAGTTCAAGGAGCAGCTTGGGGCCATCACGACGCAGCTCAACGAGGTCGTCACAACCTATGCGCCTGGCCGTGCAATCACGGTTTCGCCGGCTGAAGTGGAACTCAAGGCGCCTCGCACGACGTTCGACGTGGCTGTGCTTGATGGCACCACCGAGACTGCGGTGGAGCGGCAAGGACACGGTTTTCAGCGCACGCTGCTGATCTCAGCACTACAACTCTTGGCCCAGTCAGGTGCAGCCTCGGCCGAGGGAATAATTTGCCTGGCGATCGAGGAGCCAGAACTTTTCCAGCATCCGATTCAGGCGCAGGCCTTTGCGAAGGTGCTTAGATCGCTCGCCGAAGACGCTAGCAAACGCATTCAGGTGACCTATGCGACGCATAGTCCCTACTTCCTGGAGGCCCGACATTTCCATCAAATCAGACGGCTGACGAGATCGGCTGACGAAGTCCCGGTAGTTACGGTCCACTGTGCCACTGTTGAGATTGTGAAGGCCAAGCTGAATGGAACAGTGGATGGCGATGTGGTCGATCGCAGGCTCGACCATAACGTGGCTGACCAGCTTGCCATAGCACTCTTCGCGAATCGCGCTTTTCTTGTGGAGGGCACAACCGAATCTGCTGTGTTCTACGGTATTGGAGATAGAACTTCCCCCGGCGCACTTGAAGCGGCAGGAATTTCGATCGTTCCTGTGGGCAGCAAGACATCGATACCCCTCGCGCATGCGATTCTGGAATCTATTGGCGTGCCAGTCTACGCACTGTTTGATGCGGACGGTGGATTTGAAACGCGAGCCAAAGCCAAAAACAAAAAGCAAGAGGAAATAGATCGGGAGCGCAACAATCATGCACTGGAGAACCGCAGGTTAATGCGGTACTTCGGCTTGCCTGAAGAGGATTTTCCACCTACTACTATTTCGGACGTCGCGGCCATATTGGATGATCACCTTGAATCGTTTCTGTCTGCGAACTGGAGTGAATGGATAACTACCTGCAATAGCGTCGAGCAGGATGCTGGAATAAATCTCTCGAAAAACCAATTGGCATACCGGACTGCAACACTCCGGTCGGGAGGAGTGGTGCCAGTAATGCTTACACAGATTCTTGTCAAGGTGGAGGGTAAGTAACCTGACATTGACCTCCTGGCCTAGCTGCACGTTTTGAAGCAGATGCGGCCGTTGCATCGATGGTGGACTAGCCGCGCTGAGCCCAGTCTTCATGCTGACTCGAAACATTCACGGCGCGCGCACTTTTCTTTTCAAGCATGACGATCAGAACCCTGAACGAAGCTGAGATTGTATTGATCAGGCATATGCTGCGGGGAACAGTGCAGGAGATTGCAATCGCTAACTCCCTCCCGACGTGCCTCGTCGAAGAAATGACCGATGATGGAATTGGGAGTCTCCGCTTCGATTCCAATATTCAAGCCCGGCTTCTCTGCAGGGATATCTGCAAGATGGAGTTCCCAGACTTCAATGCTGTGCGCAACTTCGTAACGTTGTTGCTGGACAATTACGACGAGTTGTTCGATCTCAACGTTTGGAACGCAGATTTCTCTCCTCTCAAACAATTCCCGCAGATTCGTCCGGCATCGGGCTCACGCACGCTGCCCCCTCAAGATTGCGTTAGACACTCCAACGTCCGCTTTCGGGAAAATGAACGTCCGCTTCGGGTCGATCAGAGACAGCCATCGCCCTGGCTGTTGGCAGCCGACTCGATCGGGCTCTTCCCAGCCAGATGGAGACAGTCGCGACGCAACCTATATGGCCACGCCAATCGCAACAGCCAGGCCTATTCACGCACCGGATCGTGGCAGCAAACGCAGATCTTATTTCCCTCGGGATCCCGGAAATAGGCGCCGTAATAGTCAGGATGGTATTCAGGTCTTAAACCCGGAGCGCCCTCGCAAGATCCTCCGGTGGCCAAGGCGCTGGCGTAGGCCTTGTCGACCGACTTGCGATCCGGCGCAAGTAACGCAACCATTTGACCGTTACCGCACCTGGCAGGGTTGCCGTCGTATGGTCCGCCAATCAGGAAGAGGGGCCGTGGCATGCCTTCCGCCATCCAGCCGGCCCAAGGCTTGTCAGGCTCGCTGAACTTCAGTTTGTGCCCGAGATCGCCCATGATCACCGAATAGAATCTGAAAGCCCGGGCAAAATCGGTAACGCCGACAAAAACGTGCGAAATCATCTGGTTCTTCCCCGAAGCAGGCATTAGCGCTGTCTGACGATAGCATGGCAGCAGCGCGTATGGCGCCTGCGGCAGGCTCTGCTCCTATCCAAAGCGAACACAATAAATCGGTGGCAAATGGGCTGAAATCAGATGCCAGTTTTCGCCGCCGTTCTCGGACGCCCAAAGCGCGCCGGTGGTCGATCCCATCGCCAGGCGCGTGCCGGAGTCATCCACCGCGAGGCCGTGCCGATACACCAGGTCATAGGCCGGTGCGGACGGCAGACCTGCCGAGAAACGCTCGAACGTGCGCCCGCCATCGCGGGTGCGCGTGACGATGAACTGGCCATCCACCGGGATCCGGCACTGGTCCTTCACGGCGGGCACGAACCACGCGGTGTCTGGCTCGTGCGGATGCACGGCAACCGCGAAGCCGAAGCTCGATGGCTGCGCTTCAATCCGGTGCCACTGCATCGCCCCGTCGGTCGAGCGGAAGATGGCGCAATGATGCTGTGTCCACAGGACGTCCGGGTTGGCCGCGCATTGCACGACGCGGTGCGGGTCCTGCGTGTTGGCGTCGCCGCGCTGTTCCGGTGGCATGTAGTCGGCCTCCATGCCATCGGCAGTCAATTGCCAGGTCGCGCCTCCGTCGCTGGTTTGCCAGACGCCACCGCACGACACACCGATCGTCACGTGCCGGCTGTCGCGCGGGTCCACCATCACGGAATGGATGCCCGGCGCATCGTAGCCGCCTCCAAACCATCCGCGACGCTCCGGACGATCCCATAGCGCGCGGTTGAGTACCCATGTGTCGCCGCCATCGTCGGAGCGGAAGAGCCCGCCGGGAATCGTGCCGGCCCACAAGACGCCCGGCTCGTCCCCGCCGCCTGTCTCGAGCGACCAGATTTGCTGAAGCGACCACGGAGGAGAGGGTGGGCTGGGGGCAGTCGCGCTTGCATCATTCGCGCCGCCAGCGGTTTGCTCGTCGGCTGGCTGTGGCGGGTAGACAGGCACCGCGCATTCTTCCCAATCGTCCATGCCAGCGCGCCGGCGATGCAGTTTCACACCGAAATGGCCGAGATTGAGCGCCGCATACAGCGATCCGTCTCGCCGGTCAGCCAGCACCATGTTCACGGGCTCACCGATGAAGTGGGGCTCGCCGAGCGTCCAGCCGCCTTTACCGTCGGCCTGCAACACAAACAATCCCTTGCGAGTTGCAACAAGCAACCTGTCGCTCATGTCTAGTGCCTCCTCGCGTGTGAGTGGACTCCCGCTATCCGCCCGACAGCGCCTGTATGACGTGCACCTGGCTTTTCTCGCCGAGCGCATCGGACAAATGTTGCCGATCGAGCACCCGCTGGCCGTCCACAAACACGGCAAGATGCCTTCGAAGCGCCCCCTGATCGTCGAGGATATAGCCGCGTAGTTGGGGGCGATCCGCGAAGACAGCCTCGAGCGCTTCGCCAAGCGTGCGCGCGTCGACCTCGCGCTCAGGCGTTGGAATATGGCGCTGAATCGAAGCGGCGAAGAAAATGTGCGCCATGAAGGGGGCTGCGCTGGAACGGGGCCTGACTGTTGGTTTTGTAGTTTAGGCGATCCGGAATGGGCTTTGAGGCATCTCGAGATGCTACTGACACACCAGACACAGCGGCGTGTGGCGATGGTTTTGGACTTGAACGCTCGCCGCTCAATGCCCAACCCAGACCACCTTATGGCCTCCATTTGCTTGTGCGTGCACAGCACTCCAGCACGCCGCCATACGCTAGACTCCCGACACCGCCCAACTGACAATTCGCCCCCCGGAGACCCCATGCCCCCCTGGTTCGCCAAGCTCGCCGGCACACTCGGTTGCGCCCTGATGCTTCTGACCGGCCCAGCCGGAGCCGCAGGCGCAGCCGACCCCGCCACACTGACCATCGTGTCCGGCCCGCAGGAGCGAAGCTGGACACGCCAGGAACTGCTCAAGGATCGCCGTCTTGTGTCGGTAACCGTGGACGATGACAACCTCAAGCGGCGCCTGACCTTCAAGGCCATCCCGCTGGCGGCGCTGTTGCACGGCTTGCCGGTTGCCGCCGATGCCACAGCCACGACCGCTGCCAGCGACGGGTATATTTCCCACCTGCCGGTGCGGCTGCTGATTGCCGATGGCGCAGATACCCCGCGCGCGTGGCTCGCTGTGGAAAATCCGGCTGCGCCGTGGCCGAAGCTCAAAGGGCAGGACATCGGGCCGTTCCGGCTGATCTGGACCGTGCCAAAGGGGCACGCCCATAACAAGATCAGCGAGAGCAGCGAGATCAACGAAAGTCTCTGGACCTACAGCATCGTCCGGATCGACGTGACCGTATCGCCGGCCGAGCGCTTCGCCGCCATCCGGCCGGCGGCGGACCTGCCAGCCGACAGCCCGGTGGTGCGTGGCTTCGCCACCTTCCAGCGAGTCTGTTTTTCCTGCCACTCGATGAACCGAATGGGCGACGCCACGCTGGGGCCGGACCTGAACGTGCCGAACAGCGCCGTGGAGTACCTGGGCGACGAAAAGTTGAGCGCGCTGATCCGCGACCCGCAATCGCTACGCTGGTGGCCGGGCTCGCGCATGTCGTCGATCGACCAGAGAACCCTGTCCGATGCCGACCTGAAGGACCTGCTGGCCTATCTGCATCACATGGCCGGGCGAAAGGCGCCATGAGGATGGAAAAAAGAGGGGCCTGACTTGCCGGGCGCATGGGGCTACCATGCGTCAGATACGCACCCGCGGGAAAAACAACAAAGGGAATCGTGACCACGACCGATTCGACGCACCCGACCGACAGCGCGCGCGACGGCAGCCGCCTGCGCGACCTGGTTGCCGGCTGTTCGATAGCCGGCCTGCTGCTACCCGAAGCGGTGGCGTACGCCGGCATCGCCAATTTGCCACCGCAGGCCGGCCTGATCGGCCTGCTGGTGGGCCTGGTGGTCTACGGTCTCGCAGGCACCAGCCGGTTCGCGGTGGTTTCGGCCACGTCGTCCTCCGCAGCGGTGCTGGCCGCCATCACGCTTTCCATGTCCGGCGCGGACCCCGCACAGCGGCTGTTACTGGCGGCGGGGCTGGTGATCCTGAGCGGCTTCTTCCTGATGCTGGCCGGGCTGGCCAAGCTGGGCGGCATCACCGAATTCATTGCCAAGCCGGTGCTGCGCGGATTTACGTTCGGCCTGGCCATCACCATCATCCTCAAGCAACTGGCCAGCGTGGTGGGCGTGCACCCCGCGCACAACGATCTGCCGCGCTTCACCTACGAAATGCTGGGGCAGCTCTCGGCCTGGAACGTGAATGCGCTCATCGTCGCGCTGGTTGCGCTGGCGTTGCTGTTCGGCATGTCGCGCTGGAAGAACGTCCCCGGCCCGCTGGTGGTAATCGTGCTCGGCATTGCCGCCTCGCATGGGGTGGACCTGCATCACTTCGGGATCGGGCAGGTCGGCACGATCGATCTGGCGGATCTGTCGTTCTCGATTCCCGACCTGTCGCGCAGCCAGTGGCTCAGGCTCGGCGAACTGGCCTTCGCGCTGGTGCTGATCCTCTATGCGGAATCCTACAGTTCGATCCGGAGTTTCGCGCTCAAGCACGGCGACAGCACGTCGGCGGACCGCGACCTGCTCGCGCTCGGCTTCGCGAACCTCGGCTCCGGGCTGTTGCATGGTATGCCGGTGGGCGCCGGTTACTCGGCCACTTCGGCCAACGAAGCGGCCGGGGCAACGTCCCGGCTGGCGGGATGGTGCGCGGCCGTGGTCGTCGCCGTGATCGTCGCGCTGTTGCTGCCGCAGCTGGCGCTGACCCCGGAACCGGTGCTGGCCGCCATCGTGGCCTACGCAGTCAGCCATACGCTGCGACTGAGCGTGTTCCGGCCCTATTGGTCATGGCAGCGCGACCGCCTGCTGGTGGTGGCGGCGTGTGTGGCGGTGTTGCTGCTTGGCGTGCTGGATGGCCTGCTGGCCGGCATCGTGGTAAGCCTGCTGCTCACGCTCCGCAATTTTTCCGAACCTCGGGTCAGCCAGTTGGGCCGACTGGGCACGAGCCACAACTACGTGGATGTCTCCAAGCATCCCGAAGCCACGATTCCTCCCGGCTTGCTGATCGCGCGGCCCGAAGCGCCGCTGTTCTTCGCCAATGTGGAACGCATTCTGCTGCGCGTGCGGCACCTGGCCGAGGCGGAGCAGGGCGCCGTGCACACCGTGATCATCAGCCTGGAGGAAACGCCTGACCTGGATGGTTCGACGATCGAGGCCTTGCGTACGTTCGCCGCGGGGGTAGCCAGCCGTGGCCGCCGACTGTTGCTGGTCCGTCTGAAACCGCCTGCGCTGGACGTATTGACGCGCTCGGCGGACGATACGCTGCCGCTCGGCGCCCTGCATGAACTCAGCGTGGATGAGGCGGTGCAGTCGCTGGCCCTGGAATCCATCGGCGCCGATGCGCCGGCAACATGAACGCGGTGACGATCGGACGATCAGGCCATGATGTGTCGTAGCTGAGCCCACCACCGCAGCAAGGTGTGCATGATCCGCTCAAAATCCTGCGCGATGGGCTGAATCAGCGATCTGAGCGCCTGGCCAAGATCCTCGCCCTCGCGCTTCGGCTCGCGCTTCGGCTCACGGTTGCCACGTGTGGTCGATTCCGCCCGCAACTCCGGCGCAGTGGCAGTCGTGTTTTCACCGGGCATCAGGCCCGGTAGGAATTCGATGCCGGTACGTTTCACCAGTTCGTGATAGCTGATCGGCTTCGAAGGGCGAGCCTCGTTGGTGTTCGCAATCCAGTGCGCCCAGGCGCGATTCGTGGTGGGGTCGTAGACCAGCTTGAAGTAGTAGCTGGGCACCCAGACGCGGCCCGCGCCGATGGTTTGGGGGCGATCGGAGAATACGGGGCCAGAGATCACGTAGACATCGCCCTTGGCCCGCATGGCGTACTTGCGCGTAGCCGATTCGATCGAACTCCACGCCTCGCGGTTGTTCTTTGGCGCCTGTGGCGTCATGTTGGCCAGGCTGAACGATTGCGCCATGGCCTGCGCAGTGGGCTGATCGCCTGCCGGCGCCAGGTGACCACGATCCCATCCGCTGCCGCGGTAGTCGTCCAGCTCGGCGCGTTCGGCTCGCGGTAATCGCGCGTCGGCGAAGAACTGGTTGGTCCGCTTTTCATCGCGGGCATCGACAAGCTGGGATCTCGATAATCGCTCTGCGACGTAGACCGGCGTCTTGCTGCGGCCCGAGTGCATGACCGCGAATGCGTCATAGCAGAGCGGCCGTAACTTCAGGTCGGACGTGGCGGTGACTCTCGGTGGCGCGCTGTGGGCAAAGAACTGGCGGCATTGGGAAAAGTCCGCCATACCTGCGGCGCCAGCAAGCACGGGCGCCATCCCCAGGATCAGGGAAATCACTAACTTCTTCATTGTTCTGGTGTCACGAGTGGGACCAGATTGACTGCGCAAGCGTCAATACGTTCACTCGAAAAAATCAAAATCCGACAGTCTTCACATTCCGGGCCTTGCACAGACGCCGCGCGCGGGCGATTGGCATGGTCCGCCAAGTCATGGCGCGATGGGTCAAGCAGCAGGCATCGCGGTTGGCCACAATCATTTCCAGACGGCGCGCGGGTGTTTCCGGATTGCCCGCACCACGGCTTCTGACGTGGCCGCCCTCAATCCACAACGCCCAAGGAATGAAATCATGCAAGTCAATCCCCTCACATGCTCGATCGGCGCCGAACTGGCGGGTGTGAGTATCGCCGATGTTGCGCGCGACGATACGCTCTTCGCTGAAATCAAGGCGCTCCTGCTCAAACACCGCGTGCTGTTCTTCCGCGATCAGGACATCTCGCGGGCCGACCACGTGGCGTTCGCCAAGCGCTTTGGCGATCTGGAAGATCACCCGGTCGCGAACTCGGTGCCCGAGCATCCTGGCCTGATCGAGATCTACAAGAGCGAGAAGCGGGACCACTTCGAGAACACGTACCACACCGATGCCTCGTGGCGCGCCTGTCCACCCAAAGGTGCGGTGCTGCGCTGCATTTCCTGCCCCGATGTCGGTGGCGACACCATATGGGTCAACATGGTAGAGGCCTACAAGCACCTGCCCGAGGACATCAAGGTAAAGATCGCCGGCCTGCGAGCCAAGCATGGTATCGAGCATTCCTTTGGCGCGATCATGACGACCGAAGAGCGCGAGGAACTGGTGCGAAAGAACCCGCTGGTGGACCACCCCGTGGTCCGGACGCACCCCGAAACCGGCGAGAAGATCCTGTACGTCGGGCCGTTCTCAACGCACTTCATTAACTACCACACCCCGGAAAACGTGCGCTTCGGGCAGGACAAGACCCCAGGTGCGAGCCTGCTGCTCAACTACCTCATCAGCCAGGCGGCGATTCCCGAGTATCAGGTCCGCTTCCGCTGGAAGCCGAACAGCGTGGCGCTGTGGGACAACGTCTCCACGCAGCACTATGCCGTGAGCGACTACTGGCCTGCGCCACGCCGGATGGAGCGAGCCACAATCAAGGGCGATCGTCCGTTCTGATCCGCGCCCAACCGAGCCCAACCGAACAGCGCAGGGCCGGCCGCTCACGCGGGCTGGCCCGCCCTCCAGCGTGTCGGGGACACACCGAACTGCGCGGCGAACCAGCGCGAGAACGTGCTGACCTCGGAGAAACCGAGCAACGTGGCCACCTGCGACACCGGGTACCGCTGGTCTCCCAGATAGCGGTTGGCCAGCCCCCTGCGCACCTCGCCGAGCAGCGTGGAGAACTCGACGCCTTCCTGCTCCAGCCGCCGCTGTAGCGTGCGCGAACTCATGCCGAGTTGCTGGCCGACCTGTTCGATGCCACTGCGCCCACGCGGCAGCAGCAACTGAATGGCCCGGCGCACGTTGGATGCCGTGGACGCCTGCTTGCCATGCGGACGCTCGTCGAGAAACTCCTTGGCATAGCGGGCCAGATTGACGTCGCCGAGCGGATTGGGCCGATCGAGGTCATGCCGGTCGATCGTGATGCCATCGAAGTCGCAGCCGAACTCAACCCGCGTGCCGAACAGGCGCTGGTGCACATGCAGGCTCGCCGGCGCGGCATGAGAGAAATGAACGCTACGCGGCTTCCAGTGACCACCGAGCATCGACTTCATCAGGCTCTGCAACGCGCCGACCGACAGTTCCACCGGCTGACGGCCAGGATTAGGCCGCTCGGTAATGACCTGCTGGTGGACGATGGCGATATCGTCGAACTCCTCCACATGGACCGCGACGGATTCGCTGAGCAGATGACGGTAGGTCTCTAGCTGGCCCAGTGCGTGGCGCAGCGTGGGCTGATGCTGCAGTAGCAGACTGATCGGGCCGAAATCCGACATCCGCCAGGTTTCCGCCATCAGCAAGCCGATCGACGCCGATGCGCCTTGGCCGGCCTGCTCGCTGCTTTCCAGCATCCGGGCGAGCCACGGTTCCGGCACGTGCAGATCCGGCGAGAACATGCAGGATCTGTCGCCACCGACATGCTGGATCAGCCGGTCGGCGTCGATGCCAACGGTGCGGGACACTTCGGAGAATTTGACGAGGAGGGCACTGCGAATCAGAGTACTCATGGCATCACGGGGGCGGAGAAGCGGCAAGTGTTATCTGATGATTCGGGGAACCGGACAAGACGGGATTGCCCTGATCCGGCTCCAGCCCCTTTGCCGGGGCTTCACTCGGTCGACGCGGGAAACAGTGACCGGCTCAGGCCGCTCAGGCCGTTTTGCGCAGGAAGCCCTGGTTTCCGCCGTTGCGGTTGGGGGCAAAACCGTTGGCCTGCAGCGATTCCTCGACGGTATCGTAGAACTCGCCAATGCGGCTGATCTGGCGCGCCTGCTTGGCCGTGGCGATCTCGCGGCCAAATTCGCGCGAGATCCGCACGAGTTGTTCGATCTGCTTTACGGTGCTCATTTTCTCGGTGCGCGACTGGTTCCACAGGCAGTCCTCGGTGCCGCAGCGCACGTGCAGGCCCATGGAAATGCCCATCATGTTGACCGGCAGCACGTTGCGCACGTTGCTCTCCACCGTCACCACCGCGCCATCAGGCACGGCACGGATGAAATTGGCCAGGCTGTAGACGCTCGGCGTGTCCATGCCACCGGCGATAGCCACCCAGTTCATGACCAGCGGCCCCTTGTAGAAGCCCCGGCGCATCAATCGCTCCACGGACTCGAAGCTGTTGAGGTTGTAGCACTGGAAGGCGCTCTGGATGCCCTTGGCGGTCAGGCGGCGCACGTGTTCTTCCACCCAGCCCGGCTGCGCGGGCACCGTCATCTCCTTGTACGCGTTGAAGATGGCGGCCCGCTCGCGCGACGTGCCCTTGAAATCGGCGTCTTCAGCCTGGTCGGTGACGTTCATCTGCGACGTGTTCACCGTCACCGTAACCTGATCCGGCGTGGGTTCGAGATCGGCCAGCATGTGGCGCGTGTCGTCTGAGAGCCATTTTGCGGCCTGACCTTCGTCCTCTGGCGCGAACGAGATCGATCCGCCGACCTGGATGATCATTTCCGGCACCGCCTTGCGCACGCCGGCAATCAGCTCGTTGAACTTGGACAGGCGCTTGCTGCCCTTGCCGTCCAGTTCGCGCACGTGCAGATGCAGCACCGTGGCGCCCGCGTTGTAGCAATCCACCGCCTTCTGAATCTGCG
The DNA here is from genome assembly GCF_000196015.1 of Cupriavidus metallidurans CH34. Classification (NCBI taxonomy): domain Bacteria; kingdom Pseudomonadati; phylum Pseudomonadota; class Betaproteobacteria; order Burkholderiales; family Burkholderiaceae; genus Cupriavidus; species Cupriavidus metallidurans. The sequence goes on along the minus strand of NC_007974.2, from coordinate 1,261,089 downwards.
CTTCCATGCTGACCGGGATCTCCTCGGGGAAGTCCTCGGGCAGCCAGCCCGGCGCGTAGGGCGCGGCGGTGATGATCAGGGGCGGCTGATTCTCGGGGAAGAGGTGACCGTCGAGGAAGTTCATGGTGTGTCTCCAGGGTGTTGGTTTTTGGTGGGGATGATTGCCGCGGTGGCTTTGCAAGCCTGCCCTTTGAGTATCTGGAGCATTCCCGGCCGCCGCTTGCTTATCTGGGACAGACATTTGCTTTTGTGGGACATGCGCGGGACATACCCAGGCCTGGCATGGCGACCGGTTCCGGCGCGACCGCCCCGACGTGCCAGTGGCGCGATCGGCATGACTCTGTCGCGCATTGCCAAGCACCCGGGGGAGTGACGCCACAGAATCCGTCCCAAGGCTGGCACGGGCTGCCCCGTGGCATCGAAGAATGCGATCCCGCCAACAACTCCACCCGACGCTTTCATCCATCCGGAGCGAGACATGCGCAACCCAGGCCCCCACCTGCCTGCACCGAATCGTGCAGGCACGACTCACGCCACCACCACGCCACCTGCAATCCGCCGCCGGCTAGTCATCGCGAGCCTCGCGATGGTGCTGGCGCCGATGCTGTCTGCCCAGACGGCCCACGCGGCCCAGGCGGGCGAATGGCCTACCAAGCCCGTGCGCATCCTGGTAGGCGCGCCGCCCGGAGGCACGGCCGACATCCTGGCGCGCCTGTTCGCGCAGGAGCTGCAGAAGCCGCTCGGCCAGCCTGTCATCGTCGACTACAAGTCGGGCGCGGCCGGCACCATCGCCGTCCAGGGCATGCTGTCTTCGCCACGCGACGGCTACACGTTCCTGCTGATCCAGAAAGGTATTGCCGCCGAAGTACCGCAGGCCATCAAGGTGTCCTACGATCCGTTCAAGGACATCGTGCCGATAGCGCAGTTGTCGCGGCAGGGCCTGATCCTGGTCGGCAATCCGAGCCTGCCCGCGAAAAATCTCGGCGAACTGGTCACGTACATCAAGGCCAACCCGGGCAAGGTCGACTACGCGAACTTCGGTATCGGCCTGCGCGGCCAGACCATCGGCGTGCAGTTCAATCGCCTGGCCGGGCTGCAGACGGGCACCGTGAGCTACAAGGGATCGCCGCCAGCGCTGCAGGACGTAATGGGCGGCCACGTGCCACTGATGTTCGATGCCCCGGCCACGTCTCTGCCGTTCATCCGGGCGGGCAAGCTGCGGGCCTTCGCCATTGCCTACCCACGCCGGATCAACGCGTTGCCCGACGTGCCCACGTTCGCCGAACTGGGCTATCCGGACCTGCAGGAAGTCGGCTGGATGGGCCTCTGGTCCGCGCCGGGCGTGCCGGCGGCCGTGACGACAAAGCTCCGCGACGCCACGCTCAAGGCGTTGCAATCGCCCACGCTGCGCAAGAAGATCGAGGAACTCGGCATGGAACCCGGCTCGCAGGCGTCGATGGAGGAGCTTGCCAGCGACGTGCGCGAATCGTATGAACGGCAGGGCAAGCTGCTGCATTCGATTCACTTCGTGCCGGAGTAAGACGGACGGCGCGAAGGGGCAGGGCGGCCCTTTCGCGCGCTGGGGTACGTCAGGCGCGCATCAGACGCGCGAAGGCGCCCGTCGGCCGGTTGCGGCAGCGGACTGCCCGGATTTCCCTGACTTCCCGGGCTGCGCGGATTGGACCCTGCGCCAGTCTGTGGCACTGCACCCGAATACGGTCTGGAACCAGTGGCTGAAGCTGCTCTGTGCCGAGAATCCTAGCAGGCCCGCCACTTCCCCCATCGGCAGATCGCTTTCCAGCAGGTGGCGCATGACCAGTTCGGACCGCACCTCGTGGAGCAGGGTCGAAAACGTCAGGCCTTCGGCGCTCAGGTAGCGGTGCAAGGTGCGGCGATCGACACCCAGATGACGTGCCACCTGATCGGCGGTACAGCGCCCGCCGGGAAGCAGCGCCTGGACCAGTTCGCGGCAGGAGTCTCGGATGCCGATCTCGCGGTGCCGCAGCGCCGCCTCCAGGTAATCGCGCGCGAAGCGTGCCACGCCGGGGTCATCGGGCATCCGTGACATGCTCAGGTCGGCCGCCGCGCAGACCATGCCGTTGAACGGTTGGTTGAACATCGGGTTGCGCCCGAAGAACGCACGGTATGGGGACAGATCGGCCGGCGGACGGTGCATGAAGCAGACCTGCTGCGGGCGCCACCGGGGGCCAATCAGCTCGCGCAACATGCGGAAGGTCACGCCCATCGCCAGTTCCAGCGCCTGACGAGACGACAGCCCGGGGGTGGGCAGCAGATCCTCGCGGATGATCACCGCGTCGCCAACGTCCTCCACGCGCGTGATCAGCGCGGCGCTAAGCAACTTCAGATAGCGGCAGAGCGTGTCCAGCGCCTCACGCGGCGTGGCGGCTTCCTTGAGCACCAGGCTGATTGGCCCGAGGTTGGAGAACGTGCGCCGCGCCGCCAGGCGCAATGCAAAGTCTTCCACGCCGGTGACCTGCGCGGTGACTTCGAGCAATTCGCGCACGGCGGGGCTGGGGATCAATGTCTCGGGATTCTCGAGCAGCCGGGCCGACAGCCCCACGCCCCGCAGGAACGCGCGCGGATCGTACCCGAGCGACTTCACCAGTTCGATGTAGCCGTTCAGGCTGGCGCTGCGGACGAGTCTGAATTGCTGGATGGAGGGGGCTGTCATTGTTTGCATCCTGACCAGACAGGAAGGCTCGGGCATCCTGCCGCCCGAGCCTCAATTTGAGCACACCTGAAGGCCGTGTTGGGTGGCGTGGCAAACGCCGGACGCCACCCCGTACGGCTACGGCACCAGCACCGTGGCGCCACTGGTCTGGCGCGATTCCAGCGCCTGGTGGGCCAGCGCAGCCTCTGCCAGAGCGAACGTCTGGCGGGGCTCGTTGTGGATCTTGCCCGCCATGACCATGTCGAACACCTCCGCCGCCATCGCCAGCATGTGGGAGCGCGGCGTGGCGTAGTGGATCATGGCCGGGCGCGTGACCCAGAGCGAACCCTTGCGGGCGATCACCCGGCTGTCGATCTCGACCGGGCCCGAGGTCGTGCCATTGCTCACCAGCGTGCCGCGCACCTGCAAGCTGTCGAGCGACGCCTCGAGCGTGGATTTGCCGATGGAATCGAACACCACCGGCACACCCTTGCCATCGGTGAGCGCCTTGACGCGCTCGGCGATGTTCTCCCGCGAGGTGACGATGGTATGTGTGCAGCCATTGGCCTTGGCGATCTCGGCCTTTTCGTCGGAGCTGACGGTGCCGATCATCGTCACGCCAAGCGCGCGCGCCCACTGGCAGGCAATCAGACCCACGCCGCCGGCTGCGGCGTGATAGAGGATCGTCTCGCCACCCTTGAGGGGATAGACCTGGCGGAACAGGTACTGCGCGGTCATGCCTTTCATCATCAGCGTGGCGGCCGTGCGGTCGGCAATGCCATCCGGCAGCGGAATCAGCACGTCGGCAGGCATCACGCGCACGTCCGAGTAAGCGCCCTGCGGCCCGAGCAGGTATCCGACGCGGTCACCAACGCGAATATCGGTCACGCCGGGACCCACCGCCTCGACTACGCCCACAGCGTCGGAGCCCAGTCCGTTCGGCAGCTCCAGCGGGTAGTGGCCGGTGCGGAAGTAGATGTCGATGAAGTTCACGGCGATATAGGTGTGCCGCACCCGCGCCTGACCGGGACCCGGGTCTCCGACTTCGACGTTCTCGAACTTCAGGACTTCGGGACCACCGGTCTCGTAGAAACGAACAGCCTTTGCCATCTTGATGTCTCCTGTGAATCGCCCACCGCGCGGCCCATTAGCGGCCCATTGCCGGTGCCATCGAGCCGGCGGTTTGAACGCGATTGTCCTGCCCTGGCGGGTCCACTGCCTGACAATGCGCGACAGAATCGTGCAAAACGCGCCAGCGCCAGGTGTGGGACGAATGGTCAAGCGACTGCCCCCATCCATCAAATGGGCGCACCCGCCACTTGGTAAAATCGGGAGCCCCATGTGGGCGAGGTGCCGAACCGGACCGCGCTCCCGCATGTTGTAGACGCAGAAACCCTCCCGGATCTTGTCCGGGGTGCGGAAAAACCCAACGTACATGCCACCAGACACCATCTCCGTCGTGATCGCGGATGATCACCCGGCGATTCAGCTAGCCGTCAAATCCACCCTTACCGAGATTCCGACCGTCCAGATTGCCGCGATGTGCGCGTCCGGCGGAGAGCTTTTCGCGGCTGTGGAAGCACATCGGCCCGATCTCATTGTTACGGATTTCACAATGGGCCGTTCCGAAGGCAACGATGATGGCCTTCGCCTGATCCAGCGGCTGCGCCAGTCCGGCCCCGACACGCCGATCGTCGTCTTCACCATGCTGACCAACGGCGGCCTGCTCACGCGCATACAGGAATCAGGCGTCGCGGGCATCGTGGGCAAGGACGAGGAGCCGGCCATCCTGAGGCAGATCTGCATGGATGCGGTTTCCGGAAATGGGCTGCGCCTGTCGCCAGGTATCTCGGCGAGGATGGCAAGTGCCGGCGCAATGGCCGGCGGCGGTATCAGCCCGCTCTCGCCCAAGGAAATCGAAGTGGTGCGGATGTTCGCCGCTGGCAGCCCACTGACCGAAATTGCCGGATACCTCCATCGCACGCTGGCCACGGTGGCAACGCAGAAGCGTTCGGCCATGCGCAAGCTGAACATCACCAGTAACGCCGACCTCGTCACGTACGCGCGCGACAACGGCCTGACATGACACCGGACACCGTCGAGCCGAACCGGAACCCGGACGCAGACTCGACCCGGCCTGCGCCGCCAGACCTCCGCGCCGTCAAACGCAATCTCCAGCGGGAACGCCGCGTATTCTCGATGGTGGTGCTGCTTCTGGGGCTGCTGGTCGTTGCCATTGCCTCGACAGCCGTGCTCGTGCGATTCAATGGCTCGCTGCGCGCCCAGGAGCAAATGACCCGCCTGTACGAGCAGGGCGTGGTCGATGCGGTACTGGAGCGCCGGAGCACGCTGGCCGCGAGCAACCTGATTCTGGAACTGCGTGCCAACGGCACGCTTCCCGTTGCAACGGGAGGGCGAACCGGTCTCTGCGCGAAGGTGGATGCGTCCGCACCATCCGACGACGTGCTGCAGCAAAGCTGCGACCAGTCCGTCCGCGCATTGCTCGCCGCCAGCCAGCGGCCCTCGATCGAGATGATCTCGATCGGCAGCGGCGCTACGTATCGCTATGAAGCCCCAGATGCATCGGGCGCGGCATCGCAGACGGTGTTGCCACCGATGTCTCCGGGGGCCATCACGCAAACGGTCCTCACCAGCTTTCGTGATCGCGATATCGATGTCCTGCAGGCGGCCCGGGAAAAGCGTGTCGAATGGTTCGGGGTACCCGGCAGTGCACCGGGCGCCGATCCGGAGATGGTTGGCGCATCGCTGGTGGCGAAGGGTAGCCAGCTTTACGCGATCGCGCTCACTCGTATCCCGCTGCACGTGCTGCTGCGCGATGCCGGGCCCAACCTTCCGATCCCGGAACCGATCGTGTTCGACGGCGTCGGTGCGCCGCTGGTGCCGGCCGCTGCCCGGACCAACGCGCAACGGCTCGACGCCCGGCTGGAGTCGAAGGCGGACGGCATGTTCCACTGGGTCCCCGGCTACGGCTGGGCGCTGCGCCGGCCGCCGCTCGTATCCGACGTCGGCCACCTGATCTTCGCGCTCCCGATCGGGCATCAGCTTCAGGGCATGGCCGACGAACTGATGGTGATTGGCGCGATCGCCGGCGCGCTGCTCGCCTTGCTGTTTGCGATGTACCGCTACTGGAACTATCGCTTCCTGACCGGCACCTATGCCGAAGCAGCGCGTGCCCAGCGGCTGCTGCACCAAGCCCGCCTTGCCAGCGACGCTGCCGCCAGCGCCCGGGTGGCGTTCTTCGCATCGATGAGCCACGAGATACGGACACCGCTTGCCTCGCTGCTGGGCAACATGGAACTCGTTGCCAGAGGCCCACTGCCGCCGGATCAACGGACACGGGTCGGCGCCATGCAGGTATCGGCCGAAGGGTTGCTGCAGATCGTCAACGACGTGCTCGATTTTTCCCGAATCGACGTGGGCGAACTAAGCATCGAGCCGCAACCGATAGCCGTGACCGATTTGCTCTCGCGTATCGCCGTCGCCCATGCGCCGCTGGCCGCCGGGCGCGGCTTGCGCTTCATCACGGTGTACGGCCGGGACATCCCCGCGCGGCTCGACCTTGATCCCGTGCGGCTGACCCAGATCGTCAACAACCTGCTTGGCAATGCGTTCAAGTTCACGCAGGCCGGCAAGGTAGTTCTGCGCGCGCGCTGGGCAGATGGGGCATTGGAAATCATCGTCGCCGATACCGGCATCGGCATTCCGGACGAGTACAAGGACCGCCTGTTCCAGCCGTTCTCACAGGTGGCTGACAATCGGCTCGCCCAGGCCCGTGGAACCGGGCTCGGACTGTCCATCTGCTCGCGGCTTGCGGAACGGATGGGCGGGCGTATCTCGCTCGACAGCATTCTGGGCGTGGGCACGCGTGTGACGGTTTGCGTGCCGCCACGCATCGCCGACGCAGCGCCAATGGCACGGCCGGGCCTGCCGCCGAGCCGCACGCTGGTGCTGTCGCGCGAACCCGAATGCCTGGAGGGAATGCTCAACCAGATCGACTGGGGCACCTGCCAGCCATCGGCCAGGATGGATCTGGACCGCCCGGTCGACGCGGAGAGCTATGACTGTCTGCTGGTCGCCGACGGCTTCGATCCGGATCGGGTGCTGGCCTGGTGGCCAAGGCCGGCTTCGATCGTCTGGCTGAAGCAGTTGGGCCCGGTGGTGGCCACGGTGCGACCCGATGGCGGGCGCGAGGTGTCCGCCTACAGTCTTGTCGGTATCCATGCGGCTGCGTGCGCGGTCATCACTGGCCTCCACCCGGTCACGTCTGACGATGACGGGGGTACGGGTCAATTGCTGTCGCCACTGGCTGGCCGTCTGTTGCTGATTGCCGAGGACAATTTGCTGAACCGCGATCTACTGCGGGACCAGCTTCTCGCGCTCGGTGCCAGGGTAATTGCCACCGGCGACGGCACCGAAGCCATGGCGGCGCTCGCGGAGCATCGGGTGGATGCCGTGCTGACCGATATCGACATGCCCGGCATGAGCGGCTTCGATCTATTGCGCGAGATACGGCAGGCCAGCATCGACATTCCGGTCTATGCCGTCAGCGCAAGCGCGCGGCCAGAGGACGTTGCCGCCGGGCAGGCCAAGGGCTTCACGGGCTATCTGACCAAGCCTGTCTCGCTTGCCATGCTCGCCTCGGTTCTTGCACGCGCCGAATGGCCCCGCGATGGCCAGGGCAACGACGCGCCCAATGACGAGGGGCTCCCGGAACTGCCCCGGATTCCCGGGCCCCATGTCGAGGCGTTCCTCGCGCAGACCCAGGCTGATCTCGATGACCTTGACGAAATCCTCGCGACGCAGGACCTGGCAGCGCTAACGCGCCTGCTGCATCGGATCTCGGGAGGGCTGGCGGTGCTCGGTCGTTCGCAACTGGCCGAACTGTGCGAAGACCTGCGCGGCTACGTTGCCGATGCGCCTGGCTGGAACGAAGAAATCGCGCTCCAGTCCGAGTACCTCGCCACGCAACTCAGACTGATCCGGCAAAGGCACCAGCGCTTGCCCATGGGTTGACCACATGGGTTGACCACATCGGTTGAACACATCGGCTGCCCCCATCGGCTGATCACTTTCTAATTTCTATGATTGTGACCCCGTCGCCGCGACGCCACTATTAAGGGGACGGGTGACGGCCTCCTCTTGCTGCCACCCGTTTTGGGTACTTCCCCAAGCAAGACCTCGCAGTTTGCCCGCCCCCCGGCGGGCATTTTTTCTTTCAGCCTGGAACGGGCGTGGTGGATTGCCGCAGGATGGCGCGACTTTCGGATTTGAGGCGTGCAGCGTCAAGACTCCCTCGACGCCCCCCCGACGGCCCGAACCCGGCACCTGATCAGGAGAGTTCATGAGCAATCGTCCAGACTTCGCGCTGGCCGCGTGTACGGCAATCGTTCTGATATCAGGCGCGCTACCCGGCCTGGCGCGCGCGCAGATGATCCCGCAGAAACCCATCGCCTATCCGGCGAGAGGGCAATCGTCCTATCAGCAGAGCAACGACGATGGCGCGTGCTATAGCTGGGCAAGACAGCAGACAGGCATTGATCCGCTCCAGATCGCAAGCTCGCCGGTGCCGGTCATCGTGCCCGGTGGCGAGCGCGTGCGCGGCGCGGCCGGTGGCGCTGCCGCGGGTGCGGTCGTGGGTGCGATCGCCGGTGACGCGGGGAAGGGCGCCGCGGCGGGTGCGGCGGCAGGGACAATCGCCGGTGGCGTGGCGCATCGCCAGCAACGCCGTCAGGCGGTAGCCACCAGTGCGCAGATTCAGGCGAACAATGGCTGGGCCGTGACGTCGTACTGGCAAGCGTGGCGCGCCTGCATGACGGGCCGCGGGTACTCGGTGCAGTAACTGGCGCGGCGGCGTGCGTTGGCAAGCGGCGGCTTACGGACCACCGCTTGTCGACGCGTTACGCCTCGCTCATGGCCGGATCGCTGGTGGCGTGCTTGCCAGTCTCCACACGGCCAGAGAAGCGGCGATAGAACGACGCATCACTGCTGCACGTCACGGCGAAGTCATACCACTGCCCGCTGGCCTGCAGCTCCCAGTGCTGGGTGGTGCTGGCGCCGGCGGCCACATTCGCGGTCCACGGACCGTCCTGGCGGTAGGCCACTGGCGTCACGGTGAACACGCACGGCTGGCCGCCCTTGTTCATCAGGTCCACGTAGACATTGCCATTGGCTACGTCGTAGCACACGCGGACTTCCGGCGCGGCCTGCGTGCCGGTCAGGCGGTTCAGGTCGCCCTTGAAATGCCGATGGAAGCCGTTCGGGCCCAGCACCCATAGGTCGTACTTGCCGAAGTTGTCACGTGCGGCGTCCCAGGTGTCCGACAAGGTCTTGCCCGCCTCGATGGCATAGCGGCGCGGGATGCGATCAAGCTTGAAACCGTCGTACACGTGGAAGACGGCAGCCTGCGTGCCCGAGTTCGCGAATACCAGTTCGACCTGACCGGAAGCACGGCAACGCGCGCTGGTATGCAGCTCATACGGCAAGGCCCGCGACGGACGCGCACCGGCGGCCTGCAGCGGCAACTGCATGTCGCGTGGCACCGGCACCTGCTGCAGCTTCTGCTGGTCCGCGCGCAGCTTGTCGGCAAGCTCTCGCGTGGTGCGGCCGCCCAGCGTGGGCATGGGCTCGTTGTTCGGCGTCTTGAAGTTGAACGCGCTGGTCAGGTCGCCGCAGACCGCGCGGCGGAACGGGCTGATGTTCGGCTCGCGCACGCCGAATCGGGCCTCAAGGAAGCGCAGCACCGACGTATGATCGAACACCTGCGAATTGACCCACCCGCCGCGGCTCCACGGCGAGATCACATAAAGCGGCACCCGCGGACCGGGGCCGAAGACGCGGCCATCCGGCGCGGGCTGGCCCGTGCTGCCGGCCGGCGCGCCTTGCGTGAAGTACTCGGCGGTCAGGTCCGCATCCGCCAGCGTGGTCTTGCCCGCATAGGTGCCATCCGGGTTCTTCGACGGTGCCGACGGCGAGGGCACATGGTCGAAGTAGCCGTCGTTCTCATCAAAGTTGATCAGCAGAACGGTCTTGCTCCAGACGTCCGGATTCGCAGTCAGGGCGTCCAGTACCTCCTGCAGGAACCACGCGCCTTGCACTGGGCTGGATGGCGACGGATGTTCGCAGTAGATCGACGGTGCGTTGATCCACGACACCTGCGGCAGCTTGTTGTCGAGAACCGCCTTCCTGAAAGCGTCCAAATACTGGTCCGGCTTGTCGCCCGGCAGCGTGTTCGCCACGCCCTTGTACAGCGGATTGGCGGTATTGTCGGTGGCGGCGTCATAGGCGTGATACGGCACTGCCTGGCCGGTATTGGTGTAGGGCTTGCCCGGCGAGCCGCCGCTGGAGACCGGAAAGCCCGATGCCAGGTTCGCGCGCCGGAACGTCTGGAACGCGCCAAGCATGTTGTCGCCCCATTCGTCGGGCATGTTCTGGTAGCTGATCCAGCTCACGCCGGCTTCTTCCAGCCGCTCGGCATAGGTCTTCCACGTATAGCCGATGTTTGCGTCGGCCGGCACGCCATTGATCGCATCCCACTCGTTGTTGACGAAAGCCACGTTCTGCGGCGTCGCGCCGTTGGTCCCCGAGATATGGAACGAGCGGTTCGCGTCGGTGCCGGTGTGCATCGAGCAGTGATATGCGTCGCAGATCGTGAAGGCATTGGCCAGCGCGAACTGGTACGGGATCTCTTGCTCCTTGAAGTAGCCCATCGACGTGTCGGTTTTGGCCACTGGCCAGCGGGACATGCGACCGTTGTCCCAGGCCTGCTGGCTGTCCGCCCACGCGTGCGGCGTGCCCGACGTGCGTTGGGCGTTGTTGGCCGTGCCATCGAGGTGGTAGGGCGTGATGACGGTGCCGTTAGCGCGCTCCTGCTGCCAGACCTTGCGGCCATTGGGCATCGGAATCGTGATCCGGTCACCGAAGCCACGCACACCGTTGAGCGTGCCGAAGTAGTGGTCGAACGAGCGGTTTTCCTGCATCAGGATCACCACGTGCTGAACGTCGTTGATCGTTCCCGTGACGTTGCTGGCGGGAATCGCCAGCGCACGGCGGATGCTCGGCGGAAATGCAGCGAGGGCGGCGGCGGAAAAGGCGGCACCGGTGCTGGCCTGCAAGAACTTGCGGCGCGAATTCATCATGTCATCGAGTGAGGGTTGAGCCGTGCGCGCGTTCAGGGCGCGCAGCGCATGTCCGGCTTGGCCGGCTCGGTGGGGTTGGGAGCGCCGTCGGGTGTAGAGGGCTGCTGAGGGGGCGAGACAGGCTGCTGAGGCGAGCTGGCTGGCGGGCTGTCATCGTTACCGCCGCAGGCGACAGTGCCGATGGCCACCAGGCTGGCGACCAGCAGCGCCCGGATCAAACGCATACGTTGCATGGGGTCCTTGGCATGAGGAATGTCTGGGGTGCTTTGAAAGCCCCGCAAGCCTAAGGACCGAAGATGACGCTACCGTGACTACATGTGTGTCAGGCAGGGCGATGCATCGATACGGCGATACGCCGCGTCGATGCATCGGGAAGGCACGTGGTTCGTGCTAGAGCACCGCGCACGCTTCCGGCGTGGCAACGATGGTCATGCTTGGGCGCGCATCCTCGCGCAACAGCACGCACAGATAGCCCGTCGTGAGGTCATCGGGTCCAGGCTTCTCGCGCCACAAGGGCGGCAGCGCCACGGCGGTAGTGTGCGGCGCGCCAGTGTCGCTGTCGCTCCACGTAATGGCAATGGGCGCTTCCGGCTTCTTGCCGAGGAAGCAATAGGCTGGCATCGATTGCGATTGGCGGGGTGCGGGTCCGGTCTCACACTGGCCGGCGTGCACGGCCAGCACGTCGTGATTGGTGCGATTGACGAGCACGACCTTGGTCCAGGGCCAGGGCTCCTGGAACGGGCTCAGGGTTTCGGCGGTTGGCACTGCGCACGCGGACAGGGCGCCGATGGCTGCCACGGCCATCAGGCGCGTGGCGATCGAGCGGAAAGCATTCATTGGGCGCTGCATATCGGGGGGAACCTGGGCTACACCCGAGCGAGTTACGACGGCGCACAGGGTAGGCCGTACCACCACGCCACGACTATCAAAGAAATTAGAAAAACAGCGCGGCACCGGTGTCCAGTCAATGTCGCGCCCACGCACTTTCTAAGTTCTTTGATAGCCGAGATCGGCACGTCGCCCCTAAGGTGTGCGCTTCTTCCGAACGAACCTCCAGACATGATCAATCACTGCCGTCCGGCCGTCCGGGTCTTTGGTATTGCGCTGCTGATCGCGGGCGCTGGCCATGCTTATGCGCAACTCGCGAGCGACATGGCATCGCCAGCATTGCCTGACTGGTCGCACGTATGCCAGGGCGCCGGAGTGGCCGCGAAACCCGCTGGCTGCCATGCCTCCGATGCGCCCGCCGGCAGCAAGTACAACCTGCTCTACGCAAACGACACATCAGAGGGCGATGAAGGTGAGGCCCCCTACCTCCCCGCCAACCAGCCGCCCCGGCACGCGCACGAAGATGCCAGCCGGGACGCGCCGCGTGACAACGCCTCCGGCAACTGACCGGTCGGCGCATCGCGCCCGAGCTTTCGAGCTTCAGACAACAAGACGATTCGATGAAACTGCGCCCCTATCTGTTGGCAGGCATTCTCCTGCTTGCATCGACCGAACCTGCTTTTGCGTCCGCGCTCCGTGGCAAGACCCTGGAGACCGTGGCGAATGCCATTTCCTGGGTGGTACTGATCTTCGTGCCGATGGCGGGGATCTACCTGTTCTGGATGCTGCATATCTGGCCCGAGAAGATTGCGCATCGCAAGCGGCATCCGCAGAAGGAGGCGATCCATTCGCTATGCCTGCTTTCTCTGTTTTTCGGGGGCCTGCTGTGGCCGCTGGCCTGGCTGTGGGCCCATACCAAGCCCGTGTTCTACCGGGCGGCCTACGGCACCGACCAGGCGCCGGAAGACACTGAAGCGCCCGGCGAGATTCGCGCCGGAAAGGAGCCGATCTGAATGGATGCGCTGATACTCGGTGTCTACGCGCTGGCCGTCTGGCTGGTCTTCTTCAAGTTCAAGTGGCTGCCGTGGAACACCCCGACCATGGTGATCGTGGTCACCATCCCGGTGGTGGCGATGACGGTGCTGGTCCTGACGCTGAACGTGGTGGCGCCGTCCTCGCATGACGTGCGGGTGGTCGGCAAGGTCCTGCAGGTGGTGCCGCAAGTGAGGGGCCGCATTGTCGAACTGCCGGCCGAAGGCAACCGAAGCTACAAGAAGGGCGACGTGCTGCTGCGTATCGATCCAACGCCATATCAGGCGTCGGTCAGGCAGCTCGAAGGCAGGCTGATGGCCGACGATGCGGCGCTCGCCGAAGCCGAAGCGGCGGCACGTCAGCTAAGTGAATCGGTGCGTGGCGCTGCGGGGCGGGTGAGTGCCGTTCAGGCCAGGCTGTCGCTGGCCCGCAGGCGGGTCAGCGAGCACGATGCGCTGCTTTCCGCCGGTGCCGGGTCGAAGTTCGACCGTGAGGAAGCCAGCGCTCGCGAGCATGAACTGGAAGGCGATCTGCTCAGTGCCCAGGCCGCGGAGGAAGAGGCCCGGCAGAAGCTATCGGCCAAAAGCCAGGGAGAGTTTGTCGCGATCGCCACCGCGCGCGCCAAGCGCGCCGAGACCGAAGTCATGCTCGAGAACGCCCGCTGGGAACTGGAGCAGACGGTCTATCGGGCGCCGTCGGACGGCCGCGTCGTGAACTTGCAGGTGCGCGTCGGCACTATGCTCGTGCCGTTCCCGTTCTCCCCGGCATTCAGCTTCGTGGAGGATCAGCAGGAGGTCCTGGCCTTCTATCATCAGAACGAGCTCTACAACGTCAAAACGGGCGATCTCGCTGAAATCTACCTGCCAACGGCCCCGGGCGAAATCATCAAGGCCCGCGTCGATTCGATCGTCTGGGCCCAGTCGCAAGGCCAGTTCGCACAGGGCGGCATGATTCCGAACACCGGGGCCACGGATGTGGTGCCGAACCGGTTCGCGGTCAAGCTTGCGCTCCGCGACGAATCGAGCGGACTGACGCTACCCGTCGGCGCGGTGGGTGCTGGCGCGATCTACACGGAGCGCATGGAGATGTTCCATATCATCCGCATGGTCTTCCTGCGCGTCAGTTCCAAGCTGAACTACCTCGTGTTCAAGCTGCACTAGGCCACGGGAGACAAGCTTATGTCGTCATCTCAGATCAAGAAGTCCCTGCTGCTGGCGCTGCCGGTTGCCATGCTTGCCGGGTGCGCCCTGCAGACCCCGCCAAAGGGCGAGGACCTTCGCCAACAAACCGTTCCCTCGCTCGAAGGGCGGGCCGGGTGGGCGAACCCGACCTCGGGCGACGCTGTCGCCGATGGCTGGCTTGCCGCGTTCGACGATGCCGAACTGCAACGGCTCGTGCGGGAAGCCATCGCGCACAACGGCGATCTGCGACTTGCGGAGGCGCGTGTGCAGCAGGCGCAGGCGCTCGTTGCCATCGCACGGAGCGGGCTGCTGCCAAGCGCTGGCGTGAAGGGCAGGGCGGGCAACTCGGAAACGCAGATCCTCTCCATCGGCGCAAGCTGGGAGGTGGACCTCTGGGGGCGCATTCGCGCGGAGTCCCGCTCGGCCGAATCGCAGTACGCCGCCACACAGGACGACTATCTCTGGGCGCAGCGCGTGATTGCGGCGACCACTGCCAAGGCATGGTTCTCGCTGATCCGATACACCGTGCTCGAAGACCGGTTGCGGCAATCCGCCACCATTCAGGAGGAGCTGGTGCGAATCGTCGGCCAACGGGTGACCATCGGCATTGCGCCGGAGACCGACCTGCTGGAAGCCAGGAACACCCTGCACGCACAGCGCGACGGCATCGAGAAGACCGCACTGGCCAGGAGCCAGGCCGCGCAGGCGCTGGAACTGCTGCTGGGCCGCTACCCGGCCGGAGACATCGCGACGGCGCCGACCCTGCCTGCCATGCCGCCCGCGCCGAACGCGAGCCTGCCGGCGAATGTGGTCGAGCGTCGCCCCGACCTGACTGCCGCCGCGCATCGCGTTGCGGCGGCGTTCGATATGCGGCAATCGGCGGAAGCGGCACGTCTGCCACGCATCTCGATCAGCGCAGCCGTTACCGGTATCCGCAGCGATGTGTTCCTGCTCAATCAGGCCGGTAGCCCGGTCAAGGGTCTGAACGGTGCCTTCTTTGCCCCGATCTTCATGGGTGGCGAGCTGAAGGCCCGTGTGGACTACTACACGGCAGAGCAGAAGGCGGCACTGATCGCCTATGGCAACAGTGCGCTGCGGGCACTGGGCGAGGTCGAAACCGGGCTACGGGCAGAGTCTGGCTATGCCGAACGCACCAGGCAACTCCGCGAGCGCGTGAACGAGCGTCGGGTGCTGGTGCAGCGAGAGGAAACACGCGTGACGATCGGCGCGTCGGACACACGGAGTCTGCAGCAGCAGCGGCAGACGCTGGTGGCGGCCGAGATGGATCTCGTGAACGTGGAGGCCGATCACCTTGATCAGCGCGTGGCGTTGTTGCTGGCGCTGGGCGGGGACTGGAGGCCGGAAACCACAGCCACAGCTACAGCTACAGCTACAGCTACAGGTACGGGGACGGGGACGGGGACATAAGAACCTGGGCACTGTGACTAGTCACAGTAGACGCCTTCACGGCGACCTTTCATCATGCGGGCAGGTTTCCAGACGACGAAGTCACCCCCATGCACCCCCGCAAGTGGCACACCAATCTGCTGATCCTGTTCCTGGCAGGCTGGTCGCTGGTATCGCTCGTCGGGGTATCGGTCCTGATGATCCGCGCCCCGGTGCCGGTCGATCCGGCCGATTGCCTGTTGTTTCTCTGGACGCCGATCCTGATCGGCTGGGCGTCCTGGCTGCTGTTCCGGCAGCACCGCTATCAGGCGCTGCCGCTATGCATCGTGCCGGCGATGTACATCATGACGGCCGTTCGCTTGTCGCAGGGCCGGCTAAGCTTCGTGAACTGGCGCGTCAACGTGTGGAACCTGACCAGCTTTCCCCTCGGCTATGGCCTGTGCGCGGCGTTCTTCCTGGCCTGCGCGTTCTATGCCGCGCACCTCGCGGCCAGGGCCTCCGCCTGAATCCATTGCGGGTCAGGCGGAGACGACTGGCGAAGCAAGCCGTGAAGGGCAGCTTACATGTGGACGTTGAGGGTCAGCACTGCCGAGCGCCCCGGTGCCCACGTGGCGTAGATCGGGTAGGCCGACGAGTAGTACTTCTTGTCGAAGATGTTCTGCAAGTTCAACTGCAGGTCCATGGTCTTGTCGAGGCGATACGTCGCAACGGCATCGAAGCGGGCGTACCCCGGCGTCCACTTGCGCGTGGTCGCCGTGACGGACGCGTAGGTCAGGCTCGAGAACGTGGCGCCACCACCGATCGACAGCTTGGGCAGCACGTCGTAGTAGGTCCACAGCACGAAATTGTGCTTGGGCACCATCACCATCGGCAGGCCCGAGGCGGTCGGGTTCGCCGGGCCGGCGTCGGTCGTGATCGCGTCCAGGTACGAATAGCCGCCGAACACGCGCCACTGGTTGGTCAGGTTGCCGGCAAAGCCGAGTTCGGCGCCGCGCACGCGCTGGCTGCCAGCGTTGACCGTGCCACCCAGGCCATCGCTGACGCGCGCGTTGGTCTTGTCGGTCTGGAACAGCGCGGAAGTCAGCGAGAGGCGGCGGTCCAGCACATCCCACTTGGCGCCCACTTCGATATTGCGGCTGCGTTCCGGCGACAGGTTCTGGTTGGTCGCGGTGATCTGGTCGGTGCCGCCACCCAGACCGCTATTCGCGCCCGGCGGATTGGCCGACGTGCCATACGAAGCGTACAGGCTGACCGTCTGCACCGGCTTGAACACCAGGCCAAGCTGGTAGCTGAACAGGTTCGAGATATTGTTCAGGTCTGGCGCGCCTGCCTGCGTGGAGGAGACATCGAAGCGGTCGAATCGCGTGCCGGCATTGAACAGCCAGCGCTCGCTGAGCTTGATGCTGTCGAAGAGATAGGCCGATGCCACGTTGGTATGCGTGTAGGTCGGCGCGCCCGGGAATCCCTTGTCGCCATTCAGCACGATGCTGCCGGTCCACGGTGCGTTGGAATTCCATCCGCCAATGGGCGTGCAGTTGTAGGCGACCGTGCATGGCCCGCCCGAGCGAATATTGTTGCCGGCGTTGTCGCTCACGAGGTAGCCCTCGTACGTGCTGCGTTCCCAGCTGAATTCCATCCCGGCGGACAGGCTGTGTTCCATGCCGAACAGCGTGGCCTTGCCCGAGACCTCGGTCTGGTTCGCCACGCTATTGGTCGCGTACTTGCCGCTCTTGGCCTGCAGTTGCAGGATGTTCGGATTGGTGCTGAGGAACTGCGGATTGGTGGCCACATAGTCCAGTGTCGAGCGGCCGAACATGGTGGTATTGCGCAGCTTCCAGTTCTCGTCGAGGCGATGTTCGACGCGGATCTCGCCCGTATCGGTCTGGCCCCGGCGGTAGTCCCGGTTGCTCAGGCCATAGAACTGCGAGCGCTCGATGCCGCTGTTCGCGCCAGGCGTGCCACCGGTCGATCGGAACGGCACGCTGAAGTCCGGCATGTCGTAGCTGTTCAGGTGGTAGTAGCTCACGTACACCGTGGTGGGCGAGTTCAGGCCGAACGCCACCGACGGCGACACGCCCCAGCGCTTGCTGTAGACGTTGTTGCGGCCGGGCTGGTTGGCGTCGTATCCCATCACGTTCAGACGTACCGCGGTCTCGTCATTGATCTTGCGGTTCATATCCACGGTCGCGCGCTTGTAGGCTTCGGTGCCCAGGCCAAGGCTGGCATTCGTGAAATCGTCGAGACGGGGCATCTTGGTCACGATGTCGATGCTACCGCCCACCGCGCCACGGCCCGCGTACACCGAGTCCGGCCCCTTGACCACGCTGATCTGCTCGACGGCAAACGTCTCACGGTTTTGCACGCCAGAGTCGCGCATGCCATCGACGAAGATCGAGTTGCGCGATTCGAAGCCACGGATCACGGGGCGATCCGCGGACGGATTCGCCGCGGCATCGCCACCCAGGAACGTGACGCCGGGCACCGTCTTCAGTGCTTCGGCGAATGTTGTCGCGTTGGTCTGCTTGATGACCTCCTCGGGGATGACCGTCACCGAGCGCGGCGTGTCCAGCAATGGCGCCACGAACTTGTATGACGGCAGTTCCTTGGTCTGCATCGGCGAATCGGCCGTGACCACGGCCGTCGGCAACGTCGCCTCCGTGGGTTTCGCGGACGGCGGGTTATCCGTGCTCTGGGCAGATGCGGACTGGGAGGCTGCAAATCCGGAGCAGCAAAGGGCACACGCGTACGCGACCAAGCGTACACGCGATGTGGCGTGGGCTGACATGACGATGGGAGGGAAGAGGAAAAACAAGAGGCGGCTTGCCCCCGATAAGGTGTCTAATACACGACAAATCGAGGTATTAAGTGCGAATCATTATTGTTTACAGCCGAATTGTATTGGGGATGTCACAATTTGTAAACGTTCGCTAAAAACCCCCCATGCCACTCATGGGCTCTCGGCGATGTCTCACCGGGGTCGTCATCGGGAATTCGCCGTGCCGAAAAGGCAGCTTGCCGAAAGGAGCCTTCGTGATCTCCAGGCCTTATCCCCCGGAGGGACAGTCACCATCTGGCCGATGCCTTCAAGGGCTTGCGGCTTATGGCTTATGGCTTACGGCCGATTGCGGTTGCCGAAACGCGCCAGGCAGTGCCAGGCTTTCTTGAGCATCTGCGGATCGTGGCGACCCGCGCGCGCCGCTTCGCCAATGCGCGCGGGCGTCAAGATGCCATTGCCCGCCAGTGACGCCGCGAGTTCGGCTACGGCCTCGCCGCGGTAGGCGATGTCACGGGTCAGTTGATCCGCATCCGCGAGAAATCCGGCATGCCATTCGACGCGACAGGGCAATGCGTGCGCGAGGGCCTCGACCTCGGTATTGCGATATGAGGGATCGAGCACGATAGCCTCGACGTCCTGTGCGAGCAGCACGGGGCCATGAACATGTGCTTCCACATAATGGTCAAGCGGATCATCGTGGCCTGCGACGGATGCCAGCCGTTCCGCCAGCGCAAAGCGATCAGCCACCCCAAAATGCGTCGGCTCGTAGACGCTGTCCGGGTGACAGAACGTGGCGCGGGCCAGCACCCCGGCGGTAAGCCGCAGGTGCGCCGAGCCAAAACGTGGCGCGGCGCCTGCCCCAGCGCGTTCGATATTGAGCGCGCCATAGCGTGGCCGATCGGACGGCGAGGCCGTGTCATAGGCCCGTCCGAAGATCCGGCTCTCCCAATGCCATCGGTCCCCGCCGGGATACGCGGTCAAGCCGCCATTGCTCGTGCCGGTTTCGAACTGGGATCGATAGACGCCATCGTCAGCCATTGCCGCCAGCAGCGGTCGCCCCTCAAACATCCGGTCCGGATGGAAATTCAGCGTGACCCGCCAGGTCGGATCGATGGGACTGCCGCCGCATTGCCCGGCGACATGGGCCAATGCACGATCTGCGGGCGAGCTTTCGGAAGGCATATGGATCGAGGCTGGCGGTGAGGCAGGGGGCGGGATTCGATTCTAGCGTAGCCCTGTCACGCAACCCCTTCGCCGGCGGGCTGAGTTCACCGCCACCGACGGCGTGATCTGCGGTCCCAGTCCAGTCGGTCGATCTGCGACTTCTTCATTCGGCGAATCGTCCGGAGCCGCCAGTGCTACTGACCCAGGATCGCGCCACGCACGTTCTGCACGTGCGCGGCGCCAGCAGCTTCGGCGGCGTCGGGTTCGCCCGCCTGCACGGCCGTGGCGATACGTTTGTAGTCATCCAGCCGCATCTGCCGCAATGACGCCAGCCGATGCTGCGCATGGACGATCGGCATCTGGATAGTGGGAAAGAGCCGGCGCAATTCGCGGTTATCGCCCATATCCAGCAGCGTGCGATAGAAATGACGCCTCGCGGTGGAGAACGCTTCGCCGTCGTGGGCCTTTTCGGCGGCCACGAGCGCCTGCACCGATGCGCGCAGCGCCTGCGCCAGTGTCCGGTCACTGCTTCCCCGCGTGGCGGCGCGCGCGAGCAGGCCAGTCATGCGCTCCGCCACATCGAGCACGTCGAGTGTCTCCTGCAGGCTCAGGCGCCGGATGATCGCGCCGCGATGGCGCGGCAGGTCGACAATGCCCTCCGCAGCCAGCCGCTGCAGCGCTTCGCGCACGGAATTCCGCCCCACGCCGAATTGCTCGACAAGATCGGTTTCCACCAGCCGCTGGCCAGGCACAAACGTGCCGAGTTCCAGGCCATTCATGATCCCGAAGAACACCGAGTCCGATGCGCTGCGGCTTGCTGGGCCTGCGGTGGCGGGCGAATCGATCGACATGGCGTGGGATGGAAAGGTCGGATGTGGCACAGGGCGCGATTCTAGCGGAAAGGTTGTGGCAATACCGGCAGGAGAGCCGCCCCATCCATTGACATGGGATGAAATCATCCTACAATTTGCCCCTACTATGCAATCGGAAGGAGACAGGGGATGAAGGAGACACTGCTCGGACTGGACGGCAAGCGGGCGCTGGTCACCGGCGCCTCGAGCGGGCTCGGCGCGCATTTTGCGCAACGGCTGGCCGCGCACGGCGCGGAAGTGGTGCTTGCGGCACGGCGAGTGGATGCGCTGCAATCGGTCGCGAAACAGCTGGAGCCGTATGGCCGCGCCCGTTGCGTGGCGCTCGACGTCACCAGCGCATCGTCGCGCGCGGCGATGGTGGAAGAAGCGGGCCCCATCGACATCCTGGTCAACAACGCCGGGCTGGTTCGCGAGGGCGCTGCCCTCAAACATTCCGAAGAAGACTGGGACGTGGTGCTGGACACCAACCTCAAGGGCATGTTCTTCATGGCGCAGGCGCTGGCCTCGGGGATGCGCGAACGCGGCGGCGGGAGCATCATCAACGTGGCGTCGATTCTCGGACTGCGGCAAGCGGGCGGAGTCGTGTCCTATGCCGTGTCCAAGGCAGGCGTCGTGCAACTGACGCGGACACTGGCGCTGGAATGGGCACGCCACGGCATTCGCGTGAATGCCCTCGCGCCCGGATACATCGATACTGAAATCAATCACGACTTCTGGCAGACCGATGCCGGCAAGGCGCTCATCCAACGCATTCCGCAGCGCCGGTTGGGGCAGCCCGATGATCTCGACGGCCCGCTGTTGCTGCTGGCATCCGATGCCTCGCGCTACATGACGGGCGCTGTGCTGCCGGTCGACGGCGGGCATCTGGTCAATACACTTTGAGAGGAATGGCATTCATGTTCACACCCTGTCCCACCGAACGCAGCCGCGACATCGCGGATCGCGTCGAGCGCTTCGTGCGCGACGTGGTCGCGCCGTACGAACAAGATCCGCGCTGCAGCGCTCACGGCCCCACCGAGGAACTGGTGCTGGAGCTTCGCGCCAAGGCACGTGCCGCTGGCATCATGACGCCCCACATCCTGCCCGACGGCGGGCACCTGAGCCAACTCGAGACCGCCGCCGTGCTCAAGCGCTCGGGCCTGTCGCCGCTTGGTCCGGTCGCCGTCAACACCATGGCGCCCGACGAGGGCAACATGTTCCTGCTCGGCAAGGTGGCCACCGCCGCGCAGAAGGCGCGGTTTCTTGAGCCACTGGTGCGCGGCGAGGCACGCTCGGCGTTCTTCATGACCGAACCGGCGGAAGAGGGCGGGGCGGGATCGGACCCCTCGATGCTGAGCACCACGGCAGTACGCGACGGCAACGACTGGGTACTCAACGGTCGCAAGAAGTTCATCACCGGCGCCGAGGGTGCCCGGGTGGGCATCGTGATGGCGCGTACCGGCGACGGCGAGCGCGCGCAAGCCACCATGTTTCTGGTCGACCTTCCGCATCCCGCCATCCGCACCGAGCGCGTGATCGACACAATCGACAGTTCGATGCCCGGCGGCCACGCGCAAGTGCTCATCGATGGATTGCGCCTGCCGGCCGATCAGGTGCTGGGCGAGGTCAACGAAGGGTTCCGCTATGCGCAGGTACGGCTGTCACCGGCCCGGCTTTCTCACTGCATGCGCTGGTTCGGCACGGTCACGCGCGCGGACGAGATCGCGCGGGCCTATGCCACCACGCGCAAAGCGTTCGGCAAGCTGCTGATCGACCACGAGGGCGTGGGCTTCATGCTGGCCGATAACCTGATCGACCTGCAGCAGGCGGCGCTGATGATCGACTGGTGCGCGGGTGTGCTCGACACCGGCTCGGCTGGCACGACGGAAAGCTCGATGGCGAAGGTGGCCGTCTCCGAGGCGCTGTTCCGTGTGGCGGACCGCTGCGTGCAGATTCTGGGCGGCAATGGCGTTTCCCGCGACACTATCGTCGACCAGGCCTTCCGCGAGTTGCGTGCGTTCCGGATCTACGACGGCCCGACTGAAGTCCACAAGTGGTCGCTGGCAAAGAAGATCAAGCGCGACACGCTGCAATCGTCGCACCATGGCTGAGCGCATGGGTGACGCCATGGCGGCCCGCTAGGCCCATCGCATCATGGCGACGCGATCCTCCCCGGTCCAGCGCGCGCTTGCCGTGCTGCGGGCGCTCTCCGACCCCGAAGTGCGACGCATGAGCGACGTAGCACGCGCGACGGGCCTGGACCCGGCCACCACGTCGCGCCTGCTCGACCTGCTGGTGCAGGAGGGCTTCGCCACCCGCGATGCCAGGCGTCACTATGGCATCGGCCCGGAGGTGTTCCAGCTTGCGGATGTCGGGCAGCGGCGTGTGGACCTGCGCCAGCTTGCGCGACCCGCTCTGGAACGGCTCCAGGACGCGTTCGGCGATACGGCGGTGCTGACAGAAACCAGCCGTGGAGAAGCCGTGTGTTCGGAGGTGATCACGGGCACGTATCCCGTTCACGCGAACTACGTGACGGTGGGCACTCGGCGCCCACTCGGGGTTGGCGCGGGCAGTCTGGCGGTGCTGGCTTGGCTGCCACCGGCCGAGCGCGCGCGACGCCTGCAGCAAACGGCCCGCAAGCTGGCCAACTACCCGCAGCTCGATGCGGCATCCATTGCTGCCGAGGCGGACGCCGCGTGCGCGCGCGGCTACGTGCTGTTTCTGGATTGGGTGGTGGAGGGGATGGGCGGTATCGCCGTGCCGATCCTCGACTACGACGGCTGGCCCATCGGCGCGTTAAGCGTGGCGGCCCTGAGTACCCGCATCCGCAGCCGTGAGGCCGCCATGGCACGCCTGCTACGACAGGAAGCGCGCCGCATCACCAGCGCATGGACGCGCGCCGTAGTGCCCGCAGGGGGCACTCAGCGTGCCGGCCCGCGAAGCAGGGGGGCCAGCGCATCCGGAATCTCCACCTCGAAGCGCAGCACCGCGCTGGCCAAGGCCTTGCCGTAGTTGTCGATTGCCAGGCTGCGGGACACCCCACCACCGAGCGCGCCCTCGGCCACGAAGTTGAGGACCTGCAGGCCATCCACGTCAAACCTCGTGACCAGCCCCGTGATCAACGCGCCATAGTGCGCCTTGAACGCGTCGGCCGTCAGTTGCTGCTTGATATGCGGATAGAACTCCGGCGCGTAGGCAATGACGGCCGTGTTCGAGGTATTGCCCTTGTCGCCGGAGCGGCTGTGGGCGAGGCGGCGCAGCGGAACGCGCATGATGATGTCTCCCGATCAGGTTGTCAGGGTCAGACGAACTGGACCCGCGACTGGATCAGCGCGCGCGGCACCAGGGCCGACCACACGCCGATAATCTCGCGCGTGCGGTCCTGATGGGGCACGCGCTTGCCAGTGGAGGCCAGTCCGCAAACAGCCATGCTGTCGATTTCCCGCCCCACCTTGGCCGCTTCTTCCTTCGTGCGGGTACGGGCCGCCACACGTACCGCGATCTCGTTAGGCTCGCACGCCGGTTCTGGCGATGCCACGCCGTGCACGGCATTGACGCCGAGGAAGTCGATACGCAGTTCGTCGGCCTGCAAGGCTGCCATGGCAAAACGCTCCTCGAGAATGCGCTTTGCCAGCTTCGCCTTTTCCAGGCATCCCGGGCCGGCATAGAAGAACATGTCCTCGCCGATATGCCCTTCGGTGCAGCCCAGCGACACCTTGAGCGTATCGGTACGCGGCAGGCCGCTCACGCCGCTGATGCGCACGCGGTCGGGGCCAACCTGCTCCAGCACGGCTGTCGAGAAATCCACGATGACATCCGGCGTGATATAGCGCCGCGGATCGTGAACTTCATAAAACATCTGCTCCTTGACCGTTTGCAAGTCGATGCGGCCACCGCTGCCCGCCACCTTCGCGATCACGGCGCTGCCATCGGCCTCCACCTCGGCGATCGGAAATGCGAGGTTCCACGGCTCGGGCACGTCCTTGTAGCCCGGATCGCCGAAGTACCCGCCGGTCACCTGTGCGCCGCATTCGAGCAGATGGCCGATGGCGCTGCCCCGCGCCAGCAGGGCGACGTCGTCCGGCTGCCAGCCGAAATGATGGATCATCGGCGCCAGGAACAATGACGGATCGGCAACCCGCCCGGTGATTACGATTTGCGCGCCAGCTCGCAGTGCCTCGACGATCGGGCCCGCGCCCTCGTACGGCTCCGCGCTGATCAGCGTCTCCCGCAGCGTCGATACAGGGGCGCCGGTTTCGAACAACGTGAGGTCGAGTTCGCAGATACTGCCCGTGAGATCGGTCGTGGTGACGGCGGCAATCTTCACGCCGGACAGGCCGAGTTCCTCGCACAGTTCCGCTACGCGCCTGGCCGCGCCAAGCGGGTGAATCCAACCCTGGTTGCTGATAATGCGTGTGCCATTGGCAATGCAGTGGGGCAACACCGCACGCATCCGGTCGTCCAGATACGTGTCGTAGCCGCCAAACGCGGGATCGCGCCGCTTGCGCACCTGTGCGGCCGATACCGTTGCCTCGGCCATGGTTTCAAAGCAGAGGTAGTCGAGCTTGCCGAGACGCGCGGACCGTTCCGCCGGCTCGACCCGGTCTCCCCACCAGCCAGATCCGGAGCCGATGCGAAGCGTAGTCTTCTGGGTCATGACTTCAAGTGTCCTGGTTTGACGATGGCGCGAGGGGCGTGCCGCTCATTGCGCCTTGATGCCGGCGCTCTTGATCACGCGCGACCATTTTTCGGTATCAGCCTTGATTTCGGCGGCAAACGCGGCGGAGCCTTCGCCGCCCGGTTCGGCACCAAGCTGCTCGATGCGTTTGCGCACGTCAGGCATCGCCAGCGCCTTGTCGACCGCCTGCTGGAGCTGGCGCACGCGCTCCGGCGGCGTGCCCGCTGGCGCCAGCAGGCCGAACCACGAATTGACTTCGTATCCGGGCAACCCGGATTCGCGCACCGTCGGCACGTTTGGCAGTACCGATGCCCGCTTGATGCTGGTCACCGCGAGCGCCTTGACCTTGCCGGCCTGGATCTGCGCAAGCGCGGAAGGCAGGTTGTCGAACATCAGGTTGACCTGTCCCGCAAGCAGGTCGGTCATCGCGGGGGCAGCACCCTTGTAGGGTACGTGCTGCATGGTGGTACCAGCCATCGCGTTGAGCAGTTCGCCCGAAAGGTGAGGGGAGCCCCCGGTACTGGTCGACGCGTAGTTGATCTTGCCGGGCTCCCGCTTGGCCAGCGCAATCAGCTCGCCGACTGAGTTCGCGGGCAGCGTGCTGTTGACCAGCAACACGTTCGGGGAATTGGCGACCAGCGTGACGGGCGCGAAGTCCTTCGCGCTCTCATACGGCATCCGGGCGTAGATAAACTGGTTCGTGACCTGCGTGCCAAGCGTGCCCATCAGCAGCGTGTAGCCGTCTGGCGTCGCGCGCGCGACCGCCTCGGCGCCGATATTGCCGCCCGCGCCGGGCCGATTGTCGACGATGACCGACTGCCCGAGCACTTCGCCCGACTTCTGCGCGATCAGGCGCGCGAGGATGTCGGTCGTGCCCCCCGGGGTGAACGGCACCACGAGCCGGATCGGCTTGGTCGGGAACGCTTCGGTGGCACCGGCCGGAGCGCTGGCCGCGATGCAGAGAAGGGGCAGGACGGCGGCCAGCAGGCGCTGGCGCGGGAAGGTGATCATCGGCTGTCTCCTGTTTGCAGGCATTGGTTTCATCGACGGAAACTCTATGCGGCACATGGTAGGAAGCAGCCGGAAACGGCGTCAATCAATCGGCCGAAATTTTCAATGGATGAAAATTCGCCGGTCACTGATGGCAAGCGTCTGGCGCATCGCGAACAGCGCCTGCGCCCTCATGTCAGCCCGCTGAGTGCCTAGGATCTGCCGGATGCGACAAGGGGTCGCATCCATCCGATATCGTGGCACTGATGCAGGTCAAGGCCGGTATAGTCGCGACTCCACATCATTCAGGACGGCGGCTGATTGCACACGGGATGCTCAGGTTTGCATCGCCTTGCCATCTAACAATCAGCCTTGCGAGCATATCGCTCGCGCCTTCCGTAGTCGGTGACTTGTCGCCGCAGCTGGACATGCACCGTCGTACGAAACACCACCGCTTCGAGTTTTCCTGATGCGCCGACAGTCGTCTCTTCGCACTGCCTGGCTGGGGATTCTCGCCATTCTGCTGGCCACGCTCATGCCGCTCGCGTCGACGCTTGTGAGCGGCGCAAAGCTGCCCGTCGATACGGTCTGCAGCGCGGCCGGGCACCAGAGCGGCGGCCAGAATGAGGCTTCGCTCGAGGATTCGTTCGCCGCGCACTTCAAGCACTGCGGCTATTGCGGCCTGCTCGCGCAATTGCCTGCGCTGGCAGCCACGTCGATCGACACCGCTTCGGCGATCGTCGTCACGGCCGCTGCCGTGCTGCCCCGCCTGCCCGCAGGGGTGCGGCACCAGCGCTACCTGCGCCGCCCATCGCGCGCGCCGCCTTTCAGCATCTGAACACGCCTAAACCGTCCTTCTGATTCTTATCACGCCCTCGCTCGCGATGTCATCACGAGCGGGTGGGTGTCATTGCGCTGTTCAAATGCTTACCCCAAACAAAATCCAGCGTGCCTGCGCGCTGTCCCCGTTCGATCGCGATCGCTATTCGCATCGCGCATCGGTCCTGGTGCTGTCGCTCGTTGCCTGCGCACCCTTTGCCAGCCGTGCCGCTGAGCACACGGAACATGCCGAGCACACCAGCAACGACGCTGCGGCCGAAGTTGTCCTGCCGACTGTCGAGGTCTCCGCGAGTCCCCTCAATATCCCGATCGTGGTCGTGACGGACCCCAAGGCGCCGCGACAGCCTTTGCCCGCGAGCGACGGCGCCGATTACCTGAAAACCGTGCCCGGGTTCACCGCGATCCGCAATGGCGGCAGCAATGGCGACCCCGTCCTGCGCGGCATGTTCGGGTCCAGACTCAATATGCTGGCCAACGGTGCGCCGAGCCTGGGCGCATGTCCCGGCCGGATGGACCCGCCCACCTCGTACATCGCCCCGGAGAGCTACGACAAGGTCACCGTGATCAAGGGCCCGCAGACCGTGCTCTACGGCCCAGGCGCATCGGCCGGCACTGTGCTGTTCGAGCGCGAGGCGCCACGTTTCGACAAACCGGGCGTGCACATGGATGCGAGTCTGGTGGGCGGATCGAATGGCCGCAATGACGAGAACCTCGAAGTCACCGCCGGCACCCCGGAAGTCTACGGGCGCCTGAATGCCAACAAGTCGTACGCCCAGGACTATCGCGACGGCAACGGCAATACCGTGCCTTCGGCCTGGAGCAAGTGGAATGCTGACGCGGCGGTGGGCATCACTCCCGATGCCAACACGCTCATCGAGCTCGCCGCCAGCACCGGTGACGGCAACGCCCGATACGCCGGGCGCGGCATGGACGGCGTGCGTTTCAAGCGCGACAGTTTCCAGTTGCGCTTCAAGAAGCAGAACATCGGCGAATTCCTTCGCCGCGTCGACGCCGAGGTGTATTACAGCGATGCCGACCATCGCATGGACAACTACACCTTGCGAACACCGCCTCCCGGCAGCATGGCCATGGCTTCGGACGTGCGCCGCCGTACCGCAGGCGGTCGCATCGCCGCGACATTCGACCTCGGTGAGAACGTGCAATGGGTGGCGGGCTTCGATGCGCAGTCGAATAACCTCGATACACGCTCGGCCATGGGCGTGCTGAGCCCGTCGTCGATGCCGTGGAATCCGTCGGCGTCGCTTTCGAACTATGGTCTCTTCAGCGAACTGACCTGGGAGATCAACGACGCACGGCGCGTGGTTGCCGGGGCGCGGCTGGATCGCTCGGGCGCCACGGACGAGCGCGCCACGGTCAGTGGGTCGATGGGCATGATGAAGATGACGAATCCCACCGCGGATGAGACACGCAGTCAATTGCTGCCGAGCGGTTTCCTGCGCTACGAGCACACGCTCGCGGAAACGCCGATGACCTGGTACGCGGGACTCGGGCACACCGAGCGCTTTCCTGACTACTGGGAGCTGTTCTCGCCGAAACGTGGCCCGTCTGGGTCGACAAACGCGTTCACAGGCATTGAGCCCGAGAAGAC
Organism: Cupriavidus metallidurans CH34; assembly: GCF_000196015.1. NCBI lineage: Bacteria > Pseudomonadati > Pseudomonadota > Betaproteobacteria > Burkholderiales > Burkholderiaceae > Cupriavidus > Cupriavidus metallidurans. Next base: position 1,232,906 of record NC_007974.2, on the reverse strand, counting down.
CACCCAGCTCGACATCGGCGCCCGCTACCGCACCAAGACGCTCGACGCCTCGATTTCGGCGTACGCCGGCTACGTCAACAACTTCATCCTGTTCTCCTATGGCTCCGGCGCGACCGCGAACCTGTCGCAGGCCAGCAATGTCAACGCGCAGATCATGGGCGGTGAGATCAGCACGTTCTGGTTCCCCAGCGCGAGCTGGAAGCTGGGCGGGTCAGTCGCCTATGCCTGGGGCCGCAACGTGGACAGCGGGGCCCCGCTGCCGCAGATTCCGCCACTCGAGATGCGTCTGAGCGCCGATTACTCGTGGCGCGAGTGGTCGGTTGGCGGTTTGTGGCGTGTCGTGGCGCCGCAGCGTCGCTATGCGCTGCACGAGGGGAATGTGGTCGGTCAGGATTTTGGGCCGAGCGCTGGCTTTGGCGTGGTCTCGGTGAATGCGCAGTACAACTTCAACAAGAGCGCGCAGTTGTCGATCGGCATCGACAACCTGTTCGACAAGGCCTACACCGAGCATCTGAACCTCGCCGGCAACGCCGGCTTCGGCTACGCCGCCTCCACGCCAATCATGTCACCGGGACGGACGTTCTGGGGGCGGTTGCGCATCAAGATCTGAGGGCAGGGCGGCAAGAGTAGAAAGTGGGCGGAGAAGCGTGGCTTCCCGCCCACCAATGCCGCGCGACAGCGCCGACGGTTATACCGCCTGCAGCGCCTGGTCGATATCAGCCAGCAGGTCGTCGATGTGCTCGATGCCAACGCAGAGGCGAACCGTATCCAGTCCCACGCCCGTCTGTGCCAACTCTTCCGGGGAAAGCTGGCGATGCGTCGTGGAAGCAGGGTGCGTGGCCAGCGACCGCACATCGCCGATGTTCACCAGGCGCGTGAACAGCTGCAGCGCATCCAGGAACCGGGCACCAGCCGCCCGCCCATCGCCATCGGCGGCCTTGACACCGAACGTGAGCAGGCCCGAAGCCTTGCCATTCATGTACTTCTTGGCGAGCGCGTAGTCCTGGTTGTCCTCGAGCCCCGCGTAGTTGACCCAGCCCACCTTGGCGTGCTGGCTAAGATGCCGGGCGACCGCGAGCGTGTTGTCGTTGATCCGATCCATGCGCAGGCCAAGCGTTTCGATGCCTTGCAGGATCAGGAAGGCATTGAATGGCGATAGCGCCGCGCCCATGTTCCGCAGCGGGACCACGCGAGCCCGGCCGATGTATGCCGCGGGGCCGAAGGCTTCCGTATACGTCACGCCGTGATAGCTGGCATCCGGGGTATTGAGCTTCGGAAAGCGAGAGGGGTACTTCGCCCACGGGAACTTGCCCGAATCGACGATGGCTCCGCCAATGCTCGTGCCATGACCGCCGAGGTACTTCGTCAGCGAGTGAACGACGATATCGGCGCCATGCTCGAACGGCCGAAGGAGATAGGGCGTGGCGACGGTATTGTCGACGATGACTGGCACACCATGCCGCTTTGCGATCGCCGCAATCTTCGCGATATCCGTCACGTTACCCGCCGGATTACCGATCGACTCCACAAACACAGCCTTGGTCCGATCGTCGATTAGTGCCTCGAAGCTTTCCGGGCACCGGTGATCGGCAAACCGTGTCGTAACGCCAAACTGCGGCATGGTATGCGCCAGCAGATTGTAGGTGCCGCCGTAGAGCGCCGAGGAAGCGACGATATTGTCGCCGGCCTCGGTGATCGTCTGGATCGCCGCGGTGACCGCCGCCTGGCCGGATGCGACCGCCAGCGCCCCGACACCGCCTTCCAGCGCCGCGATCCGCTTCTCGAGCACGTCGGTCGTCGGGTTCATGATCCGGGTGTAGATATTCCCCGGCACCTTCAGATCGAACAGGTCCGCGCCATGCTGCGCATTGTCGAAGGCGTAGGCCGCCGTCTGGTAGATCGGAACTGCCACTGCCTTAGTCGTAGGGTCAGGGCTATATCCCGCGTGGACCGAACGCGTTTCGAATTTCCAGTTTTCAGACATTGATCAAGCACTCCCAGGTTTCACCAAAAGACAGCCTTCTCGCGGTGGCTTAGCACCTCCGTAGATCAGGGGCATGTTACCCGGAGAGGTGGTACCAAGGTGAAATACGAATCACTCATATGCATATGCCATGCACAGCATGTGGGTCGGGATTCAAATGGATATTGGGATTTTTCACCGCAAAACTAGGAAATTTCTGCCTCCGATTGACAGCTCCCCTGCGCAGAATTTGGCTTTATCCACCAGGCATTTAGCCACCATCGGACCCGCTTGCCAGGCCCGATCCGTGGGAACCCCGAAATCGTTTCTCACGCGCTGAATGCAAAGCCAGGGACCGACGCTTCTTCGTCGAGCACACCCACGATTTTCAATCCATTCCTTCAACCCGCTCCTCTTCCTGGGCATGACCTCATGAAAGAGACACTTCGCCACGCCGCCTCCCAATGCCGGCGCTGGACGCTGTCCGTCCTGATCCTCGGTCTGAGCCTGATGCAGCCCGCCATGGCGCTGCCGGCGAAACTGACCGTCGGCATGCTCGACAACGGCTGGCCTCCGTTCACGATGCTCAATGCCGGGCGGGCCGAAGGCATCGGCATGGATTTCCTTCATGAGGCTCTGCGCGGACACCAGATCACGTACAGCGTGAAGGGGTATCCCGACATGACGGCCCTTCTGGCGGCGTTGTGCAAGGGCGATGTGGACGTGGTGCTCAATGTTGCCATCACGCCGGCACGACGTCGGTGCCTCTCCTTCTCCGAGCCATACTTTGATGGTGATGCCGTGGTGGTCGGTCGTCCGTCCGCCGCGTTGGAAGAAGACCTGCTTGCGTCCATGCAAACCGGCCGCTTCGCGATCGAGCCCGGTTATTACATGGAGGGCATTCTGCGCCAGCGTTATCCGAAGGCGCGCATGGTGCCCATCAAGGACACGACCGATGGATTGCGCGCCATCGTGAACGGGCGGGCCGACTACTACGCCACCGTGCAGCCAGTGGCCGAGTATGCAATGGTTTCACCTGAGTTTGCGGGACTGAAGGTCCTCTCGCGCTACCGGGAGCCAACAGGAGCCATTCACTTTGCGTTTCGATCCAACGCGACGGAACTGCGTGACGCGACCGATGCCGGCCTGGCGGCGATTGATCCAGCTCGCCGCGCTGCCTTGCTGGCACACTGGATAACCTCGCAGGTGGCCTCGCCCGACAAGCCCCAGAAATTCTTCCTGACCGACGAGGAGCGTGCGTTCCTGAAGTCGTTGCCAACCTTGACGGTTGGTGTCGACGCGGGGCTCGCGCCCTACACGTACCTGGACGAGAGTGGCCGCGCCAGCGGCATAGCGATTGACTATCTGAGTTACCTTGGCGAGACCCTGGGCGTCCGCTTCCGACGCCAGCCGACGACTGACATCCAGCAGACCGTCGAGGCGCTGCATCAGGGCAAGATCGATCTGATGGCCGTAGCGGTGCCAGAGGACCCCACGCTGCGCGGCTTGCCGGTATCCCGTCCGTACTCGACGTTTCCAGTGGTGGTGGCGGGCAGAAACTCGGCCTTGCCGCTCGCACACCTGCGCGACCTCACCGGAAAGCGAGTTGTCGTCACCGACTCTGGCGGGGTTGGCGATTTCACCCGGCACGAGGTACCGGGCGTGAAGCTGGTGATCGCCCCGAATGTCCACGCCGGACTCGACATGGTGGCGCAGGGGAAAGCCGATGCTTATGTCGACGATATCGTCTCGACCGATATCGAACTGCGACGCAATTTTGCCGGCAAGCTACGCGTGATCGGTTCGGGCGAGCACATGCTCAACAGCGGCTTTGCGGTCAACCCCGCGCTAGCCGGGCGACTGCTGCCATTGATCAATCGCGCACTCTCCGTGCTACCGGAGGACCGCCGGCTGGATATCCAGAATCGCTACGCCGGCACCAGCTATGTGCTGGAAACGTCGTGGCTGAATGCGCTCTGGCGGGCGAGTCCAATCCTGATCGGGATGATGGTCATCCTCCTGATCCTGCTTCGTTCCCAGCGCCTGTACCGCAAGGAGGCTTCCATTCGTCGCGAGGCCGAACGGGAGCTTTCGACCCAGTTGCGCTTCCAGTCGACGCTGATGGATGCCATCCCCCTGCCCATTGTGGTCAGTAACAAGGACGGCCGGTATCTGCGGTTGAACGCATTCTCCGAGTGGATCACGGGGCGGTCATGGGCCGACATCGTAGGTCACACCACCACGGAAGTACATTTCTGGGGCGAGGCGAACAGCGCGCGGGTGGAGGAGGCGAGCCAGCGGGCCATCGACACAGGCAGGCTGGTGCAACTCCAGTTGCAACTGCAGGACAAGGAGGGCGTGGAGCGGCATTTCCTTCTCTATATCAAGCCCTTTGTCGGCGAAAACAATGTCGAGGGACTGATCAACACCGGCGTGGATGTGACGGAAATCCGCCAGGCGGAGCTCGAGGCGCGCGAGGCACAGGGCCGTCTGGCCGACGTCACGCGCTACCTGCCGATCATGGTGTTCCAGGCACGCCAGTCGGGCCACCTAGGCCGGGGACCGATATGGGTGAGTGGCAATACCACGGATCTGTTTGGCGTCGACGCCGAAACCCTGGCGGTCAATCCCCCCACGATCGAAGCTTGTGTGCATCCCGATGACCGGATGTCCCTGCGTCGCGCCATCGCCAGGGCGCGGCGGGAGCTTCAGGTTCTGAACCACGAAGTGCGCCTGCGCAAGCTGGAAGGGTTTCGCTGGACGCGTTTGCAGGCCGTGCCCCGTATCGAGATCGACGGCAGCGTGCTCTGGAATGGCTATTGGCGTGACACCCAGGCCGAGCATGAACGCGCGGCTGCGCTGGCCAGCGCCAAGGAATCCGCGGAGGCGGCATCCCGTGCCAAGGATAGTTTCCTGGCCATGATGAGCCATGAGATTCGCACGCCGATGAACGGCGTACTGGGGCTTGCGGAACTGCTTTCCCATACGTCCCTGACGCCGGAACAATCCGCCACGGTCGGCATGATGGGGGATTCGGCGAGCGCGTTGCTCCAGATTCTCGACGATATCCTGGACTACTCGAAGATTGAAGCCGGCCGCATTGACATTGAATCCCGGCCATTGGATATCCGCGAGCTTTGCGATTGCACCATCGGTGTGCTGGCGACACGCGCGCATGAGAAAGGCCTGCATCTGCGGCTGCATGTGGGGGCGGATGTTGCCGCCGTGGTACTAGGCGACAGCGTGCGCCTGCGCCAGGTCCTGTTTAACCTGCTCAGCAACGCCATCAAGTTCACCGAAAGCGGCATGGTGTCGGTGTCCGCCGAGGTGGTACAGGAAACGGAGACCGCGCAAACCCTCCGGTGGCGCGTGACCGATACCGGTATCGGCATCGAGCCGCAGAACCAGAGCCGGCTGTTCGATCCTTTCGTGCAGGCCGACACGTCGACCACGCGCCGTTTCGGCGGCACGGGCCTTGGCCTGGCAATCTGCCGGCGTCTGGTGCAGTTGATGGGTGGGCGCATCACACTGAAGAGCGAGCCCGGCATCGGCACCCAGGTCGAGGTCGAGTTGAGCCTCCCGGTCAAGGAAAGACGCTATTCAAAGCCGCCGCTGGCGGGCATCCAGTTCGGGGTCCGCTTGCGGGATTGCGCGGTGGGCCAAGCGCTGACGGACTTCCTGTCTGCCGCTGGCGCGACCAACTCTGCAAGCCAGGACGAGCGTGACAAGCCGCAGATGCTGTTCCTCAACGACGGCGAGTATGCGCCGCCGTCGCCGGTCGGGCAGGCCAGCCCCATCGTCGTGCATGTCACGGAAAAACCCAAACTGGCGGGCTACCGGCTGACAGAATCCGATGTCCGCCTGAGCAGCAATCCCGTGAGCTGGCGCGCGATCAACGCGGTGACGGTCGCCGCCATGCAGGGCCGGGCGCACACTGTCGCTACCCATGCGCAGGCCAAGCCGAAGCCTGCTGCGCACGCAGTGACGCGAGAACAGGCGCTGGCATCCGGCAGGTTGATCCTGGTGGCGGAAGACCACGAAACCAATCGTATCCTGCTGCAGCATCAGCTAAAGCTGCTCGGTTATGCCTGCGATGCCGTGGTCGACGGGCAGCAGGCACTCGAGGCCGCCGAGAAGACGGCCTACGCGATGCTGATCACGGATTGCCACATGCCGAACGTCAACGGCTATGAACTGGCAAGACAGCTTCGCGCCCGCGAAGCCGAAGCCAAAACGGAAGCCGGAACGGACGCCCATCGCCTCCCGATCGTCGCAATCACGGCCAGCACCGAAGCCGAAGAAGTCCAGCGCTGCAGAGAGGCCGGGATCGACGAATGCATGTTCAAGCCGACACAGCTCAATGCCTTGCGCGCGTGTCTCCAGAGATGGAACCCGGACAATCAGGACGCCGACGGGCGCAAGGGGTCCGGCAAGGCCTGAAAGTAGCTGGGTTACGGCGGCTGCATGTCGCTCCCCGGAGGCGCCGGTGAACCGGCGCGGCAGCGCCACGATCGATCAACGCCACGCGGTCTACTGCCTCTGTCGTGGTGCATCAGTTTGCGCAGACGGAGCCGGGCTGGGCGCTGGCGACTCGTAGACGTCGGAGGCCGGCACGTTCATGCGTGGTGGCGCGGGGGCAGGGGGCATGGCGTGATTGCGTTGCGGAGCATTGCACCCGGCGATCAGACCCGCCGCAACGGCTCCGAGGCTCCATCGCACCAATGGAAGAAATTCCATGCCTGCCTCCTCCTTGTCAGACTCGTGCTACCAGCATAGTCATTTTCCGGCGATGAGGCTGGCCCCATCGCCGGCGTGGGCTCACATGAAGCAAGAACGCAAGAACGCAAGAAATTGCCTAAAGTATCCAGCATGGCTGCCGTTGATGGATAAACAACGATCCACGTTCGGGGGTGATCATGCAGGGGACAAGGCTATCTTTGTTGCTCGCCTTGATGGGCTCGATCTCTTTGGCTGGACCAGCGTGGGGTGGCACCATCCAGTTTCGCGGCGCGATCACGGAACCTTCATGCCAGATGACCCAGGTCGGCCAGTCGCGAGGGATATCGGCCACGTGTAGCGAGGCCGGAAGGATGATGACCCGAACGCTGAGCGATGTCCGCGAACTGCCTCGCGATACGCGTATCGGCCCCAACCGGCTAAACGTAACAGCGGTATTCGGCGCCAGCGCCAGCACCAGCACGACCGATACCCGGCCAGCCGGCTACATCGTCACCATCACCTATCTGTAGGACGCCAGAGCATCGTGCACGACCGACGAGGCTGATCAAGCCTTGTCGGCCGTCTCACTCGGTTTCAGCCATGTCCGCCGAGTCATCTCGGAATCCAGGACCAGCCTGCCATGCACACGGCCGTTCATGCGCGTAACGTAATGCGTGCACTCTTCCATGTGCGCCGACATCAGCGAGCGCACCGCCTCCGCATCGCGCGCGCGCGCAGCCGCCACGATCCGCCGGTGGAACACCACGTTGGCGGCCCCGAAACGTTCGTGCTCGCACGCCGGAGTCTCGTTGCCGAACACGACTAGCTGGCGAATCATCTCGTTGATGAGTTCGCAGCAAAAACGCAGCATCGGATTCGGGTTCGCCGCGGCCAGGATGTCGTGGAAGGTCAGGTCCTCCTGTCGCTGGTCCAGCATCTTGGTGCCGGCGGCAGCCTGTGACGCCGGGTCGCACAAGTCGATCGTGCGCTCGAGCGCCAGAAAATCATCCTCGGTCAAATGCGGAATCGCGCCGGCGGCCAGCTCGGGCTCCAGGAGCCGGCGGACCGTGTAGACATCGGCAATGCCAACGTCCTTGAAGAAAAGATAGTTCTGCATGAGCTGGAAGGTGCGGTCCAGCGGTACTTCAACGATCGTGGCACCGCCCGAGGGCCCGGTGCTGACACTGATCAGCCCCTGGACTTCCAACGACTTCAGCGCCTCCCGAATCGTGCTCTTGCTGACCGAGAACATCTGCTGAAGCTTGATCTCGTGAGGCAGCTTGTCGCCAGGCTTGAGGTTGCGCTGGGTAATCAGCCGCTTCAGTTCTTCAGCCACGAGGTCCGCACGTTTTTGCTTGCGGATTCCAATGGCACCTTCCTTCGCTTCGCGGAACATCGACATTGCGCAATCCTTCACGTTTGCTGGACCTGCATGCCTCGCCCAGTCGATCACTGGGCGCCATTCTATCCATCTGGGGCCTGGCTGCGGCATCCGGACGAAAGGGCGCGCCAGCCTGGTCCGACGAGGACCCTCGTCGAAAGAGCGGGGCTGCGTAAACCCTGACCCCGCATTCATTGACAAGGCGTTTTCCAGCCTCCTAAGATGATTCTATTCTATTTATGATGATAAATAGGATAAATGCAATCGACCTGCCTCTCGCTGCGTCGCGCCAGGAGGCGGAATAAAGCTGGACGGGGCAAGGTGCCACATACGGCGCCCAACGCTTCGCCTCAACACGATCCCCACCTAACGAGGAGTGAGCCGTGAACCGTCGTGATTTGCTGAAGTTGGGGTCGCCTCAGAAAACGGAAAATAAAGCACGTTAAGGCAAAACGGCTCCGCCGTTGGGCATCAATACGGCTTTGTCATTGACGCGCTGTCGCGCATTCCTGGCAGAACACAACAGCAGGATCGGCGTTCAACAGTTCCGGCTCCAAATCACTGTGACAGGCGCAGCACAGCCCATAGGTGCCAGAGTCGAGGCGGGCCAGCGCAGCTTCGACCTTGCGCTTGCGAATGGTCAGCCGCTCCCGCAATCCTTGGGCAAGAGCCTGTTGTTGGAGGGCGTCGATACGCGACACCCTACCGACACAGGATTGATCCAGCTCGACCGGCGCGGCGGACTGTTGAGCCTGCTGGATTGCCTCAACGGTTTCCCTTTGCTCGATCAGCAGTCGAGCGCGGAACTGTTCCATGTCCATTGAGGCGACTCCTTCGCTATCGCAGTAGAAGCGTGGGGATGGTCGAGGAACGCAGCAGGTCAGCGGTCTTGCTGCCGAACATCAAAGTGCGCAGCGGCGAGTGACCGAATGCGCCCATGATGAGCATGTCGATGGACTGCTCCTTGACCGTCTTGGCGATGATGCTTTCCGCATCGCCGGGGATCAGTGAGGCGGTGACGTCGAAGCCAGCCGATTCCAAGGTGGTCTTGGCCCAATCAAGCTGCTTGGGTGCATCCTGGCTTTTCTTCCCCGACATCAGCAGGATGATAGGCAAACCTCGGAACAGCGGGCTGCCAGCGACCATTTCGACGCCACGCCGGGTCACGACACCGCCGTCGAAGGCGATCATCACGCGCTGCGGCTCTTTGAAGCCTTCGGTCACGGTCAGGATCGGTTTGTGCAGCGAACGTACCACCCGCTCCACATTGCGGCCCAAGTCGCGCTGTGTGGCTTCTGCGGCTTCGCCACGGCGTCCGAGTATCAGCAGGCGCACGCCGTCTTCCTGTTCGGCCAGCGTTGCTTCAAGTTCGCCGTGCCGCTGGCGAACATCGACCAGCGCGGCACCGGCAGCGGTGGCCCGTTCGCGCAGTCGGTTCAGGAAGATGCGGCCTTGCTCGCGAGCATTCTTGGTGCGGGCCTCGTCTTCGGCGGTGAGCTTGGTCAGCAGATTTTCCTGGGCGTCAATGCCGATGGCACCGCTGTGATCTTCGCCCGATCCCTGCTCGGGGTGGCGGTCGATGACGTGCAGAAACTCCAGCGGCGCGTCCATTCGGCGAGCGGCCCATGCGGCGTAGTCGGCCACGTAATCGGCGAAGTGGGATTGATCCACGCAGGCCAGCACTTTGTTTTCGTTCTTCATGATCCTGTTTCCTCTCAGTGGCCCATCAGCATGTCTTCGGCACCGTCTTTGTCATGCACGGCGAACTTGTCCACCATTGTGGCGCTGGCCTCGTTCAAGCCGATGACTTCGACCTCGGTGGCTTCACGGCGGAACTTGATGACCACCTTGTCTAAGGCGCTAACAGCGGTGATGTCCCAGAAGTGGGCGCGACTTACGTCAATGCGCACTTTCTCGATGACTTCCTTGTAGTCGAAGGTATTGATGAAGCGATCCGCCGAGGCAAAGAACACTTGGCCGGTAATGGTGTAGGTGCGCACGCGGCCTTCGTCCTCGGTGCGAGAGGTGACGCGCAGAATCTGGCCCACCTTGTGCGCGAAGAAGAAGCCCGACAGCAGCACTCCGATTAGCACGCCCTTGGCCAAGTCGTGGGTGCCAACCGTCACTACCACGGTGGCCAGCATCACCATGCTGGAACTTTTTGGGTGCTCGCGCAGATTGCGGATCGAGGCCCAGTTGAAGGTGCCGATAGACACCATGATCATCACCGCGACCAGTGCGGCCATCGGAATGCGGGCCACCCAGTCACCGATAAACACCACCATCAGCAGCAGAAACACGCCAGCGGCCAGCGTGGAGAGTCGGCCACGACCGCCGGATTTTACGTTGATGACCGACTGGCCAATCATGGCGCAACCTGCCATGCCGCCGAGGAAGCCGGTAGCAATGTTTGCCACACCTTGACCCACGCATTCGCGGTTCTTGTTGCTGTTGGAGTCGGTCAGGTCATCGACGATGGAAGCCGTCATCATGGATTCCAGCAAGCCGACGACCGCCAAGGTGGCCGAGACAGGGAAGATGATCTTGAGCGTTTCGAGGTTCAGCGGCACATCAGGCAGCAGGAACACCGGCAGACTGTCAGGCAGTTTGCCCATGTCGCCCACAGTGCGAATGTCGAGGCCGAGGAAGATCGCCACTCCGGTCAACACGACGATGGCAACCAGCGGCGACGGCACGGCCTTGGTGATGTAGGGAAAGCCGTAGATGATGCCGAGACCTGCCGCCGTCATGGCATAAACGTGCCACGTCACATTGGTCAGCTCGGGCAACTGCGCCATGAAGATCAGGATGGCCAGCGCATTGACGAAGCCGGTGATGACCGAGCGAGAGACAAAGCGCATCAATGCGCCCAGCTTGAGCCACCCCGCGAGAATTTGCAGTACGCCGGTCAACACGGTGGCAGCCAGCAGATATTGCAGGCCGTGGTCTTTGACCAAGGTCACCATCAGCAGCGCCATTGCACCTGTGGCCGCAGACACCATGCCAGGGCGACCACCGGCAAAGGCAATGATCGCGGCAATGCTGAATGAGGCGTAAAGACCGACCTTCGGATCAACGCCCGCAATGATCGAGAAGGCGATTGCCTCGGGGATGAGCGCTAGCGCGACGACGATGCCCGCTAGTAAGTCGTTTCGGACATTGGAAAGCCAGTCCTGGCGTAAGGATTTCATCATTCTTCTATTCCGTTGTGGTTGCCAGCCAGTGGTGGCAGTTGGGGCGAACGCAAGCGCGTCTTCCCGGCCAGCGGAATAGAGAACGAACCCCGAGTAATCCAGGGCCAGCAAGACGCAGTGAATCGGACGTGCAGCCTCGTGCGAGCGTGGTGTGTATTGAAGCTGGCTCGCAGCGAGAAAGAGGCTTACACGGGTAGGAACTCCGATAGTTGGCTTGCTGATTCTTTGGGAAAAGGCATTTTACCTTCTTTGCGGCGGCGCAACAATAATAATGTCAGTCTGAGCTATACCCTAACTTGGCGTCAGACCATCCGGCGCTAAATCGTCAGAATAGAGTTGCCTTCCGAATTGATTGACATACGCCGTCAAGGGTCATAGATTTCTTCCTGACACATTTCCCTCAGGAGGATACCTTGCACGGTCAGCGCATCGGTTACGTCCGCGTCAGCAGCTTCGACCAGAACCCAGAACGGCAGCTCGAACAGATCCAGGTGGATAAAGTGTTCACCGACAAGGCGTCGGGCAAGGACACACGGCGGCCCGAACTGGAACGGCTGCTCGCCTTCGTGCGCGAAGGCGACACGGTCGTGGTGCACAGCATGGATCGTCTGGCGCGCAACCTCGACGACCTGCGCCGCCTGGTGCAGGGCCTCACCCAGCGCGGCGTACGCATCGAGTTCCTTAAGGAGCATTTGACCTTCACCGGCGAGGACTCGCCGATGGCGAACCTGATGCTGTCGGTAATGGGCGCGTTCGCCGAGTTCGAACGCGCCTTGATCCGCGAGCGGCAGCGCGAGGGCATCGCGCTCGCCAAGCAGCGCGGGGCCTACCGTGGCAGGAAGAAATCCCTGTCGTCTGAGCGTATTGCCGAACTGCGCCAACGTGTCGAGGCTGGCGAGCAAAAGACCAAGCTGGCTCGTGAATTCGGAATCAGTCGCGAAACCCTGTATCAATACTTGAGAACGGATCAGTAAATATGCCACGTCGTTCAATCCTGTCCGCCGCCGAGCGCGAAAGCCTGCTGGCGTTGCCGGACACCAAGGATGAGTTGATCCGTCACTACACGTTCAGCGAAACCGACCTCTCCATCATCCGGCAGCGGCGCGGCCCGGCCAACCGGCTGGGCTTCGCCGTGCAGCTCTGTTACCTGCGCTTTCCTGGTGTCATCCTGGGCGTCGATGAGCCGCCGTTTCCGCCCTTGTTGAAACTGGTCGCCGACCAGCTCAAGGTCAGCGTCGAAAGCTGGGACGAATACGGGCAGCGGGAGCAGACCCGGCGCGAGCACCTGGTCGAACTGCAAACGGTGTTCGGCTTCCAGCCCTTTACCATGGGCCACTACCGGCAGGCCGTCCAGTTGCTGACCGAGATGGCCTTGCAGACCGACAAGGGCATCGTGCTGGCCAGCACCTTGATCGAGCACCTGCGGCAGCAGTCGGTCATTCTGCCTGCCCTCAACGCCGTCGAGCGGGCGAGCGCCGAAGCAATCACCCGCGCCAACCGGCGCATCTACGATGCCTTGGCCGAACCGCTGTCGGACGCGCATCGCCGCCGCCTCGACGATCTGCTCAAGCGTCGGGACAACGGCAAAACGACCTGGCTGGCCTGGCTGCGCCAATCGCCCGTCAAACCGAATTCGCGGCACATGCTGGAACACATCGAACGCCTCAAAGCGTGGCAGGCGCTCGACCTGCCTTCTGGCATCGAGCGGTCGGTGCACCAGAACCGCCTGCTCAAGATCGCCCGTGAGGGTGGCCAGATGACGCCCGCCGACCTGGCCAAGTTCGAGGCGCAGCGACGCTATGCCACCCTGGTGGCGCTTGCCATCGAGGGCATGGCCACCGTCACCGACGAAATCATCGACCTGCACGACCGCATCCTGGGCAAGCTGTTCAACGCCGCCAAGAACAAGCATCAGCAGCAATTCCAGGCGTCCGGCAAGGCGATCAACGCCAAGGTGCGGCTGTTCGGCCGCATCGGCCAGGCGCTGATCGAGGCCAAGCAGGCGGGCCGCGATCCGTTCGCCGCCATCGAGGCCGTCATGTCCTGGGATGCCTTCGCCGAGAGCGTCACCGAAGCGCAGAAGCTTGCGCAGCCCGAGGACTTCGATTTCCTGCACCGCATCGGCGAAAGCTACGCCACGCTGCGCCGCTACGCGCCGGAATTCCTTGCCGTGCTCAAGCTGCGGGCCGCTCCCGCCGCGAAGGACGTGCTCGACGCCATCGAGGTGCTGCGCGGCATGAACAGCGACAACGCCCGCAAGGTGCCCGCCGACGCGCCGACCGAGTTCATCAAGCCGCGCTGGCAGAAGCTGGTCATGACCGACACCGGCATCGACCGGCGCTACTACGAACTGTGCGCGCTGTCGGAGATGAAGAACGCGTTGCGTTCCGGCGACATCTGGGTGCAGGGGTCGCGCCAGTTCAAGGACTTCGAGGACTACCTGGTGCCGCCCGCGAAATTCGCCAGCCTCAAGCAGGCCAGCGAATTGCCGCTGGCCGTGGCCACCGACTGCAACCGGTACCTGAACGACCGGCTGACGCTGCTGGAAACACAGCTTGCCACCGTCAACCGTATGGCGACGGCCAACGAGCTGCCGGACGCCATCATCACCGAGTCAGGCTTGAAGATCACGCCGCTCGACGCGGCGGTACCCGACACCGCCCAAGCGCTGATCGACCAGACGGCAATGATCCTGCCGCACGTCAAGATCACCGAACTGCTGCTGGAGGTGGACGAATGGACGGGCTTCACTCGGCATTTCGCGCATCTGAAATCGGGCGACCCGGCCAAAGACAAGAACCTGTTGCTGACCACGATCCTCGCCGACGCGATCAACCTGGGCCTGACCAAGATGGCGGAGTCTTGCCCCGGCACGACCTACGCCAAGCTGGCTTGGCTGCAAGCCTGGCACATCCGCGACGAAACCTACGGGGCGGCGCTGGCCGATCTGGTCAACGCACAGTTCCGCCATCCCTTCGCCGAGCACTGGGGCGACGGCACCACCTCATCGTCGGACGGCCAGAACTTCCGCACCGGCAGCAAGGCCGAGAGCACCGGCCACATCAACCCGAAATACGGGAGCAGCCCAGGGCGGACGTTCTACACCCACATTTCTGACCAGTACGCGCCATTTCACACCAAGGTCGTGAACGTCGGCGTGCGCGATTCGACCTACGTGCTCGACGGCCTGCTGTACCACGAGTCCGACTTGCGGATCGAGGAGCATTACACCGACACGGCGGGCTTCACCGATCACGTCTTCGCCCTGATGCACCTCCTGGGCTTCCGCTTCGCGCCGCGCATCCGCGACCTGGGCGACACCAAGCTCTACATCCCGAAGGGCGACGCCGCCTATGACGCGCTGAAACCCATGATCGGCGGCACGCTCAACATCAAGCACGTCCGCGCCCATTGGGACGAAATCCTGCGGCTGGCCACCTCGATCAAGCAGGGCACGGTGACGGCCTCCCTGATGCTCCGAAAGCTCGGCAGCTACCCACGCCAGAACGGCCTGGCCGTGGCGCTCCGCGAGCTGGGCCGCATCGAGCGCACGCTGTTCATCCTGGACTGGCTGCAAAGCGTGGAACTGCGCCGCCGCGTGCATGCCGGCCTGAACAAGGGCGAGGCGCGCAATGCGCTGGCCAGGGCAGTGTTTTTCAACCGCCTGGGTGAAATCCGCGACCGCAGTTTCGAGCAGCAGCGCTACCGGGCTAGCGGCCTCAATCTGGTAACGGCTGCCGTCGTGTTGTGGAACACGGTCTATCTGGAACGGGCTGCGCACGCGCTGCGTGGCAACGGCCATGCCGTTGATGACGCGCTGTTGCAGTACCTGTCGCCGCTCGGTTGGGAGCACATCAACCTCACCGGCGATTACCTCTGGCGCAGCAGCGCCAAGATCGGCGCGGGCAAGTTCAGGCCGCTACGACCGCTGCAACCGGCTTAGCGTGCTTTATTTTCCGTTTTCTGAGGCGACCCCAACTTGATTTCGCCGGGGAATTCCACCGCGCTGCGGATGCGGCCCGGGCCGGCGGCGCGGATGTCCAGATTGGCGTTGCGGATCTGTTCCGGCGTCAGTTCGATCAGTCCGGGCGGCTCTTCGGCTTGTTGCGGCGTCTTCGCGGATTCAGCCGAAGCGTTCGACGCGGGCTGGCCGTGCGCGGCTTCGCCCTCCTCGTGCGCGTGGTCGTCGCCACGGCCGGAGAGCAGCAGGGCAAGCGCGGCGATCAGGCCGGCGATCACGATGCCAGCGATGGTGATGGCCTGTTTTCGAGTCAAGGTCATGTTGGTTCCTGTCAGCGGCCGAGGATGCGGTCGATCGTGGTAGCGGCTTGCCAGCTATTGGCGACCACACCGAGGTAGCGGATGCGTGCCTGGAACAGCGTGCGCTGGGCATCCAGGACTTCGAGGTAATTGAACTTGCCGGCTTCAAAGCCTTGCGACGCGGCCTGGTAGGCGCGCTCGGCGGCTGGCAGCACGGTTTCGCGCAGGCTCAGCGCCGAGGAACGGGAGACTTCGAGTTGGCTCGAGGCCTGTTGCAGGTCGTGATCCAACCGAAGGCGTGTTGCGCGGAGTTCGTCGGCGGCCTTGTCGGCCTGACGGATGGCTGTGTACAGATTGCCTTGGTTGCGGTCGAACAGCGGCAGCGGAATGGCGACGCCCAGCACGGGGTAGGTGCCGCGCTCCGGCGAACTGTTGTCGCGCTTGGCGCCGACGCTCACCGTCACGTCCGGGTACTGACGACTGCGCTGGACGTTGATTTCGGCCTGCCGGCGATCGAGTTCCCGCTCGCTGGCTAGCAGCGCGGGGGCGCCGTCGAGCGATTGGCGCAGCATTGTTGCCTGAGGGCGGGCGGGCAACGCATCGAGGTTGCCATCGGCCTCGGTGAAGCGTGGCGACGGATTGCCCCATAGCGTGGCGAGCGACTGCCGTGCCGCCACCAGTGCGGCGTCGGCCTCGGAGCGTTCAATCTGCGCGTTGGCCAGTTCGACCTGTGCCTTGGTTTCCTCGACTGGCGAGATCTTGCCAGCCGCCACGCGCCGCGCCGCGGCGTTCGCACCGCGCGTGGCGATGTCGACCGAACCGGCCGCAAGCCGCACGCGCTCCTGCGCGACCAGCACGTTGAAGAACGCGCCGATCACGCTGGCCCGCAGGTCGGCCTGCGTGGTGCCAAGCTGTGCCTGGGCCACGTCGCGCGCGCGGTTTGCGGCGCCAATCCGCGCGCTGCGCTTGCCGCCCAGTTCGATTGGAAGGTTGACCTGGCCAGTGGTGGCGCGTGTGGCGGCGCGGGTGTCTTCCATCTGCACGGCGATCTCGGGGTTCGGGATCACACGTGCCTGTGTGATGCCGCCTTCGGTCGAATCGAGTTCGATGCGGGCGGCGGACAGCGTCGGGTTCTGCGCGGTGGCCAGCGCCAGCGCGGCTTCCAGCGTCAAGGCGCTGGGCGGTTCCTGAGCAGGTACTTGGACCCATACCGGGGCCGGTGCAGGGGCCGCCGTGCCCTGCGCCGATGCGACAGGACTGACGATGGGGCCCAGCGACAGGCAAAGGAGCACGGCCGCCAGACCGGGCGGCGAAAGGAAGTTTCTCATCGAGTTTCACCAATGCAAACGGGAGAAAATCGGCGAGACGACAAGCGCGCCGTTCAGGGGCGCGTGGATTGGAAAGGGGCTCTCCGCGTCTCGCCGGCTAGGCGAGACGGGACCACTGAGGGCGGTCCGGAACGGGGGAGGGGATTGAGCCGAACGCGCTGGCGCGTGGCTGATAGTGCACAGTGACGAACGGGTAGTCCCCGGTCATCGCCAACTCGGAGAACAGGCCGTGCGAGCCCGGGAAATGACAGGCATTGCAGTCACCGTCCGGGAGCTTGGCCGATTTGCTGTCTTTCGCGTCTTGCGCTTGCCGGTCGCCGTCGGCGGCTTTGTGCTCGTGCGTGTGGTGGCCAAAGTGCCACTGCCTCGCATCGACCGAGGTCGCCTTCTCGTGCGCGCAATAGGCCGCCGCGCCGGCCCAGGCGAACTGGAGCGGCAGCAATATTGCGAGAAATACAAGCAGTAGGCGGCGCATGGGGGGCGATTATAGGCGTTTAGCGAGCGGGCAAACATTACGTTCATGTCATGTTTGCGCCGCTCCAAAGATTTCCGGCAGGCGCTTGACCCTGTAGCGACTAAAGGGTCTTCAATGGCAGGGAACAAGAATCAATGGAATTTGACATGGCTCGCACCACCCCTGATAACGTCCTGCCGTCATCCTCGGCCGCGCACGGTCGCGGGCATGACCACGATCATCCGCATTCCCGCGACCACAGTCACGACCACAGTCACGAGCACGGTCATGGCCACAAGCATGATCACGATCATGCACATGAAGCGGCGCCCGAAGCGGCGCAGCCCAATGCGTGCTGCGGCTCGGCCTGCGGCGCATCGGTTTCGGTGAGCACGCCGGTTGCCGCCCCGGCTGGCACCCGTGCGGCGGCCTATCGCATCGAGGCGATGGATTGCCCGACCGAGGAGACGCTGATCCGCAACAAGATCGGCGGCATGGCTGGCGTGGCGGCGCTCGATTTCAACCTGATGCAGCGCGTGCTGACGGTTCACCACACGCTCGACTCACTGGACCCAGTGGTCAAGGCGATCGATTCACTCGGGATGAAGGCCGAACCGCTGTCCGACTCGGGCGCGAAGGCCGCCATCGCCGAGCCCGGCAAACCGTGGTGGCCGCTGGCGGCTGCCGGTGCGCTGGCCGTGGGCGCCGAGGTGGCCGAGTGGTTCCAGATTGCCACGCCGTACCTGCCCGCCGTGCTGGCGCTGGCCACCGTGCTGTTCGCCGGTCTTGGCGTCTATCGCAAGGGCTGGATCGCAGTGCGCAATGGCAATCTGAACATCAACGCATTGATGAGCATCGCCGTCACGGGCGCGATGCTGATCGGCCAATGGCCTGAGGCGGCCATGGTGATGGTGCTGTTCGCGCTGGCCGAGCGGATCGAGGCAGCCTCGCTGGATCGCGCGCGCAATGCTGTGCGCGGGCTAATGGCGATGGCGCCGGAGCAGGCCACCGTGCGTCAGGCCGATGGAAGCTGGCAGCCGGTGGACGCGCGTCAGGTGCCCCTTGGCGCTACGGTGCGGTTGCGCCCTGGTGAACGTGTGGCACTCGACGGCCGCGTCCTGAAGGGGCAGTCGGCACTGGATCAGGCCCCGATCACGGGCGAGAGCGTTCCGGTCGACAAGTCCGTGGGAGACAGCCTCTTCGCCGGTTCGATCAACCAATCCGGCGAACTCGAGTACGAGGTGACCGCGCCCGCCGATGATTCGACGCTGGCCCGCATCATCCACGCCGTGGAAGCCGCGCAGGGCAGCCGTGCGCCCACGCAGCGCTTTGTCGACCAGTTCGCGCGCATCTACACGCCGGTGGTCTTTGCGATTGCGCTCGCAGTCGCAGTGATCCCGCCGCTGTTCATGGGCGAAGCCTGGCTTGCCTGGATCTACAAGGCACTGGTGCTGCTGGTGATTGCCTGCCCTTGCGCCCTCGTGATCTCGACCCCGGTCACTATCGTCAGCGGACTGGCCGCTGCGGCGCGGCGCGGCATCCTGATCAAGGGCGGCGTCTACCTGGAGCAGGGGCGCCAACTGTCCTGGCTGGCGCTCGACAAGACGGGCACGCTGACGCATGGCAAGCCCGCGCAGACCGATATGGCGCAACTCGTCGACGACGTGCCAGAAGCTCGGGCGATTGCCGCAAGTATCGCGGCGCGTTCCGACCACCCCGTCTCGCTCGCGGTGGCCCGCGCGGCCGAAACCGATGGCGTGGCGCGTTTCGAGGTACAGGATTTCGCGGCGCTGCCGGGCCAGGGCGTGCGTGGCACCGTCAACGGTGTGGCGTACTGCCTTGGCAACCATCGCCTGATTCACGATCTCGGCGCCTGCTCTCCTGCGCTCGAAGCCCGGCTCGAGGCCATCGAGCGGCAAGGCAAGACCATCGTTTTGCTGGCCGCGATGGACACTGCAGTGCCGCGCGCGCTGATGCTGTTCGGTGTGGCCGACACGGTGCGCGAAACCAGCCGCCAGGCCATCGAGCAACTACATGAACTCGGCGTGAAGACGTTGATGCTCTCCGGCGACAATCCGCACACGGCCCAGACCATCGGGGCGCTTGTCGGTATCGATGAAGTACGTGGCAATCAGTTGCCGCAGGACAAGGCCGATGCGATCGCCGCGCTGACCGATCAGGCGCACACCCACGCCGGCCGCGTCGGCATGGTCGGTGACGGTATCAACGATGCGCCGGCACTGGCGCGGGCGGATATTGGTTTCGCGATGGGCGCGGCCGGTACGGATACGGCCATCGAGACTGCGGACGTGGCGCTGATGGACGACGACCTGCGCAAGATTCCGGCGTTCGTGCGGCTGTCGCGCCAGACTTCGACCATCCTGAAGCAGAACATCACGCTCGCGCTGGGGATCAAGGCCGTGTTCCTGGTCCTGACCCTGATGGGCATGGGCACGATGTGGATGGCCGTGTTTGCCGATATGGGTGCGAGCCTGCTGGTGGTATTCAACGGGCTGAGGCTGACGCGCAAGGCCGTTTGACGGCCTGTGGCTGAGTCGAGGATCGCGCTCCCCTGCATGGGGAGCGCGAGAAATCAGGGCTGAATAATCAGTTCGCCGCTTCGGCCCGGGATTTCACCCCAGGTAACGGGCATTTGCGGCAGGTCGCTGCGATCGATGTGCTGGTAATACGTTGCCATCGACACAAGCTGGTGACCTTGCGCGCGCCAGCCTGACAGCAGTCGCTTGAATACCGGCGCCAGCTTTCCGCCTTCCAGCTCTGTATGGAGCGTGAAAATGTGGTCGCCGTCGCCCTCGGTCAGCTTGAGCACGGCTTTGTGCACGTTGTCTTCGGTCAGGTCGTCCACACCGATCAGCTCGTCGAGCGTCGGCAGCGTGGTCGGCATCTGCACGTGGCGGCAGGCCTTGCCATCGACCGTCGGAATGTAGGGCGCCGTCCCGCGGCCATCGGACGCGTAGACCATGCCCCAGTCGTCGATCTGGCGAAACGCCTCGTTGTTCATCTGCCAGCCGGCCGCGCCATGCGTCGTCGGGGCGGCACCGAAGATATCGGTGAAGCGCTCGAACGATTGCTGCATCTGTCGGCGCGTCCAGGCCGCATCGCGCTCGCGCACGTTGTCCTGCCAGTAGACGTGGTCCCAGGTGTGGATGCCGCACTCGTGGCCCGCTGCGGCGGCCGCACGCATTTCGGCAGCGCCCTTGCGGCCGATGTCGGGCCCCGGCAGCAGCACGCCGTACATCAGCGTGCGCAGGCCGTAGTTCGACACCACGGAAGTCCGCGAGACCTTCTTCAGGAAACCGGGACGGAACACCCGGCGCAGCGCCCAGCCCGTGTGATCCGGGCCGAGGCTGAACAGGAACGTGGCTTCCGCCTCGGCGGCGGACAGCATGGACAGCAGCGCGGGCACGCCTTCGCGCGTGCCGCGCAGCGTGTCCACGTCTACCTTGAGCGCAATGCGTGCCATGAAGCGATCAGTTGTCCGCGTCCACCAGCGTGCGTGCCTCGACGACCTTGTCGCGATACGCCTCGAAGATGCGGCGCAGCGCCTGCTCCATCGACACCTCCGGCTTCCAGCCCAGTTCCCCGATCGTGTTGTCGATCTTCGGCACGCGGTGCTGCACGTCCTGATAGCCCTTGCCGTAGAAGTCGCCCGACGACGTCTCCACGATCTTCGTCTTGCGCGCTTCCTCGGCGTACTCCGGATACTCGGCCGCCATCTTCAGCATCATCTCGGCCAGCTCACGCACCGAGTGGATGTTGCCCGGGTTGCCAATGTTGAAGATCTTGCCGTTGGCCACGCCGTCCTTGTTCTCGATGATGCGCATCAGCGCCGAGATGCCGTCCGAAATATCGGCGAACGCACGCTGCTGCGCGCCACCGTCCACCAGCTTGATCGGCTCGCCACGCACGATATGGCCCAGGAACTGCGTGACCACCCGCGACGAACCTTCCTTCGATTCGAAAATCGAGTCCAGCCCGGCGCCGATCCAGTTGAACGGACGGAACAACGTGTAGTTCAGCCCTTCCTGCATCCCGTAGGCGTGGATCACGCGGTCCATCAGCTGCTTGGAGCAGGCGTAGATCCAGCGCGGCTTGTTGATCGGGCCGTAGATCAGCGGCGAGGCTTCCGGGTCGAACTCTTCGTCGGCGCACATGCCGTACACCTCCGAGGTCGACGGGAACACCAGATGCTTGCCGTACTTCACCGCGGCGCGCACGATCGGCAGGTTGGCCTCGAAGTCCAGTTCGAACACGCGCAGCGGCTCGCGCACGTACGTGGCCGGCGTGGCGATGGCCACCAGCGGCAGCACCACATCGCACTTGCGGATGTTGTACTCGATCCACTCCTTGTTGATGGTGATGTCACCCTCGAAGAAGTGCATGCGTGGGTGGTTCACCAGATCGCCCAGGCGGTCCGACGACATATCCATGCCGTAGACCTCCCATTGCGTCGTTTCCAGGATGCGGCGCGTCAGATGGTGGCCGATGAAGCCATTGACGCCAAGAATCAGGACCTTTTTCATCGGTTTTCCTCTTAGGACTTCGCAGTAATGATGTTTTGGAATACTTGTACAGATACCGGGCTCGCGTTGTCGGCGTTCGGACCTTCGAGCAACTGCGTCACGCGGATGGCTCCGCCGTCGCCGCCGACCGCCACGATACGTCCATCCACGACATGCAGGCCAGGCTGCAGGCCCGCCGGCACGCTCGACGATTCCAGACGGCGTGCCTGGGCGACGATGAAGCGACGACCGCCGATATCGGTGAATGCGCCCGGATAGGGGGGCGCGACCGCGCGGATCAAATTGTAGACCGCTGCTGCCGGTTGGCTGAAATCGATACGGCCGTCCTCGGGTTTGCGTCCCGAGAAATAGCTGCCCTCGGAGAGCACATTGGGACGCTTGGGCGTCTGGCCGGCCATCATGGCGGGCAGCGCGCGCCACAGCGTTTGCTCGGCGGCGACGGTGACCTTCTCGAAGACCTCGCCGGCCGTGTCGTCCGGCAGGATTGGCACCGACGTCTGGTCGACGATATAGCCGGCGTCGGGCTTGGCTTCCATCGCGTGCAGCGTGGCGCCGGTTTCTTCCTCGCCGCGCAGCACGGCCCAGTTCACCGGCACGCGACCGCGATACTTCGGCAGCAGCGAACCATGCATGTTGAAGGCGCCCTGCGGCGCCACGGCCAGCAGGTCAGCCGGGATCATCGACCGGTAGTAGAACGAGAAAATGACATCGGGCTTCGCGGCGCGAACGGCTTCGGCCAATGCCGGGTCGGTCGGGTCCTCGCCATAGAGGAACGACAGGTTCAGTTCAGCGGCCGTGTCGGCCACGCGGCGGAACCAGATGTTCTCGTCGGGTCGGTCGCGGTGCGTGACGACCAGCGCCACGTCCACACCGCGCGCGTGCAGCACGCGCAGGCAGCGGTCACCGACGTTATGGTAGGCAAAGACTACTGCGCGCACGAGGCCTCCGCTGCGTTGTCGGTCTTCGGGTCACGGGGGTCACGCTCAAGCACCGCCTGGATGCGGTAGCGCGGGCGGTCGCGCACTTCCTGATAGATCCGGCCGACGTACTCACCCAGCAGGCCGATGCCGAACAGCATGATGCCGACCAGGAAGAAGTTGAGTGCGAACAGCGTGAACACACCCTGGACTTCAGAGCCGAGCAGGAAGCGGCGAATCAGCAGGATCACGAACAGTCCGGCCGAAGAGATCGACAGCACCGTGCCGATCGCCGAGAACCATTGCAGCGGCACGATCGAGAAGCCGGTGACCAAGTCGAAGTTCAGGCGGATCAGTTGGTAGAGCGAATACTTTGACTCGCCAGCGTGGCGCTGCTCGTGGCCGACCTCGATCTCCACCGGGTTCGACGAGAACGTGTAGGCCAGCGCGGGAATGAACGTGTTGACTTCGCGGCACGCATTGATCGTGTCGATGACGTTGCGATCGTAGGCGCGCAACATGCAGCCCTGGTCCGTCATCTTGATCTTCGTGATCTTCTCGCGCAGGCGGTTCATCGCGCGCGACGCGTAGCGGCGGAACGCGGAGTCGTTACGCTGGCGGCGAATCGTGCCGACGTAGTCATGGCCCTTGCGCATCTCGGCCACCAGCCGGGGGATTTCCTCGGGCGGGTTCTGCAGGTCGGCGTCGAGCGTGATCACGATGCGTCCGCGCGTGTGCTCGAAGCCGGCCAGGATGGCCATGTGCTGGCCAAAGTTGCCGTTGAACAGGATGACCCGGGTCACGTCCGGGCGCTTGTGGAACTGCGCGGCCAGCATCTGCGGCGAGCGGTCGACGCTGCCGTCATTGACGAAGATGACCTCGTAGGATTCGCCCAGGCTGTCCAGCGCCGGATAGACGCGGTCGAACAGCGCCTGCAGGCCACCCTCCTCGTTGTAGACGGGGATGACGACCGAGACCTCGACGGAGCTTAGAGAGAGAGGCGTTTGCATGTTTCGCTTAGAGTTGCGCAAACCCGCTCCACGTCGGCTGTCTGCATGGCGGGGAACATCGGCAGCGTGACGATGCCGCGGCCAATGCGCTCGGCATGCGGCAGCATGCCTTCGCGCCAGCCCAGGGAGCGGAAGTAAGTAAACAGGTGAACCGGTGGGTAATGCACGCCAGTGCCGATGCCTGACTCGCGCATCGACTCCATGACGTGCTTGCGCGCTTCCGCGGCGCCGCCACGCAGGCGGTCGGTCGGCAGCACCACCTGGAACATGTGCCAGTTGGTGGTAGCCACGTCCGGGTCGCGCGGCAGCGGCAGTTCGATACCGAGATCGGCCAGTCCGGCGTTGGCGGCGCAGCGGAAATAGGTCTCGGCCAGTTCGGCGCGGCGTGCGGTGATCGCGTCCAGATGCTGGAGCTGGGCCAGCCCAATGGCAGCGTTGACGTCGGTCAGGTTGAACTTGCCGCCCGGCTCCTCGACGTCCATGCCGTCCATGCCGGTGCGGATCACGCCTTGCAGCCGCAGGCGCTCCGCGCGCTGCGCTTCCTCGGGCGAGTTCATGACGAGGCAGCCGCCCTCGATCGTGGTGATGTTCTTGTTGGCCTGGAAGCTGAAGCTGACCAGATCGCCAAATGCGCCGATGCGCTGGCCGCGCCAGCGCGAGTCGATAGCCTGCGCGGCATCTTCGATCACACGCAGGTTATGGCGCTTCGCGATGGCGTAGAGGCGGTCCATGTCGACCGGCAGACCGGACAGGTAGACCGGGATGATGGCTCGCGTGCGCGGCGTGATGGCGGCTTCTACGGCATCCAGGTCGATATTGCGCGTGCGCGGATCGATATCGACGAAGACCGGACGGGCGCCAACCGTCAGGACCACGTTTGCCGTGGCGACCCAGGTGATTGGCGTGGTGATGACTTCGTCGCCGGGGCCGATGTCGGCGATGCGCAGCGCGATTTCCATCGTTGCCGAGCCGTTGGAGAACGTGCGCACGGGGCGGCCGCCGAACAGATCGGACAGCGTGGCCTCGAACGCCTGCACCTTGGGTCCGGACGTGATCCAGCCGGATGCCAGCACCTTGCCGACTTCGGCTATGGTGGCATCGTCAATATTTGGGCGGACGAACGGCAGGAAATCCTGCGGAGCGGAAGCAGTCATGATCGTCAGGAGCGGGCAATCAGGAAAACGCCAGCCAGTATCAGCAGGATGCCGGCGACGCGCAAGGGGCCAATCATCTCACCGAACAGCCACCACGCCGCCAGGGCGTTGACCACGTAGCCGAGCGAGAGCATCGGGTAGGCAATCGACACGTCCACACGGGACAGGCCGACAATCCATACCGCCACGCTTACCACGTACAGGGTCAGGCCGCCGATGACCGGCCATTGGGTCAGCACGCGGAAAGCCGTGGTGAACAGCGTGGCGCGATCGATCGTGATCGCGCCCACGGCGTTGACACCGGCCTTGAGCAGGAGCTGCGCGCAGGCGTTGAGCAGCACGCCGGTAAAGATGAAGGCGAAGGTCGATAGCGTCATGGCGCGGTTCTGGAGTCCTTGGGCGACGGTGCCGGCGCGGCCGGCGGCGGGAAATTGCTGACTACCACGCGGCGCACGTCGCGAGCCACCACGTACATCGGCAGGTGGTTGGCCGCCAGACTATCGTAGGTGTCCGGAGACATGATGCCGAGGGCCGGCTGGCCGTCACGCCACTTGGCGATGAAGCCGTCCATGGTGGGAATCCACTTGTCCGGCTCCTGCTGGGTGCCGAATTCGAGTTCGTCCGGGGCCGCCACCATGACCAGCGTGTGGCCCAGGTAGAACGGCAGCGTGTGATCCAGAACACCCACGCCATAGAGCGGCATGTCGTCCTTGAGCACGGCCTTGATGGCCGGCACCAGGTCGACGCCTGATGCCCGGCGCCCCATCACTTCGTGGCCCATGAGGGCAATGGTGCAGGTCAGGAAGAAGGCGAGCGAGAAGGCGGTGATGCTTGGCAGCAGACCATAGGCGCGCAGCAGGCGGCGCGCCAGCACCATTCCGATCAAAAGTACGGCAAACGCCACGCCAACGTAGATGGCGAAGACGCGGAACACGGCATTGGGGTTGGTCTCGTTGCCGAGCGTGGCGACGAACGGCGAAGCGACGATGCCGGCCACCGACAGCACCGTGACCGCATTGATCTGCCGCAGCCACGACCGTTCGTTGATCTGTTCCAGCGCCACGGCGACCAGGATGGCCAGCGCCGGGAACACCGGCACGATATAGCCGGGCAGCTTCGAGCCGGACAGGCTGAAGAACACGAAGATCGCCGCGAACCAGATGAATGCCAGCAGGGCGGGCTGGAACGGCTTGGCGCCCATGCCGCGCACCGCGCCAGCGCGCTCGCTCACCGCGGTCCACATGCGCGGGGTCAGGCCCAGCCAGGGCAGCGTCCCGGCCAGCAGCAGCGGTACGAAATACCAGATCGATCCCTTGCGCGAATGCACGGTCGAGGTATAGCGATCCCAGTGCTCGTGGATAAAGAAGAAATGCGGAAACTCGGGGTTGCGCGAGGAAATCAGCCAGAACCAGGGCACGGTGACCACGAGCATGGCGAGGATGCCGCTCACCAGGTGCAGGCGGCCCCACAGGGCAAGGTTGCGTGTCACGAGGGTGTAGACCACCAGCACCAGGCCGGGCAGGGCGATGCCCACCAGACCCTTGGTCAGGATCGCCACCCCCATGGCCGCCCAGCAGGCCAGCATCCAGCCACGGCGGGCCGCCGGCGACGCATCGGGGTGCTGGGCCAGCAGCATGAAGGCCAGCACGCACGCCAGCGCACCCGAGAGGGTCATGTCCAGCGAATTGAAATGGCCGGTGACGCTCCACATCGGCATGGCCAGCAACGCCAGCCCGGCCAGCAGCCCGGCACGCGCGCCATACCAACGGATTACGGCCATCATGGTGACCACGAGACCAACAAGGCCGGACAGCGCCACGGCGAGCCGGGCTTGCCAGTCTCCGACGCCGAACAGTTCGTAGCCGATCGTCGTCACCCACATATGGAAGGGGGGCTTCTCGAAGTACTTGAGTGCGTTATAGCGAATCGTCACCCAGTCGCCCGTGGCGAACATTTCGCGCGAGATTTCTGCGTATCGGCCCTCGTCCGGGCGTAGCAGGTGGCGGGCATCGAGCGTGCCGAACCAGACCAGCAATACCGCGATGACGACCAGCACCACTGGGGCGATCATGCCCGGGGGCAGCCCGTCGTGACGCGAGGGCGAGGAACTACGCATAAATCTCCTGAAATGGCCGGAAGCCGGACGCGATACGACGGCCGGCGTGTGGCGAACTCCCCACAACGCGACAAGACCCGACTTGGTGGACAACAGGCTTTGAATAAGCCCCAGGAACCGGCAATACCGATCGGGCTCCCGAGCGCCCGGCATCGCCTGGGCCCGGCCGCGAGGGGCACGGGCGCGCAATGGTAGCACGACAGCACACCGGGGTCGTGGTTTCGGCCGGATCGGCCATGTATCAGACATGAGTCCGGCCATTTCTTTCAAGGGCATTTCGCGCAATACTCATGACTCGTCGGCCGGCTGCGCCGGAGGATGCCGACGCTCGAACCCGGGTGACCTCGATGAAATCGGCCTTGCTATCGATCTTGCTGTTAGGAGTGCTTGGTAATGCACTGGCGGATTCGGCCGAGCCGATGGCCGCGCCTGTGACCGATGGCGCATCCGCCGCCGAGGCGGCGCCCGTCGGTCCCCAGCTCTGCGACGCGCCCTGGTTCCGGTCCGGCGCTCGCGTCCAGATGGAAGGCGATGGCACCATGCCGATGTCCATCACAATGACGCTGCGTGACGTCATGCGCACCGCGCGGGGCTGTAGTGCCCAGCTCGAAGTAAGGTCGAAGTCGGCGCTTTCCGCCCTCATGGGGCCGCCGGTGGTGATGGATCAGGTCCACGAGATCAATATCGACCGAAACTCCACCCGTACCCGGATCGACAGCCGGAATGCCACGATCAACGCCCAGGCCCGATACGCCCGGATGTTCGGTGGGGCGTCGTTTACAGGCAGCGGGGTTTTCAACTACGCCGGCATGACGATTCGCGAGAACACGACGCTGGAAGGCGAGACCTTCCAGTCCGCCGTCGACCTCAAGATCTATCCGCTCGGGTCCGACGACATGGTCGGCACCATGCAGGCGCAGCACGCCTCGATCATCGTTGGCTCGCGCCACGTGGGCCGCAAGCAGATGATCGACACGGTGCTCGGCCGCAAGGAATGCATGCCGATTACCTATGAGAAGCGCACGTCGCTCGGGCCGTTGATGATTGGCGACGAACTGCTGCAACTCGAACCGAGCGTCCTGCACGTGACTGACTGGTACTGCCCGACCGAGGCGTTCGTGCTACGCACGGAGATCCGCCAGAACAACAAGGTGCAGAAGGTCAATGTCACGGCGCTGGAGCTGACCGGGGATGAGGACTCCCATTGACATCGACACGGTCATTGAAACGGTCGCGGGCGCTTCCGTGACCACTGACTGATTGCACTGGCAATGCCCGCCATCCTTGATGGCGGCGACGTCTTATCTGCCTGCCACCCAAGTCCGGTCTGTCTGGACGCTCGTCCATTGATATTTTTTTCGACCTTGTTGTGGCGAAAAAATATATTGGACGTCTCACCGGTGCTCCCGCATTATTTCGCCTTTCCGCCATGCGCAAATGTGCGGCTGGCGGCCATGGCTTGCCCGGCCGCCGCATACCGGCGCCCTGGCTGGCCTGTGTCCAATTACAACCCCACAACTGCAAGATCCGAGGAAAGAGATGCCTGAGTACCGATCACGAACTTCGACGCACGGCCGGAACATGGCGGGTGCTCGCGCCTTGTGGCGCGCCACCGGGATGAAGGATGGCGATTTCGGCAAGCCCATCATCGCCGTGGTGAACTCGTTTACCCAGTTCGTGCCGGGCCATGTCCATTTGCGCGACCTCGGCGCGCTGGTTGCGAAGGAGATCGAAGCGGCCGGCGGCGTGGCCAAGGAATTCAACACGATCGCGGTGGACGATGGGATCGCCATGGGCCACGGAGGCATGCTCTATTCGCTGCCCTCGCGCGAGCTGATCGCCGACTCGGTGGAATACATGGTCAACGCGCATTGCGCCGACGCCATGGTCTGTATTTCCAATTGCGACAAGATCACCCCGGGCATGCTGATGGCCGCGATGCGGCTGAACATTCCCGTGGTGTTCGTCTCCGGCGGCCCGATGGAGGCCGGCAAGGTCAAGTCCCCAACGGACGGCCAGGTGATCGCAAAGATCGACCTGATCGACGCCATGATCAAGGCCGCGGACCCGAAGGTCAGCGACGCTGAAGTGGCCGAAGTGGAGCGCAGCGCCTGCCCGACATGCGGTTCCTGCTCGGGGATGTTCACGGCGAACTCGATGAATTGCCTGACCGAGGCGATTGGCCTGGCGTTGCCGGGCAACGGCACGATCGTTGCCACCCACACATGGCGCAAGGGCCTGTTCGAACAGGCGGGCCGCCTGGTCGTGGACCTGTGCCGCCGCTACTACCAGGAAGAGGACGCATCGGTCCTGCCGCGCAACATCGCTACCAAGTCGGCATTCGAGAATGCCATGGCACTGGACGTGGCCATGGGCGGTTCGACCAATACCGTGCTGCACCTGCTGGCGGCAGCCCAGGAAGCCGGTGTCGATTTCACGATGTCCGACATCGATCGCATCTCGCGGAAGGTGCCGTGCCTGTGCAAGGCCGCACCGGCCACCGACAAGTACCACATCGAAGACGTGCATCGCGCGGGCGGCATCCTTGGCATTCTCGGCGAGCTGGCGCGTGCCGAGTTGCTGGATCTGTCGTGCGGCAACGTGCATAGCGGCACGCTTGGCAATGCCATTTCCCAGTGGGATGTCGTTGGTGGTGCGGGCGAGGACGCGCAGAAGTTCTTCCGCGCTGCGCCGGGCGGCATTCCGACGACCGTCGCGTTCAGCCAGGCGGCCACCTTCGAGTCACTGGATACCGACCGAAAGACTGGCTGCATCCGGAACAAGCAGAACGCGTATTCGAAGGACGGCGGTCTCGCCGTGCTCTACGGCAACCTCGCGGAGAAGGGCTGCATCGTCAAGACCGCTGGCGTGGACGAATCGCAATGGGTCTTCTCCGGGCGCGCCCGTGTCTTCGAAAGCCAGGACGAAGCCGTCGACGCCATTCTGGGCGACAAGGTCGTGGCTGGTGACGTTGTCGTGATTCGTTACGAAGGTCCCAAGGGTGGCCCGGGCATGCAGGAAATGCTCTATCCCACGTCGTACCTGAAGTCGAAGGGCCTGGGCAAGACCTGCGCGCTGTTTACCGACGGTCGGTTCTCCGGTGGGTCGTCCGGGCTGGTCATCGGACATGCCTCGCCGGAAGCCGCCGAAGGCGGCACGATCGGCCTGGTGGAGGACGGCGATCTCATCGAGATCGACATTCCGCAGCGCAAGATGCACCTGGCGGTGTCGGACGAAACCCTGGCGCGCCGTCGCGAAGCCATGGAGGCGCGCGGTGACAAGGCGTGGGAGCCGGTGGATCGTGTGCGCGTAGTGTCCCAGGCATTGCAGGCGTACGCTGCGCTCGCTACTTCGGCGGATCGCGGCGCGGTGCGCGATATCTCCCAGCTCAAGCGCAAGTAAGGCGCGCGCGGCGCGAAGCAGGTCGTTTCGTCCTGCTTCGCCGTGCGCCGCTGAATGGTCGCTGAATGGCACAAAAAAAGCCTCGCATCTGCGAGGCTTTTTACTTGCGCGGACCCGATTCGGGCCCGTGCGCGGGGTGCTCAGTTGTTCGAGGCTGTCGGCTTCTTGGTCGCCTTCTTGCTGCTCTTGCTCGACTTCTTGGTCGTGTCGGTCGACTGGGTCGACTGATCGGTCAGGTCGGCACGCGTGCTCTTGTTCGCGCCCTGCGAATACGGGTCGAACTTGTCCCCTGACTTGGCGCCCTCGCTATAGGTATCGAACTTCTGCCCGGCCTTCGCGCCTTGCGAGTACGGGTCGAACTGCTTCTTGTCTTGCGCGACGGCAGCCACGGAGGCAGTGGCCAGACCCAGCGCGATAGCGGTGGCGATAAGCTTGTTCATGGAATTCTCCTGAGTGATGCCGCTTTCCGGCGGTTCGCGTTATTTCGCTTGATGCACGGGTTACCGGGAGGTAAAGACGCGCTCAAGCCAGTGTGTCCAAGGCCGGTTGGGCCGTCAACTCAGGGGTTTTCCGGGGGGAGCCCCCCGGAATGCGCTTATTCCGTCACAACGTCGGAGGGGTGCTTCCACGCCTGCAGGACTTCCGTCGACGGGGCCAGCGCCAGATTGGTGCCGCGCGTGCCGATCGGCTGCTGGAACCAGCGCTTCTGCATGGCCGCGACGTCCGGGCTGGTGAAGGTCTTGGCCAGCGTCTGGTCGACCAGACGCTTCCATTCCGGATCGGCTTTCGACAGCATCAACGCGTTCTGTTCGACCGACAGCGCCGGGCCGACGATCACATACTGCGACGGATCCTTGGACTTCGCGCGCAGGCCGGCCAGCAGCACGTCATCCATGACGAACGCTTGCGCGCGGCCGGTTTCCAGCAGCAGGAACGATTCGCCGTGGTCCTTCGCGTAGACATCGCGGTAGCCGTACTCGGCCTTCAGGCGGCGCACATGGCGGTCACCGGTGGAGCCGGCGCTGGTCACCACGGTCTTGCCACGCAGGTCATCGAACGACTTGATACCCGAGTCGGCGCGCACGAGCATGCGGACGGTCGACACATAGTGCGACACGCTGAACGCTACCTGCTTCTGGCGCTCCAGCGTATTGGTATTCGGTGCGCAGTCGAGATCGACCAGGCCGTTGACCACGGCCGGAACCCGGTTCTGCGGCGTCAGCGGCAGCCAGCGCACCTTGATGGTCTTGAGCCCGAGCTTCTCCTTGGCGGCTTCGGCCACGCGCAGGCAGAGGTCGACGGCATAGCCGGCCGGCTGTCCCTTGTCGTCGCCGAACGAGAACGGCAGGGCGGATTCGCGGTAGCCAAGCGTGATCGTTCCGCTGTCGCGAATGCGATCAAGGACCGGGCTCTGGGGATTCTGGGCGTGGGCGGCCGGCACCAGCGCGGCAGCCAGGGCGATGCCGGCCAGCAGGCGTTGAAGAGACGAAACAGACACAATCGACGGCATGTTCGGGGTCAGGCAATGAAAGAGTGCGAGGGTATACCCGGGCCGTTCCCGTTAGAAGAATTTCTTTTTCATAAGCTAATGCCGGGCGCCGAAGCGGAAAGGGCGTTGCCCCCCGCTTCGGCACTCAACGCTGCCTGTCGCGCCGGACGGACCAGATCGGCAGGATAGGCAGGATCGACCCCAATCGCTCGGGTCAATCGAAGCTCTTGCCTGCTTCGGCCAGGCGCACCAGCAGCGGCGCAGGCTGCCAGGCCGGGTCGGCGCCCGGTTCGGCGGCGAAGCGGCGCAGGCTCCGCACGACGTTGGGCAGGCCCACCATGTCGGCGTACAGCATCGGGCCGCCGCGCAGTCGGGGGAAGCCGTAGCCGTTGAGATAGACCACGTCCAGATCGGAGGCACGTGCGGCGATGCCTTCCTCCAGAATGCGTGCGCCTTCGTTGACGAGGGCGAAGATACAGCGCTCCACTACCTCTTCATCGCTGATAGCGCGCGGCGTGATGCCCTGGGCGCTGCGGAATTCGGCGATCAGGGCTTCAGTGGCCGGGTCCGGGATCGGGTCGCGATTGCCGGCTTCATAGCGATACCAGCCGGCGCCGGTCTTCTGGCCCAAGCGGCCGGCCTCGGCCAGCTTGTCGGCCACCGACGGACGAAGCGGTACGCCGGCCTCGGCAGCCTTGCGCTTGCGCGTGGCATAGCCGATGTCCAGGCCCGCCAGATCGCCCATGCGGTATGGGCCCATGGCCATGCCGAATTTTTGCAGCGCCCCGTCGATCTGCTGCGGTAGCGCGCCGGCGTTGATCAACGCGCCGGCGGCGGCTCCGTAGCGCGCCAGCATGCGATTGCCGATAAAGCCGTCGCACACGCCGGAGACCACGGCGATCTTCTTGATCTTCTTCGCCAGCGCCATGCAGGTGGCCAGCACGTCGGGCGCGGTCTGCGCGCCGCGCACGATTTCCAGCAGGCGCATCACGTTGGCCGGGCTGAAGAAGTGCAGGCCGATCACGTCGGTCGGCCGCTTGGTGAACGAAGCGATGCGGTCGAGATTCAGGTACGACGTGTTCGACGCCAGGATGGCGCCGGCCTTGCATGTCTTGTCCAGCGTTTCGAACACGGTCTTCTTGACGTCCATGTTCTCGAACACGGCCTCGATGACCAGATCCACATCGGACAGGTCTGCATAGCTCAGCGTGCCGGTGATCAGCCCCATGCGCTGCTCGACCTGCTCGGGCTTGAGCTTGCCCTTTTTCATCGAGTTTTCGTAGTTGCGGCGGATGGTTGCCAGCCCCTTGTCCAGCGCTTCCTGCTTCATCTCCAGCAGTACGACGGGAATCCCGGCGTTAAGGAAGTTCATCGTGATGCCGCCGCCCATGGTGCCGGCACCGATCACGCCAACCTTCCTGATCTCGCGCAGCGGCGTGCCGGCCGGCAGATCGGCGATCTTCGACGCAGCATGCTCCGCCTTGAAGATATGGCGCAGCGCGCGCGACTCCGGCGAGGCCATCAGGCTCATGAAGCCTTCGCGCTCCACGCGCATTCCTTCGTCGAAAGACTTGGTCAACGATGCGGCCACGGCTTCCAGCGCCTTCATCGGTGCGATCTGTCCCTTGGCTTGTTGCGCCACGCTGTTGCGGGCGAACTGCAGGAAAGACTCGCCTTGCGGGTGGCTGACGCTCAGTGCGCGGGTGCGGCGCGGTGGCGTCTTCGCTGCGATGAGCTCCTGGGCGAATGCCACCGCGGCGGCAACCACGTCGCCATCGGCCACACGGTCGATCAGCGGCGTGCCCGCGAAACTCTTGGCGGGAGCCGGGTTGCCGAGGGTCACCATGTTGACGGCCGGCTCCAGGCCGATCAGGCGCGGCATGCGCTGCGTGCCGCCGCCACCGGGCAGCAGGCCAATCTTGACTTCCGGAAAGCCCAACTGGGCGTCCGGCAGCGCAACGCGAAAGTGGCAACCCAACGCCAGTTCCAGTCCACCGCCCAGGCACTGCCCGGCGATCGCGGCAACCACCGGCTTGGCGCCGCCCTCGATCTGGTCGATCACGACGCGCAGATTGGGCTCGCGCGAGGCGTTGGGCGTTCCGAACTCGGTGATGTCGGCACCGGCTGAGAATGCGCGGGGCGTACCGGTCAGCACGATGGCCTGCACGGCCGGGTCCGCGTTGGCCCGATCCACCGCATCGGCGATGGCCGTGCGCAGTGCCGCGCCAAGACCGTTGACCGGCCCCTTGTTCATCGAAAGCACGGCAACCGGGCCGCGAAGTTCGTAGTTGACAATGTCGCTCATGAGAAGTCTCTCTGCACGGGAGGTCGTGATGGGTGTGGGGCAAGGCGGCGCGCGATGCGGGCGACGCCTTGACGCCGGGGGCGGATGTGGCTCGGCAAGCGTAGCAGCACCACTGGCTTCCTGCAAACCACGATTTCTAAAAATACATCGCGTATCAGAAAACTTAATGCTATCAATCAAGAGCGTACATACCATGTGTTCGATAACCGGAAAGTATGTGCCGATCCTCGACCGGCGCGGAACCGCTCTTCGCCCACGAGTCACTCACATATAATCCGCAGCACCCAACCTGCAGGCCCGCGCCCCCTGCGTGCCCAACCGCTTATGCTCACGGACCAATCGGAAGCTCGGCAGACCCGCCGTTACGTCGAAAAGCGCGAAGTCATTCTCGATACTGCTGCGGCACTGTTCAACCGCAAGGGGGTGCGCGGCACGACCCTGGCCGACGTCGGGCAACAGGTGGGGCTCAGCACCAACAGCGTCACGTACTACTACCGAAAAAAAGAGGATCTGGTCCTGGCCTGCCTGATGCGCGCCATCGCGGAGACGAGCGGTCTCGTCGATAGGGCGGCGCAAGCGGATAGCCCCAGCGAACGCGCCCGGGCCTTCATCACGCTGTTCGTGGCACGGCTGGCGCGGACCGCAGTGGGCGAGAAGCCCGAACTGATGAGCCTGCGCGAGATTCGCGCCTTGCCCGAGAGCCATGTGGAGGTCGCCTTCGCCGCCTTTAACGACATGTTCCGGCGCGTCCGTGGGTTGCTGTGCGACGCCTTGCCCAGTGATCCCACTCAGCGCAGCGCGCTGGGTGCCCGCGCGCACCTGCTGTGGTCGCTGACCAGCGGAGCTGCCGGCTGGATCGATCGATATGAAACCGATGACTATCCAAAGATCGCGCAAACGCTGGCGGACATCGTCCTGAATGGCATCGCGGGGCCAAAGTCGGCGTGGCAGGCGGAGTGCGACGTGACGGCGCTGCTCCCGGCGCTTGCGCAGCCGGAGACGACGCAGCAGGCCTTCCTGCGAGCCGCCACGGAACTGCTGAACGAGCAGGGATACCGTGGGGCGTCTGCGGACCGGATCTCCGCAAGGCTGAACCTGACCAAGGGCGCGTTCTATCACCATAACGAGAACAAGGACGACCTGATTTCGGCGTGCTTCGACCGCATGTCCACGGTGATCCGGAACACCCAGACGCTGGTCGACGACCTGCCCGGCACGGGATGGGACAAGCTCTGCGCGGTATCGCGCGCGCTGGTGCATTACCAGTTCTCCAGCCAGGGACCTCTGCTGCGGCTGACGATCTATGGCGCCTTGCCAGAGGAGATGCGGATCGCGAAGATGCGTGACATGGCGCGACTGTCCACCCGTTTCGTCCGCCTCCTGGTGCAGGGAATGCAGGACGGCTCGGTGCGCCCACTGGACCAGGCGATTGCGGCGCTGCAAGTGCATGGCATGATCAATGCGGCCGTGGAACTCCGCCGCTGGGTGCGCGATGCCGACGCCGACAATGCCGCCGACCTGTTCGTGCGTCCGATGATGGTGGGGTTGTTGCGTTAAAGTCCGGCCATGCGGGCCAATCACCCGACAGCCCACCCACCACCCACTCACTCGGCCAGGTGACAGGCAACCATCTGCCCGTCGCCTCGGTCGCGCAACGGCGGGTCGTCGTTGTGGCATTGCGGCATTGCCATCGGGCAGCGCGCGTGGAAGCGGCAGCCTGAGGGCGGATTCATCGGGCTCGGCACTTCGCCTTTCAGTACGATTCGCTGGCGCCGTCGCTCGGTCTCCACATCGGCGACCGGCACGGCCGACAACAGCGCCCGGGTGTAGGGATGCAGCGGAGAGGCGTAGAGCTGACGGCGCGTGGCGATCTCCACGATGCGGCCGAGGTACATCACGGCAACGCGATCGCTGATATGCCGTACCACCGCCAGGTCGTGCGCGATGAACAGATAGGACAGGCCGAGCGTGCGCTGCAACTCCATGAACACGTTGACCACCTGCGCCTGGATCGAGACGTCCAGGGCCGACACGGGCTCGTCGCAGACAATCAGGCTCGGCTCCAGCGCCAACGCGCGTGCGATGCCAATGCGCTGACGCTGGCCGCCGGAGAACTCGTGCGGGTAGCGGTCCGCCATATAGGGCAGCAGGCCCACCATGTCCAGCAACTCGCTCACGCGCGTCTGCACGGCTTGCCGGTCGCCGGCCATGCCGTGTACCTCGAGCGGTTCCGCAATCAGGTCACGGACCTTCATGCGCGGATTCAGCGATGCGAACGGGTCCTGATAGACCATCTGCACGGAGCGCCGGAACTGCTTCTGCCGCTGACCCTTGAAGCCAGCCAGGTCCTCGCCATCGAACAGGATGCGGCCGTCACTGGCTGGCAGCATCTTCATGATGGCCAGACCGGTGGTGGATTTGCCGCAGCCGCTTTCGCCGACCAGCCCCAGCGTCTCGCCGCGATTGAGCGTGAACGAGACGCCGTCGACGGCCTTCACGGTGCCAACCTGGCGTTTGAACAGCACGCCTTGCGTAACCGGAAAGTGCACCTTCAGGTTTTCGACGCGAAGAATCGGATCCACGGCTGAAGCGACCGGGGACGGCGAAGCCGCGGTGACAGCAGGGTCTGGACATGCGCTGCCGGGGCGGCTTGGGGGCGCGACGCTCTGCGAGGGGCACGCCGCAAGCGGTGTTTCAGTATGCGTCATGGAGGAAGCAGGCGTTGAGGTGTTGATGGGAGATCTCGCGCAGCGGGGGCGGCGCCTGATCGCATGTCTCGTTGGCCAGCTTGCAGCGCGGCCGGAACGCGCAGCCCTGCCCGAGCGCGGTCAGATCTGGTGGCTGGCCGTCGATCGGCACCAGCGGCTGGCTGGTGTCGCCATCCAGACGGGGCACACAGGCGATCAACCCGCGCGTGTATGGGTGGGCTGGGTGGCGGTAAAGCGCTTCCGCCGAGGCCATCTCCACCAGGCGGCCGCCGTACATCACCGCGACGCGGTCCGCGTATCGCGCCACCACACCCAGGTCATGCGTGATCAGGATCAGCGCCGTACCGGACTTTTGCGCGAGCGTCTTCAGCAGGTCCAGGATCTGCGCCTGCACAGTGACGTCGAGCGCGGTAGTCGGCTCGTCGGCGATGATCAGCTTCGGCTTGCAGGCCAACGCCATCGCGATCATCGCGCGCTGCCGCATCCCGCCCGAGAATTGGTGCGGATACGCCTGCACGCGGCTGCGCGGCTCGGGGATCTGCACCTGGGCCAGTAGCGCGACGGCCTCGTCGTAGGCGTCGCGCCAGGGGCGGTGCTCGTGGATGCGAATTGGCTCCGCGATCTGCTTGCCAACTGTGAGCGCCGGATTCATCGACGACATCGGCTCCTGAAAGATCATCGCAATCCGGTTCCCCCGGATGGCGCGCATCTCGGCGGGCTTGAGACGGAGCAGATCCTTGCCTTCGAACCGGATCTCACCGGACGCGATCTCGCCCGGCGGTTGCGGAATCAGGCCGAGAATCGACAACGCGGTCACGCTCTTGCCCGATCCCGATTCTCCGACGATCGCGAGCGTCTCTCCCGCGTTCACGTCGAAGGAGACCCGGTCCACGGCGGTGACCACGCCCCGGTCGGTACGAAAGCGCGTGGTCAGGTCTCTCACCTGCAGAATGGGCTCTGTCATGGTTACGCTCAGGTGGTTGGAGGGGCGGGTTTGCGGCGGATCAGAAGCCAAGCTTCTTCTTCATCTCCTGATCGATCCATGCGCGCGCGTAGATCGGGCCGCTACGCACGGCGCCAGCGCGCAGTTCGCCGTCGTAGTTCTTGACCCACGGCCACCAGGCGGTGAATACGTAGGGCGTCGGCAGCCAGATGTACGGCGCTTGCGCGACGATGTCGCGGGTCATGGCGCGGATCGCCTCCTGGCGCTTGCCTTCGTCGCGGATCTGGAAGGCCTGGTCGACGCGGGCCGTGAAGGCCGGATCATTCCATTGCGAGGCGTTCCACACCTGTCCGGCCACGAAGCTCTTGCGCAACGTGGTGGTCGGATTCGTATGGCCATTCGCCATCATGTAGCCAGGCGCATTGGTCTTCGTGGTCATCGCGGACAGGTACGCGCCGTACTCCATCGGCTGGATCTCGATCTTCACGCCGACCTGTTCCAGGTAAGCGCCGATCAGCGGCAGCATCTCCATGTGGTCCTGGTTGCAGGCGCATACCTGAACCTTGAACTTGAAGCCCTTCGGATAGCCGGCCTCCGCCAGCAGCTTCTTCGCCTTCTCGGGGTTGTAGGTGAACAGCTCCTTCACCGAATCCGGCATCGTGCTCAGCGGCTCGAAGTAGCCACCGTAGTCGGGATGCTGCGGGTAGGCGAAAAGCTCCGCGTTGCCGCCGTAGTACTGCTTGACGATCTCCTGCTTGTTGACCGCCATATTGAGAGCGCGGCGCACGCGGATGTCGTTGAACGGCTTGGTATCGACGCGCAGCGCCAGGTACTGGCCGGTGTACGAGAGCCACTTCGACCATTTGAGTTGCGGTGCGCTCTTCTTGAGCTCGTCCACGGCAGTCCAGCGCACCAGTTCCAGCACATCGAGCTTGCCGGTGCGCAGCATGGTGTTGCGCGTGGCCTCATCCTTGACGGTGCGCAGCACCATCTTGTCGACGAACGGCAACTTGTAGTCCTTGCCGCCGATTTTGTCCGTGTCCCAGTACTGCGCGTTCTTTACATAGGTGGTGGAGTTGCCCTGCGTGAACTGGTTCAGCGTGAACGGGCCGGTGCCGGTGACGTTCTTCCAGTTCGCGGCCCCGGCGGTGGCTACCTCCTTGGGCATGATGCCGGAGTAGTAGCCCCAGCCGAAGCGATAGTCCCACTCGGCATTGAATTCCTTGAAGCGGAAGATGACCGTGTACTTGTCCGGTGCTTCGACCTTGGTCAGGTAGTCGTAGTAGCTGGGGATCTTCTTGGCGCTTGCGTTCATGCGGCCGTAGCTGAACAGCACATCTTCCGACGTCAGCTCCCGTTCTTCCATTACGCCCGGCTTCGCGGGGAAGCGGACGTTTTTGCGCAGTTTGACCTCGAGCGTCAGCGGGTCGATCCACTTCCAGCTTTCGGCCAGCTCGCCCCGGATCGCGTCCGGCGGCAGCCAGGCATCGGCCTGGAAGGCGTACTTTCCGCCGTTGCGGCGCGACTTTGAGAGATCCGCGGCAAACAGTTGTTCATAGACCTGACCGGTGTCGTAGTTCTGCTTCCAGTTCCAGTCCGCCAGATCCCAGGACAACGCCGAGATGGTGGGGTAGACCGATCCGACCTCAAGCGTGCCACCGTACTTTGGCGCATCCGCCTGCGCGGCCGCGATGCCGCAGGCCAATGCCGCCGCTGCAGCCGCCACGGCTTTCGCCGCCATCAGTGGCCAGTTCGTCCTGCCGACATTCGCCTTGATAATGGGCACCATCTCTTGCTCCTTACAGGGTCTGAAGAGTCGTGATTCGGCGGGCCACATTGCCGGCCGGTGTTGGCGGGCGCGTTTCAGCGGCCGCCGCGTAGGCGTGGGTCGAGCAGGTCGCGCATGGCATCGCCATAGACGTTGATGGCGTAGACCACCACCGTCAGGCAGATGCCTGGCGCAAGCGCGAGCCACGGCCCCTGGAACATGAAGGTGCGCCCGTCGCCCGACAGCATGCCGCCCCAGGTCGGGGCGGGCGGCGGCACGCCGAGGCCCAGGAATGACAGTCCCGATTCCGCCAGGATCGCGGTGCCGACGCGGGTCGTGAACAGGACGATCACCGGCGGCAGCACGTTGGGCAGGATGTGCCGCCACAGGATGCGGCTGGTGGAGGCGCCGATCGATTGCGCCGCGTGCACGTACATGTTCTCGCGCACCGATACCACGGCCCCGCGCACGATTCTGGAGCCGCCGATACCGAGCAGCAGACCCAGCGTGCAGACGATTTGCCAACTGCCCGGGCCCAGCACCGAGACCACGACGATCAGGATGATGAGGTCCGGAAAACTCATCCAGGCGTCGACCATTCGCTGCACCACCAGGTCCAGCTTGCCGCCCAGATAGCCGCACAGGATGCCAAGCACGAGGGAAACCAGCGTGGCCAGCGTGGCCGCCGAGAGGCCGATCACCACCGACAGCTGCGCGCCATACAGGCAGCGGGAGAAGATGTCACGGCCGAGATTGTCGGTGCCGAAGAGATGCGCCCATGACGGTGGTTGCAGCCGCGCCATCATGTTGATCTCGTTGACACCGTATGGCGCGAGCCAGCCGGCAAAGACGCCGCAGAACAAGAAGATCGCGCAGATCACGGCGCCGGCCGCGCCGAGCGGTTTGTCGCGGAACAGTCGGCGCATCATGGGAAACCGGGAGCGCCTGCGCGAGGCGGGAGGCGCCTGGGCCGTCACGAGCGAAGGGGACACGGCGCGTGGATCGACGGAGGGGTGTGCCATCAGTGGTGCCTCACTTTGGGGTCGAACAGGCCGTAGCTCAGGTCTACTAGCAGATTGATCAGCATCACCGCCACGCCGACCACGAGAAAGACACCAGTGATGACCGGATAGTCCCGCTGGTGCACGGCATCGAGCAGCAACAGGCCCATGCCCGGTACCGCGAAGATCTGTTCGATGACGACGGCGCCACCGATCAGCAGCGGTGCCTGCAGCCCGATGAGGGTCACCACCGGAATCAACGCATTGCGCAGCGCATGGCGGAAGATGACCTGTCGTTCGTTCAGTCCCTTGGCCCAGGCTGTGCGGATATAGTCCTGCCGCAGTACCTCCAGCATCATGGTGCGCGTCATCCGCATCGTGATGGCGGACAGCGCCATGCCCAGCACGATGGCTGGCACCAGCATCTGTTTCACGTGCTGCACCGGGTCTTCGAGAAAGGGGATGTAGCGCACGTCGGGGGACCAGCCCCACCACACTGACGGGAACACGATCACCATCGTGCCGAGCCAGAAGCTGGGGACGGCCAGCATCAGGATGGAGAACGACCGCGCCACGTAGTCGACGGCGCTGTCCTGGCGGGTGGCCGACACGATCCCGATGGGCAGCGCCACCGTCAGTGCCACGAACAGGGCCAGCACACCTAGCGAGAAGGTGGCCGGGATTCGGGCCATCACCATTTTCAGGACCGGCTCGCTTTGCCAAAGGGACTGCCCCAGATCACCGTGCAGCACGATATTGGTGACCCAGCGCAGGTATTGATCCCAGATAGGACGGTCGAGCCCTAGCGCGTGGACCAGTTGCTCGCGGGTGAGGGCATCGGCGCTGATGTCGTTCTGACTCAGCATGAGATCGACCACGTCGCCGGGCACCAGGCGCACGATGGTGAACACGATGATGCTGGCGAAGAGCAGCGTCGGTATCAGTGCCAGCAGGCGACGCACGAAGTAGGCGCTCATGGCAAGCCCCTGAGCGATGCTGGCTGGATTCCGGGCGGCGATGTTGCTGCCGATGTCGTTCCCGGGGTGGCGCGTACAGTCGATACCGCAGACATGTTGCCTCCTTGTGAGCGATCGGCCGGCATGGGCGTATGCCGACATCCGCGCGATCGCTTTCGCCTCGGTGTTGCGTCGTGCCCCGCCAGCGTCGTGGCGGGAGGGCTGGCCAGATCAGTAGCCGCGCATTCCTGCCCAGCGGTTGAGCTGCCAGTTGGCGTCGCCCAACCACTCCTGGGCTGTGCGTGCGCGCTTCATGTAGAACCCGATGTCCAGTTCGTCGGTCATGCCGATACCGCCGTGCATCTGCACGCCCTCCTGCACTGCCAGGGTGGCGGTGGTGCCGGCCTTGGCCTTGGCGACGCAAACTAGCGGCTCCGGCCCATCCGAACGGCCAGCGTCCAGCCGCTGCTGGCACTGCAGCACCGCGGCACGCGCGAGTTCGATCTCCGCGAACAGATGTGCGGCACGATGCTGCAGGGCCTGGAACTCGCCGATCTGCTTGCCGAACTGGCTGCGCTCCTTCAGGTAGGCGAGCGTGCGCGCGAACGTGGCATCTGCAATACCGACCAGTTCGGACGACAGCACCGCGCGGGCGATGTCGAGTACCTTGTCGAGCATCGCGGCGCCGTTGCCGGCGCGGCCCAGCAGCGCATAGGCCGGAACTCGGACGCCCTCGAAGGTGACGCGTGCCGCATTGGTGGCATCGGCGATCACGCAGCGTTCGACGCGGACGCCGGCGTTGTCGCGCGGCACGAGGAACAGCGAGATGTCGCCATCGGGCCCCGCCTGCGCGTCTTTCGCTGCGACGATCAACGTGTCGGCCACATGGCCGTCGACGACGAACACCTTGCTGCCGTCGAGCATGTACCCGTCGCCATGGCGTCGCGCCAGCAGGGTGATGCGCTCTGGCCGGTGTTTGCTCCCCTCGTCCAGCGCGAGCGCCGTCAGGTGGCGGCCCGATGCCATCTCCGGCAGCAGCGCGCTTCGCTGCGTGTCGCTGCCGAACAGCCCCAGCAGTGAGGCGCCAAGCACCGAGGTGGAAAGGAACGGC
Organism: Cupriavidus metallidurans CH34; assembly: GCF_000196015.1. Taxonomy (NCBI): domain Bacteria; kingdom Pseudomonadati; phylum Pseudomonadota; class Betaproteobacteria; order Burkholderiales; family Burkholderiaceae; genus Cupriavidus; species Cupriavidus metallidurans. The sequence goes on along the minus strand of NC_007974.2, from coordinate 1,190,183 downwards.
AACGGCGCAAGCGTGGCCCCGATAGCTTCGGCGATGATGCCGGCCTCGACCACGCCGAGGCCACTGCCGCCATAGGCTTCGTCGATCAGCACGCCGGTGAATCCCAATTCGGCGGCCTGGCGCCAGAGATCCCGGGAGAATCCGACGGGGTCATGCGTGTCGCGCAGCGTGCGCAGCGCGGAAATCGGGGCGTTGTCCTTCAGGAAGGCGAGGGCGCTGTCGCGCAGCATTTCCTGCGTGTCGTCGAATACGATGGGCATGGCGGCTTTGACGGTCCTTGGGCTTCGAGGGCTTCGATGTCTTTGGGCTGCGGTAGGCGTGGCGGTACGGGCGAGCCGGTACGTCAGGCGCCCGGGAGGCCGAGCAGGCGCTTGGCGACGATGTTGAGCTGCACCTCGCTGGTCCCGCCCTCGATCGAATTGGCCTTGGTGCGCAGCCAGCTCCGCGCCAGGGCGCCGTCCTGGCTGCGTTCGCCTTCCCACTCCAGGGCGTCAGTGCCGCCGACGGACATCAACAGTTCATAGCGTCGCTTGTTCAGTTCTGCGCCGTAGTACTTCAGCACGGAAGAGAACGCTGCCATTCCCTCGCCTTGCTTGGCCAGGTCGCGTGCCCGCTCGCCGGCGGCCGCAAAGGCGGCTTCGTCAATCTCGAACTGGGCAATCTGGGCACGCAGCATCGGATCGTCGAGGCGGCGTTGCGCATCCACGCCGATGACTTTCGCCGCGTGGCGACCCATGGGCTCGCGGAAGCCACGGCTGCCAATGGCGCTGATCATTTCGCGCTCGTGCGTCAGCAGATACTTGGCGATTTCCCATCCACGGTTCGGCTCGCCGACCAACTGGTGGCACGGCACCTTCACATCGTCGAAGAAGGTCTCGCAGAAGGGAGATTTGCCTGAGATCAGCACGATGGGCCGGGTGGAGACCCCGGGGGTTTCCATGTCGAACAACAGGAAACTGATACCCGTGTGCTTCTGCGCCTGGAAGTCGGTGCGCACCAGGCAGAAGATCCAGTCGGCCTTGTCGGCGTACGAAGTCCAGATCTTCTGGCCGTTGACGATAAAGTGGCCGTCACGCTCTTCAGCGCGCGTTTGCAGCGCCGCCAGGTCGGAGCCGGCATTGGGCTCCGAGTAGCCCTGGCACCAGCGGATCTCTCCGCGTGCGATCTTGGGCAGGTGCCCCTGCTTTTGCGCCTCGGTGCCGTACTTCAGCAGCGCCGGGCCCAGCATCGAGATGCCGAAGCTCTGCAGCGGCGTCCGGCAGTTCAATCGGGCCATTTCGGCGCGCAGCACCCGGGCCTGCGCCGGACTGAGCCCGCCGCCGCCATATTGGGTTGGCCACTCCGGAACGGTCCAGCCCTTTTCGGCCATGCGTTGCAGCCACAGGCGCTGCGCATCGGACTGATAGCGGAACTTGCGCCCGCCCCAGCAGATGTCGTCCTCGTTGCGCACCGGTTGGCGCATCTCCGCCGGGCAGTTCGCTTCCAGCCAGGCATGCGCCTCCTGCCGAAATGTCTCCAGTCCGTCCACAATTGTCTCCTTGTTGCGTCCCTGGGAAGCCGTGCCACGCGGGCATCGGTCTGCCGGAAAATCGGATCAAGGTTGTTCCATGCCACAGTCTTATTTTTCTAAAACACTTGCAGAAGGTGGCGGGTACGGCAACTTTTATACAAGCCGACCCAAAGGGCGTCAATACTCCAAAACCTAACCCGAGTGGCTTGCCGAGCGCGAAGCCGTGGAGGTCGGATGCGACCCGTCGCTCGAGGGTGGCGCGACGCGGAGTGCGAATCATGTCAGCGAGTGCGGTAGAAAATAGCTTAACTTCTGCGAAGATTGATCGAAGCGCTCATCATGCTTCGCAATCCCGGAAGTTTCATTGCCTCGATCGATCCGGTGGCAGGCACCGCCAGGAGCGGGTACTTCGGCCCGATTCAGGTCTCTTGTCGAGAGAATATTGACGACATTCCTGGCATTCTTCTTTTCCATACCATTCATACGAATTTTTTATGGAGACGAGAAAGCTCGTCCGAACGGTGTGGTTAGTGCTCGCAGGGATAGGACAACCATGTCCATACCTGTATGTCTGCATATGAGAAACGTGACCGGTTTCTCCAAATGCCACCGGCAATTTGTGCTTTCTTTTCATAAGCTAGTGCCAGTGGCGGAAGTTCAGTCGAAAGCGATGCGACGCATGAGGGCAGTACACCTGCTTACATGCGTTACCCACTCTCCACATTTTGAAACGCAACAATGGAGGTACAATGCGCCCCACTTTGTATCTCACATATAACAAATGAGCCCCCGGCCTTCTCGTTTGGCGTGTGTAGACGCGCTGAAGGCGGTCAGCTCGCAGCTGATCGTGTTGCACCATCTGGCCTTCTATGGGCCGATGTCCGATGCCGCCCAATCTCTGGCCCCCGGCCTGATCGGCTGGCTGTCTGACTACGCGCGCATCGCGGTGCAGGTGTTCCTGGTCATCAGCGGATTCCTTGCCGCGCGCAGCCTGGCTCCCGCCGGACGCCTGACCGCCCAGAGCCCGCTTTCCACGGTATGGCGCCGCTATCAGAAACTGGTCGTGCCCTACACCGTGGCGATGCTCGTCGCGATCATCGGCGCCGCCATCGCGCGGACGTGGATGCATCACGACTCGATACCCGCCGCGCCGCACCTGACGCAGGTCATCGCGCACATCCTGCTGCTGCACAACATCCTCGATGTGGACGCGCTGTCCGCAGGCGTCTGGTATATCGCGATCGATCTGCAACTGTTCGCGCTGCTGGTATTCGCGCTCTGGCTGGCGCGCGCGGTGTCACGCGATACGTTGCCGCTGGGCGTGCCGACGGTGGCCGCGCTAGCGGTGGCCTCGCTGTTCTGGTTCAACCGTGATGCCACCTGGGATATCTGGGCGATCTACTTCTTTGGCGCCTACGGCATGGGCACGCTCGCGTACTGGGCGTCGAACCCCGATCGTTCTCCGGTGGCCCTGATCGCGCTTGGCGCGGTTGGCGTGGCGGCCCTGACGATGGACTTCCGCCTGCGTATCGCCGTCGCGCTGGTCACGGCGCTGGTGCTGGCCATCTCCCGCCGCGGGGGCTGGCTCGAGCATTGGCCGGGTGGCCGCGTCACCGCATACTTCGGCAAGATCTCGTACTCGGTCTTCCTCGTGCACTTTCCGGTCTGCCTGGTAGTGAACGCCTTGGTGTTCCATTTCGCTCCGGGCCAGCCGATGCTCAACGCTTTGGGGATGTTGCTGGCGTGGGTCGCCAGCAACGTAGCCGGCGCTGTATTCCATCGCTATGTGGAGGCTGCCAGCCCGCTGCGCTCGGTGATCGACTTCGTCAAGGAAGGGATTCACACCCGCAAGTGGACGCGGGGCGAAAAGCCCCAGGCCTGAGCGGCCGGCGTCAACCTCGTCAAATCAATGCTGGTGCGTCCGCACCAGCATGTACCGCCTTCGTCATGCATCCCGCACCCGTCCGGTGCGTGCGGAATGTCACTCACGGTAACAACCCCAGTTGAGGGTTGGCATGGCCATTGCCTAGTATGGATATATAAACCTGACCAACTGGTCAGGTTTCGATCCGGGGAGACGAGGCTGCCATGTCCGATCATATCGTTCTGACCTCGCACACACGCCGCGACAAGCCGGCCGAGCCGATTCACTGGGGCGCACCCACGGCGGCCGAGCGGGGGCCGGTCATTGCCAGCCTGACAGACCCCGCGCAGCGCAACGTTATTGGTACCCACGCTGGCGCCTATGCGATCTATCGCGCGCTGGCAGTGGCGGCGGGCAGCCTGCAGCGCGCGCATCGTCCCGACCTGACCGATACATCCCCGGCCGAAGCCATCGGCCCGCACCCGCAGTGGGGCGATCCGGACAGGATCGTGTCGCTGGATCCCTGGGGCCACCTGGTCTCCACCGTCTTCGCCGACCGCATCGCCGCCGGGGTGGACATCCGTCCGACCATCGCCATCACGCGTGCACATATCAACATGCCCGAACTCATGGCCGCGATCTCGGCCGGACGGCTCAAGCCCGACGGCGACATCCTCGAGGCCAATGGCGACGTGCGCGTGACCAAGGCGGCGGTGGACCCGGTCTGGTACCTGCCCGGCATCGCGCGCCGCTTCAATATCAAGGAGAGCGTGCTGCGCCGCAGCCTGTTCGAGCAGACCGGCGGCATGTTTCCCGAACTTGTGACGCGACCCGATCTGAAGGTGTTCCTGCCTCCGATCGGCGGCATGACGCTCTATTTTTTCGGCGATGTCACAAAGCTGGGCCAGCCCGATACCCGCGTCGCCTGCCGCGTGCATGACGAATGCAATGGCTCCGACGTGTTCGGGTCGGACATCTGCACATGCCGCCCGTATCTGGCGCACGGTATCGAGGTTTGTATCGAGATGGCGCAGCAGGGTGGCGTGGGCCTGGTGGTCTATAACCGGAAGGAAGGCCGCGCGCTTGGCGAGGTGACGAAGTTCCTGGTCTACAACGCGCGCAAGCGCCAGGTGGGCGGCGACCGCGCCGAAACCTACTTCGAACGTACCGAATGCGTGGCCGGCGTGCAGGACATGCGGTTCCAGGAATTGATGCCGGATGTATTTCACTGGCTCGGGATCAGGAGGATCGATCGCTGGGCCTCGATGAGCAACATGAAGCACGGCGCGCTGACGGCGCAGGGTATCGAGGTGGTGGAGCAGGTGGCGATTCCCGAGTCCCTGATCCCGGCCGATGCGCGCGTGGAAATCGATGCGAAGGTGGCGGCGGGTTATTTCTCCAGGTACACGCCGCCCGACGCCAAGGAACTCGCCCAGGCAAAGGGCAGGGGGTTGAAGGAATGAATGAATTTCCGGAAGGAGGCAGAGCAGGACGCGACGATGGCATGGGCAGCGGCTGGCATAGCCCCGTTCCACCCGATCATCCCGCGGCTGCGCTGCTCAGTGCGGAAGCCGTGCGAACGCGTTGCGCGGTGGTGACGGACTTCGTGGCCTCGGGGGAATCCGAGTTGTTCACGTGGCACCCGGACCGCGTTCACGCGATCGCCGACTATGTGGCCGCGACGATTCGCCGCCGCTATCCGACGTTGCAGGTGCCGTATCACAGCCGCTGGCGCCATTTTGAAAGTGGCGGGCCGGGGCAGGCCACGATCAACCGCTGGCAGATCCTGTGCGAGCGCGCGGGCATGTCGGGCCCCGAGCATCGCGAGGAGCGCGCGCGGATCGGCATAGATCTGGTGATCCCGAGCGTGCTGCTCGATGCGGGCGCTGGGCCCGACTGGCGCTACCGCGATGCGGCCAGCGACATGATGCTGACGCGCTCGGAGGGGCTCGGCGTGGCCAGCTTCGACCTGTTCGCGCGTGGCGGCTTCTCCGCCGGGCAAGGCGATCCGTTACGTTCCGACGCCGACCGCCTTTGCCGCATCGACGCCTCGACCATTGCCTCGGCGTTCCAGGTGGCGCAGCACAACCCGCTGGTCGGCCTGGAAGGCCGCGCGGGACTTCTGCGCCGGCTCGGGGAGGTGATGCAGGACACACCGGCGGTGTTTGGCAGCCCGGCACGGCTCGGCAACCTGTATGACTATCTGGCCTCGCATGCGCGCGAAGGCCGGATCGAAGCGAGCTTCGTGCTGCGCACGCTGCTGGTGGCGCTGGGCCCTGTGTGGCCAGGCCGGCTGCAGATCCAGGGGATCTCGCTCGGGGATTGCTGGCGGCATCCGGCGGCTCCCGAGGGTATGGTGCCGTTCCACAAACTCACGCAATGGCTGACCTATTCGTTGCTGGAGCCGCTGGAGGATGCGGGGCTGACCGTGACCGGGCTCGATGCGCTGACGGGTCTGCCCGAGTACCGCAACGGTGGCCTGCTGTACGACTTCGAACTGATGGTGCCACGCGATGCCACGTTCGCCAGCCGCGCGCACGCGGTGGATGAGCCGGAGATCGTCGAATGGCGAGCGCTGACCGTGACGGGGCTGGATCTGATCGCTGATGGCGTGCGGCAGGCGCTCGGTTTGAGCGAAGCGGACTTTCCGCTGGCGCGTGTGCTCGAGGGCGGCACGTGGGCGGCGGGGCGGCGTGTCGCGGCGCAGCGGCGTCCACCGGGCGGGCCGCCGCCGTTCGCAATACAGAGCGACGGCACTGTGTTCTAGCGCGTCGCGCATGGATCGAACGCACGGAAGCAGGCAGTAGACAACGGACAGCAGACAACGGAAACGATTCGCTGGCAGCCCCAGACGTGGCGGGCCCAAGGACCGCCTTGCCCGAACTTCACGAGAGTTTGTCACTCAAGGAGCGCACCATGAACGATCTGCCAGCCGCGGCTGCGGCCACGGAGACCTATGTCAACCCCGATAAGGCCACGTCGCCTTCGGTCATGGTCGTGAATCATCCACTGGTGCAGCACAAGGTCACACTCGTGCGCAACGAGGACACCACCACCGACAACTTCCGGCGCCTGGTGCGGGAGATCAGCCAGCTCCTGACCTACGAGGCGACGCGCGACCTGGCGATGGAGATCATCTCGATCCGCACGCCGATCGCGCCCATGCAGTCGCCGGTGCTGTCCGGCAAGAAGCTCTGTCTGGTATCGATCCTCCGTGCCGGCAACGGCTTTCTCGACGGGATGCTGGAACTGCTGCCGGCTGCTCGCGTGGGTCATATCGGCCTGTACCGCGACCCCGAGACACTGGAGCCGATCGAGTACTACTTCAAGATGCCCGAGGACATCGGCGAGCGGATGGTGATCGTCGTCGACCCGATGCTGGCTACGGGCAACTCGGCCATCGCCGCATTGAATCGTCTCAAGGAAGCGGGGGTGACCACCATGAAGTATGTCTGCCTGATTGCATCGCGGCCCGGATTACGCGCGCTGCAGGCAGCGCACCCTGATGTCTGCATCGTCACGGCGGCCATTGACGAGCAACTCAACGAGCACGGCTATATCGTGCCCGGTCTCGGCGATGCCGGTGACCGGCTCTACGGCACCAAATGATGGGCGCGCCGGCGCTTGCGCCGCCCGTGCGCGAATCGGGAGGCCGTATCCGGCAGGAGAATGAGGCGCAGATCCTGCGCGCCGCGGAACACGTGTTCGCGCGCGCGGGGTTCGCCGGGGCCACGATGGCCGACATCGCGCTGCACGCCGGCATGCCGAAGTCGAACCTGCACTACTACTTCCGGACGAAGCAGGCGCTGTACCGCGCCGTGCTGGCGCACACGTTGCAGCTCTGGCTATCGGAGACCGATATCATCAGCGCCGACCATGCGCCGCGCGTGGCGCTGGAGCAGTACATCCGCGCCAAGATGCGGCTGTCGGCCAGCCATCCGGACGCGTCTCGCGTGTTCGCCAACGAGTTGCTGCACGGCGCCCCTGAGATCGGCGGCGTGCTGCGTGAAGCGTTGCGCGAACTGGTGACGCGCAAGGCCATGGTGATTCGCTCATGGATTGAAGACGGTCAGATGGCCCGTGTCGACCCCTATCACCTCTTCTTCACGATCTGGGCCGCCACGCAGACGTACGCGGACTTCGATGCGCAGGTCTGCGCCGTGCTGGGCGTCAGCCAGCTCGACACCGAGGACTTCGAACGCGCCACCGAGCACCTGGTGGCATTGCTGCTGCGTGGCTGCGGGCTGGATCAGGAAGCCTCGCTGGCCTGAGCCAGCATCTAGCATGGCAGTTGCCATGCAGTCTTCGTCTACCATTGCCACGTCACCGCCACCGGGATCACAAGGGACGCCTCATGTTCGACACCATCCTGCGCCACTGCAATATGCCTGACGGACGTACCGATATCGATATCGGCATTGCCAACGGGCGGATCGCGGCGGTGGAGCCACGGATCGCGGCAACGGCGGGCGAGGAGATCGACGCTGCTGGACAGCTTGTCTCGCCGCCGTTCGTCGATGCGCACTTCCATATGGACTCCACGCTGTCATACGGCCTGCCGCGCGTGAACCAGTCCGGCACGCTGCTCGAGGGCATCGCGCTGTGGGGGGAGCTGAAGCCGCTGCTTACGCAGGATGCCATCGTCGAGCGCGCGCTGGCGTATTGCGACTGGGCCGTCTCCAAAGGGCTGCTGGCGATCCGTTCCCACGTGGATGTGTGCGATCCGCGCCTGCTGGCCACGGAGGCGCTGCTGCACGTGCGTGAGCGCGTCAGGCCCTACCTGGATCTGCAACTCGTGGCATTTCCGCAGGACGGTCTGCTGCGCGCACCGGATGCGCTCAACAACCTTCGCCGCGCGCTGGACCTTGGCGTCGATGTGGTGGGCGGCATTCCGCATTTTGAGCGCACGATGGCCGACGGCGCGGCGTCGGTGAAGATGCTCTGCGAGGAAGCCGCCGAGCGCGGGTTGCGCGTGGACATGCATTGCGACGAAAGCGACGACCCGATGTCGCGCCATATCGAGACGCTGGCGAGCGAATCGGTACGGCTGGGTTTGCAGGGACGCGTCACGGGTTCGCATCTGACGTCGATGCATTCGATGGACAATTACTACGTCTCCAAGCTGCTGCCGCTGATGCGAGAGGCCGGCGTATCGGCCATCGCCAATCCGCTGATCAACATCACGCTGCAGGGGCGGCACGATACCTATCCGAAGCGGCGCGGCATGACGCGCGTGCCCGAGATGCTTGCCGCCGGCATTCCTGTGGCCTTCGGTCACGACTGTGTGATGGACCCCTGGTACAGCCTTGGCTCGGGCGACATGCTAGAGGTGGCCCACATGGGTCTGCACGTCGCGCAGATGACGGGGCAGGACGCCATGCGCGCGTGTTTCACCGCTGTGACAGAAACGCCGGCACGTATCCTGGGTCTCGAAGGCTATGGGATCTCGCCGGGCCGCCGCGCGGATCTGGTGCTGCTGCAGGCGCGGGACCCGGTGGAGGCGCTCCGCCTGCGCGCAACGCGGCTGCTGGTAATGCGGGCAGGGAATGTCATCGCCCGCACGGCGCCGGCCACCGCAATGCTGGCGCTCGCGGGTCGACCGGCTCAAGTCGACTTCCAGTTACACCGGGCATGACGATGTGGAGCGTTTTTTGAAGAATCGATGAATTTTGTGTTGACAGAGATCGGCTTGCTCAGCATAATCTCTTTCTTCGCATCGCAGCAGCAATGCAGCGAAACGAAGCCCAGATGGCGGAATTGGTAGACGCACTAGGTTCAGGTCCTAGCGGTGGCAACACTGTGGAGGTTCGAGTCCTCTTCTGGGCACCAAATTCAGAAAAGCCCCGCGCAAGCGGGGCTTTTTTCGTTTCTCCGCCCGGAAAGAAAGGCCCTTGAGGGCCTTTCGCGAGGACGAGACAAGGTTGCGCATGCAAGCGCAACCCGGGGTCGCGCATGGGTGACCGAGTCCTCTTCTGGGCACCAAATTCAGAAAAGCCCCGCGCAAGCGGGGCTTTTTCGTTTTTCCGCCCGAGGCTTAAGAGGACCGGCTCCAGGAAGAATGACTGACACTGTCAGGCAAAATTCTCAGGGCGTGCCGCTCCCGTCCGGCAACCCGCATTACGGTCTAACTGACACGCCGGCTTTGACCTATGCTCCAGTTTGATCGGGCACGATTCAATAACGCCCGGCAAGGTGGTTGCCATGTCCGTACTGTTCACGTGCGGGAGAGGGGAGGGCGCCGGGCATTGTCCCGGCTGGGAGCGCTGTGTCGCCGCGCACCCAGGGCACCATTCCTGTCTCCATCTGGGCTTCCTGATCGTGCTGCTTGCGAGCGCCGCGGCCTGCGCCGAGGAACTTGCGAGCGGGCCGCCAGGCGCGGATATGCCGCCGTCGATTGTCCAGGACAAACGCGACGCGGGCACGCCGCCTGCGGAAGCCGCCACACCGGAATCCCCATCGCTCGAGCCACCTCGCATGGTGGCCATGGACGACGATCCTGATCAGCCTGCGCCTGTCAACGTGCTGGCTTCGGAGCAGATGTCGGTGCCCAGTGGAGAGCATGAGGTCGTGGGCAGCGCGGGACCGATCGATCGCCAGGTCGAAACGTACCGGGCCGGCACGCGCCCGGCGATGCTGCATCTCGATGACATGACAACGGCAACCGGGTTCGTCGATGGCGGCACGCGCACCATGGCACTGGCGATGGATACGCCGCTGTCGCGCAACAGATCCGGTCCCACCCTGCAGTCCCGTGTCGAGATGGCATACCGTCCTGGCATGGCGCCGGTACCCGGCAACTGGGACGCGCCACCGGGCGAGGCCAATGCCACCGGGCTGGCCGTGCGGCTGTATAGCTCCGCGCCCACGCGCCTGAATGGTGTCTACCCCTTCGTTGAAGCGGACTGGTGGCAAGACAATCGCGCACGCACCATCAACATCAACGGCACGCGCATCGACACCGATCTGCTGCGTGGTCTACTGTCCTTCAACGTCGGCGCGCACAGCAATTCGACCACCGGCCTGAAACTATGGGTCAAGGCGCGCGCAGGACGCAACGCGGGCGGAACTCTGGGTGCCAGATACCGCTGGTAAGGGATGGCGGAAGCAGTGTCGCGGTAGTGTCTGACGAGGGAGTATCTGGTATTCGAGAAATAATTTTCACGAAGTACTTGCGCGCGATGCGAATTGCGATACAATTCGGGCCTCGCGTGCGGCTGTAGCTCAGTTGGATAGAGTACTTGGCTACGAACCAAGGGGTCGTGGGTTCGAATCCTGCCAGCCGCGCCACCTATTAAAAGGGCTTCCAGAAATGGAAGCCCTTTTTCATTTTGGGTTGCTGCGCGAGGGTATGTCTGGCTCGATTGTGTTCAGTGGATTCATCTGAAGACGATGACCGACTCGTATGTGGTGGCCGCTGCGGCAATCGATGGTGCAAAGCAGCGGCTGCGATGGATGGCACAGTCGCCGTAAGGTCGTTCTGTCGGGGCTTATACGCCCAGAGACTAGCCGCCGGCCCTTCGATGCCAAATGGCATTTCGCTTGCCTGAGAACCTGTGCCCTAAAGGCCGCGTCGCACAATCAGAAAACCCTTGGATCGGCATTTGGGTTTGTGCGCCTCGTGTAGATGTCGCTTTCGCCGGAACATCTGTGAACGCATTGGCCCACAGGGCACGAACTGGCAAGCACCCAAAGTGTACAGCGGCCTTTCACAGCCCCCCAAAAAATCCAACCCCAATGTACGTTTCCCCGCGCAACCACTCGCCGGGGCCATTGACAGCCGCCAACCCGGAAGCACATTATTCGTCCCTATCAGATGCGCCTCCGGAGCAACTCGCGCCCCTGCTGATGCCCGGAAGGCCGCCATTCCCATGGGAAACGGGGTCATGAATTCATCCATCCGCAGATTGGCGGGCGCAGTTGCGCTTGCCGTTTTCCTTTCCGCTTGCTCGTCCACGTCGGAGCGTTCGGTAGCCGATTCGGCCGTCGAACAGCCGCCATCCGACCAAGCGATGAAAACCCTCTCGGCCGAGGTGTTCACCTACGCCTATCCGCTCGTCCTGATGGACGTTACGCGTGAGGTGGCGACGGCCAAGGTGCCGGTCAATACATTCGGTCACAAGCGCGCCTTCCCGGACGCGGCCTTTACCGACGTTGTCAGCCCGAATGGCGACACCTTGTATTCGTCGGCGTGGCTGGACCTGTCGAAGGAGCCGATGGTGCTGTCCGTGCCCGATACCAGCGGTCGCTATTACCTGATGCCGATGCTTGATGCCTGGACCAATGTCTTCGCGTCGCCGGGCAAGCGCACGACTGGTACGAAGCGCGGGGTTTTCGCAATCGTCGGCCCGAACTGGCAGGGGCAGTTGCCCAAGGGTGTGAAGGAGATCCGGTCGCCCACCGATATGGCCTGGCTGATTGGTCGGATTCAGACCAATGGCAAGCAGGACTATGCGAACGTGCACCGGCTGCAGGATCAGTTCCGCCTGGTGCCGCTGTCGGCTTGGCGCAAGGGCAGCCGTACCGCAGTGCAGCCCGTGCCGCGCGCAGCGATGATCGATACGGAGACGCCGCCGGCCGAGCAGGTGGCGGCGATGGACGCCCAGGCATTCTTTACCCGTCTGGCCGCGCTGCTGCCCGCCAACCCGCCCGCAGCCGATGACACCGCGATGGTCGAGAAGATGCAGCGCATGGGCATCAAGGCCGGTCAGCCGTTCAAGACAACTGTGCTGGAGCCGTCGACGGCGCGCGCCGTGCAGGAGGGTGCATCCGCCGCGCTGACGATGATCAAGGCCAATGGGCGCAAGAGCGCTGCCGGCAATATGGGCTGGCGTGTCCAGCGCGATATCGGGGTATATGGCACGGACTATGGCCGCCGCGCCGTGGTGGCGATGTTCGGTCTGGGCGCGAATCTGCCCGAGGATGCGATCTACCCGACCGCGCGCGCCGATGCGATGGGCCGCCCGTTCGATGGTGGCAGCCGCTACGTCCTGCACTTCGACAAGTCACAGTTGCCGCCGGTGAAAGCCTTCTGGTCGCTGACGATGTACAACGAAAAGCAGGCATTCGTTAGCAACTCGATGCAGCGCTACGCGATCGGCAGCCGTGATCGCCTGCGCTACAACCGCGATGGCTCTCTGGACATCTATATCCAGTACGAACGGCCCGACGAGCGCAAGGTATCCAACTGGCTGCCGGCGCCGCCCGACGCCTTCAATCTGATGCTGCGAGCCTACTGGCCGGACCAGGTGGTGCTCGATGGAAAGTGGATGCCGCCCGCCGTCCAGCGCGTGAACTGATTTCCCGCGCCACGCCCGGCAAGGGCGTGGTGAGGCCCTCATCCGAGCGCAGTGAGCGCAATGCCTACCCTTAGAACTTGTACTTGATCCCCGCGTAGAACGCGCGGCCGCTGCCCGGATAGAACACCGACGTATTGGCCGTCCGCGCATCCGTGACGGTGCTGAAATCGCTGATATAGCGTTTGTCCGTCAGGTTGCGGGCATCGAGGAACAGCGTCACGCCACGCTCGAACTCGTAGCTCGCCTCGATACCGAACAGCACGTAGCTTGGCACCTTGAGCGTGTTGGCGTAGTCCACCCATGCACCGGTCGGCACCCAGTCGATTGTGCCCGCCACGCGCAGGCGCGAGTTTCGGCTATAGGCCAGCGTCGTGCGCAGCACGTGCTGCGGCACCCCGGCGATCCGGTTGTTGCCATAGACCGGATCGTTGTCGAAGCGGAAGTCACTGTAGTTCCAGAGTTGGGACACATTGACCTTGTCGCTGCTGCCGAACACGTTGCGTAGCACGTCTACATTCGCGCCAAGCTCCACGCCTTGCAGGGTCGTCTTGTTCGCGTTGAACGTTGACGCGGGGATGTCGGGGCTGACCGTGTACTGCAGCAGCTGGTCGCGCACCAGAGAGCGGTACAGCGTCAGATCCCAGCCGAAACGGTCCTGCTGGCCGCGCGTGCCGAGTTCCAGCGTCCAGCCGTGCTGGGCGGCCAGTGGCACGAACTGCTGTGTCATGCCGATCGTCTGGTTCAGGTCCGTGAAATCGGGGACATCGGCGCTACGGGTGATGTCGATGAACGCCTGGACGTTCTTCTTTGGTTCCCACAGCACGCCAAACTTCGGATTCACGCCGCTATAGCTCGTGGCGTCCGACTTCGGCGTTGGATTGGTAGGCAGGCCACCATAGTCCTTGTACTCGCGGCGGTTGCGGTACGCCTTGGCGCCAGCCATCAGCGCCACGGTGGGCAGCACATAGAGGCGGTCTTCGAGATAGAGCTCGTAGTTGTAGGCATCCTGCGCCGAATTCAGCGTCTGCGCGCCACGATTGCCATTGACGTTGACGTACTGGCGCGCGTCGTTGTTGCCGCCAAAGAATCGCATCCCGGCGATCAACTGGTTACGCATGCCGCCAAGCGCGAATTCGCCCGTGTAGCGGGGCGCGAAGCCATAGGTCCAGTAGTCCTGGTCGATCACCTGGAAGATCGGGTGATACAGGCTCTTGTGGATCGCCCAGGTAGTGAAGTCGATCTGGCCGCTGTCGAGCTTGATGGTGGTGACATTGGCCAGGCGCTCGGTGCGCGTGTTGCGTGCCTGGTCGCCCGCCAGCGCGCTCGGCGATGCCATGCGCGGATTGTTCAGCGCATCGTTCAGAGAGAGCGTGCCGGGCAGCAACTGATCGACGATATAGGCGCCAAAGTAGAAGCGCGTCTCCACCGCCGGGCTGAACCGGTAGCCGACATTGGCGTTGAGCTGCTCGTACTGGCCGCGTTCATGATTGCGATAGCCGTCGGAATGGCTGACCGTGGCGTTGACCAGGAAGTCCCAGTTGCCGATCTGCCGTGACACCTGGCCACTGCCGCGCACGGTGCCGAAACTGCCCCCATCCAGGCGGACCATGTTTGGCGCGTCGGCGGTCAGCGCGGTGGGCGTAGTGAAGTTGATGGCGCCGCCCAGGGTGGTGCTGCCATACGCCAGCCCGTTGCCGCCCTTGTAGACTTCGGCGGCCGAAAGACCGAGCGGATCGATCTGGTAGAAGTCGCCGCTGCCGTCGGCAAAGTTGGTCGGCACGCCGTCCTGCAGGATTTCCAGGCCACGCGTGTGGTAGCCGCGCGCAATTCCCGAGCCACGGATCGACAGCCGCAACTCCTGGCCGTAACGTTCCTGTACGTAAACACCCGGTGCATCCTTGAGCACATCGCGCAGGTCGCTGGCGTACGTGTTGCTATAGGAGTCCGCATCAACAAAGCCCACGGATCCAGCCGACTGGAACAATGACTGGCGCTGCTGCGCGATGCCCGGGGCGGTCAACGAACCCGCCGCGGCAGCCGTGGCGGTGACAGGAGGAAGGGTTGGAATCTCGGCAGGAACGCTTGCCGGAACGGTTTGGGCGAAGGCCACACCAGACAGTGCGGCGGCAGGAAGCGCCGCTGCGCGGCGCCATTTTTTTTGTCGTTGCATTGCTTGCGGTCGATAGGCCCACGCCGAGGATTCAACGTGGGCCAGATATGCTCTTATTTTGGCTCGACCGCAAGGATACGGAGGGGAGAATCCGTGCGCCATGCGACACAGCGACGCAACGGACCTTCTTGCCTTATATCGAAAGTTGTCCCGCGCAGTTAGGGTCGCAGGCAGTACCGTGAGCGTGCGCCGCTGCCGCGCTGCGCGCACTTCCGGGGGCAGGCTGGGTCACACGTTTCCAAGTCACGGGTGGCTGGCTTGCCAGCTTGCCGCGCAACTGGCGCGTTGCCGTGATCATGTTCGCCAGCGCCGCTTCCGTTTCCGGCCAGCCGCGCGTCTTGAGACCGCAGTCCGGGTTCACCCACAGCCGCTCTGGCGGAATCACTTCGCACGCCCGCTCGAGCAGCCGGGTGATGGCTTCCACCGTCGGCACGCGCGGCGAGTGGATGTCGTAGACGCCCGGTCCGATTTCATTCGGGTAGTCGAACTCCCCGAAGCCTTCCAGCAATTCCATCGCCGAGCGCGAGGTCTCGATCGTGATCACGTCGGCATCCATGGCTGCGATGGCCGGCAGGATGTCGTTGAACTCCGCGTAGCACATATGGGTGTGGATCTGGGTCTGGTCCGATACGCCGGCGGCCGACAGCCGGAAGGCATTGACGGCCCACTCGAGGTACGCGGTCCAGTCGTCGCGGCGCAGGGGCAGGCCTTCGCGCAGTGCCGGTTCGTCGATCTGGATGATGCGGATGCCGGCCGCTTCCAGATCGCGTACCTCGTCGCGGATCGCCAGGGCCAGTTGACGCGCCGTGGTGGCACGCGGCTGGTCGTCGCGCACGAATGACCATTGCAGCATTGTCACCGGGCCGGTCAACATGCCCTTCATCGGCTTGTCGGTCAGCGACTGTGCGTAGCGTGCCGTGTCCACGGTCATCGGCTCGGGGCGATACACATCGCCATAGATCACCGGCGGCTTGACGCAACGCGAGCCATAGCTTTGCACCCAGCCGTTCTCGGTGAATGCGTAGCCGCAGAGTTGTTCACCGAAGTACTCGACCATGTCGTTACGCTCGGCCTCGCCATGCACCAGCACGTCGATGCCAAGTGCTTCCTGCTTGCGCACCGCCAGTTCGATCTCGCCACGGATGCGCTGCAGGTAGTCCAGCGCGCCGATCTCGCCACGCTTGTATGCCGCGCGGGTTTGCCGGATCGCCGTGGTCTGCGGGAACGAACCGATCGTGGTGGTGGGCAGCGCGGGCAGTTGCAGCGCCTCGCGCTGGCGTTCGATGCGGATATCGAAGGCGCTGGCGCGATCGGCCATGTCGGCGGTGACAGCGGCCAGGCGACCTTGTACCCGCTGGTTGACCACGCGGCGCGACGTGCGGCGCGATTCGCGTGCTGCGTCTGATGCCGCGAGCTGCGTCGCCGCTGCGGCTTTGCCCTGATTCAGCGCCACGGCCAGCGTGCGCAGTTCCTCGAGCTTTTCTGTAGCGAAGGCCAGCCACGATTTCAGTTCGGGATCGAGGCGTTGTTCGGCATCGAGCGATACGGGCACGTGCAGCAGCGAGCAGGACGGGGCGATCCAGAGACGGTCGCCGAGTTGTGCGTGAAGCGGGGCGAGCGTCGCCAGCACGGCACGCAGGTCCGCGCGCCAGATGTTGCGGCCGTCGATCACACCTGCCGACAGCACCGCGTTGGCGGGCAGCACCTGCAGCCAGGTTTCCAGTTGCTCGGGCGCGCGCACCAGATCGACATGGAAGCCATGCACCGGCAGCGCGGCGGCCCGTGCCGCATGGGGAGCGGCGGTGTCGAAGTAGGTAGCCAGCAGGACCTTCGGACCCGCGTCGGCCAGATCGACCAGATCGACCAGATCGACATAAGCGCGATCAATGGCGTCGAGCCACTCGGCGTCGATATCGAGGCACAGTACCGGCTCGTCGATCTGCACCCATTCGATACCGCGCTCGCGCAGTTGCGCCAGGATGCGGCGGTAGGCCTGCACGACCTTGGGCAGCAAGGTGAGGCGATCGAACCCGGGGACGTGCGACTTCGACAGGTACAGGTAAGTGACCGGGCCGATCAGGACGGGGCGCGTAGCCAGGCCCAGTGCCAGGGCTTCATCGACTTCATCGAGGAACCATGTGGGGCCGCCATCGAACGTGCTGTCCGCATCGAGTTCGGGGACGAGGTAGTGGTAGTTCGTATCGAACCACTTGGTCATTTCCATGGCCGGCTGGGCGGCATTGCCGCGTGCCAGTTCGTAATACTGGGCCAGCGTCAGCGATGCGGCGTCAAAGCCGAAACGCTTCGGCAGCGCGCCCAGCAGTGCGGTCAGTCCGAGCATCTGGTCATACCAGGCGAAGTCGCCGGCAGCCACGGTCGCCAGGCCGGCATCGGCCTGCAGCTGCCAGTGACGACGTCGCAGCGTGGTGCCGGTTTCGCGCAAGGCGGCTTCGGGCGTTTCGCCGCGCCAGAACGCTTCCTGCGCGAATTTCAGCTCACGACGCGCGCCAATGCGCGGAAATCCGAGGATATGTGTGCGTGCCATCCGTTACTCCCAAGTCCGGTATCTGATATGGCGCACAGTTTCGGATTGCGGGTAAAATGAATCAAGCGATAAGTTCTAAACAAAGAGTGAATGAAATTCATATCAAAAACGAGGCTGGGCAATGATTGAAGTCCGCCATTTCCGCTCGCTCGTGGCCATCGCCGAATCGGGCAAGCTGGCAACGGCCGCTGAACGCGTGCACGTGAGCCAGTCGGCGCTCTCCCATCAGATCAAGGCCATCGAGGCGCACTATGACATGCCGCTGTTCGATCGCACGCGCCAGGGATTGCGTTTCACGCCCGCAGGGGAACGCCTGCTGGCCCTGGCACGCGAGGCGTTGGCGGCGATCAGCGCGGCCGAGCGCGATCTGCTGCGCCTCAAGGGCGATACGCGCGGGGAGTTGCGCGTGGTACTCGAATGCCACACCTGTTTCGACTGGCTGATGCCTGTGATGGACGAGTTCCGTCGCCGCTGGCCCGAGGTGGAGGTGGATCTGGTTGCCGGATTCCACGCAGACCCGCTGGCACTGTTGAACAACGGCAAGGCGGATATGGTGATCGGATCGAAGCCGCCGGTAAAGCGGGGGCTGACCGTGGCGCCGTTGTTCCGCTTCGAGATTCTGGCGGTGATGGCCAACGAGCATCGGCTGCGCAGCAAGCGGCGCATCGAGGCACAGGACCTGGCGGGAGAAACGCTGATTACCTATCCCGTGCCGGAGCAGCGGATCGATCTGATCCGCGAGGTGCTGGAGCCGGCCGGTATTCGTCTGCAGCGGCGCACCGCGGAGCTTACGGTGGCGGTGCTGCAACTCGTGGCCAGCCGGCGTGGCGTCGCCGCGCTACCGAACTGGGGCGTGAAGAACTACGTCGATCACGACTACGTGCTGGCCAAACGCATCGGCACGAAGGGGCTGTGGAGCGAGCTATACGCGACGGTGCCGGCCGCCATCGCCGACCGGCCCTATGTGGACGATTTCGTGTCGATCGTGCGCGATATCTGCGCGGCCGAACTCGACGGGATTGAACTGCTGGGGACGCCGGCCTAGCGGCTCAGGCTCAGGCTCAGGCGTGGGCGGCCTCGGCTTCGACCTCAACGCAACCCACCAGAAGCATGTCGACGTCATCAGAGAACTCGGCGTCGACAACCTCGACTTCAACGCCGTAGCCGACTCGGCGCACGAACAGATGCAACAGGTCAGCCGCCGGCGCTTCGCAGCAGAGGTTGACCATGTGGCCGCGTTCGCTGTCGACCTGAAGTTGGCGCAGTGCGAGCCCCGTGCGACGGGCGCTGGCAAGCACCCATTCCAGGCTACCGAAGACGTCGGCGCGGTCGAGGCGGAGGGCGAGCTGGAGGGTGGGCAGGGGCATGGCAGGGTCCGGAAGCAAGGCGTAAGTGATGCGTAAGCAGTTCGGTAAATTTACCAGTGCACCCGCAAAATTGGCTTCTGATTTTTCTGTGTGGACCGCCAATTTTCAGAATGAATATCTTCGTTGGTGTAGATTTGAGGTTATTTCATCTTCACTGGACGATTTTCCGTGAACAACCCGCTCAAACTCGATGAGATCGATCGTCGCATCCTGCGCGAGTTGCGCCGCGACGGCCGTATCTCCAATGCGAAGCTGGCCGAGCGTGTCGGCCTGTCCGCCACGCCTTGCTGGAACCGGGTCAAGGCCCTGGAGGACGCTGGCGTAATCAGTGGCTATGCCGCGCTGCTGAACCAGAAGGCGCTGGGCTTGCCTGATACGGTGCTGATCGAAGTCACGCTCGATCGCCACGACGACGAGATGTTCAATCGCTTCGGCGAGGCGCTGGCGCAGTTGCCTGAAGTGCTGGAGGCTCATCTGCTGACGGGCGAGTACGACTACCTGATCAAGGTGGCGGTGGCAGGTACGGAAGGCTATGAGGAATTCCTGCGCCACAAGCTCTACAAGCTTCCCGGCCTGCGACACAGCCACTCGACTTTCGTGCTGCGCACGCTGAAGCGCGAGCCGTCGGTCGAACCCTGATCCTGGCTGGAACCTAGCGGGCAGCCAGCCTGCCGAGCCGGGGCGCGAGCGCGGTGGTCACCACGCCCATCCCGATCAGTGCGAGGCCGATCGACAGATCGAGCGAGATCTGTTCGTGCCATGCCACGGTCGACAGCACCAGCCCGATCACCGGAACACCAAGCATGGCAATCGAGGTGGCGGCCGGCGGCAATGACTGCGTCACGTTCAGCACGACGATAAAGGTCAGCGCGGTGGCGAGCGGTCCCGTATAGGCGATCACCGGCCAGATGTCGACCATTGCGCCCAGGTCGGGCGCGCCATCTCGCAACCAGGCGAGGGCAATCAGCGGCACGGTTGCCACGGCGCATTCCCAGGGAATCATGTCCGCGCCGAGCCGGATTGCACGATTTGCGCGCAACTGAATGATGCTGACCGACCACGCCAGTGATGCACCGAGCAGCATCGTCAGGCCCATCACCGTGTGCAGTTCCCAGCCTCCGAGCGCCGGCGCGACGATCACGGCGATGCCGGCGTAACTGAATGCGGTCGCCAGCCATTGCAGGCGCGATGGCCGTTCGCCGAGCACCAGCGAGGAAAGCGGGATCACCCAGATGGCGGTCGCATACGCAATCACCGATGCGCGGCCCGGCGGCACGTACTGCAGCGCCCACAACGCCAAGGCCGTGAATGCGCCCATCTGCAGCAGGCCGACGCCGATCACCAGCGGCCATTCCTGCCGCGAGGGCAGGCGGAGCCTGCGCAGAGCGCCGAGCACGAGGAAGCTGATCAGCGCGGCCGAGCCGAACCGGCAGGCGGCGAACCAGAGCGGGCTGATGTGGGCCAGTCCCATCTTCATGACTGGCCAGTTACCGCCCCAAATCACGACTGCACCAATCAATGGCAGAAAAGACCGGAATCCGGTGGTTGCCGGAGCGCGGGAAGAAGCGGTGGATGGGACGGTAGCGGACATGCGAAGCGAGAGAGATCGTTTGCGAAAAGTCTACGATTCATCGCCCGGCATCAGTAACCGGATCGCACTGCTGCAGTCGTTCAATACGGCATAGAATGCTGAGAGGTAAAACTTTAGAGGCATGACATGCTGGACATTGAACTTGATGCCACCGACATCCGGATTCTCGGCGAACTGCAGCGTGATGGCAGCCTGACCAATGTAGAGCTGGCCAGCCGGGTCAGTCTCTCGCCCTCGCCATGCCTGGCGCGAGTGAAGCGTCTGGAGAAAATCGGCGTGATCTCGCGGCGCGTCACGCTGCTCGACGCGCGTCGGCTGGGCCTGAAAGTCGTGGTGTTCATCTCCGTGTCGCTCGACAAGCAGCGGCGCGAAACACTCGATACGTTCGAGCGGCGAATCGCCGCGTTGCCTCAGGTGATGGAGTGCTACCTGATGTCAGGAGATGCCGACTATCTGCTGCGTGTAGTGGTGCCCGACGTGGAAGCGCTCGAGCGGTTGATCATCGACCAGATCACTCGCATCCCCGGCGTGGCGAGCATTCGGTCGAGTTTCGCGCTGAAGCAGGTGCTGTACAGCACGGCGCTGCCGCTCGGTTAGGTCGAATCCCGCAAATTCATAGCCTGGCGCGCACGGCCGCCCGCAGCGCTGGCAGCAATTCGGCTTCGAACCAGGGCTGCTTGCGCATCCAGCCGACAACGCGCCACGAAGGGTGAGGCAGCGGAAACAGATTGGGGCCGAAACGGCGGAAATCGCGCACGATCTCCGTCATCGTGGCGCCGACTTCGCCTTGCAGGTAATAGGCTTGGGCGTAGCTGCCAACGAGCAGGGTCAGACGGTCTTCCGGCAGGAGCCGCAGGATGGCGTCGTGCCAAAGCGGCGCGCACTCGCGGCGTGGTGGCAGGTCGCCGCTCGGGCCTTTGCCGGGGTAGCAGAAGCCCATCGGCATGATCGCCACGCGGGATGCATCGTAGAACACGTCGTGGCTCAGACCCGTCCATTCACGCAGGCGGTCGCCGCTGGGGTCATCAAACGGAATGCCGCTGGCGTGTACCCGTGATCCCGGCGCCTGGCCGATGATCAGGATGCGAGACGTGGCGCTGAACTGCACGACGGGCCGCGGGCCGGCAGGCAGATCGGCGGCGCATCGGGTACAGGATGCGATGTCACGCCGCAGGCTCGTGACGATAGCCTGCGCGCGCTGTGGGGACTTTGTGGCCATGAGCGGATTCGACGCGGTGTGCGTATATTACTGGCCTCTACGCCACGCGATGCAAAGGACCAGAGTATGACGACGCAAATCGAAACCGCAATCCTCGCCGGCGGCTGCTTCTGGGGGATGCAGGACCTGCTGCGGCGGTACCCCGGCGTGCTGTCGACCCGGGTGGGCTACACCGGCGGCGACGTGCCGAATGCCACTTATCGCCACCACGGCACACACGCCGAGGGCATCGAGATCGCCTTCGATCCGAGCCAGATCAGCTATCGCCAGATCCTGGAGTTCTTCTTCCAGATCCACGACCCAACCACCAAGAATCGCCAGGGCAACGATGTGGGGACGAGCTATCGCTCGGCGATCTTTTACCTGAACGACGAACAAAAGCAGACGGCGGAAGACACCGTGGCCGACGTGAATGCGTCCGGACTATGGCCTGGCAAGGTCGTGACTGAAATCGCACCGGCCGGACCGTTCTGGGATGCCGAGCCGGAACACCAGGACTACCTGGAGCGGTATCCGAACGGCTATACCTGCCACTTCATCCGGCCGGGCTGGAAGCTGCCGAAGCGAGGTTGAGGCAGGGCTGGAGGTCTGCCTGCGGCCGGTGAGGTTTTCGACAATCTTGTCCGTATCCTGTCAGGATGACTGTACGTTTATACAGTATAGTTATGCCGACCACGCGGTCAGTGAGGCGCAGCGAAGGTGAGATATCCCTTCAGTTTCCACCTCCAACTATCTGATTAGAGAGGACAAATTGTCAGATTCCGGCACCATTCGCATTCGCTCAGGACGGTACGTGGAAATCCCTTGTGGATCAGTGCGTTAGCGGAGGGTGTCCAGAATTCGTCCAAAATCTGTTCAATACTCTCAGCGACCGACAACCTTTACTTCAGCCCACTCTCGCCCTCGACTGTCACGGTAGAGCGCGGTCATCGCGGCTGACTTATGGCCAAGAAGGGCCTGCGCAAATTCGGGGCCGTACTCTTCCGAGTACAGGTGGGCAGCCAATGAGCGGATCTCGTGAAATGATGGGGGTGTCCTCCCGGTGGGGACCTTGATCTTTGCGGGATCCCGGAACTTCGCAAAGGCGTCGCTGAAAGACGCAAGCTTCGGGCTGTCACCGGGTTTGGCGACGCCCTTGTGGCGCACGTGGGGAATGATCGATTTCGACAGGATGCTGTCGCGGCACCCCCGGATGGCATCCTCGATCGTCATGTTCAGCGCCGTCAGCCCAACAGAGATGGGGATCTTGAGCTTGGTCCGGCCCTTGCTCTTCTGTTGCTCGACGTAAAGGAAGCCACCCTTCACGGCATCAAAGCGCATCCGCTTGATGTCCTCACGGCGCGGGGATGCGGCAAGAATCTTGGACTGGTTTATGCCGCCATTCCGAGACTCTCCCGGTATTCGATCGGGCTGAGGGAGCCGAGGGAGACCTTGATCCGTCTTGCGTTGTACCAGCGGATGTAAGAGTCAACTACCTCGATGAACTGCTAAATGGTTGTAGCCCGCCAGTCACGAGGATAGTACAACTCGGTCTTTAGCCGCCCAAAGAAACCTTCACAGGCGGCGTTATCCAGCGAGCATCCTTTGCGTGACATCGAACGAATGAGCCTGGCATCGCGCATCCGTGAGAGCCATCCGGGCCAGCGATAGTGAGCGCCGCGATCGGAGTGGACCACAGGCCTTTCATCGCTGTTGGCCACTGATTCGATGGCCGCATCCAGCATGGTATTTACGAGTTCAGCGTCCGGCCGCGTGCCGATAGCCCAGCTTACGACAAGACCGTCGAAGCAGTTGATCACAGGCGACAGATAGACCTTGCCTGCCGGAATCTGGAATTCGGTAATGTCGGTGAGCCACTTCTCGTTCGGCGCAGCAGCCTGGAAATCGCGGTTGATGAGGTTCACAGGTGTCCCCTAGGTAGGAGCCGTAACGACGGCGCCTGGTGACAGCAAGAGTAAGGCCTTCCTGCTTCATCAAACGCCGCACGACTCTCTCCGAGAGGAAGACTTGGTGTCTCGCCAGTGCCGCGCGTATCCGACGATAGCCATAGCAGCGGTGATTGAGCTCAAAGATGCTCGCGATAGCGCAACGTGTGCTTGCGTACTTGTCGGAGACGAGCAGGCGTGCACGGTGATAGAAGTAGGAGCTGCGAGCAAGTCCCAACGCGGCCAACAGCTCCGGCAACGCGTAGGTTTGGTGCAGGGCGTCAACCAGCATCGTCTTCTCCCGGTTGCTCAGGAGCTGCGGGTCGACGCCCACTTCTTTTTTATTAGTTCATTCGCCTTCTTGAGGATGTCGTGTTCGAGCTGCAGTTTCCGAATGTCGCGTCGAAGTGATTCGACCTGTTGCTCCAGTCTCGCCCGCTCATGGTCCGGCGCGGGCTTGCTTTGGCGTTTCATGGATGCTGGAGCCTCTGGCCCGAGTAGCTGGTTCTTCCAGTTATACAGCGTCGGCCTGCTCACGCCTGCTTTCTGGGCAACCGCGCGAGCGCTTTCCTCTCTGATGCATAGTTCGATGACTGCCGCCTGTTTCGTTTCCTGCGATTTCGGGACGCTGCCAGCTACTCTGCCGACTATGCGCTTACCGAGTTTGGGGTGCAGTTCTTCGATCCAGGCTGCAAGCGTCCCCCGACACGGGTATCCCAACGCCCTCAAGGTTGCAGCAGCGCAACGGGCGTGGCTCAGATAATGATCGACGGCCGCCTTCTTCTGCTCGGACGAATACCTTGACTGCGAACGAACATAGCCAGACCGTAAATCACGACACTGTTCGAATTCGCGATGCCAGGATTTAAGGGCGTTCTTGGTCGGGTATCCCAACTGTCGAGTGGTCGCTCCGATGCGCTTACCCAACTTCAAGTAGAGCCGAACCGCTCGAAGACGGTCTTCATACGAGTACATGAACTACCTCCAGGTAGTCCAAGTTTTTGTCCGCACCCCCTAGCGATCGGCGATCAGCCTTCGGCACACCCTTGACTTCAGAAGCGAGCCGTTGTCACGCTGGCCATATCGTCGATCGCCAAATTCAACTTAGTGGGCTACCGGCATCTTGCCGGCTTGTGTCAGGCTTTGCACTTGTGCCGCGGTGAACCAACTCACGCGACTCCCAGTTTGCAGACTCATGCATGCATCGCTTCCGAACACCATAAACTCTCCTCTGTTGTCATTGGTATTAGAGGCCCAAATTGCTTTGCCGGCTGGTGTGTACATAACAAGGTTCCCGTCCGTTGCCTGCATATTGAGATGTGCGCCTTGATTGTCCACGCTATTCGTGTTCGAAGCCCAGACGGCCTTGTGTGCCGTATCGTAGATCACGAGGTTGCCGTCCCCTTGCATAACGAGGCTCACGCTTCCGGCCGTCAGGGTCACACCAGAATTTAGCTTTCCTCCGGCGGCAATCTTTTTCACCTCTGTCAGAGCGACGCCGGTTACGCCACCCCATCGTTTAACAACGGTCGATCCAAGCGATGAAATGAAATTCAGGGCGTCTGACGACAAATTATTGACAGCAGTGTCCAACCCCTGAATCTGCGCTGCACTCAGCACTGATACTTGTGCCGACGTCAATACGGCCAACTGCGACGGCAGCAGCCAGTTTATTCGGCTTCCCGTGCGCAAACTCAAAGTGCCATCGCTGCCGAACACCATGTACTCCCCGCCAAAGTCATCGGTACCTGAGGCCCAGACTGACTTGCCGGCCGGGTTGCGGATTACAAGGTTTCCGTCTGCCTGCATGTTAAGAGCGGAGCCTTGGTTGTCCACGCTATTGGTAGTTGAGGCAAAGAGGACTTTGTGCGCCGCGTCGTAGATCACAAGGTTCCCGTCCGCTTGCATGGTGAGCGTCATGCCGCCCGCGCGCAGCGATTCTCCGGCGTTTAGCTTCGCTCCAGATGGCAATATAGCGGCGTCAGTGAGAGCTGCTCCCGAAGCGCCGCCATAACTCTTCACGAGGCTTGTGCCGGCCGAGACGAAGACGTTCCATGCCCCAGGAGACAGCAGCGAGATATTGAATCCCATTGCCTGAGTCCTTTCCTTGGTCAACGTGGATATCTGGTCGGCCGCCAATACCGGAGCATAGATAACGGCCAAAGTATAGGATCCCAAGCTGCCATACTTTGTGTAACCCCATGGCAAACCGATCTTCGGGTCGGGGGTCAGAGGTGACCCGCGACCAGTTCCTTCCACTTTTACGTAGTACGTCCCAGCTGCAATTTGGGGTAATGCGATACCTGCGCTGAGTGAGTCGGCAGTGGTTGGGTTGTCTTTGACAATCTGAATTGAATTGCCGGCACTATCGAGAAGGCTCAGTTTGATGTCCAGATTCGGGCCCACGGCGGCAGGGTCCGCCTGAATAGTAAGCGGGCCTTCGGGCACCGTAATGCGAAACATGTCGCTATCTGTTGACGAGCCGATTATGCCGGAGACCCGTGATGACGGACGGCCATCGCTATTCGTGCCATCGATTCCAAGCGGAAAGGCGGCTCCGATTGTATCTCCAAAATCGTCCGATATTAATTTCAAACCATAAGCGTTAATAATCGCTAGCTCGTCTTCATGGTTGTTGGCGTTTTTGTAGTCCCCGTGCGACCATGTCGTGAGCTTTCGGATAGAGTTGGCGTTAGGATGCTGAGACATTAATGGCAGCCAACTGGAGAAGCTATCGCCAGGGTAGTAGGTCGCGGTAGCGGTCCCCATGTGGGATAGTCCGAGTGTGTGTCCAGTTTCATGGGAAATGGCGTCGGCTATTACCGCCGCGCGATCAGATGCGGCAACAGCGAGCTTGTCATAGAAAACTTTCGCCGCCTTGTTGTAGTCGCTTTGGTCTGGCTGTCCGGGTGTGTCTATCGAATTGAACACGCCTATGGGTGCTTCACCCCCTGAGTCGACACTATATATGTCCCGGGTGATGTATATTTCTTGCCCGTAAATTCCATCTTGGGCATCCGCCCTCACAAGTTTGTCGCGAGCCGGCTCTTCTGTGGTGACATCTACGTCGAAGATGGCAAAGTCTTCGGCGACGCGTCGAAAAACTTCTTGAATCACGAGCCTTTCTTCCGTGTTGAACGTGGAAGGGTCGCCATCCAGGTCAAATGCGGGATAAGTTTCAACGATTGGCGGAACGGCTGTTGGATAGCGAAGAGTGCCGCCTTTGAAATTGAGGTAAATAGTCTTGGTGGAACCACTTCGGCTATGCAAAGCAAAAACATTACCCGGGTCGGCTGAGCTACTCTCGGTGAGGACCTGTAATCGCGATAGAGTATTTGGCGCAACGACTTGGGCTTGCCGGGCGTTGTCACGGTAAACAAGCTTTGCGAGACTCGTCACGAAAAGCGTGGGGTCGGTCAATAATTTTTGTCTCAGTTCCTCTGCCGTCATACCGTGCAGCACGGCAAACTCGCTTAGGGAATTGCCCAGATGGTCAATGGCCTTTTGGCCTGAATAGTATTGAACCGATCGTGCGGTGTTGCTCGGGCTTCCGCTTGCCGTAGCAGATCCATCGCCTCCGTCGTCGCCGCCACAGGCCGACAGAACTGCGGCGACACAGATTAGCAAGATTGGCTGGAATACCCGTCTGGGGTGTTTCTTCATGATGCTCCTTGTGTGCAAATCACGATAGCGACTTTTGCCTCACACAATGAGCGAGCGATGTATGCTGTTCAATCGGACGGTTCTGGAACCGGGGGTGGGCATTCGGAATTACCCCGGCAGAGGCTAATTCCCTTGGCTCAAGCCGGCGACTTAGGTCGCATCTGCTGTTGCCACAGCGGTAGTCGCGGGAGAGGCGTTGGCAAATGGAGGGGCCCAAACAAGGGGCGTGAGCGGGGTGGCTAGCTAGTTTCGCTGACGGCACCCATCGACGGCACGAACCAGATCGGCAGGGCTCGCGTCTGGTACTTCGGGGCCGGTCAAGGCCTTGAGAACGCACTCGTCGGCCGCGCTGTCTCTGTCTGTGCGATTCAGGTGAGCGAAGACGTAGAGCGCCAAGATGATGATGGCGATGGCTGCGCCATACAGAGGCTTGCGCGAGGTCATTTGGATATGGCCACGTGGCTTGAAAGCGATCAAAAAACGCCCACACCTAGAAGGAAGTGGGCGTTGCGGGAGGTATGCCAAACAGATACAGGGGATCAGAGGATCCTGTAAATTCAGTTTGATCCCGCGCCAGCATCACTTCAACGTGATGCTTCTGAATTCTGGGCCCGAAACGTCGGCCACTTCAGAGCTGTGCCGGGCGAGGTTAGGCGGCGAGGCGGAGGCGTCGCGGGATTGATCCCTTGCTGCCGCTGGCGGGGAAAGACCGTCCTCAAATGCCTTGTAGTGACGACCGACCTCTCTGAGTGAACGCAGTGCCAGGATGGCAGAAGCAGCACAGACGATTTCGATTGCGATAAGAAGGATAGCCACAAGGACTCCAAATCGGGCAGACGCATGTCGTGCCCCAGACTCGGTGAACACAGGCCAATCATTTCATTTCACGCGTCGCGGAGACTCGCGACTAGTCCGCACCCTGGGCGATCATTTCTGAAAGTGCTGACGGATGTATCTCATCCGTTGCCCACCCATTGCCGGTGTGCCTTGAGCCGTGGGCCGTGGCATCTGCGACTTGGGCTCTTACGCGATCGCCTTTTGCCGAGGGGGCATCGGCGCCGCCTCGGCGACCATGGTGTCTGGCGGATAAAGGCGCAGAAATGTCCGGGCCACCTCAGGATCACGGCATCCCAGCCAGTCGTCCCATTCTTCGCGCGGCAGGATCACCACGGCGCGCCATCCGTCCACGCGCGCCACAATCCCGCGATTGCAAACGGCTCGCCCTCCGGCCGTCCGATCCTTCACCGCACAGCCTTGCCCGTTTCCCAGTTTGGCTCATAGAACCCTGTGGCCGGGATCAGGCAAAGCTGCCCGGCTTTCCAGTGCTTGGCGAACGAACTGAGCTTCCCGCTCGTTTCCATCTGGGCGTTGGCCGTTGGGTAGTAGCGCACGCCAGGCGGGATCTTTGCCTTGGGCACCATGCTGAATGTGCCCAGCACCGCCTCGCGCGAGCCATCTTCCGCGGCGCGGATGATTGGGGCAGGGTAGTCAGGCCACGCTTCGGCCTTCCATTCGCCGGCCGGCGGCTCGACGCCGAACACGTCGCGCAAGACTTGACGCTGGATCGGAGCGTAATTTACTCACATGGGCTAGTCCCTCCTGTTGCACTTCCGAGTGTACTCGCGCGCGGAGTGCGGCTCGAAAGTCTCCTCAATCCTGGCGGCGTGCTCAAGGACACAGGGCTCGCCTGCCAGGGCTGCACGAAGACTCTCCAACACCTGCAGTGTCGAGATATGGCAGTGGCTGGCCATGGTTCGCTGGAGTTGATCTACGTGAACCACGAGGATGCGGAGTCGGTGGATGTCCCAAAGCAGGGCGCGCGTCTCCGGCTCCGGGCACTGAAAGTACAGGGCGCGTAGATCAGCGGCCGTGAGCTTGGGCAAGTTGTAGCGGCCGTCAGTGCCAATAGGGAATCGCGGCATGGCTATACTGTATATTTGTACAGTATAGCCACTAATGTAATGCGTCGCCCGCATTGCCGGATGGGCCCGTGAGCGGACCTACGACGCGCTGACCCGTTGCCTCCAAGGGTAGGCTCGAAGGGGGGCGCGACAACCGTGGGAGGTTTGCTGCGGACCAGGACGTACACTGTATGTTCATACAGTAGTATGATGCTGAAATCGTCAAGGCGGTGTAGTGCGTTCGTCCAAAGCCCCCTTGTAAGTGATTGATTTTATTGGTGTGCGATGGTCGATTTTGGTGGCATACAAGATCGTCATTTTTTGCACCTAACCCCATGATTCGAGAGGACAAATTGTCAGATTCCGGCACCATTCGCATTCGCGGCGCCCGTCAGCACAACCTCAAGGACGTTGATCTCGACTTGCACACGGGCCAGATGACCGTGGTGACCGGGCCGTCCGGTTCGGGAAAGTCGAGCCTGGTGTTCGACACGCTCTACGCCGAGGGCCAGCGTCGCTACGTCGAGACGTTCAGTGCCTATGCGCGCCAGTTCCTGGATCGCATGGATCGGCCGCAGGTCGACAAGGTGGATGGTGTCCCGCCAGCTATCGCGATCGACCAGACGAACCCGGTGCGTAGCTCGCGGTCCACGGTCGGCACGATGACCGAGCTCAACGATCACCTGAAACTGCTGTTCGCGCGCGCGGCGGAACTGTTCGACCGGCAGACCGCGTTGCCGGTCCGGCATGACTCGCCAGAGACGATTTATGCGGAACTGGTGGCCCGGACGAGCGCGGGGCAGCCGTTTGCCGATGCCCGGCTGGTGCTGACGTTCCCGGTCGAGCTGCCGGAATCGGCCACCGAGGAAGAAGTCGCCCAATGGCTCTCGGTCAGCGGATACACCCGGGTGCACGGCCAGCGCGTGGTCGAATCGGCGACCGGAAACCGCAAGGTGCTCGACGTGGTGGCGGACCGTTTCCGTATTGGCAACGTTGAGAAGGCGCGGGCGCTCGAAGCCATCGAGGCCTCGCTCAAGCGTGGCAGCGGCCGTGTCAGCGTGCATGTGGTGACGGACGAGGGTGAAGGGCCGGTCTGGAAGTTCTCGACCGGGCTGCATTGTCCGGAAAGCGATATCCGCTATGCGGACCCGCAGCCGGCGCTGTTCTCGTTCAATTCCGCCTATGGCGCGTGCGATGCCTGCCGTGGATTCGGGCGCGTGATCGGTGTCGATCTGGGGCTGGTGATTCCTGACGTCCGCAAGTCGCTGCGCGATGGGGCGATCAAGCCGATGCAGACCCCCGCGTGGAAGGAGTGTCAGGACGATCTGATGCGCTACGCGGCCAAGGCCGGCATCCCGCGCGATCTGCCGTGGAACCAGCTCAGCGAGGCCGAACAGCACTGGGTGATCCACGGGTCCCCCGACTGGAACGGGCAGTGGAACAAGCAGTGGTACGGCGTGATGCGGTTCTTCAGCTACCTCGAGTCGAAGGCCTACAAGATGCATATCCGCGTGTTGCTGTCGAAGTACCGCAGCTACACGCCTTGCGAGACCTGCGGCGGTGCCCGCCTGAAAACCGAGGCGCTGCAGTGGCGCCTGGGGAGCGCCGGGAACGCCAACGCCGTGCTGCCGCCGGCGGACCGGTTCCTCCCGCGCGGCGTGGACTGGAGCCGCTCCCAACTGGAAGCGCTGCCCGGCCTGACCGTGCACGACCTGATGCTGATGCCGATCGCGCGCATCCGCCGTTTCTTCGACGACCTGACGCTGCCGTCGGCGCTGCTCGACGATGCGCTCAAGCTGCTGCTGGCGGAGGTCCGCACACGGCTCAAATACCTGTGCGATGTGGGTCTGGGTTATCTGACGCTGGACCGCCAGAGCCGCACGCTTTCGGGCGGGGAAGTGCAGCGGATCAACCTGACCACGGCGCTTGGCACGTCGCTCGTCAATACGCTGTTCGTGCTCGACGAGCCCAGCATCGGCTTGCATCCGCGTGATCTGAACCGCATCGTGGAGGCCATGCATCGCCTGCGCGACGCCGGCAATACGCTGGTGGTGGTGGAGCATGACCCGTCCGTGATGCTGGCCGCGGATCGCCTGATCGACATGGGACCGGGGCCGGGCGAACGTGGCGGCACGATCATCTTCGACGGAACGCCGGAGGCCATCCGCAAGGAGCGGACCCTTACCGGGGACTACCTCGGCGGACGCCGCCGCGTGACGGACACGTCGGACTGGCAATTGCGCCCGATCGACGCCGCCACGCCGCGCCTGCGGTTGGAAGGCGCGCGCGAGCATAACCTCAAGGACGTCACGGTCGAGATCCCGCTCAATCGCCTGGTCTGCGTGACCGGTGTGTCGGGCTCGGGCAAATCGACGCTGCTGCAGGACGTCCTGTATCCGGCCATGGCACGCCATTTCGGCAAGGCTACCGAGTCGCCGGGCGTGTTTCGCGAACTGGTTGGCGCGGACCAGGTCGATGACGTGGTCTTCGTCGACCAGTCGCCGATCGGCAAGACCGCTCGCTCGAACCCGGCCAGCTACGTTGGCGCGTTCGACGAGATCCGGAAGTTGTTTGCCAAGGCGCCGCTGGCACTGCAACGCGGCTATACGGCTGGCACCTTCAGTTTCAACTCTGGCGATGGCCGTTGCCCGACCTGTGGTGGTTCAGGGTTCGAGCATGTCGAGATGCAGTTCCTCTCGGATGTCTACCTGCGTTGCCCCGATTGTGATGGCACGCGCTATCGCGCTGAGGCGCTGGAAGTCAAGATCGAGCGCGCCGCGCGCGGTCAGGCGCCACGCGCGCTGAGCGTGGCCGACGTGCTGGAACTGACGGTCAGCGAAGCCACGGCCCTGTTCGAGAGCGATCCTGCCGTGTTGCGCGTGCTGGCGCCGATTGCGGACGTCGGCCTGGAATACGTCAAGCTGGGGCAGCCCGTGCCGACACTGTCTGGCGGCGAGGCGCAGCGCCTCAAGCTGGCCGGCTTTCTGGCGGAGGCGGCGCAGGCCCAGCCGGTCAAGAACCGCAAGGCGGTGGTGTTGCCGAAGCGCCTGTTTATGTTCGACGAGCCCACCACCGGGCTGCACTTCGACGATATCGCCAAGCTGATGCGGGCTTTCGGCAAGCTGCTCGACGGCGGCCATTCACTGATCGTCATCGAGCACAACCTGGACGTGATCCGTGCTTCGGACTGGATCGTCGATTTGGGTCCGGAAGGTGGCGACGCCGGCGGCGAGGTGGTCTGCGTGGGGACCCCGGACGACGTCCGGGCGTGTGCCGAATCGCATACCGGCCGCGCGCTGATCCACTATGACGCGGCACTGGGCGAGGGCGGGACGTTGGCGGCGGAGCGCGCCGAGATCGCGGAACATGGCCTGCCGCTGCAGGCGGCGGTGCAGGCCGCGCGGGCACGCCGCGCCATTGAGGGCGAAAACGTCGTGCGTATCGTGAATGCCCACGAGCACAACCTCAAGTCGCTCAACGTCGATATCCCGCACGGCAAATTCAATGTCATTACCGGGGTATCGGGTTCGGGCAAGTCGACGCTCGCGTTCGACATCCTGTTCCACGAAGGACAACGCCGCTATCTGGAGTCCCTCAACGCCTATGCGCGTTCGATCGTGCAGCCGGCCGGGCGGCCCGAAGTGGATGCGGTCTATGGCATTCCGCCCACGGTGGCGATCGAGCAGCGTCTGTCGCGTGGCGGGCGCAAGAGTACCGTGGCCACCACGTCGGAGGTTTGGCACTTCCTGCGGCTGCTCTACGTCAAGCTCGGCATCCAGCATTGCGTGCACGACGGCGCGCCCGTGACTTCGCAGAGTCCGGCATCGATCGTCGCCCAGCTGATGCGCGATCATCGCGGCCAGCACGTGGGTTTGCTGGCGCCGCTGGTGGTTAACCGCAAGGGTGTCTATACCGATCTGGCCAAGTGGGCCAAGGCACGTGGCAACACGCATCTGCGCGTTGATGGCGAGTTCCTGCCGGTCGATCCGTGGCCACGCCTGGACCGCTTCCGCGAGCACACGATTGAGTTACCGGTGGGCGATATCGTCGTGTCGCCGGACAATGAGGCGGAACTGCGCGCGCTGCTGGAGCAGACACTCGAACTCGGCAAGGGGGTCATGCATCTGCTGGCCCCGCTCGATGGATTGCACGACGCGATGCAGGGAGGCAAGAACACCGGGCACGTGGGCGAAACGAAGGTGTTTTCGACCAAGCGTGCCTGTCCGGTCTGC
Source organism: Cupriavidus metallidurans CH34 (assembly GCF_000196015.1). NCBI lineage: Bacteria > Pseudomonadati > Pseudomonadota > Betaproteobacteria > Burkholderiales > Burkholderiaceae > Cupriavidus > Cupriavidus metallidurans. The sequence continues at coordinate 1,156,900 of NC_007974.2, read as the reverse complement.
GGCACAAGCTATCCGGAGCTTGATCCCCGCATGTTCTCGTACAACAGCAAGCATGGCTGGTGCAACACGTGCGTGGGCACGGGTCTGGCGCTGACACGCGAGCAGCGTGCCGCGTTTGACGATACCGTGCTCGGTGGCGATGACCGTGGCCGTGAGCAGAGCCTGCCGTCGGAAGAGCAAGAGCCGGAGGGCGTGGGTGACGCGGCGTGTCCCGATTGCAGCGGGACGCGTCTCAATCCCGTGGCGCGTGCGGTAACGTTCGATACCAATGCGATTACCGATGTGGCGCAATGGACGGTGTCCGATACCCGTCGCTGGGTGGACGGTTTGCGCCTGAAGGGGCGCGATGCCGAGATCGCGCGCGACGTGGTGACGGAGATCGCCAGCCGCTTGCAGTTCCTGGAGGAGGTGGGGCTCGGTTACCTGAGCCTGGACCGTGCCGCGCCGAGCCTGTCTGGCGGCGAGGCCCAGCGTATCCGCCTGGCCGCGCAGCTCGGCAGCAATCTGCAGGGCGTTTGCTACGTGCTCGATGAGCCGACGATCGGCCTGCATCCGCGCGACAACCAGATTCTGCTCGATGCCTTGCGCAAGCTCGGCGACAAGGGCAATACGCTGGTGGTGGTGGAGCACGACGAAGACACAATCCGTCGCGCCGATCACATCATCGACATCGGCCCGGGCGCAGGCAAGCGCGGTGGCAGCCTTGTGGCGCAGGGCGGCGTGGAAGCGCTGGCGGCGGCCAAGGATTCGACCACCGGGCAGTTCCTGGCCCATCCGATGATCCATCCGCTGCAGGCGCGCCGTCCGGTCACACCCGCGCGCGCGGGCAAGCCCGCGGATCCGCCGCAATGGCTGACCGTCCACGGTGCCAACCTGCACAACCTGCGCGATGTCACCGCGCGGATTCCGTTGACGCGGTTGGTGACGATTACCGGGGTGTCCGGGTCCGGCAAGTCGACGCTGGCGCGTGATGTGCTGATGACGAACCTGCTCGACGCCGTCGGGCGATCGGTGATGTCCTCGCCGGCCACGCGCCGCGCTCGGGCCGTGGCCGAGAAGGCCGGCAAGCCGACGGCGACCAAGTCGCTCAGCGTGGAGCACGCGTGGCATGGCTGCGAGTCGATCAGTGGCTGGGAATCGATCGACCGTGTGCTCGAAGTCGATCAGACCCCGATCGGCAAGACGCCGCGCTCCTGTCCGGCGACCTATATCGGTGTGTGGGACGCCATCCGCAAGATGTTCGCGGAAACGCTCGAAGCCAAGGCGCGCGGTTATAGCGCGTCGCGGTTCTCGTTCAATACCGGCGAGGGCCGCTGCCCGGCGTGCGAGGGCCAGGGCGTTCGGACGATCGGCATGAGTTTCCTGCCGGACGTGAAGGTGCCATGCGATGTCTGCCATGGGCAGCGATTCAACCCGGAAACGCTGGCGGTGACCTGGCGTGGCAAGAATATCGGCGAAGTGCTGACGATGGAGATCGACGAGGCGGTGGAGTTTTTCTCGGCCACCACGCAGATCGCGCATCCGCTGCAACTGATGAAGGATGTCGGGCTGGGCTACCTGACGCTGGGCCAGCCGTCGCCCACGTTATCGGGCGGTGAGGCGCAGCGCATCAAGCTAGTCACCGAACTGTCGAAGGTCCGTGACGACATCACGCGCCGCGGCCAGAAAGCGCCACATACGCTGTATGTGCTAGACGAACCGACGGTGGGCCTGCATATGGCGGACGTGGCGCGCCTGATCAAGGTGCTGCATCGCCTGACCGATGGCGGGCACAGCGTGGTGGTGATCGAGCACGATCTTGACGTGATCGCCGAGGCCGACTGGATTATCGACCTCGGGCCGGAAGGTGGCGCGAATGGCGGCACGATCGTTGGCGCGGCGGATCCCGAGGCATTGTCCCGCATTCGGGCCAGCCACACCGGCGCGGCGCTGGTGCCGGTGCTGGCACGCGCTGCGCAGGGTAGCGAAAGGGCGACGGGCTGAAGTCGGCGGGAGGGCGAGGCTGGCTGGCCCTGTGGGCCGGCTAGCGCTTTCGGGCGGAACCGGGGGGCGTCGGCCCCTGGATCGCGGCCGCGCAGAAATCAATCAGTTCCTCCATCGGCGGTTCCGAGCGCGAGCGTTTCCCGCGCTCGCGCACCCAATGGGCCAGCGCGTAGACCACGGTGTCGATGAACCAGACCATGCGCAGTTTCATCACGTCGCGCGGCACGTTCGGAAACAACTGGTAGATATGCTCCCGCACGCGGTACAGCGCGCTCATCGCGGTCCGATCCACGAGGCCCTTGCTTAGCAGACCAGGGCTGAACGTGGTCTGTGCCAATACCTGCAGGTAGTTGGTGCCCCAGTCCGTCTGGAGCACCACGTCGACCAGCGGGCGAATCGTGGCATCCACCACGCCGTGAATGTCGATGGGCGTCCCGCGTTGCTCAAGCGCGTCGAGATAGCCGTTCCGGATCCGGTTGATCTCGTGCAGACGGCGGTTGAGCAGATGGCTCACCAGGGCCTCGCGTGACCCGAAGTGGTAGTGCAAGGCGGAGCGGTTCTTCTGGCCGCTTTCCACCACGATCTGCCGTAGTGCCACCTGCTCCACGCCCTGCTCGGCAAAAAGCCGTTCGGCGATCTCGAGGATCCTTCTTGCCGTGTCGGTCAGGCCGTCGCCATTGTCGTCTGTCGCTTCCACACCAGGGCTGCCACGCTTGGCAGCCTTGCCTTGCGCAGGCGGCTTGTGCTCGTCGACGATGATGGTGCGCGCTTGCTTGAGCTTCATCAGAAATGTCCTGCCGTTCCCTGAGCTTCTCGGTGGATGAGTGAAAGCCCGGCAAGGATACGGAAAAATCTGATGTCCGACATCTATCGGGGTGTCGAATTCCGTCCAAATACCCGTCCAGTTGGGGAAAGTCCTAGCTATCTGAACCTTCGGATGGCCTTAGCCTTCGTCCTTGTCAATTTAATACGAGAGATTAAATGACGTGACGTGATCGCAAGATTGCACCTCAGGGCACCGGGTCGGAGGAACCGGAGTCATGGGCCACCACACCAGAGGACGGGGATCCCAAAACATGAAGAAGACGCTGTTCGCCGCCATCGCCGGCGGCCTGCTTGCGCAAGGGGCGCAGGCACAATCGTCCGTGACGCTCTATGGCGTTGTGACGACGAGCATCCAGTACGTCAACCACGTGCAGAACACCAACAACGGCGTGCTGGCACCGGGCAGCGGGTCGGACGTGTTCATGAACTCGTCGGGCATCGCGCAGTCGCGTTTCGGCCTGCGCGGTATCGAGGATCTTGGCGGCGGGCTCCAGAGCCTGTTCGTGCTGGAGAACCAGTTCAATACCGACAACGGACAGATGGGTAACGGCGGCCTGCTGTTCGGCCGTCAGGCTTACCTGGGTCTGCAGAACCAGTGGGGGAAGCTGACGTTTGGCCGCCAGTACACGTCAGCATTCCTGATCATGGGTAGCTTCACGCCGGCGGCGTACGCGCCCGAGTTCGAGCCCGTGGTCGGCATTGCCGGGGCGAACTTCCGCGAAAACAACATGGTCCAGTACCAGGGCACGTTCGGGCCGGTTTCGCTGATGACGCACTGGTCGTTCGGCGAGCGCACCGGTACGTTCGCGGCCGGTTCGGCGTACGGTATCGGCGCGTCCTACCAGTCTGGTCCGTTCGGTGTCGCGGCGGCCTATGACGAAGTCAAGACGTTGAATACCGCACAGGCAACGGGCGCATCGGGTTCGAACGACTACGGCCGCGACATGCGCGCGATGGTCGCGGGCAGCTACCGTCTCGGACTGGTGAAGATGGTCGCCGGCTATCGCTGGGGCAACTCGGTGGCGCCGTCGACCGGCACGCCGACGCTATTGCCGCATCGCGACAACATGTATTGGGCCGGCGTGTCCTGGGACGCCACGGCCGCGCTGCGCCTGACCGCGGCGTACTACTACGACGACATCAAGGACGCGACGATCGCTGGGCAGCACGTCAACCCGAAGAATCCTCAGCAGTACCTGGCGCTGGCCGACTACAACCTTTCCAAACGCACGGATGTCTTCTTCGCGGTGATGTACGCACGCAACGCGTCGCTGAACTGGGACAACATCTCGTATTTGCCGAACGGTCAGTCGGTGGGGTATCTGCCGTCGACCTCGCAGGTCTATTACAAGACGCCTGATGCCAGCGGTCAGTTGGGCGTTTCACTGGGTCTGCGCCACATCTTCTGATCCAACTGAAAGCGAGGGCCTGCGCGGCACTCCACTCCGCGCAGGTATTCTGGCGCCGCAATGGATGTTGCGGCGCCGTTTTTGTTTGTTGCGTTGCGTCTGTCGCCACCATTCCAGATCGTCCGACGTTGCCGAACGTAGGTATCATCATCATGTTTTCGCCAAACGGTCCGGACGATATGCAACGCAAGACTTTCCGCAATATGCAATGCCCGATCGCCCGCAGCCTCGAGCGTGTGGGCGAATGGTGGAGCATTCTGATTCTGCGCGATGCGTTCTATGGCACGAAGCGCTTCGACGAGTTCCAGCGAAACCTCGATATCGCACCGAATATGCTGACGCGCCGGCTCAACGGGCTGGTCGAGGAAGGCCTGCTGGAAAAGCGCCAGTATTCGGAGCGCCCGCCGCGCTACGAGTACGTGCTGACCGATTGCGGACGGGATTTCCGCCCGGTATTGCTGGCGCTGCTGGCCTGGGGCAATCGCAACTTCGCGCCGGAAGGGCCCAGTGTCCAGATCGTCGATCGCGAAACCGGCAAGGTGGTGGAACCGATGCTGGTGGATACCGAGAACGGCGAGCCGCTGCAGATGGGCAGGCGCCATGTGCTCAGGGCAGGGCCGGCGGCCGATGAGTCCACGCGCGCGAGGCTTTCGTCCGCGACCTCTCATATGACAACGGCGGCTCCGACAGCCCCGGCAGCCCCTCTGGCGCAGGAAGCCGGCAAGGTTGCGTGACGCGCCAGTGCCTTCCAGGTTGCTCCGAGAGCATTTCTGACATAGAGTCCAAGGCATAGCACCCGTCTTCCGACGGTTTTTCCGCCGACTCCGGATACGACCTGATGCCACGTCTTTCCTATCCGTGCCTGGCCCTGGCCGCGTTGCTCGCAGCCTGCACCAGCACACCAATGCCTCCTCCCACCCCGCCACAACGCACGCCGCCCACAAGCGTGGCGCCTCCTGCCGGAAACTATGGCGGCGTCAGTCGGGCGCAGATGGAAGCCGCCGGCAACGCCTGCGAGAAGATGGTCGCTAACGCCGTCAAGAATCGATATCCGCAGCCGGGCAGCGTGATGATGATGCCGGACCGCGAGCGGATCTATCAGCAATCCGCCTCGCAAGCCGGCGTGAGCGGCGAGGGCACGTTCGAGCCAGATGGCACCGAGGAGAGCATGTCATTCCGCTATACGTGCCTCTTCAACTTGCGCACCAACCACGTCGATGACGTGCAGATGCGCTACGGCCCGTACTATTGAACGGGCACCGCGCACCTGTGCACCTGCGCGGCCGCTAGACCATTCCCCCATTCGCGCGTAACACCTGGCCATTGATCCAGGCTCCATCGGGGCTGGCCAGGAATGCCACCGCTGCCGCTATATCTTCAGGTGTGCCCAGTCGTTCGAGCGGATTGAGCTTCGCGAGCCGTTCGATCGTTTCAGGTGATTTGCCGTCGAGGAACAGGTCGGTGGCGGTCGGCCCGGGTGCCACCGCATTGACGGTAATGGCGCGGCCGCGCATCTCCTTGCTCAATACGGCGGTCATCGCTTCCACGGCCGCCTTCGAGGCCGCGTAGATGCCATAGCGCTCCATGCGCAAACCAATGACGCTGGACGAGAGATTGATGATCCGGCCGCCATGGCGCAGGCGGCGGGCAGCCTCGCGCATGGTGTGGAAAGCCCCTTTCAGATTGATGTTCATCACGCGCTCGAATGCTGCGTCGTCAGACGCTGCAATTGTGTCGAGCACCATCACGCCCGCGTTGTTGACGACAACGTCGACGCCGTCGAACGTTGCCTCGGCTGCATCGAACATGCGGGCCACCGCGCTGGCATCGCTGACATCGGCCTGGAAGGTCATGGCCCGGCCGCCACTTGCTTCGAGCTTGCGACGCAGATCCCCGGCGGTGTCCGCGCCGTTCGCATAGTTGATGACGACCGCGAAGCCGTCGCGGGCCAGCCGCGCCGAAATGGCGGCGCCGATGCCGCGTGATGCGCCGGTAACGATGGCGGCCTTTTGTGATTCCCCCTGCGACGGCTGCGAGTGGTCTGTAGTCATGGCATTTCCTCGAATGAACTGAATCGGTGAGGGAACGATAGACCTTACGCCATGCTAGATAAACAGGCAGAATTCGGCATCAATATTCGAAAATCCGAACAATATGGACCGGATCGACGCCATGCGCGTGTTCACGCGAATCGTGGAGCGGCGCAGTTTCACCGCTGCGGCCAAGGACCTGGACTTGCCACGGTCGTCGGTGACCGACGCGGTCAAGCAACTGGAATCGCGGCTTGGCGTGCGATTACTGCAGCGGACGACACGCCACGTGAGCCCGACGCTCGACGGCGAAGCCTATTTCCAGCGCTGTCTGCGGCTGCTGGCGGATTTCGAGGAGGCAGAGGCGGCATTCGCGGGCACTTCACCTAAAGGCGTGCTGCGGGTCGACGTGCAAGGGCAACTCGCGCGCCGCTTCCTGTTTCCGGCCTTGCCGGCATTTCTGGCACAGCACCCGGGCATTACGCTGCAAATCAGCGAGGGCGATCGTTTGGTCGATCTCGTCCGGGAGGGCATCGACTGCGTGCTCCGCGTTGGCGAACCGCAGGACAGCGAAATGGTGGCCAGACGCGTGGCCCGACTGGCGCAACTCACGCTCGCCGCTCCCCCGTACCTTGCGCGGCATGGCAGTCCAGTGTCGATCGAGTCACTTGGCAACCACAGGATGGTCGGATTCCGCTCCACGCTAACCGGTGGCCTGCTGCCGCTCGAATTCATGACCGGTGGGGTACGCAGCGAGGTCATGCTGCCGGCGCCGGTGTCGGTGAGCGGCGCGGAAAGCCTGGTGGCGGCATGTCGGCTCGGCCTCGGATTGATTCAGGTGCCGCGCTACCACGTCGAGGAGGATTTGCTCCGAGGCACGTTGGTCAGCGTGTTGTCGGAAATTCCCCCACCGACGATGTCGGTATCGCTGCTGTATCCCCGGAGTCGTCAGTTGTCGCAGCGAGTGAGAGTGTTTCTCGACTGGGTTTCGGCGGAGTTCGCAAAACATCGTGGAAAGAACGGCGTAGAAGTCGACTGAACGGGCGATACTTGCCAGACATCAGTCAACCGCGCGTTGAAGCGAGTCCAGCAGACCTTGGCGTTTTCCCGTATTGTTGCGACTTGGCGATAGTTGACGTTGCAACGAAATCGCCGTTTCCGACACTCGCTCCCGTTCGACACCGTGCAGAACAACGCCAGCCAGCCAGCCTCCGCCGCCGCGCCCCTCGACACCCCGATGACCGCGCGCGAGAAGCGCGGCATGGCCGCCATCATGATCGCGGTCTCGCTGGCCACGCTCGACACGGCGATCGCGAATACGGCGCTGCCCAATATCGCGGCCGACCTGAACAGCACGCCGGCCGCTTCCGTGTGGATCATCAACGCTTACCAGCTGGCCATGGTGGCGACGCTGCTGCCGTTCGCGGCGCTGGGCGGCATTCTTGGCCATCGGCGGATCTATCTCGCCGGCGTGGTGGTGTTTATCGTCTCGTCGGTGATCTGCGCGATGGCGTGGTCGCTGCCATCGCTGGCCGCCGCTCGCGCGCTTCAGGGCATCGGCGCCTCGGCGATCATGAGCGTGAACACTGCCCTGATCAGCGCCATCTTTCCGATTCACCGCCTTGGCCGAGGTGTCGGGCTCAATGCGCTGGTGGTGGGGGTGTCCTTCGCGGTCGGGCCCACCGTGGCATCGGTCATCCTGTCGTTCGGATCGTGGCCGTGGCTGTTCGCGGTGAACCTGCCGATCGGGCTGCTTGCGCTGGCGATCGCCAATCCGTCGCTGCCGAAGACCAAGCGTAGCGACCATGGTTTCGACCCGGTGGCGGCAATTCTTAACGTCATCACGTTTGCCTCACTGATCTTTGCATTGGGCGAAGGCGTCCAGCGCGCGCCGGCCGAATACGTGGTGGCCGCTGCCATCGTGTTCGTCATTGCGTTCATATTGCTGCTGCGCCGCGAGCGTGGTCACCCGGCCCCGATGTTGCCGGTGGATCTGTTCAAGCGGCCGATGTTCGCGCTCTCGACGCTGACGGCAATCTGCTCGTTTGCGGCGCAAGGGCTGGCCTTTGTGTCGTTGCCGTTCTATTTCGAGCATGTCCTGGGTCGCAGTCCGGTGGAAACCGGGTTCCTGCTCACGCCGTGGTCCGCCGTGGTGGCGCTGATGGCGCCGATCGCGGGCCGCCTTTCGGATCGCTATCCGCCGGGGCTGCTCGGCGGTATCGGTCTGGCGATCATGTCCGTGGGCATGGCATCGCTGGCGCTGATGCCGGCTGACGCCAGCGTCCTCAATATCGGTATCCGCATGGCGATCTGTGGCGCTGGTTTTGGCTTCTTCCAGTCACCCAACCTCAAGGCGCTGATGGCAAGCGCGCCGCGCGAGCGTGCCGGCGGCGCCAGCGGAGTGGTGGCCACGGCACGGCTGCTTGGTCAGGCCACGGGCGCTGCGCTGGTGGCGTTGTCGTACAGCATTGCCGACAGCCACGGCCCGACGCTTGCGCTGGCACTCGGCGCAGGATTCGCGGGTGCGGCGGCTGTTGCCAGTGGGCTGCGGCTGGTGACGCCGCAGAGTGCCGATAGCGCCGCGATGCAAACCGCCAGAAAGTAGTCGGGGCATATCGCCGGACGTCTCCGCCGCCTATAGTGGTCCTGAAGGGGACCACATATCGGGACAATGTCTCGCCTGGGACGTCCAACCGCCCGCCAGAGGCAGGAACGCCTGTCGCCCAGACATGGCGTGCATCGTGACCGGCTGGCGGCGCCGTGCCTCCTGCTGGCGCGCGTGCGAGGGAGGTAGCGATGAATCTAGCCGCCATTCTGGTCAGCGCGAGCGTGGCCGCGTCCGTGGCCGTGTCCTCCACGCCTGTCGAACGGCAGTTGCTTGCCATCAGTCCCCACGATTTTGCCCAGCAGTTCAACGCCGTTGCCCATGAGGCCGGGGCAAAGATGGTCCTGCCGGATTTTCATGCCAAGCCGGGCTGGCATCGGGCCAAGACCAGCGAGGGAATTTCGGTGATGGTGCGCGGGGCGCCGACCGGCTATGCAATCGATGAAGTGATTGTGGTGTGCCAGACCGGCGAGCAATGCCTGCAGACGATTTCCACGGCGGCCCAGGCCATCGACTCGACCATCGACCAGACATTGCTGCAGTACTTCGTGGCCGCGCGCATCGCCGAGCAGATCGGCGAGGTGGCACTGGTGATCTCGGGGCTGGTGTATCTGGTGGTCTCGCCGGACGACCAGGACTACGTGGCGCTGGTTATTCGTCCCTATTTGCCGCAGCAGGAGTTGACCGCGAAGACCCAGGCGGCGCTGCAACCAGCGGCCTTGCCGCCACCCGGCGCCTTAACGATGTAGCGGAGGCGTTGCATGGGCCGCGCGCTCATCGCCATGAGAGCGCTCGACATCATCCATCGCGCGTTGTTCGAGTAGGCGCTGCAGTTCCGTTGCGCCACGATAGTAGTGCGCCAGCAGCAGGCGCAACTCTACGTCATCCAGTGGTTCGCGTAGCAAGTCGCCGTACGCGGCGGCAGCCCGCGCTGCCTGCTGCGCTGCGAAATCGATCAGACCCTGTTTGCCGGCGAGGAAGGGCGGAATCTCCCGAAGACTGACCGGAGGGTCGTCGGCATCCTCGTCAGGGATGCCGGCACGTGCCGCCAGTTCCGCGGCCGCGCAATGCTGCAGGTTGGCGCGATGCGCCAGCTCGGCACGCCACTGAGGTTCCGTAGCCACCGCGGCCACGGCTGCCAACGATTCCGCGCACCGCCTGGCACGGAGGCTGAGCCGCGCCAGTGCAGTGGTCAGTGCTTCCATGACGTACGTCTCCGTTGCATCTCCACCTACTGTAGGTGACGCACGCCCGGTTCGCTCGGGGTACGAATCTTGCGTCCGGCAGTCCTCTTCATGGCGGTCCTTTTACTCCGGCAATACAGCGGTGGCCTCGATCTCGAACAACATGCCGTCCAGCGCCAGTCGCGGCACCGGGATTAGCGTGCAGGCGGGGGCCGGCCAGTCACCGAGCATGGCTTGCCACGCGCGGCTGAAGATCGCCAGACGGTCCATCGAATGGTCGACGATGAGCACGGTGATCTTTGCGATATCAGGAATGTCGGCGCCGCCGGCCTGCAGCGCGACGCGCAGGTTGGCAAGCGCCTGTTTCACCTGCTCCTGGAAGCCGGCACGCAAGCCGCCGATCATGTCTTCCCCGCCTTGCCCGGCCGCGAAAATGATTCTTGCCGGGCGCGTCGCCACAGCCACATGCGAATAGCCGTTGAGCTTGGGATCATACAGATCGGGAGGATTCATGAACTGGAGATAGGGAGCGCGGGGCGGTTCGAGCAGCATGGCAAGGTCCTCAGTGGAAAGTCGCGCCAGTATCAAACCTCAAGCACGCTTGAGGTCAAGCTGTTTGTTGGCGAGTTTTCACGCTACGATGGCGCATCGTCCGTGACCAGCTTTCCACCACCATGAAACGCGCCCTCGAAGATCAGGAAGACCACCCGTTGCGATCCGGCGATCCGCTCACCGTTGGTGAAGTTGCCGCGCGTAGCGGCGTCGCGGTGTCCGCGCTGCATTTCTATGAATCGAAGGGATTGATCTGCAGCACACGAAGTGCCGGCAACCAGCGCCGGTATCCGCGCGGGATACTGCGGCGCCTTGCGGTCATACGGGTGGCCCAGCGCATGGGCTTGCCGCTGTCCGTGATTGCCGAAGCGTTCAGCCGCCTGCCGGATGACAAGGCGCCGACGGTTGCGGATTGGCGGCGGCTCTCGGCCGTATGGCGCGCGGATCTGGACGCGCGCATCCGCACGCTGACCCAACTCCGCGATCAGCTCGATGGCTGTATCGGATGCGGGTGTCTGTCCCTGAAGGAATGTCCGTTGCGCAATCCGCAGGACGCGCTGGCGGAAGAAGGGCCCGGCCCGCATTTCGGGGCCGGGCCCTGTGAGCACCGGAAATCGGGCAAGGCGCGATGACCAGCGCGGCGATGGAGCCGCCGGTCAGGGCGCCACGATCACCCGGGTGCGAATGAAGGCGTCATCCTTCATCAGCGCCTCCGCCCAGCCGGCAGGCGGCACCAGGCTGATGTCGGTAATCGCGTAGCCAATATCGCCCTCGGTCTGCAGTTGCTGGGCGACGATATTCGCGCCGATCTCGGCCAGCGCCTGGTTGAAGTGCGACAGCGTGCCCGGCCGGTTGTAGTGGATGTTGAGCACGCGGGCTGGAGCCTGTTGCGGCGCTGGCTGAATCTGGGGCAGGTTCACCGCGCCCAGGGTCGCGCCGGTTTCGAGAAAGTTGACCAGCTTGGTCGCTACTTCCACGCCGATGTTCTCCTGCGCTTCCTCGGTGCTGCCGCCGACATGGGGCGTCAGGATGACATTCGGCTTGCCCTGCAGCGGCGAGACGAACGGATCGGCGTTACTGCGCGGCTCTTCCGGGAACACGTCGATGGCCGCGCCGGCCAGTTGCCCGTTGTCCAGCAATTGCGCCAGCGCCGGGATATCCACCACGGTGCCGCGCGAGGCATTGATCAGGATGCTGCCATGTCGCATGGCAGCCAGTGCCTTGGCATCCATCAGGTTGCGTGTCTGCGGCGTGGCGGGGACGTGCAGCGTCACCACGTCGGCCTGCGACAGGGCATCTTCGAGCGAGTGCACCGGCATGGCGCCTCCGATCGACAGGCGGGGGCGGATGTCGTAGAACACCACGCGCATCCCCATCGCCTCGGCCAGGATGCCGACCTGCGCGCCGATGTTCCCATAGCCGATCACCGCCATGGTCTTGCCCCGGATCTCGAAGGCGCCCTTGGCGGTTTTCTGCCATTGGCCGCTGTGGGCGGCGCGGCTCTTTTCCGGGATGCGCCGCATCAGCATGATGGCCTGGCCGATGACCAGCTCGGCCACGGAACGTGTGTTCGAAAACGGCGCATTGAAAACCGGGATGCCGGCATGGGCAGCCGCGCCCAGGTCCACTTGGGACGTGCCGATGCAGAAGCAGCCGACCGTGAGCAGCCGCTGCGCCTTGGCGAACGCTTCGGCTGTCAGGGTGGTAGCCGAGCGAATGCCCAGCAGTTCGTGATCGCGCACGGCGGCAAGCAGCGCGTCGCCGGCCAGGGCCTTGCCCTGGGTGGCGAGGTCGATCTGGTGGCGGCCCAGCAACTGCTGGGCGCTGGCGTGGATGTTCTCGAGAAGCAGGGCGCTGGCCATGATGGTCGGGCTGAATGCAGGAGAGTTGGAAAGGCACGGGGCGTCCCTATGCAATATGCGATATGCGGGACGCGCATGGGCACACCTTACCACCGACGCTTACCCGTGCTGTTGACGTGGGCAAGGGGATCAAAGCGATTCCGCCAGGACTCAGGGCCCCCGGAGGAGTCGGGACAGCGAAAACATTCAACTCGTGAGATTAGAAAGCTGAATTCGGACCCGGGAGGAATCTGAGACGATGCAGCTTCTGCGCCGGGAGGGGCGCATTGTCATCGTCAAAAGGAAACAAGAATGAAGCGCGCGCAATCGGCCGTCCTGACTGCCGTGGCAGCGGGAGGGCTACTGGCTCCGCTGGCATGTCACGCCACGGAAGGCGCACTGGGTCGCCCCGTGACCGGCACGAGTGTGTCGCCCAATGTGGCCGTTATCCCGTCCGAGCCGGTCTGGATTGCAAATTTGCAACAGCTTTACATGGACGGATCGATCACTGGCGGCCGGGAAGTGCCGATCGCCGGCAAGACCTCGATCGGTCTCGACGCGAAGGTCGCCTTCACGCTGGCCACGCTGATGAAGGTCTGGGATACCGGCGGAGGGGCGTGGAACTTTGCCTCGAGCTTTACGCTGCCCTACGTCTGGATGTCGGTCCATACAACTGCCGGTATAGGCAATTTCTCGCGTGGGACATCGGATCGGGCCTCCAATCTGTACGACATGTACTTCAGCCCGATCATCGCGGGCTATCACTTCTCGAAGACCAGCCATATGGCGCTGAGCTTCAATGTGTGGGCACCCACGGGCCAGTACGACAAGAATGCGCTGGCTAACCCGAGCCTGAACAACTGGACCTTCGTGCCGCAGATTGCATTTACGCATCTGATGCCGGAATACGGGCTCGAATTCAATGCGGTGGGGGCTTTCCAGTTCTATACGCGGAACACCGCTACCGACTATCAGAATGCGCCGCTGTTCACGCTCGACGTGATGGGCGTGAAGAAATTCGGCAAGTGGGGCGCTGGCATCGTGATGGGCACCGTGCAGCAGTTGGGCAACGACAGCGGTCCGATTGCGGATCGCCTGAACGGATTCCGTGGGCGTGACTTCGCCATGGGCCCGATCGTGACCTACGACACCAAACTCGGCGGCAAGGCACCGCTGTCCCTCTCCCTGCGCTGGGTGCCGACCGTCGCCAGCAAGAACCGTCTGGACAGCACGGCGACGGTGATGGGGAGCGCGACGCTGGTGTTCTGAGGTCGCGGGTTGCCCTTGGATGAAGGGGCCCGCCTGGCAAGGTACTGGGTGCGTGATGGCACCGCGACTCGCGGTATCATCGCGCCCTTTGTCGTTTACGTCTTACCGCCTTGCCTCAAGCCGTACCCCGTATTGCCCCGCCGGCACGCCGGCGTCAGCGCCCGCCGGTCACCCCCGGCCGCGCGCTTGGCCCCAATGATTTCGCGTTCTACCGTGGGTACCTGCAGGGGCTGGACCTCGGGCGTCTGGCCGACCGCTATCTGGACAACGGTCTCGATCTGCGCCTGGTCCGTTCCCAGCTTCTCTGGATCGAAGAAGCGCTGGCGCGAGGCGTCAGGCGTCTGGCTACCCGTCCGCGATCCGGTGGCAGCGGCCAGGAGCGGATGCTCACCGAGTCGGCGTGGCTGGCCCTGATTCATGCACCGGCCGGGGAATCCGTCACAGCCAGGCAGACCCGCCAGCGCAGGCTGCTGCGGGCGCTTGACGCGCTCCAGCCGATGCTGCTGACGCGCCCCACTGCAGCCGATGCGGTGAGTGGCTGGCTCGCCCCGGCCATCGCCGCAAAGCTGGCCGATGCCGGCTGGCAGACACTGGGCGCATTGCAGGCTGCCGTGGGCGCGGGCGGACAAAGCTGGTACCGGCGCGTACCCGGCATCGGCGCGCGGACCGCGCGGCAGGTGGAGAGCTGGTTGCAGGAGCAGGGCGTCCATATCGGCGCGATGGCTGCGGTATTGGCGCCGGGGCCGCTCGAGTCGCTGCGCGCGCCGGGTGCGCGCGCCGATGTCAGGGCGATTCAGGGCTGGCTGGGCGGCTATTAGCCGGAAGGCGGGCACACCTGGCGCGCCTACCGGACGCAGGCCGAGCGGTTCCTGCTATGGACCCTGCACGCGCGAGGCAAGTCCCTGGCGACGGTGACGGCCGAGGATGGCGCCGCCTACATCGCGTTCCTTGCTGATCCGCAACCGTCCGCCCAGTGGGTGGGCCGGCGCGGCACGCCGCGCGATCGCCATGACTGGCGGCCTTTCGAAGGGCCGCTTTCGCCTGCCAGCATCCGTCACGCACGAAAGATCCTCAGCACGCTGTATGGATGTCTGATCGAGCAAGGCCATGCGCGCGCGAACCCGTTCGAGGTGTTGTCCCTCCCGACTGGCGGGGACGCCCCTCGCATCCAGGTTGCCCGCAGCTTCACTGAGCCGCAGTGGCGCTTCCTGCTGCGTCATGTGTCGAGTCTGCCCGCAGACGACCCGCGTGCCGCTCGGTTGACCTTCATGCTGCATCTGGCACATGCCTCGGGGCTGCGTATCTCGGAGCAGGCGGTGGCTACAGTCGGGCATCTGACGTGGAGCGGGCACTGGACGCTTGCGGTGCCGGGCCCCAAGCCGCGCCAGATTCCACTTCCCGAGGCGGTGATCGATGCCCTGCGTGGGCATCTGGCAGCGCGCGGGCTTGGGCGCGGATTCGAAAGCCTGCCGGCTGCGACGCCGCTGATTGGCCGCGTCAAGACTGGTGACGAGGGTGATGCGCTGTCGGTCGCGCAGATCGGCGCGATCTGGAAGCGGTACTTCGCCCAGGCCGCCACCTTGGCGGGGGGCGAGGATGATGCGGCGCAACTGGCCCAGGCCAGCGCGCACTGGATGCGGCACACGGCGGGTGCGCACGCCGTGGCGCGAGGCGTTGCGCTCGAGGTCGTGCAGCAGCAGCTTGGTCATGCGAGCCTGGACACGACGTCAATGTACGTGCTGGCCGCGTGATGGCCGGCAACCCGGCCTTCGTCGATTTCGTTCAGCCCGGCGCTCGAAAAATCTTACTTCGGTCAGCCCCCGACTCAGCGTAACCTGCCCCAATTCCGGGCGATCCGCACGAGAGGGAGCATTCGCATGACACGGGTGGGGCCGTGAACGAACTGATCGATATCGTCACGCCAACGCCGCCGTCGTGGATGCCGCAGACGGTGGGCTGGGCCATGGTTGGCGTCGTGCTGCTTGCCGGGGTGCTCTGGCTGGCCTGGAGGACCGCGCGACGCTGGTACGCCAATCGTTTCCGCCGGGCGGCGCTCAGGGAATTGACTGCCTTGCAGCAGACGGCGGATAGCGCCGAACAGGCCACGCTGCTCTTGTCGCTGGCCGAGCTGCTCAAGCGGCTGGCATTGGTCCAGTGGCCCCGGCACGCCGTGGCGGCCCTGTCTGGCCCGGCGTGGCGCGATTTTCTGCACACCCATGCAGGTGGCGCGGGCGATGCGGTACCGGCTCTCGCGGCGCTGATCGACGATGCCGAGTATCGCGGCGCGGCTACCCTGGCCCAGTGGCCCGAGGCACAGCTTCGGGCAACCCTTGGCGCATGCCGGATCTGGATCGCTGGCTATCGGCACGATGGGCACGATGATCACGTTTGAGTATCCCTGGCTGTTCGCGCTCCTGCCGCTGCCGTTGCTGCTCTGGTGGTGGCTGCCGCCATATCGCGAGGAAAGCGCGTCGGTCCGCTTGCCGTTTTTCGGGGAGGTGGCCAGTGCCGCTGGCCTGAAGCCCGCGCTCGGGGCGCACGTGCCACGGCGCAATCTCGTCCAGTTGCTGCTGGGGCCGATTGCATGGGGGCTGGTAGTCGTCGCGCTGGCCCGTCCGCAGTACCTCGAGCCGCCGCTGCAACGGACCCAGCCCGTGCGCGATCTGCTGCTGGCGCTCGATCTGTCGCAGTCGATGGACACGCGCGACTTCAAGACCCCGTCGGGCGTCCTGGAGCCGCGTGTCGATGCCGTGCGGCAGGTGGTGGCGGATTTCGTGGCGCGCAGGACCGGTGATCGCATCGGGCTGATCGTATTTGGCGATGCCCCGTATCCGCTGGCCCCTTTCACGCTCGACCACGCACTGGTGCGTGAACTGCTGGCCGATATGGTGCCCGGCATGGCCGGGGCCAGTACGTCGCTCGGTGACGCCATCGGCCTCGGTATCAAGATGTTCGACCAGAGTCACGCGCAGGAGAAGGTGATGATTCTGCTGACCGACGGCAATGACACCGCCAGCCGGATGCCGCCGGCTCAGGCGGCCGACATCGCGAAGACGCGCGGCGTGGTGGTCCATACCGTCGGCATCGGGGACCCAGCCACGACCGGCGAGCAGAAGGTCGACCTGGACGCGCTGAAGCACATTGCCAGCACCACCGGCGGCCGGTACTTCTTTGGCGCTGACCAAACCAGCCTGGCCTCCATCTACGCCACGCTGGACCGCGTCACGCCGCACAGGGAGAAGACACTGACCTGGCAGCCGCGCCGCGAATTGTTCATGTGGCCGCTTGGCGCCGCCGTGTTGCTGATGCTGTGCTACCAGTTGGCGATGGCGCTCTACGCGCGCTGGCTGGCGCGGGCGGCTGCGTTGGAATCGACGGCATGAGCGCGTACTTCGAGGCTCTGGCCGAATTCCATTTTCTGCGCCCCTGGTGGCTGCTGGTGCTGCTGGCGGCGATCTGGCTGCCCTGGGCCGTGCGGCGCCGTGGCGATATTCGCCGACGCTGGCGGGGTGTCATCGCGCCCCATCTGCTCAATGCGCTGGTGGTTGGAGAGACCCGCGAGCGCGCGCTGCGCCCGGTACATCTGTCGGCCTTGCTGCTGGCATTGGGCGCCATCGCGCTGGCGGGGCCGACCTGGGAGCGCGAACGGCCGCCGTTTCCGTCAGACAAGGCACCGCTGGTCATTGCCGTCGACCTGTCGCCGACGATGGACGCCATCGACGTGACCCCGACCCGGCTCGAGCGAGCCAAACTCAAGATCAAGGCATTGCTGGCCCGGCGCGACGGCGGGCGCACGGCAATCTATGCGTATGCAGGCTCGACCCATCTGGTACTGCCGCTGACCGATGACCCGACGCTGCTGCAGACGTTCGCCGATGCGCTGCAGACCCGCATCATGCCGGTGCCCGGCAAGGACACCGTGCTGGCCGTGCGGACCATCGACGCAGCGCTGAAGAAGGAGACCGTTCCCGGAACGATCCTGTTGCTGACCGATGGCGTGGAGCCTGCGGCGGTCGAGCCGCTTCATGCCTACGCCCGCTCGGCACGGACGCAAGTAGTGGTGTTGGCCATCGGGACAGCGGATGGCGGTCCGCTGCGCGGTCGCGATGGCACCGCGCCGGGGCTGGACTCAGCCACGCTTCACGCGCTGCGTGCGGCGGACATCGACGTTGCGACGCTGACCCCCGATGGCGATGCCGACGTGGCGTGGGTGCAGCGCCATGTGCGGCAGCACGTGGAACAGGCCGCATCGCCCGACACGGTGCGCTGGCACGACGTGGGCTGGCCCCTGACGATTCCGATCGCGCTGCTGGCGCTGCTGTGGTTCCGCAAGGGCTGGACGATCCGCTGGATCGTCGGCATCGGCGCGGCCGTGGTGCTGGCTGCGCCGCAGGCCGATCTGCGGGCGCAATCCACCACCGCCCCGCGAGCATGGCGCATGGCCGATCTCTGGCTCACGCACGACCAGCAGGGGCGGCGGGCGTTCGAACAGGGCAAGTCCGCGGAGGCCGCGACGCAATTCGACGATCCGATGTGGCGCGGCGTGTCGTGGTACCGCGCAGGCAAGTTTGCCGAGGCCGCGCGCGAGTTCGAGCACATCAGCAGTCCGGACGGGCATTTCAATCTGGGTAACGCGCTGGCGAAGCAGGGCAAGTATCAGGACGCCATCCCGCAGTACCGGCTGGTACTGCAGCAGCGGCCCGGCTGGGCGCCAGCGCAGCGGAACCTGGCGCTGATGCAGGAGTTGATCGAGCGCCAGAAGCAGAACGAGAAGCACGACGAAGAGGCGCCAGACATCAAGCCTGATCAGATCCAGTACGACGCCTCGACGCCACCGCCCCCTCCCGGCGGTGACAAGATGCAGAAAGGCCTCGCGCAGCAAAACGCGGAGATGTGGATGCGCGCGATTCAGACGTCCCCAACGGAACTGCTGGCGCGCAAGTTCGCGCTGCAGAGACAACAGGGGAAGCCATGATCGCGCGCCTGCTTTCCCTGATCGCGTTCTGTATGGCGGCACTGGCCCATGCGGCCGAGCCGGCGCCGATCGTTCGCGTCGAGGTTGGCGGCAACGGTGCCCAGCGTCCCGCCGTGGTTGGGCAGTCCGTCCAGATTTCGGTGACGATCCTGGCGCCGAACTTCTTCATGTCGGCGCCGGTGTTCCCGACGCTTCAGGTGGCTGGCGCCGTGATCACGATGCCCGACGATCGCGCCGTCAACTCGACCGAGACGGTGGGCGGCGTCAGCTATGCGGCGATCACCAAGACCTATGTACTGACTCCGCAAAGCGCCGGCGATTTCACGCTGCCGCAGCCGGAGATCCCGTTTACCTATGCGGGTGGCGACGGCAAGCCGCTCTCCGGCAGCGTCACGTTGCCACCCACGGTGATTCATGCCGGCGGGCAGGTTGGAAGTGGTGCGCCGGGCGCGGCATCCGGCGTGCAGGCAAATGTCGGCACGCTTCCGGCCGGACCGCTCCAGATCACGCAACAGTTCGATCGCCCGGTCACGGGCAAGGATGCTCACCTGCGCGCAGGCGATGCCGTGGTCCGGACGATCACGATCGTCGCGCCCAATGCGCCGGCCATGATGATCCAGCCGCCCGTGCTCGAGGCGCCAGGCGGGGTGAAGCTGTTCAGGGCGGATCCGAAGCTATCCGATGGCGTGGCCGGTGCCGGCGAGACCCCGGGCGGGCGGCGCGTGGAGCGCGTGACCTATGTGTTCGAGTCCAGCGGCACTCACACGCTGCCGGCGGTGACCGTGAAATGGTATGACCCCGCCAGCGGCAAGCCTTCCGAGGCTGTGGCCCCGGCCATTACGGTGGAAGTGGGCCGAGCTGGGGCGGGCCTGGGTCTTGCGCCGACCGGCGACCCGTTCAGTGGGGAGGACTGGTGGCCGGCCTGGCTCGACGGCAGGGTCTTCGCTGGATTGGTGGGGCTGGCCGTGATCGCCCTGGCGGCGTTCGGGCTGCGCAGGCGGATGCCGGCCTGGTGGCATACGCAACGGAAGGCCTGGAAGGCCGCCTGGCGCGAGTTGCGTGGCCCGCTGCCACCGCTCAACCCATAACCGGTCTGAGCGCTATTAAGAATCTTGTAAAAAATCATTCAGATCAGTCAATAAAATATTGCATTCCTTCGCCGAGCCAGGATGCTCATACTGCCCGAGTTCAGGATTGCACCGGGCAAGGAACACTGATGGCACGTAAACAGCAGGAAAGAGCGGCGGCCGCGAGCGCGGCGCCGTCATCGTGGCGGCGGCGCATGTGGCTGGGCACATTGGTCGTAGGGATGGCCGGGGCGGGCGCAGCCGGCACGGTCTGGTATAGCCGGCACAATGGGCAGGGCGTGGACCCCGCGTCGATTCGCGCGGGCGACGGCGTCAGCGGCCCGGCCGGCATGGTGCATGTCCCGGGCGGCGAATTCCTGATGGGTAGTGACCACAAGATGTCCCAGGCCAACGAGCGCCCGGCACACAAGGTACAGGTCAAGGCCTTTTGGATGGATCAGCACCACGTCACCAATGCCGACTTCCGCAAGTTCGTCGAGGCCACGGGCTACCTGACCACGGCGGAGCGCAAGCCGGACTGGGAGACGCTGAGGGTTCAGCTTCCGGCCGGCACGCCACGCCCGCCTGACAGTGCGATGGTCGCGGGCGGGATGGTGTTCGTCGGCACCAACAGCCCGGTGCCGCTGCGCGAATACTGGCGCTGGTGGCGCTTCGTACCTGGCGCGGACTGGCGTCACCCGACCGGCCCGGGCAGTTCCATCGAAGGCAAGGACAATCATCCCGTCGTGCAGGTCTCGTATGAAGACGCGCAGGCGTACGCCAAGTGGGCCGGCAAGCGTCTGCCCACCGAGGCCGAGTGGGAGTTTGCCGCCCGTGGCGGCCTGGAGCAGGCCACCTACGCCTGGGGTGACAAGTTCGCGCCGGATGGCCGGCAGATGGCGAATGTCTGGCAGGGCCAGCAGGTGCAGCCGTTCCCGGTGGTCAGCGCCAAGGCGGGCGGCGCGGCTGGCACCAGTGCTGTCGGCACGTTCCCGGGCAATGGCTATGGGCTCTATGACATGACCGGCAACGCCTGGCAGTGGGTGGCCGACTGGTATCGCGCGGACCAGTTCCGCCGCGAAGCCACGGTGGCGGCAGTGCTGCAGAATCCGACCGGCCCGGCCGATTCGTGGGACCCGACCGAACCTGGCGTGCCGGTGTCGGCGCCCAAGCGGGTCACGCGCGGTGGCTCGTTCCTCTGCAACGAGGACTTCTGCCTCAGCTACCGCCCGAGTGCCCGGCGCGGTACCGACCCGTACACCAGCATGTCGCACCTAGGCTTCCGGCTCGTGATGGATGACGCCCGTTGGGCAGAAGTTCGCAAGCAGCCAGCCGTGGCAATGGCCGCGGGCGGGCAGCAGAACGTGCAGAAATAACGCATCGAAGCGGCAAGCCGCAAAGCAGACATACAAGAGACGCACTGAACCGGAGAGAACCTGATGGAACACGCCCGCGCACCGTGGTTGCGACGCTGGATCAATACCGCGGTCGCGGCCCTTGTCATTGGCGCCACCGCCACCACGCTGGGTGGATGCGCATCCAGCGCGCCGCAGTCTGGCGGCACGCAGGAATCGGCGCAGACCGCCGTCAATGCCGAGGCGGCACTGCCGTCCTGGCGCGATGGGGCCACGCGCAAGACGATCATCAAGTTCGTGGCCGACGTGACGCAGCAGGGCTCGCCGACCTACGTGCCCCCGGCTGAACGGATCGCCGTGTTCGACAACGACGGCACGCTGTGGAGCGAGCAGCCGCTGTATTTCCAGTTCTTCTTCCTGCTCGATCAGGTCAAGGCGGCAGCGCCTTCACATCCGGAATGGAAGAACAATCCGGCGTTCAAGGCGCTGATGGCCAATGACATGGCCGGGCTCATGCGCGAGGAAAAGCGGTTGCTGCCCCTGATCACGGCGGCGAACAGCGGCATGACCGTCGACGAGTATGACCGCACGATTCGCGCATGGATCGATACGGCGCGGCATCCAAAGCTCAACCGGCGCTACACGGACCTCGTCTACCAGCCGCAGTTGGAACTGCTGTCGTACCTGCGGGCCAACGGCTTCAAGACGTATATCGTGTCCGGCGGCACGATCGAGTTCATGCGTCCCTGGACCGAGCGCGTGTACGGGATTCCGCCTGAGCAGGTGGTTGGCTCGACCCAGACAATCACCTATGACGTCCGCGACGGCAAGCCGGTGCTGATGCGTGGTCCGAAACTCGACTTCATCGACGATGGCCCGGGCAAGCCGGTCGGCATCTATCGCCAGATTGGCCGCCAGCCGATCCTGGCGGTGGGCAACTCCGACGGCGACCTGCAGATGCTGCAATACACGATGGCCGGCACCGGCGCGCGCCTGGCCATGCTGGTCCACCACGACGATGCCCAGCGCGAGTTCGCCTACGATCGCCAGTCGAAGATCGGCAAGCTCGACAAGGCGCTTGACGAAGCGACGACGCGTGGCTGGACCGTCATCAGCATGCAGAAGGACTGGGCTCAGATCTATCCCGCCGCGAAGCCGTGAGATGCCCCTTCAGGCTGCCCCCTCCGTTGACCCTTCAGTTGACACTTCAGTTGACCCTTGGGGTTGCCTTGCCAGCGCGGACGGAACAATACAAACCACAACACCAACAATAGCGGAGCCCTCGATTGGCAGACTTCACAGGCAACAAGCGCGGCAAGAAACGTGACGGCAGCCGACCGTAAGCTGGGGCAGGGGATGCGTGCGAAACGGCGGCCAGCCCAAGCATCCGAGCCTGCAGCCGTGCCGCGGTCGACCGCATGGCGATGGCCCGCGTTGCTGCTGATCCTGTCCGGCGCCGCGGGCCTGGTTTATCAGGTGCTGTGGATCAAGCAGCTTTCGCTGGTGGTCGGCGTCGAGGTGCAGGCGGTGACCACCGGTGTCAGCGCGTTCTTCGCGGGCCTGGCGCTTGGCGGCTGGCTGGTTGGCCGTCACGCCGATCGCAGTACCTCCGCCTGGCGGCTATACCTCTGGCTCGAAGTCGCCATTGCCTTGCTGGGCATTGGCGCGACGCTGGCGCTGGCTCATGCGGCGGCGCCGTTCGCATGGCTGCAGTTGCGCGCGGGGGCCGTGGCGTGGGCGCTTCCGGTGCTGCTGGTCGGCCTGCCCGCGGTCGCAATGGGCGGCACGCTGCCGGCGCTGCTCCGGGCGGTGACGCCCGCCGAGCACGAACTCGGTGGCCACGGCGGCCGGTTCTACGCGGCCAACACGGCCGGTGCCATTGCGGGCACGCTGCTCGCGGGGTTTGTGTGGATTCCTGCGTTCGGCGTCACGGGTAGCGCCTGCGCGGCAGCCGCGCTGAACCTGCTGGCCGCACTCGGCGCGTACTGGATGGTCCGCCGCGCCCCCAAAGCGACCACCCAGACCGTGCCACAGGCGCAAGTCGAGGCAACGCCAAGGACTGGGCAGCGCACACTGGCGCTCACGCTTTATGCCTTGGCCGGCGGTATCGCGCTTGGCTACGAGGTGGTCTGGTCGCAAGCCATTGTCCAGTTCCTGAGCACGCGCGCATTCGCGTTCGCGGTGATGCTTGCCACGTATCTGGCGGGCCTCATGCTTGGCAGTGCGCTGGTGGCACGCAAGGTCGATCGAGCCAGGGACCCTTGGGGTGTGTTCGCGGCGCTGGTTGTCGGCGCGGGGCTGGCGGGTCTGGTCGAATTCGCATGGCTGGGTGAATGGCTCCCGGCCGCCCAGTCCGTGGTGTCACAACGCGTGCTCGGCGCCACCGGCAGCCAGCTTGCCGCCATGTGCGCGAGCTTTGGCATGGCGGCATTTTGTATTGTGTTCGTGCCGACGGTGCTGCTTGGCGCGGCGTTTCCGTATGTCGTGCGACTCTCCGTCGATGTCTCGCGCCCCGGTTCAGGGCTCGGCGCCGTGCTTGCAGTGAATACGCTGGGCGGTATTGCTGGCTCGGTGCTGGCCGGCTTCGTGCTGGTGCCGTGGATCGGCGTGGTCCATACGCTCGGCGTGCTGGCCGTGGCGAGCGGCGTCGTGGCGCTGCTGGCTACCGCATTCGGCACCGGCGTGCACCGCTTCGCACGGGTGGCCGTGCCGTTGCTGGCCGTGGTGACCTTGATCGTGGCCGTGGTGACGCCGGCCGATCGGCTTGCCGCATTGCTGGCGCAGACGCGCGGCGGTGAACTTGTTTTCTACGAGGAAAGCCGCGGCGCCACGGTAGCCGTGGTCGAGCAGGGCAAGGCCCGTCAACCGTTCCGGCGGCTCTATATTCAGGGCGTATCGAATTCCGGCGATACGATGACGTCGCTGCGCTATATGCGGCTGCAGGCGCTGCTGCCCCTGCTGATCCACAACGGCGCACCGCGCTCCACCCTGGTGATCGGCCTTGGGACCGGTATTACCGCAGGCGCGCTGCTGCAGTATCCGGGGCTCGAGCATCGGGTAGTGGCCGAGTTGCTGCCCGCCGTGGTGCGTGCCGCGCCGAACTTCCAGGGTAACTACGGCGTGACTGGCGACAAGCGCGTCGACATCCGCTTGCGCGACGGTCGGCGCGAGCTGCTGCAAAGCGCCCAGCGTTACGACCTGATCACGCTGGAACCGCCGCCGCCGTCGGCCAGCGGTGTCGTGAACCTGTATTCGCGCGATTTCTATCGTCTCGCCGCGCAGCGTCTGGAGACGGGCGGCATTGTGGCGCAATGGCTGCCCCTGCCGACGCAGAATCCCGAGGACACCCGCTCGCTGGTGCGTAGCTTCCTCGATGTGTTTCCGCACGCCACGCTCTGGACCACCGAACTGCACGAGATGCTGTTGGTTGGATCATTGCAGCCGGTCACGCTTGACGTGGCGCGTATTCAGTCGCGTTTCGCCGATGCCGGGGTCAGCGCCGCGCTGCGGTCCGTCGGCGTGGCATCGCCCGCCGCCTTGCTGGCCACCTACGTGACCGACCGCACCGGCCTCGACTGGTTTGCCAGCGACGCGCCCGCCGTTACAGACGACCGTCCGCGCATCGAATACTCGGGCTGGGTGCGCAAGCAGTCGTTCCCGCCCGTGCTGGAGGAGTTGCTGAATCTCTCGTCCGAGCCGCAACTGCAAGGCGCGGACGACGCACTGCAAGTCGCCATCCGGCGCGAGCGGGCCAACCTGCATCTGTTCTATCGCGCCGGGCTCGATGCATACCGGGGCGACCGCCAGCAATGGCTGCGCGATATCACGCAGGTGATGCGCGAGGATCCGGGCAATCCGTACTACAACTGGTTCACGGGAGGCGCGCAATGAGCGCTCGCGACGATTTTCTGGCGCTGCAGGCACGTATGGGCGAAACCATTGTCGGCCAGGCACGCATGATCGAGCGGTTGTTGCTTGGGCTGCTTGCCGACGGGCACCTGCTGGTGGAAGGCCTGCCGGGGCTGGCCAAGACCCGTGCCATCAAGAGTCTGGCGAAGCATCTCGACGCGCGGCTGTCGCGCGTGCAGTTCACGCCAGACCTGCTGCCCGCCGACATCACCGGCTCGGACATCTATTACAGCGAAGGCGGCAAGGGCGAATTTCGCTTCCAGCCCGGTCCGCTGTTCGCGAACCTGATTCTGGCGGATGAAGTCAACCGTTCCCCGGCCAAGGTGCAATCGGCGTTGCTCGAAGCCATGGAGGAGCGGCAGGTCACCGTGGGCGGTAATACGCACCCGCTGGAACGGCTGTTCCTGGTCATGGCCACGCAGAACCCGATCGAGCAGGAAGGCACTTATCCGCTGCCAGAAGCGCAGATGGACCGCTTTCTGATGCACGTGAACGTTGACTATCCTGCGGCCGATGCCGAAGCGGAGATCATCCGGCTGGCGCGTGCCGAGGAAGAACCGGACACCCATCAGGGCGATGCCGGGAGTAGCGAAACTCGCATGTCCCCGGCAACAGTGTTCGACGCGCGCCGGCAAATCCACGAGATCAAGGTGAGCGAGCCGGTGGAGCGCTATATCGTCGCGCTTGTGCAGGCCACGCGCGAGCCCGCGCGTCTCGACGACGATCTGAAACGCTGGATCGAGGTGGGTGTGAGCCCGCGTGGTTCGATTGGTCTCGACAAGGTCGCGCGGGCGATGGCCTGGCTGCGCGGGCGCGACTACGTCACCCCCGAGGACGTGCAGGCGGTGGTGCACGACGTGTTCCGGCACCGGCTGATCCTCTCGTACGACGCCCACGCGGCGGGGGTCAGCGCAAACGCGGTCATCGACCGCCTGGTGCAGCGGGTGGCGGTGGCCTGAGGCCATCCGGCTCCGTTATGAAACCCGATACCGCCGCACTCGGCCGCTCGCCGGCCCAGCACAAGACGCTTCCGTCCAGCGCCACGCCCGGCGTCAATGTCGATGCGGCATCGCTGGCCGCGCTTGAGGCTGCTGCGCGGGACTTCCATTTCCTGTCGCGCCAGCCCGTGCACAGCCTGCTGTCGGGGCGCCACGGGTCACGCGTGCGGGGCCGTGGGCTGGCCTTCGAGGAATTGCGCCCCTACCTGCCCGGGGACGACGTTCGGACGATGGACTGGCGCGTGACGGCGCGAACTGGCAAACCACACGTACGGGTCTATGCCGAGGAAAAGGAACGCCCGGCGCTGGTGGTGGTGGATCAGCGCATCAACATGTTCTTCGGCAGCCGCCGTGCGATGAAATCGGTGGCGGCGGCGGAAGTGGCCGCGCTGGCCACGTGGCGAATGGTGGCAGAGGGGGACCGCGTGGGCGGTGTCGTCTTCGGCGACAAGGAAGTGACCGCGCTGACACCGCAGCGCAGCCAGCACGGCGTGCTTCACCTGCTTGGCGAATTGGCACGCCACAATCAGGCGCTGCGCGCGGACGCCCCGGCCAGCCAGGGCGCCAGCCAGTTGAACGCGGCGTTGCAACACGCGCTGCAACTGGCCCGTCACGACTATCTGGTTATCGTCATCAGCGACTTCAGCGGCAACGATGCGCAGACCCGCGACCTGATGCTCGAACTGCGCCGTCGCAACGACATGTTGTCGGTGCTGGTCTATGACCCGTTCCTGCTGAACCTACCCGACTCCGGTCACCTCGTGGTCAGCGACGGCGAACTGCAGGTGGAACTCGGCTTTGGCCGGGAGACGCTCCGGAGTGCGATTCACCGCTTCGCGGACGATCACAATGCGGCGCTGGTCG
Organism: Cupriavidus metallidurans CH34; assembly: GCF_000196015.1. NCBI lineage: Bacteria > Pseudomonadati > Pseudomonadota > Betaproteobacteria > Burkholderiales > Burkholderiaceae > Cupriavidus > Cupriavidus metallidurans. Next base: position 1,130,034 of record NC_007974.2, on the reverse strand, counting down.
AGTGGCACAACGGGATTGGCGTGCCGCTGCTCCCGGTATCGGCAGCTGAGGATACGGCGCTGCAACTGCGCCGGCTGCTGGGATACCCTGCCGATGCGTCGCCGCGGCGCGGCAGGGCATAGAACGCAGCTTCGGGCCGGATGTGCAGTCCAAGCACCCTCAATTGGCCGTTATGACGGCGAAGCTCAACTGGCGGCGACTCCTGCCGAAAAACAAGCCGCATCTGGGTCAACGTCTGGGTCAACGTCTGGGTCGATTCCGCTGAGCTAGCAGTTCTCGATCAGCGTGTGGGCGATAACCGCAAACTGCGGCTACACTCGGCTCCAGTTTCCGATGACAATGCCTGCATTCCGAACCCTACACCCCCACGCCCAGCACTCTCATGTACGTCCCTGCCCATTTCGAAGAATCGCGCCCTGAGGCTCTCCATGCGTTGATGACCGCGTATCCATTTGGCACGCTGGTCACGCATGGCAGGAACGGTCTGGATGCGAATCACATTCCCTTCCATCTCGATCCCTCGCAAGGGCCGAATGGGATGCTGAAGGCTCACGTTGCCCGCGCCAACCCGGTCTGGCAGGACGTGGCGGACGGTGATGAGGTACTGGTGATCTTCCGCGCCGCTGATGCGTATATCTCGCCGAACTGGTATCCGAGCAAGCACGAGGCCCACAAGCAGGTGCCCACGTGGAACTACATGGTCGTGCACGCGCACGGTCGCATCACGATTCGCGACGATGAACGCTTCGTGCGCGGCGTCGTGGCCCATCTGACGCGCACGCACGAGGCCACGCAACCGAGGCCGTGGAAGATGTCCGACGCCCCGTCGGATTTCGTCGACACGATGCTCAAGGCGATCGTCGGTATCGAGATCGAGATCACGCGACTGGAAGGCAAGTTGAAGCTGAGTCAGAACAAGGAAGTGCGCGACATCCGTGGCGCGGGCACGGCGCTGGCCGAGCAGGGCAGCACAACGCTCGGCGAAGCGATGCTGGCCCGCGCAGATGCCAAGGAGCGGGGCGAGACCCAGTAATTCCCGGGCCTTCCACCCTTTGCCTTCCGCCTCTCAGCGTCCCGTCGCGTACCGGGGCGCGGGAGTGTTGGTCGATAGCAGGCCCGCCATCGCCTGGCGCGCGCCTTCATACGCATTCCATTGCTCGATCGCGTGCAGCGGTGGAATCGTCACCAGCTCGCCACGATCGAAGCCTACCAGCGCCGCATCGACCATCGCTTCAGCCGGCATGACGATCGCCTTGTCGAGATGTTCGATCGGCAGGCCACCGGTTTCCCAGAAGTCCGTGGCGGTCGCCCCCGGCAGTACCGCCTGCACGCGCAGCCCCTTGGCCGCGAGTTCGTGATGCAGCGACTGGCTGAATGCCAGCACGAACGCCTTGCTGCCGCCGTACACCCCGTTCAGGATTTCGGGCGCGATGCCGACGATCGACGAAATATTGATGATCGCGCCACGGCCGCGCGCGACGAATCCCGGCACGGCGGCATAGGTCAGGCGCGTCAGCGCGGTGACGTTGAGGTCGATCATCCGGTTCATGGCATCGACATCGCTGTCGAGCAGTGGCGTGTGCGTGCCGACGCCTGCGTTGTTGACCAGCAGCGTGATGCTGGCGTCCTGCCGCAGCTTTTCCTCCACCCGTGCGAGCGATTGGCGGTCGTTGAGATCAGCCGGGAAGACTTCGACCACGCGCTGCGTATCGTCAGTGATGCGCCGGGCCAGGGTGTCGAGCTTGTCGCGATTGCGGGCGACGAGGATCAGGTCATAGCCGCGGCGTGCCAGACGGTCTGCGTAGATGGCGCCGATGCCCGAGGATGCGCCGGTAACCAGGGCCGTGCCGAGATGAGTTTGCGTCATGGTGTTCTCCTTGCGATGTCGTGCGATGGGGATTCGAAAATCGGGATGCGTTGAATCCATGCATTGCATCGTAAAGCGACTTGACCATGGCAGAAATGACGATTATGGTCATGTTTTAGGACATGGGTGCGACGAGGCCAATCATGCACAACATCGGCTTCCTGCTGACGGACGGTTTTCAGGTGATGGCGCTGGCGACGCAGAGCGTCTTCGAGTACGCGAATCTCGTGGCCGGCGAGCCTTTCTATCGCATCAGGAATTACTCGATCGACGGTGGTCCGGTCGTGTCTTCGCTGGGGATGACGGTAGAGACGCACGCGGCAAGCGCGCGCGTGGCCGTCGATACCTGGGTGCTGGCCGGCGTTGGCGACCCAGTCGCGCAGCCAACACCCGCACCGGTACTGGCGTTCGTGAGCAAGGCGGTGCCGCGCGCGCGCCGGACGGCGTCGATTTGCACGGGGGCGTTCATTCTGGCGGAAGCCGGTCTGCTCGATGGCCGACGCGCGACCACGCACTGGGCCTTCGCGCGCGACATGAAACGGCTCCATCCGGACATCAAGGTAGAGGACGATCGCATCTACATCGTCGATGGCGCGATCTGGACGTCGGCGGGCATGACGGCCGGCCTGGATCTGGCGCTTGCCATGGTCGAAAAGGATCTGGGCGCGGACATCGCGCGGTCGGTCGCCCACAAGCTGGTGATGCACCAGCGGCGCTCGGGTGGACAGTCACAGCACTCGGAGCTACTGGATATGGCGCCGAAATCCGACCGTATCCAGAGTGCGCTGGATTACGCGCGCAAGAACCTGAGCCAGGCACTGACGGTGGAGGAACTGGCGGAGACGGTGCATCTGAGCCCACGCCAGTTCAGCCGCGTGTTCACCGCGGAGACCGGGCAGTCGCCGGCCAAGGCGATCGAGAATCTGAGGCTGGAAGCGGCGCGGCTGATGATCGAACAGAGTCGCCACCCGTTGGAAGTCGTGGCGCGGGAGGCCGGCTTTCGAGACCGGCGCCATATGCGCGAGGCGTTCCTGCGGGGGTTCGGCGTGCCGCCGCAGGCGGTGCGGCGGGAGGCCCGTGAGTAGCAGGCGCTGGTGCCAGCGGCTCAGATGGCCGCGAGCGCCTCGATATCGAACAGTTCGATGCGCTTCCCATCCACGCGGATCAGGCCTTCGCGCTGGAAGCGGGAGAACGTGCGGCTGACCGTTTCGAGCTTGATGCCGAGGTAGCTGCCGATTTCCTCGCGGGTCATGCGCAGCGTGAAGTCGCGCGAAGCATAGCCGCGTTCCTGCAGGCGACACGACACGTTGATCAGGAATGCCGCTACACGCTGTTCCGAAGTCATGCCCGACAGCAGGATCATCTGCTTGGACTCGCGCAGGATCTCGCGGCTCAGCATCCGGTGGAAATGCTGTTGCACGCTCTTGACGTCGCGGCACAGTCCTTCGAGCGGTGAGAACGGCAGCACGCAGACGGCACTGTCTTCGAGCGCAATCGCGTCGCAGTCATACTCGCCTTCGCCAATCGCCCCAAGGCCGACCGTTTCTCCCGGCAGGAAGAAGCCGGTGACGTGCTCATGGCCGCCAGCGTGGGTGGCCACGGTCTTCAGCGATCCCGACCGGACGGTGTAGAGGTTCTGGAATTTGTCGCCGGAGCGGTACAGGTATTCGCCACGATGCACCATGCGCCAGTGGCTGACCACGGCTTCCAGTTGCGGAAGCTCCTCCGGTTCGAGAGACGAGGCGATGCAGAGGCGGCGCAGGCCGCAATCCATGCAGCGCGCCTGGAAATGCCGCGTCGTGCTCGGCGCGTGCGCATGTCCGGTGCATTCCCCATCCATTCCTGCTTCGACGGTTGACCCCTCTACCACTTCATACATGATGCTCTCCCCTGGGGCCGTCAGGCGTTCACCGCCAAATCAAGGTTCTTTGATCTGAATAACTCCCCATCTGCGCGGAAGTATGCCTTGTGATCGGAAAGGCTGAAATCAGCGTCGGCTGATACCTGTGTCAGGGTCTGGAGTGCGCGTGTAAGGGTTACCTGACAGGTCGGGCTTTGCCTACGCGCAGCACAGGTGCTCCCGATAGCCGAGGCAAGGTAGTTCGCCTTCGATTGAGTCCTCCTTCAGACGGTTGATTGCCGCGACTTGTACCGACAATGTTTGGTTTCCTGGCCGTCATGTATTTGACTTGAGGCAAGCGCGGAGCATCTTTGGCGATTAAAGTGCACAAGACGGTATCCATTCTTGCCGCCCGATCGCCCCCTTGCCTGGAGCCCCCATGGATTTCAAGACCATTCTCGTCGATCTTGCCGCTGATCCGGCGCGCGATGCGCGTCTGGATGCCGCGCTGACGCTGGCGTCGCTGTTCACCGCCCGGGTCGTCGGACTGACCGCCACTGGCACCTTGCTGGATCCATTCCGGAGCGCCGGCGAGGAGACCGCGCGTTATCAGCAGATGCGCGCCGACATGCTGCGCAACCTGAAACAGGCCGATGCCGCTGCGCTCGATGCGGCAGTGGCGCGACGTGGGCGGGGCATCGAGATTTCACACGTGGTGGTCGAGCAGGAGGCGGGCTGGGCGCTGACCTCGCGCGGTGTCAGCAGCGATCTGATTCTGCCGGCGCCGCCGTCGCTGGCGCAAGATACGCCGGCGCTGATGGCCACTTCCGCCGAGTATGTGCTGCTGAACTCTGGCCGTCCGATTCTGGTGATACCACCTGGTGGCAGCCTGGTGCCGGGCGGCACCGTCGTGGTGGCCTGGGACGGGCGGCGCGAAGCCGCGCGCGCTATGAGAGATGCGTTGCCGCTGCTGGCACTGGCATCGCGTGTGATCCTGCAGGTGGTGCTCAGCGGCGCGGGGCCGAACGAGCATGGCGCGGCCGAGGCCGTGCGCTGGCTGGCCGATCACGGCGTCAGCGCTTCGCTGCGTATCGACGAGGCCGCGTCGCCAGCTGACAGCCTGATGCGCGTGACGCGCAACGAGGCAGCCGATCTGCTGGTGACCGGCGGCTACGGCCACTCACGGCTCGGCGAACTCGTGATGGGCGGAACCACGCGCACGCTGCTGCGCAACGCACCGGTGCCACTGCTGATGTCGCATTGAAGCGCGTGGTACGTACTGTTTTGCCATCGTTTCAAAGCCAGTGAGCGGCTACGGCAATACTGACAACACCGCTACTGACGACGCCAACACCAACATCACAGACCATGCACATCCAGTTCCTTGGGGCAACGGACACCGTGACCGGTTCGCGCTTTCTGATCGACACCGGAGAAGCGCGGGTGCTGATCGACTGCGGACTGTTTCAGGGCTACAAGGCCCTGCGGCTACGTAACTGGGATCGCTTTCCGATCAGCCCGGAAAGTCTCGATGCCGTGGTGTTGACACATGCGCATATCGACCACAGCGGCTATCTGCCCCTGTTGGTGAAACGCGGTTACAAGGGGCGCGTGCACTGTACGACGGGAACCGCGGAGCTTTGCGGCCTGCTGCTGCCGGACAGCGCCCATCTGGCGGAAGAAGACGCCAACTATGCCAACCGCAAGGGGTATTCGCGTCATCAACCGGCGCTGCCGCTCTATACCGTGGCGGATGCCATGCATGCGCTGGAACATCTGAAGCCCGCGCCTTACAGCAAGCGCGTGACAATCGCACGCGGTGTGGAAGCGGAGTTTCATCGCGCGGGCCATATTCTTGGCTCGTCCAGCGTGACGATCCATGCCAAGGGCCGGCGCATCCTGTTCTCCGGCGACCTCGGCCCGCAGGACGACATGCTGATGCGGCCGCCGGAGCCGCCCACCGCGGCGGATTACCTCATCGTGGAATCGACTTACGGTGACCGCCTGCACCCGGAGGGCGATCCCATCGAGCTGCTGGCCGATATCATCCGCAAGACCGTTGCCCGGGGCGGCAGCGTGATCATTCCCGTCTTTGCGGTTGGGCGCGCCCAGTTGCTGCTGTATTGCCTCTACCGGCTGCGCCAGCGACGGCGCTTTCCCGATGTGCCCATCTATCTGAACAGCCCGATGGCCATTGACGCCACGCGGATTCTCACCGAGCACACGGACGAACTGCGCATCGACCCCGAAACGTGCGCGGCTGCTTGTTCGGTGGCGATTCCGACCCGGAGCATGGAGGAGTCGATCCGCATCAACCGGGTGGATCAGCCGAAAATCATCCTGGCCGGTAGCGGAATGTTGACCGGCGGGCGCGTGGTGCATCACCTTGAATCGTTCGGGCAGGACCCGCGCAGCACTTTTCTGCTGGTGGGGTTCCAGGCGGCGGGAACGCGGGGGGCGACGCTGGCGTCCGGTCAGCGCACATTGCGTATGCACGGGCGCGAAGTCGAACTGCGTGCTTCAGTCGAACAGATTCGCCATTTCTCGGCACATGCCGATGCGGATGGGCTGATGGACTGGATGAGTGCCATCGGGACGCCGCCACGGCAGACGTTCATCGTCCACGGCGAGCCCGGTGCCGCCGATGCGCTACGCCAGCGCATCGAGCATTCGCTGCATTGGGATGTCACGATGCCCGAGTACCGGGGTATCTATCCGCTCGACTAAGCGCCCGACTAAGCGCTCGACTAAGCGCTCGACTAAGCGCTCGACTGAGCGCCCGAGCAAGGGGTGTCGGCGCGGCTAGTAGGAAAAGAGGGTGGGAATCGTGGCGTGGCGCAGCACGGTGTCCGTCACGCCACCCAGCAATTCCTCGCGCAGCAGTCCCCGGCCATATGCGCCACAAACCAGCAGGTCGGCCCGGCGCTGGCCGGCGATGGCAAGCAGTGACTCGCCGATATCGGCCGATCGTTCCAGCACCATCTCGACCATGCTCGCGTGCACGCCATGCCGAGCCAGCCAGTTTGCCGCGTAGGCGGGCGGGGAGAGCTCGGCCTTGCGGCGCGCGTGCGGAGGAATGCAGGACACCACGTCGACCTGGGTGGCGCGCTTGAGCAACGGCAACGCGTCATGCAGCGCACGCGCGGATTCGCGGGTACCGTTCCAGGCCACCACGATCGAGCTATAGGGGAAGGTGGAGGCGTCCGGCAGCGGCCCTTGAGGAATGACCAGCACCGGGCGGCCACTCGAAAGAATGGCCGTCTCAACGAAGTGCCGGGCTACCTCGCTGTCGGTGTTCAATCGGTCCGGCTGGCCGACGATCAGCAGGTCGGCCAGCCGGCCTTCGCACTGGATGGCGTCGGTGGGTGCGCCCTCGCCGACGCGCCAGTCGACGGCAAACGTCGCGGCTTCGGTGGCGATATCGAAGGCTTCCCGGGCGGCTTCACATGCGGCGCCAAGATCCGGCTCGTAGGCCTGGCGCTCGCGGCGGCCGTCCGCAGTGCGGTAGACCCACGCTGGCTCGTCCGCGCTTAGCGAGAGCAGGCCGATCAGCGTGGCGTTAAACGATCCGGCCAGCGCCACGGCATGACAGAGCCGGGCCTCCACTGATTGCGAGGCATCGACGTGGACCATGATCGCCGAGATGTCCATGTGGTCTCCTGAAAAAGCAAGGCGCTTCGGCGCCATTTGGGTCTCAAATGTATGCGTGATGTGCCGCGTATGGTTGCGACAGATCAAGAGCGCCTGATTCGGTGGGCTCGGGTCGTCTTGCGATACATCAACCATGGAGCCTTGGCACGTCCTATGCTGGGTCAGTGAGGGCACGTGGCCCGGACTGAGGAGACCGATATGTATGAACGCATCCTGGTTGCCGTGGATGGCAGCCCGTCTTCCGACCTGGCCATTGCGCAGGCAGCCGGGCTGGCCAAGGGCATGGGCGCGGAGGTGAAGGTCCTGTTCGTGGTGGACGAGGGCGAAGTGTTCCTTGAGGCAGGTTTCGTCAATCCGCAGGACATCCTGAATGGGCTGACGGACTTCGGCAAGAAGGCCCTGGCTGCCGCCGCTCGCCGTCTCCAGGACGCTGGCGTGCGGTTTCAAACCGAACTGGCAGAGAAGTCGGCGGTGCCGGGTGACATCGCCGGCGCGATCGTCGGCTATGCCGACCGCTGGCCAGCCGATGTGATCGTGATGGGTACGCGCGGCCGACGCGGTGTGCGCCGCATGATCATGGGTAGCGTCTCTGAAGGTGTGGTGGCCAAGACCAGCAAGCCGGTGCTGCTGATTCGCGGCGAGGCGGCCTGAACGACGGGGCTGTGGCTGGGGGTCACGACGCTATAGCTTGTCTTCGTCGCCGAACAGCCTCGCCTCGATCGCATAGCGGACCAGCGCGGCGTCGCTGCGAAGCTGGAGTTTTTCCATCAGGCGCATCTTGTAGGTGCTGACCGTCTTGGCGCTGACGCACAGCGCGGCGGCGATCTGCGTGAGCGACTCGCCGTCGACGATGCGCCGGAAGACCTCGAGTTCACGATCCGACAGGCCCTCGTGCGGCGCATCGGGCTTTTCCTGCAGGCCCAGCGCCAGCTTTTCGGCCATGGCGGGGCTGACGTAGGTGCCGCCCGCGGCCACCTTCCTCAGCGCCTCCACCAGTTCTGTCGCCGCGCTTTCCTTGGTCAGGTAGCCAGCCGCGCCGGCACGGAAGGCGCGGACCACATACTGTTCCTCCGCGTGCATCGTCAGCACGAGGATTCGTAGTGCCGGATGATCGGTCCGCAGCTGCCGGATCAGTTCCAGCCCGTTCCGGCCGGGCATCGACAGGTCCAGCAGGATGACATGCGGCGACAGCTCGCGCACGAGTTGTGGCACTTCGGTACCGCGGGCTGCTTCGCCAACCACCTCGAAGTCGCTGGTGCGTTCGAGGATATGGCGCAATCCGTTGCGCACCACAGTGTGATCGTCTGCAATGATCACGCGAATCATGCCTGGGTCTCCTTGCAATCCGGATGACCCGGAAACGTGACGACGAGTTCGAAGCCCTCGCCGGGCGAATGTTCGATGGACACCGTGCCACCCAGCAGGCGTGCCCGTTCCCGGATCCCAAGCAGGCCGAACGAGCGTCGCGCGCCGTCCTTCGGCTGGCCGTTCCAGCCGCGCCCGTCATCGTGCACGCGCAGCACGTACTGGTCGTGATCGTGGTTCTGGTTCGGGTTCTGGTGCGTCAGCGTTACCCAGGCCTCGCTGGCGTCCGCATGATGCACGACGTTGTTGAGCGCCTCCTGGACGATCCGGAACACAGCGGTGGCGGCTTGTTCGGTGACGTCGATCTCCTCGGGGGTCCGCGTGCTCACCGGAATCGCGTAGCGCCGGCTGAAATCCTTGGCCAGCCAGTCCAGCGCGGCAGCGAGGCCCAGTTCATCGAGCAACGCGGGCCGCAGATCGGATGAAATCCTGCGCACGGCGGCGATGGTTTCGTCGATGACAGTGTGCATGGCGCTGACCTGTCCGAGCGCACGCACAGCGCCGCAGTCGGTACGCAAGTCGGTCTCCAGCATCACCAGATCCATTTTCAGCGCGCTCAGGCGCTGGCCCAGATCGTCGTGAAGCTCGCGCGCGACGCGTCGCTTTTCGTCCTCGCGCGCTGCCAGGATGCTGTCCGACAGCGCCTGGAGTTCCTCGCGGGACCGCTGCAGCGCAGTCTCGGCACGCACGCGAGCGGTGACGTCGCGCAGCATGACCGTAAAAAGCTTGTGTCCGGCACCATCGGAGGTCTGCGAGATCGACGCTTCGATCGGGAATTCGGTTCCGTCCTGACGCAGGGCGTGCAGCGTGAGCTGGCGCCCCATCTGCCGGTCGGAAACACCGGTCACGCCAAAACGCGTGACGTGCGCCGCATGGGCAGTGCGGAAACGGGCAGGGATGAAATCGCCAAGGGGGCGGCCCATGGCCTGTTCCGCCGGCAAGCCAAACAGCTTTTCCGCCATCGGGTTGAACAGCACCACGCGCTGTTCTTCGTCCACCGAGATGATGGCTTCCATCGACGAGCGGATGATTCCCGCCAGCCGTGTTTCGTTTTCGGCGATTCGCCGGTCGCCATTGTCATCGGTGCCCGTCACGGCTTCCGGCCCCATTCCCAACTCCTGTCCTGGATTCGTGGTCGGTGGCGGGCGACTTGCTGCTCCAGCCAGAATCTGTATTCGTAATTATGCGATGAAACATGGGGGTGGCGCCACGCGTGTGCCCAATATCCATCGAGCAAGCGCTATACCGGTTTCGTGCCCGGAGTACAAGCAATCCGGGCTCCGGCAGCGTCAAGCGTGCGTCATGGGTGAATCAGGAGGATGCGAATGCAGCAGGAACGCAGTTTCGGACTCAGTAGAGATCGTTGTTACCAAATCGGGGTGGCGATTGATTATTGACGCCTTGGTATTTCATTTTCTTATTTCGGTCTATTAATACGATATCGGGCGATTTTTATCGTGGGAGATATTGTCGCCAATACCCCCTCAAGGTGATCACGCTATACCGCAGGGCCGACATTCATCACTTGGTGCAGGCGGAAGGCTGGACAGTGGAAGACGATAGCGTTGCGGTGCCTCCGACGCAGATCACCAGCCATGGGTTTGCTTCCATGATCAAGCTATTGCGATAAGAAAAGTTATCGCAATGGCATGGGTAAATGTTAAGATTCCGCCATGACGAATCGCCCGACCGCCACGCACATGGACTTTCCCGACGCCGCTGCCCTGGCCGCCCTGCGAGCCTGGCATGCGGGACTTTCCACGCGTGACGCGGTCTCTCGGTATCTGGACGATGCGCGGGCCACGGGCCAGTCCTCGCGCGGGATGGTGAGCAAGATTCGCCGGCAGCTTGCCGCCTATGCGCGCTACCGGCTGCGTGAAGATCTTGCGCAATTGTTCGAATTCCCGGCCGCCGAACGGGCGGCGAAGGGTAGGGAAGCAGACCACGCAATCGAAACACTCCGTGGCTTGCCGCCTCCAGCACCGGCGATTTCCGACGATATCGGCCTGTGGCTGGCACCGACTGCCGTGGAGGCCCTGCGCGCTTGCGACATTCACACGCTGGCTGACCTCACTGTGCGAATCCCGCGCCGGCGCCAGTGGTGGCGCGGCATTTCCGGGCTGGGAGTGGCGGGCGCCAGGCGAATCGAGGCGTTCTTCGCCGGCCATCCGCAACTCACGGCTCGCGCGCGGGCGCTAATCGAAGCCGAGCCGCGCGGCGTGATCGTGCCCTGGGAGAAGATGGGGCGACTGCCGCATGAGGTGGACGGCTCGCTCGGCCAGTTCCGCGCGCCGCGCGAGACCTCCACGCTGAACGCGGACAACGACTACGCGGCTGTGCAAGCGTGGCTGGGGTTGCACGAATCGCCGTCTACGCTGCGTGCCTATCGCAAGGAAGCCGAGAGGCTGATCCTCTGGGCGATCATCGAGCGCGGGCGGCCGCTGTCGTCGCTGACCACCGAGGACGCCACGGCCTACCGGAACTTCCTGCGCCAACCCGCGCCGCGCGAACGCTGGGTAGGGCCCGCCCGGCCGCGTGGCGCCACGGATTGGAAGCCGTTTGCTGACGGGCTGTCGCCACGCTCGGCAGCCTACAGCCTGCAGGTGCTTGGGGCGCTGTTTCGCTGGCTGGTGCAGCAACGCTACGTGCTGGCCAACCCGTTCGCCGGCATCAAGGTGCGGGGCGGCGCCAAGACGGCCGCGCTCGATGTATCGCACGCGTTCTCCGAAGGGGAATGGCTGCTGACGCGCAGCATCGCGGATGGCCTGGAGTGGTCATACGGCTGGGAAGCCTCCGCCGCCCAACGGCTGCGCTTTATCCTGGATTTCACATACGCGACGGGACTGCGGGCGAGCGAACTGGTCGGCGCCACGCTGCGCAATGTCGAAACCGACGTGCACGGCGATCACTGGTTGCGGCTGGTGGGCAAGGGCGCGAAGGCGGGCAGGGTGGCGCTGCCGACGATGGCCCGCAACGCGCTTGACCGCTATCTGGTTGAGCGGGGCTTGCCGGTGACACGCGCCCTCTGGGACCCGACGACGCCGATCGTCGGCAATCTAGGTTCCGACGAAGCCGGCGGCATCACCGGCGCGCGATTGTGGATGGTGATCAAGCGCTTCTTCGGCACCGCCGCCGACCAGCTCGAAGCCGAACGCCCGGCCACCGCCGAAAAGCTGCGCCGCGCCAGCCCACACTGGCTGCGCCATACGCACGCCACCCATGCGCTGGCGCGCGGCGCGGAACTGACCACGGTGCGAGACAACCTGCGCCATGCGTCGGTCTCGACCACGTCACTGTATCTACATGGCGACGATGTGAAGCGTGCCAGGCAGATGGACGACGCGTTCCAGTGACGGCTAACAGACACGTGCCGGCCATGTGACGGATGGCTCGAACGCGGACAGCGGTATTCCCAAGCCTGGCCCCCGGGGCATCGCCCAGATTGCATCAGATTGCGTCAACGCAAACGGCGGGCTGCTTCGGTGCTCTAGCCTGACGGATCATTCCGCCTGCTTGTCGAGCCTCCTCATGTCGCATTCCGAGATTCCCTGCGCGGCCACTGCGCTGCGCGACCAGCTGTTTGTCAGCGGTACCGATCTGTTCGCGCTGGGTCACTACCCTGGCAATCCCGTTTACCCCGGTGCGTTGATGCTCGATCGCATGTTGATCATGGCCGCGGCGCTGGCCGGTCAGGCGTTCGGCCAGGAGGCCTGGGCGCGGCGCGTGAAACGGGTTCAGTACCTCGGCGTGGTCGTGCCCGGAGATGTCGTCGGACTTGATGTGTCCATCGTCGAGCGCGACGGCGATCAGGTTACGTGTCTTGCCGTGGCGCACGTTCAGGGCAATGCGCGTGTGCAAGCCACGATCGTGTGCGTGCCGAACGCGGAGCCGGTTTCGGCGCCGCTCGAATGTGACGTTGCCAGCGAGGCACCGGCGCTGACGCATCCCGACATCGCCCGCCTGCTGCCGCATCGCTACCCATTCCTGCTGCTGGACACCGTGCGCAGCTTCACTCCGCGTGAGCACATCCTGGCCACGAAGGTCATCAACCGTGAATCCCCGATTCTGGGGGCGCACCCGCCCGCCGCATATCCGGCCTCACTGGCGATCGAGTCGTTCGGCCAGGCCGGCGTCACGCTGTTCTGCCTGAGCCAGGACAACGCCTCGCCGGCGCAGGTGCTGGTCGGGCTGATGCGCGACGTTACCGTGCATCGGACCATTCCCTACGACACGGTACTGACGCTGGATGTCCGCATCGACCGCCTGCGCTCCAATGCCGTGATTTTTGGTGGTGACATCCGGATCGGCGAGGAGTCCGTCATCCACGTAGGCAGTCTCGTGGTCATGATCGGACCGGAGCAGCCCTTGGCGGGCGCGTAGTCAGCGCTCAGCGCGGTGCCCAGCCGCCCGGCTCAGGTGTCGCGCCGACCGCTCCCGTGGCCAGGGCCAGCGCGGCTGCCGCCGATAGCGCGCCACTGTAAGCGTCGGCCGATGCATTCCGCGCCAGCAGTAGCTGGTTCTGGGCCAGGTTGGCATCCGTGACCGTGCCGACGCCCTTGCGGTAGGCCGCGAACGCGGCGTCGTACGTGATCTGGGCGGCGTCGGCCAGGGCCTTGGCGGCTTCGTATGCCGCAAGGCTGGTTTCGAGCGCGCTCTGACTGACCACAACCTGCCGCACCGATTCTTCCTTGGCCCGCGTGAGTTTGGTCGACGCGCTGTCGGCGTCGTTGCGCGCCTGCGTCAGCACCGCCGACCGCAGCCCGCCGTCGTAGATCGGCACGGTAATGCCGAGGAACACGCTGGCGCCATAGCGGTAGCCATTCAGGTTCACGGTTGGCGCCTGCTGGGCCACCGAGGGGATCGCCGTAATCGAAGACCCGCCCGACGCATACGACGTGAACGCCGACATGAACACCTTGGGCAGGAATTCGGCTTCGGCCGCCTTGACCTTGGCCTGGCTGGCCCGCTCGATTGCGTAGGCGCCCAGCACGTCGGGTCGCCGCGCGATGGCTGATTCCACGATCTGCTCGACGGAGCTATGCAGCGCCGGCGACAGCGGACGGACTGGCATCTCGGCGATACGCGGCTTCGACAATGGCGAGATGCCGATCGCGGTGACCAGCGCCAGGTAGGCATCGGTCTCCGCGCCCCGCGCCTGCACCATCGCCAGGTTGGTCTGCGCGCGGTTCTGTGTGGCCTGGGCAACTTCCACAACGGTACCGATACCGCGCTGAAAGCGGGACTTGGCGGCTGCCAGCACGGCATCGGCGTTTTCCATGGCCTGCTGCACGGTGCCCGCGCGGGTGCGCGCTGCCTGATAGCGGTAGAACGCCACGCTGACGTCGTGGATGATGCGCTGGTGGGCGGCCGTGAACGCAATGTTTGCCGCGAGCGAAGTCTGTTCGGCGGCTTCGACAATGCCCGCGCGCTCGCCGAAATCGAACAGCAGCCATTGCAGCGACAGCACGCCCACGCCGCCGTGGCCAGACGAATTTGTGCCGACCGATCCGAGTGCGCCCGATACCGAACCGTGCCCATTCTGGTAGCCGCCCAGCGCGGAAGCGGAGATCTGCGGCAGATAGCTACTCTTCGCGATCCCCGCAGCCAGCGCGGCGTTGCGTGCATCGTTCCAGGCCACGCGTGTTATCGGATTCGCCGATTCGGCCATGTCGATCAGCTCGGGCAACGTGTAGGGATACGCCGGATCGAGTGCCGCTGGCGGTGTGATCGACGCCAGCGCCGAATTGGCTGGCAGCCGGTAGTCGGCCGGCTTGCCGGTGTTGGCCGTTGCGGAGGGCTTGCCCGGCACGAGTTCTCCGGATGCCGTGGTCGTAGGCTGCCACGGACGATCGGGCTGCTCCGGCGCAAGGTCGAGCGACGCCGTCGCGCAACCGGCAAGGCTGGCGCCGAGCAGCATCAGCGGGAAAATCGGTAATCCTGTTCTAGGCATGCAACGGTGATCCGGTGGCGGCGGCCGGCGGATCGTCCTGGCGCGGAGCGGCGAGATGCCGGTCAACCAGGGCGAGCAGCGCGTCGCGCGGGGAATGCTGCGGAGAAAGCGGGGCCGCGCTTGTTACGGGCGCGTGGCCATCCATGCGAACGGCCTGCAGACGTCGATCGACCTCCGGATCGCCCGGAAATCGCTCCGCCAGCAGAAAAAGCGGACCGGCTACGGCGTCCAGCGTTGCCAGATGGCGCTGGCGGGCCTCGATCCAGTCAGTGCCGGGGCCGACCAATGCCGGCTCATATCTGGCCAGGATCAGGTCCTGCGTGATGGCGCCATGCAGCGCCAACGCGGCGGCGGCGTTTTGCCGCTGTGCTTCGCGCCGCGGCGTGGCAATTAGTTGCCGCCATTGCCGCACCATGTCATGGAGCGCGGCTTCGATCCGCCCTGAAATGCTGACCGGCCAGATGCGCGTGAAGACCAGGAATGTCACCAGATTGCCGATCACGATGCCGATGGTCCGGTCCCGCGCAATCGTCAGGTCGTAGCCGGGTCCGGCTCCCTGAATCACGCAGAGGTAGAACGCGAACGCGATCTGGAAGCCCGCATACGAGATACGGGGCGACCCCTGCGCGACCCAGGCGGCTACCCATGTGCCCGTGAAGACCAGCATCAGGAGCCCACCGACGGAATCGATCGACGGTACGACATAGACCAGCGCGGCAGTGCCGATCAGCGCGCCGATCAGGCAGCCAGCCAGCCGCAGCGAGAGCTTTTCGACCGTTTCGGCCGCGGTCGACAGCGATACCAGGTAGACCGTGATGAAGCAGGTATGGATGCCAGGCCAGTTCAGTTGCTGGTAGAGCACGTAGCAGAACATTGCCGCGCCGGTGGTCTTGAGCGCGTAGCGGATGTGCTCGGGATTCGTGAAGGCATCCGCGCTGAGGAATCCGCCTTTTTTCTCTTCCGTTGCGTTGGGGGCCTCGGCGAGGGCCGCGTTGGCCTGTGCGCTCGGTGCATCCGCATCGGTGAAGCCGACGATGGCGTCACGCAGTTCCACGGCGATGGCCTGCTGCACTGGCGCGAGCGATTCGAGCGCGGGAAGCGCCAGCGTGATTTCCACCGGGTAGCCGCCCGCCTGGAGCATCGCCGCCATCTGATCGAGCGTGTCCGCAATCGGGGTGCGGAAGGCGGCCGGCAAGCGGGCGTTCGGCTGCCGGAGCGCCATGTCGGCGGCGATCAGAATGGCCGTGGTCGACGCGGCGGCCCGTCGCAGCGCCGCAAGGTCTTCGGCGCGGGACAGCCCCTCGATCTTCGCCAGCTTCAGCCACATGCCGACGGGTTGCGTGCCGTCGCGCAGCAGCGGGACGAGCATGGCCGGGGCGGCGTCCTCCTGTCGCAGGCTGGCAGCAGCCATGCGCAGGCAATGGGCGAGCCGGTCGCCCGCCAACCGGCGTGGCGAAGGTCCCATCACGAGATTGACCGCTACATTCACGCCAATCGGAATCGCTACCATCAGCCACGCGTAGAGCAGGGCGCGCGTGGCGGCCTCTCCGCCCGGGACCAGTCCGAGTTCATCGAGCCCGAAGCCGATGATCATTGCCACGATGGCGCCGATCGGCCGAAGCTTGCTGGCCGACGTGAGAAACAGCAGCGCGGCCGACAGGACGGCCATGAAGGCCAGCCGCCGCAGCGAATCGTCGACACTGAAGTTGGCCAGCACGATCACCAGGCCAATGATCAGGCTGACCAGCACCAACGCTGCCACACTCATCACGATGCTGACGGTGCGATCTTCCCGGTTGATGAAGAAGATGACGTAGGCAGAGATAGCGGCTTCCGGCGTGCCGTAGATGGCGGTGACGAGCACCGTCAGCACGCTCGCCACGGTGATACGGGTGGTGGCGGCCGCCCGGCCGGGCGTCGGCGCGAGCAGGGCGCCGATGTCGCCCAGGCCGAGGCGCAGCTTGTCAGCGGCAGGCTGCGCCATGCCGGATCTCGACGTTTGCGCTGGCGCCGGCGCGGGCCAGCGTCTCGGGCGGATCTTCGAGCCGGATGCGAACCGGGAAACGCTTGGCGACGCGTACCCAGTTCACCGAGGCCTGCACGTAGGGCAGCGAGCGCGGCAGGTTGAGCCGTTCCGTATCGGTGATGCCCGCGCCGATGCCGGTCACGGTGCCGCGTATCGCCTTGCGCCGGTCGATCATCGAGTAGACCGTGGCGCAGTCGCCGATATGAATATCGGCTAGCGATGTCTCCCGGAAGTTCGCCACGGCAAACCATTCGCCGGTATGAACGAGCAGGAACAGCGACTGGTTTGGAATCACGACTTCACCGGCCAGCACGGAGAGCCCGGTGACGCGGCCTTCCTGCGGGGCATGGACTACGGTGTCCTGCAACGCGCGCTGGGCGATTGCGAGCGCGGCTTCCCGGGCGTGGACCGCGGCGATGGCGTCGTCGTCGTTGCCGATGGCTTGCGTGGATGCCGAGTGCTGGACGTTCGCCTGCTTGAGCGAGACCGCCGCGTCATGCTGCGCCACCTGGGCCTGGTCGAGCTGCTGCTTTGGCACGTAGCCATCGGCGGCCAGCGGGCGCAGGCGTTCCACCGTGCGTGCCGTCAAGGCGTAGTTTTGCGCCGCGCGCGTGGTCTGCTCGGAGGCGATCGACGCGGCCGCGCGTTCGCTGACGATCGTGCGCCGCCGCGTGCCGAGGCCCGCCTGCGCGAGTTCGAGGTCTGCCCGCGCCTGGTCCACCGCCAGCTTGTAAGGCACAGGGTCGATTTCGAATAGCACGTCGCCCTTGGCTACGTGCTGGTTCTCGGTGACGGCGATGCGGGCGATGCGTCCGCCTACCGGCGAGGCCACATGAACGACATCGGCGTCGAGCGTGGCATCGTCCGACGACGGATGGTGCACGGTGCGCTCATAGGCATAGACGGAAAGCAACACGGCCACCAGCACGATGGCCAGGGTAATGACCCGGCCGCGCAGCGGCCCCTTTTGAACGCCGGCCATTTTCATAGGAGATGCCCCGTACCGATCAGCCAGACGATCTCGGCGATGATCAGGCCAATTGCTGTATTGACAATTAATTGGGAACGAACAGTTTCCGCCCAACCGGTTTTCACGAACACGCGGTACGAAACCACGGCGCCGAAAATACCGATGACGGCGCTTAACAGCCACAATGGAAAATAAGCGCCAAACAGGCCGACCGAAGGCGCTCCGGCGCATCCTTCAAGTAGACAAGTCAACGTGCCGATAATGGCCATGCGAGCCCGAAGCCCAAGCCGGGCAACGGTTTTCGGGGAAAAAGCACCGGGCATCCGCATCACTCGGGAAGCCGATGGGCTGATGTATCAGCAAATTCAGGAAACTGGCGAGCGGAATACCGGGGACCGGTTGTAGACGTGGACAGTTCAGAGGTCATGGATAGCGTCGCTCACATGCATGAAACCGAGACAAAATCGGCTCAGGCAATATAACAGCGCACATTGACGCTTGTCCAAAGGTGATTGATTGGTAATTCGAACAGGGCACTCGAACGCTTGCAACAGATACGGCGGTAGAGTAAGGGCCAACAGGCACGACCAGGGAAGACAGGGAAGAATCAAGGGCAGACTGCAATGCGAAGGGAAATTCTGGCAAATGAGATCGAGCTGGGACAGCCACTGAAGTCGGCGTTGGTCGATGAACTGGGCTTTCCCGTGGCGGATGAGGGAACCGTCTTCCAGACCGGGGACGAAGTTGCGCTCGTGCTGCAGGCGGGACGTTGTTTCTGGGCGGACGACATGGCGCCGCTCAGGCCGGACGAGCCATCGCCCCCATGGGCCGGCGGTTACGGGCTGCTGGTCGGCACGCTGCTGCACGTCAAGCGACCGGGCGATCTGGAACGCGCCTGGGTGAGCCGCTTGATCGGTTTCAACGATGACGCCGTGTTCGTGGCGTGGCCCGGCCTGGCCGGCATGTCTGCGGAGCCCTGCGACGGCGATCTGGTGCTGGTCCGCGGTTTCACGGGCACCAGCATCCACAGCTTTTCGGCACGTGTCCGGGCGACTTCGCGCACGCCGTTCCCTTATTGGATGCTGACGGACATCAGCCATGTCGATGCCCGTGAAATGCGTGGCAGCATCCGTGTGCCGGTCCGGCTGGCGGGACGAATGTCCCGTGTGGACGGGGCCGAAGCCCCTCAGACCGTGCTGATCACGGACCTGAGTACCGGCGGCGTGTCGGTTTCCACGGCCAACGACGCGCTGACCGCGCCGGGCTTGCAGGTGCGGCTGGCGTTCACGCTCCGCACCGGGGGGATCAAGTCGACCTTCTCGTTGGAGGGCTGGACGCGGCAGGACCCGAATGCTGGCGCCGCCGCACCGTACCATAGCGTCGGCGTGGCGTTTGACGGCTATGGCGAACGCGAGGCGCTGCTGCTGCGCTCCTTCGTCCACGAACAGTTGCTGGAAAGCGCGACCATGCGTCCGGCAAAGCTGGCGAAGGACTAGCCGCCGACGGGGCGGCCGGTGGCGGCCGGTCGGGGCTCAGGCAGTCAGGCCGTCAGGCTGTCAGGTACGCCTGCGCCAGCCGTACCCAGCAGGCGGCGCCAAGCGGCAGCACCTGATCGTTGAAGTCGTAGCCGGGGTTATGCACCATGCAGCCGCCGAATTCGCCTTCGCCGTTGCCGAGGATCAGGTAGCAGCCCGGGACTTCATTGAGCATCCAGGCGAAATCCTCGCTGCCGTTGAGTCCCTTCGGGGCTTGCGTGACGACGTTCTCCGTCCCCACGAGATCGGTGCAGATCCGCTGCGCCAGTCGGGTTTCGGCTTCGGTATTGACCATGGGCGGGGTGAGCTGGCGGTAGTCGATGTGTGCCTCGACGCCGTGGGCCTGCGCGGTCAGGCTGACAATCTCGCGGATGCGCTGCTCCACCATCGCCCGGGTTTCCGCGCGCGCCGCGCGCACGTTGACGCCCAGAGTTACCGATTCGGGGATCACGTTGTGGGTGGCGCCGCCACGAATGAAACCGATCGACACGACGGCGGTGTCGTCTGGCGCCACATTGCGGGCTACCACGGTTTGCAGTGCCGTCACGATCGCGGCGGATGCCGCAATCGGATCACGCGCGCGGTGCGGCATCGCCCCATGCCCGCCCACGCCCTTGATGGTGATGTCGGCCACGTCGGAAGACAGGCTGACCGGCCCCGGCAACACACGGAAACTGCCCGCCGGCACGCCCGGCATATTGTGGAGCGCAAAAACCGCGTCGCAGGGGAAGCGCTCGAAGAGCCCGTCTTCGATCATCGCGCGCGCGCCGCAGAGGTTCTCTTCGTCAGGCTGGAAAATCAGGTTGAGTGTGCCGTCGAAGCTGCGGCTGTCGGCCAGCGCTTTCGCCGCGGCCAGCAGGATCGCGGTATGCCCGTCGTGTCCGCAGGCGTGCATCTTGCCGTGGTTGCGGCTGGCATAGGGCAGGCCGGTGGCTTCGACAATGGGCAGCGCGTCCATGTCGGCGCGAATGCCCAGCCGGCGCGCGCCGTTGCCCAGTTTCAACTGGCCTACCACCCCGCTCTTGCCGATACCCGTGTGGACGTCATAGCCCCAGCTCTGCAGCAGGTGCGTCACCAGCGTACTGGTGGCGCCGACTTCGAAGCCGAGTTCGGGTTGGGCGTGAATCTGACGACGGATGTTGACGAAGGTCTCGGCGTCGATGTCGACCGGAGGCAGCAGATGGGGCAGCAGTTGAAAGGGCTGGAGCGTGGGTGCTTTGGTCATGTCAGGGTTCCTTGCGGGGAAAGGGGCTAGCGGGTGCTGGCGGATGCTGGCAGGTCAGTGGGTTTCGCGCACTTCGCGCAGGGTCAGCACGGTCAGTAGTGTCACGGCGCTGCAGGCCATCATGTAGAACGCCGGGGACAGCTGATTGCCGGTGCGGGCCAGCAGCCAGGTGACGACGAACTGGCACGAGCCGCCGAACACCGTGACGCCGATGGCGTAGATCACCGACAGGCCGCTGGCCCGTACCTTGATCGGCAGCATCTCCATCATCATGAGCAGCAGTGGCGTCGTTCCCAGATACAGGCTCGCGGTCAGCAGCGCGGAGAGCGACAGCACCAGCGGCACGCTGGGGTAGTGCGTCATCAGCCAGAAGGCCGGATAGAGGGCCACCACGGTGGACAGGATGGAGGCGACCACCAGCGGTTTGCGGCGCTGGAGGCGGTCGGCCAGCCAGCCGGAGCAGAGCGACGCGGCAAAGCTGGTCAGACCCGTGACGCACCCTGCCAGTAGCGATAGCGAGGCCGGGAGGTGCAGTTCCCGGATCATGTAGGTCGGCATGAAATAGATCACCAGATACGTGCCGACGGTACCGCCGATGATGGTGAGGACGCCTTTGGCCACCAGGGTGCCGTGTTCGCGGAACAGCGTGCCGAGCGGGCTTGGCGCATGGGTCTCGGCCGTGTGCGTTTCGTCCAGATGCGATCGGATGTAAAAGCCAACAGGCGCAATCAGCAAGCCCAGGAAGAACGGCACGCGCCATCCCCAGCTCTGCAGCGCTTCCGTCGACAGGCTGCCGTACAGCACCGCCGCTGTCAGCGCGCCGCACAGGGCGGCGATGCCCTGGCTGCCAAGCTGCCAGCTCACACGAAATCCACGCCCGCGGATACCGCCAGCCTCCATCAGCATGGCGGTGGAGGCACCGATCTCGCCGCCCAGCGAGAAGCCCTGGAGCAGACGCCCCGCCAGAATGATCAGCGGGCCAAGCAGGCCCGCCGTGGCGTACGTCGGGGCCACCGCCAGACAAAGCGTTCCAACCACCATCAGGCCGATGGTCAGCGTCATGGCAGCCTTGCGCCCGTGGCGGTCGGCATAGTTGCCGATCACGAAGCCGCCCAGCGGCCGCATCACAAAGCCGATACCGAACGTTGCCACGGCCAGCAGCAGCGAACCGTAGGCGCTCTCGGAGGGGAAGAACAGCTTGCCGATCATGAGCGCGAAGAAGCTGTAGACGGTGAAGTCATACATTTCCAGCGCGTTGCCGATGGAGCAGGCGGCGATCAGCCGGGCCTGGCTGGTTCGTCGTGGCTCGGCAGCAGCCGGTGCGGGGGAAAGAGCCGGCTGCAGGGTGACGTCATTCATCGGTGGTCTCCGAGGGTGGGGGACGGGCTTCTGTGCAGGAACCCTTGGCGATGAAGTATTCGGGGAAGTCGCGAACCTACAAAATCGCAAATATTCATCCCGATAACCAAATAGAATCACCGTCATAACCAGTGTTCACCGGCTATCGGGGAAAGCCCGGAAGTGCTGGCGCGAGCGACCGGACGCATGGTGCACCGCACAGGCGCGCGAAGCACCTGATGCGCACCTGATGCGGGCATGGTCCGGTCGGGACGCCGCAGCGGGCGCGGAGAAGAGGGGAGACCAGGCGAACGTGAAGCTACATCAACTGCGCATTCTGCTGGCCGTGGCGCAGCACGGCAGCATCCACGAGGCGTCACGCGGGCTGCATATTTCGCAGCCCGCGCTATCCAAGGCCATCGCTGAACTGGAGCGAGAGCTTGGCGTCACGCTGCTGTCCCGCTCCGTGCGCGGTGTGAGTCTGACTGCGTACGGGATGGCGCTGGTCAAGCGCGCCACCGTAGTCGAGCAGGAACTGCGACACGCGCTGGAAGACATCGAATCCATACGCGGCCATGCGGAAGCCGAACTCAATATCGGGTTTACCGCCGTGGCCTCCAGTGGCCCGCTGCCCGATGCCATGGCGGCGTTGCGCAAGCGCTTTCCCAATGTCGCCTTGCGTGGCTTCGAGCAGCGCCCGCAGCAGATTCAGGAGGGGCTGCGGGAGGGGCGGCTTGATCTCGGGCTGATCTCCACCAATAGCGGGCCGGGAGCGGGCGGACTCCAGTGGGAGTCCTTGTTCTCGGTGCCGATGCGTCTGGCCGTGCGGCCGGGCCATCCACTACGGCGTGTCCGCCGGCTGCGTCCGCTGCTGGATGCCGACTGGCTGGTGCTGGACCCGCTCGATGACCCCGGCAGCCCGATATCAAGCCTGATGCGATTGCACCGACTGGAAATACCGCGCCGGGTCGTGCAGAGCGCATCCAATCTACTGGGGCTGCAGCTGGCCACCAAGACCGACCTTATCAGCATGTGGTCGGACTTCGTTTTCCGGGGCACTGGCGGGCCATTGCGCATGGACCCCGGTTCGCTGGAGGTGCTAGCGATGGAAGACGAACTGCCGGACTTCAACGTCTACCTGGTCTATCGCTCGATGGACCTGATGACGCATGTCTGTGCCGAGTTCAGCAAGGAAATCAGGCACTTTGCCGAGGGCTATCGTCCTCGATGGGCGAGATAGGTTGCATGCCGCGCTGCCGGTACTCGCCGGGCGCGACGCCGGTCCATTTCTTGAATGCGCGGTGGAAGGTGCTCAGCTCGGAAAAGCCCAGCCTCAGCGCCACCTGTTGCAGCGACAGGCATGAGTGCTCGAGCATGCCGATCGCCGCGTCGCGGCGCAGGTTGTCCTTGATGTTCTGGTAACCGCGGCCTTCATCGCGCAAGCGACGGCTCAGGGTTTGCGGTGTCAGGCGCAGCATCTGCGCCATCTGCTCCAGCGACGGCAGCTCGTCATCCAGGTGGGAGCGCAGGTGCAGCCGGATGCGTTCCGCCAGGCAGCTATTGTCGCGATAACGCACCAGCAGCTTGTGCGGGGTCTCAAGCAGGAATTCGCGCAGGCCAGCGGGATCCTGCATCACTGGCAGCCGCAGCCAGGCGGCATCGAAGTGCAGGGCCGTGCAGGACTGCCCGTATCGGACCGTCGTATTGAAGATGCGCTCGGTGTCGGTCAGCGCCTGGGGCGGGCCCGAACCCAGATCGACGCGCGACAGGGGTACACGCCGTGCCACCAGCCAGTTGATCAGGCCGTAAGCATGGAACGCGAAGGTCGACTTGGCGAAGATCTGGCACGGCGAGGCCGGCGCATGCCCGTGCAATATCAGGGAAGCGGTCTTGCCATCGGGGCTGAGGTGCAGCCGTGGCGTGAATTCGTCGATATGCAGCCGGTATTGGCGCAACCCGGCCTGGATGGCTTCTTCCAGGGTGGCGCTATGGATCATTGCGCCGGCCGCCTGGGCGAAGACGCCGGGAGGCACGGGGCGGCTAAGCAGGCCCCACAGTTCGTCGCGCGTGGTGCGGCGCAGCGTACGGATCAGCGCGGCGTACTGGTCCTGGGTCACGCGCGCGTTCGGCGACGCCAGCAGCGCCGGAGAGATCGCGGCGCGCCGCAGCAGGGCATCGATGTCGAATCCCAGTCGGCGCACCCCGAGCAGGATCTGGTCGACATGATGGATGGCGATGGTATGGCGGGCTGGCGTTGCCGTTGCCGCAAGCGGGGCGATGATGGTGCCGGTAGTGCCGGTAGTGCCAGTAGTGCCAGCCAATGCCGGACCCGGTACAACGGTGCTGCGCTGCTTGCCCGGCACGGGGTGCCGGTGAGCGGGAGTGGCAACGATGTGCATGAGTCTCCTCGTCGTGTAGGGCAGCTCCGGAACCCTGCCGCGCGCAATGGCGGCATGCCGGGCTGATGCGGACCTTACCGCGCCCGGTTCGCGCCACACAATCGGGATTTGCCAAAGCCTGCCTTCCGTCTGAACGATTCGGCCAATGATTTTGGGTTGTCTGGTCATTGTCCAGACCGTGCCGGATCACGCACTCTCTCACTATGCAGAAGTCCGGAGCCGGGCGGATCGCCGCCGGCATCGCCGGACTCGGCAGCGACCCGGGAAAAAAGGACAACAAGAAAGGAGACAACCACATGCTGGCAAATCGCCGGAGTGCATTGCTGCGTCTTGGCACCGGAGCGCTGGCGCTGGCAGGTGCCTTTGCTGGCCTGTCTGGCGCCGGTACCGCCATGGCCCAAGGGGCTTTCCCGTCGAAATCCGTGCGCCTTGTGGTGCCGTTCCCGGCAGGCGGGGCTACCGACGTGCTGGCGCGGGCGATTGCCGATGGCCTCGGTAAGGCCTGGAAGCGCCCGGTCGTGGTGGAGAACCGCCCCGGTGCCAGCGGCATGATCGGCGCCGATGCCGTGGCCCGTGCGGAGCCGGACGGCTACACCGCGCTGCTGACCATCACCACGCTCGTGCAGGCGCCGAGCCTCTACACCAAGGCGCCCTTTGACCCAGTCAAGGACTTCGCGGCGGTATCCGAGCTTGGCACCACCAACCTGGTGTTTGCCATCAACAGTAGTGCAGTGCCGGCCACCAGCCTGAAGGAATTTATCGCGCTGGTCCGTGCCAAGCCCAAGCAGTACTCCTTCGGATCGTTTGGCACAGGCTCGAGCGGCCATCTCTACGGCGAGATATTCAACGAATCCGCCA
The DNA here is from genome assembly GCF_000196015.1 of Cupriavidus metallidurans CH34. NCBI lineage: Bacteria > Pseudomonadati > Pseudomonadota > Betaproteobacteria > Burkholderiales > Burkholderiaceae > Cupriavidus > Cupriavidus metallidurans. Next base: position 1,105,010 of record NC_007974.2, on the reverse strand, counting down.
ACCTCGACATGATCCACGTCTCCTACAAGGGCGAGGCGCCGGAGTTGAACGACTTGCTCGGTGGCCAGGTGCCATCCGCGGTGATCTCGGTAATGGGCGCCAAGCCCCACGCCGCGTCCGGGCGTCTGCGCGCGCTTGCCGTGACCGGCGCGTCGCGCTCGCCCCAACTGCCTGATGTGCCGACCTTCAAGGAGAGCGGCGTTTCCGGGATGGATTCGCTGGGCTGGTTCGGCCTGCTGCTGCCAGCCGCCACGCCGCGGCCGATCGTCGAGAAGTTCTCTGCCGACGTCAACAAGGTGTTGGCAGACCCCGCGGTGCGTATGCGCATGAACGACATGGGCGTGATCCTGACCGGCAGCACGCCCGATGCCTTTACGCAGACCGTGCAGGCCGACTATGCCCGCTGGGGCAAAGTGATCCGTACCCACAACATTCGTCTTGATTGAGCCTTTGCCTGACATGAAGTCCGCCAGTACATCCCAGCCTTACCGTTCTCCCGCCTGGCCTGCCGGCCTGCCTGGCACGCTGCATGTGCCGCAGACCAGCCTGTTCCACAACCTGGAAGTGGCCGCGCGGCGCTATCCCGGCAAGACGGCGATCCAGTATTTCGGCACCGCGATCACCTATGCGGAACTGCTGGATGACGTCGAACGGATGGCCGGCTATCTGCAGCAAAGCTGCGGCATTCAGCCCGGGGATAGGGTAGTGCTTTACAGCCAGAACGCCCCGCAGTTCATCGTGGCGTACTACGCCATCCTGCGTGCCGAGGCGGTGGTCGTGCCAGCCAATCCGATGTGGCTGGAAGCCGAACTGGAGCATGTGGTTGCCGATAGCGGGGCGGTGGCCGCGTTCTGCGGCAGCGAATTGTATGAGCGCGTCGCGTCGCTGCATGGCAAGGCGCTGCGTCATGTGATCACGTACCACTACGCGGGGATGCTGCGCGACGATGGTGGCCTGCCGGTTCCGGCCTGGCTGCGCGAGCCTGCTCCCGCGTCGCGCGCGGCCCCAGGTGGCGCCATGCCAGTGGACTGGGACACCGCGCGCAATGCTGGCCAGCGTCCGCGCGCGCACGAGGCTGGCTACAACACGCTTTGCATGCTGGCATATACCTCCGGCACCACGGGCAATCCCAAGGGCTGCATGCATACCCACGGCACCATGATGAGTTCCGCGGTGGGCTCGCAAGTCTGGCGCAGCAGTTCGCCGGAATCGGTGGTGCTCGCGGTGGCGCCGATGTTCCACCTGCTGGGCATGCAGAACTGCATGCATTCGCCGATCTACCTGGGTGCCACCGTGGTGCTGATGCCGCGCTGGGACCGCGCGCTTGCCGCCGATCTGATCGAGCGCTACCGCGTCTCGGCCTGGGGCGCGCCGCCGGCCATGCTGGTGGACTTTTTCGCGCAGCCCGATGTGGCCCGGCGTGACCTTTCCAGCTTGGCTTTTCTGGGTGGCGGTGGCGCGGCCATGCCCGACGCGGTGGCCAATATGTTGCAGGAACGCTTCGGCCTGCCGTACGTCGAGGCCTATGGCATGACCGAGACCGCGTCGTTCCTGCTGTCCAACCCGCGCCAGAAGCCCAAGCGTGAGTGCCTGGGCATTGCCACCTTCGGCGTGGACGCCCGCGTGGTGGACCCCGAATCGCTCGCCGAACTGCCGCAGGGCGAGATCGGCGAGATCGTCGTCCACGGCGGTCAGGTGATGCAGGGCTACTGGAACAACCCGCAGGCCAATGCGGAATCCTTCATCGAAATCGCCGGCAAGCGCTTTCTACGCACCGGCGACCTCGGTTTCATGGATGAAGAAGGCTATTTCTTCATGCGCGACCGCCTCAAGCGCATGATCAACGCGTCCGGCTTCAAGGTCTGGCCGGCCGAGGTGGAAAACCTGCTCTACGGCCACCCGGCCATCCACGAGGCCTGCGTGATCGCCGCGCGCGATGAGCATCGCGGCGAAACGGTCAAGGCCGTGGTGGCGCTGCGCCCCGAATCGCGCGGCACGCCGGAGGCCGATGCGGAACGCATCATGGCCTGGTGCCGCGAGCGTCTGGCGGCCTACAAGGTGCCGCGCATCGTCGAGTTCGTGGACGCGCTGCCCAAATCGGCCACCGGCAAGATCCTGTGGCGCGCGCTGCAGGAAGACGCCATGCGGGCATAGGGGGGGGAGGCCGGTGTATCCGGCGTATCCGACGTATCCGGCGTACCGAATCCAGTTCTTGAGAGAGACAGCTTCATGCAAACGAGCAGACGAACCTGGCTGGCGCAAGCCGGCACCCTGGCGGGCGCCGCCATGCTGGGCGGCGTTGGCCAGGCACTGGCCCAGCCCAGCTACCCGAGCAAGCCGATACGGCTGGTCGTGCCGTATCCGGCCGGCGGCGGCACCGATACTGTGGGCCGCATGATCGGCCAACGGCTGGCCGAAGCCTGGGGCCAGCCCGTGGTCGTTGACAACAAGCCCGGCGCCAGCGGCATGCTCGGCAACGATACCGTGGCCAAGGCCGCGCCCGATGGCTACACGGTGCTGCTGGCCATCACCGCGCTGATCCAGTCGCCCAGCCTCTACAAGCGTATGCCGTATGACGTGAACAAGGATTTCACGCCGGTCTCGCTGATTGCCAAATCGTCCGACCTGTTTGTCGTGCCCAACCGTGTTCCGGCCAGCACGCTACGTGAATTCATCGCGCTGGCCAAGGCCGGCAAGCTCAGTTACGGTTCATACGGCAACGGGACTTCGTCGCATCTGCACGGCGAGCTCCTACGGCAGCAGACCGGCGTCGAACTGACACATATTCCGTACAAGGGGGCTGCGCCCTTGCTCAACGATCTGCTCGGCGGCCAGGTGGATTCGGCTTTCGTCGATGTGACATCGGCGTATCCGTACCTGACCAGCGGCAAATTCAAGATCCTGGGCATTACCGGTACCCAGCGCTACAAGGCGATTCCGAACGTGCCGACGTTCGCGGAGCAGGGTTTGCCTGGATTTGAGCCTAGCGGATGGTTTGCGCTGTTCCTGCCCGCCAATGCGCCGAAAGACGTGACCAGCCGTATGGCCGCCGAGGTGGCGCGGATCGTCAAGCTGCCTGAAATCAGCCAGAAGCTGGCGGGTATGGGCCTGCAACCGGTCGGGTCGGCGCCGCAGGAACTGGCGGCGGTGGTCTCGGGTGATATGCCCAAGTGGGCCAAGATCGTGCAGGACGCCCATATCCAGCTCGACTGAACACCGTCGGATCACGCGCGGTTTATCGGACACGTTCCGATGTTTGGAGGAGAGGTCCCAGCCCATGGCCGCCAGTGGCCCGTGGTGGCTTTTCCAGCAATCAGACGCGAGGTCGTGCACGACCTCGCGTGCGAACGCCTCACATCCGCGCCGGGAAGCGGCGCATCGTTGAAGATCGCGCGAAATTCCAGGGGTTTGCCAGTTGGCACGATATCGCGGGGCAGGGTCTTGCCCTGAAACGTCTTTTCGCTGCCGATCAGGCGCGCGTAGACCATTGGCTTCACCACGCCAATGCGGTGCCGTGTCCAATTCTTGACGACGTATGACGATTCGGTGGCCAGTGCTGTTTCGCCTTGGCGCAGCATTTGTTTGGTCACGTCCCAGGCATTTCATATGCCGTATGCGACACATGTGGCGGTGTCTCTAGTAACGTTCTTTCTTCGTAAGTGAGAATAAGTTACATTTGCATCTGATGCGAATCCGAAATTCCTGAACCGCCGTGCAGCACGGCGGTGCCCGCCGCAGTGTCTATGTTCACCAGGTTGCCTCTTCTACTTGCCGTTTTTCCTGCCTATCAGGCTTGGGATCTCAATCAGCTCGTCCATAGCGGGGCGCCGTCAGTTGGCGGCGTATGTCCTGGAAGACCTGATGACACCCGCTGCGGTGAGATGAGGTAGTCGTGATGGATCCAGGTACCCGTTCGCAGGTCGATGTCCTTTACAGCCGGCATCACGCATGGCTGCAAGGCTGGCTGTTGCGAAAGATCGGCAATGCATGCGATGCGGCGGACATCGCCCAGGATGTATTCGTCAGGGTGCTTCACAGGAAAGTCGTCGAGATCCGTGAGCCGCGCACCTACCTGGGCACCATTGCCAATGGGCTGGTCATCGATTTCTGGCGGCGGCGGGAACTTGAGCAAGCATGGCTGGAGACGCTGGCTCAATTGCCGGAAGCACATACGCCATCGCCCGAAAGCCGTCTGCACTTCCTGCAGACGTTGATCGAGATCGATCAGATGCTCGATACGCTGAAGCCGAACGCGCGCACGGCATTCCTGCTGGCGCAGCTCGACGGCCTGACTTGCCCGCAGATCGCGGAGCGCATTGGCATGTCGCTGGCGACCGTCGAGCGGTACATCAGCCAGGCGCTGCGCCGATGCTACGCGTTGCAGTTCGGCGCTTAGCAACCGGCACAAGCACAGGGCGCAAAGATGTCCAGTTCGCAAGCCGATTTGCCGTCAGAAGTCATTGATGCGGCCATTGATTGGGCCATCCGCCTGCTGTTCAATGAACCCAGCGACGAGATGCGCCAGCGCTTTCTGGTCTGGGAGGGCGCGGATCCCCGGCACCGGCTGGCATGGCAACGCATCCAATCACTACGCGATGGATTCCCCCGTGTGCCGGCGACGCTGGCTGTGGAGACGCTCCGCAACGCCGAGACCATTCGCGGCCGCCGCCAGGCAGGGCGCCGCCAGGCGATCAAGTTGCTGGCTCTGGGTGGCGTATCGGCGTTTGGGTTGTCCATGGCCTATCGCGAATCGCCATGGAGAAGCTGGGCCGCCGACGTGCATACCGGCGTGGGCGAGCAACGCAGGCTGGCGCTGGAAGATGGCACGGTCGTCGTGCTCAACACCGAGACCGCCCTCGATATTCGCTTCGATGGCCAACATCGCGACGTGTTGCTTCGGCGTGGCGAGATTCTGGTCACGACTGGGCACGACGGCGACGCAGCGCGGCCATTCCGTGTGCAAACGCCGTTCGGCGCGATGCGCGCGCTCGGAACACGTTTCGCGGTGCGGCTCGAAGCGGATCGCGCGTGTGTCAGCGTGCAGCAGGGCGCGGTCGCGCTGCACGACGGCAAAGCGCCATCGCAAGCCGTTGCCACACCGGGCACGACCTGGACGATGACGCAGGACACGAGCGCATTGAGCGATGCCGCCGCGCTGTCGCCCGACAGCTGGGCCAACGGGCTGCTATCCGGCAGCAACATGCGCCTGGCCGACGTGCTTGCGGAGCTGGCCCGCTATCGCCACGGGCGCATCGATTGCGATCCCGCCGTGGCGGATCTGGTCATCTCGGGTGCGTACCGCATCGACGATACGGATCGCACGCTGCGTTTTCTGGAGAAGGCGCTGCCAATCCGGGTGTCGTACTTCACGCGCTACTGGGTTCGCGTCGGGCCCAGGGTGCATGCCTGAGACAGGGTGATGTGAAAAAAATCGAGATGAATTGAGGGGATTGGGCGACCTGTCCGGCTTGGATTGTAGGAACCCTCTTCAATCCGCTCTGGACTTCGCAACCATGTCGTCACACCGATCCCGCCATCTGTCATCCCGCACCAGCACCCAGTCCGCATGCCTCCCTTCGCCCAAGCCACTTGCTGCCGCGCTCCATCAGGCGATGCTCTGTCTTGCCGTCGGCTCGGGTGGCATGTCGATCAACGCCATCGCGCAGACTTCCACGGACAAGGCTCCGGAAACCACCCTTCCTGCAGTGACGGTGAGCGCCGTGGCCGCCAGTGATTCCACCGATCTCCCGGCAGCCTATGCGGGCGGGCAAACCGCGCGCGGCGGCCGCCTCGGGATGCTCGGCAACCGTGGCAGCCTGGATACCCCGTTCTCCACCACCAGCTACACGGCCCAGCGCATCGAGGATCAACAGGCCGTGACCCTGGCCGACGTGCTCAACGCGGACCCTTCGATTCGTTTCACCGGCCAGACTGGCGGTGTCACCGACTCGTTCATGATTCGCGGCTTCCCGATCAATGAAGGCAACCTGTCGGAAGTCGCGTTCGACGGCGTGTATGGCGTTTCGCCGAACTACCATCTCTTTCCTGAATACATGGAGCGCGTCGAGGTCCTCAAGGGGCCGGCCGCGATGCTCTACGGGATGTCGCCCAACAGCGGTGTGGGGGGCGTGGTGAACCTCGTTCCCAAGCGGGCGGGTGCCACGGACCTGACACGCTTCACGCTCGACTATGCGTCGGACGCCCAAGTGGGCGGGGCCGTTGACTTGAGCCGTCGCTGGGGCAACGACAAGGAGTGGGGCGTTCGCTTCAATGGCTTGCACCGCCAGGGGCCCACGCCGCTGGACGACCAGAAGTCACGCAGCGAGGTGGCGGCCGTATCGCTTGACTATCACGGCGACCGTCTGCGGGCATCGCTCGACCTGATCGAGCAGTACCAGTGGATCGATGCGCCGACGCGCCCGTTTCTGGTGGCTCCTGGCATCGAAGTGCCGGCGGCACCCGATGGTCGGCGTAACGTCACGCAGCCTTGGGGATGGTGGAAGTCCAACGACGTCTCGACGCTGTTGCGCGTCGAATATGACGTGGCGGACAACGTCACTGTCTATGCCGATGCCGGCGGGACGCGGTCCGACGTGTCCCGCCTCTCGGACCAGACCCCGACAATCCTCAACGCGGCAGGCGATACTTCCGCCGCAGTGCAAAACTGGAGGTTTCAGATCAACCGGATGTCGTTCGATACCGGCGTGCGCGCGAAGTTCGACACCGGTCCGGTCAAGCATGCACTTGCGTTGCAGGGCAATCTCTATTCGGATCGTATTGCCAACGCCAACGTCGCGGGAACGCCGGTCCGCTCGAATATCTACCACCCGGTGGTGAGCCCCGAGCAGTCGATCGCGCCGCCGAGCTTTGTTCCAAAGGTGTCGGATTCCACGCTCTCCGGCGTAGCCGTGGTCGACACGGTCAGCACCATGGATGATCGCGTGGCCCTGACGCTTGGCTTGCGGTATCAACAGGTCGAGTCGAACAACTACAACACCGCAACCGGCGCAAAGTCGTCCTCGTATGACGAGAACGCTGTGACGCCGCTGGCCGGCATCGTCTTCAGGCCATGGCGCAATGTTTCCTTCTATGCGAACTATGTCGAGGGGCTGAGCAAGGGTGATATCGCACCGGCCACTGCTTCGAATGCAGGTCAGGTATTCGCCCCCTACAAGACGAAGCAGCAAGAGGTCGGCGTCAAGGTCGATGCCGGATCCATCATGGCCACGCTGGCAGCCTTCCGCATGACCAAGCCGAGCGGCCAGTTGTTCGGCACGGTTTACGCTGTGGACAGCGAACAACGAAATCAGGGGCTGGAGCTGACTGTCTCTGGCGAAGTGGTGCGGCGTGTTCGGCTGCTGGGCGGCATTACCTGGCTGGACGGCAAGCTGACCAAGACCAATAGCACTGCGACGCAGGGCAACCGGCCGGTGGGCGTACCGGACTTCATGGCCAATCTTGGCGCCGAATGGGACCTGCCCTGGCTGCAGGGCCTGACGTTGACTGGCGCGCTCAACTACACGGGTCGCACCTACGTCAACCAGGCCAACACGCAGTCGGTGCCGTCGTGGACCACCGTCGACGTTGGGGCTCGCTACCGGACGAAGGTGTCGGGCAAGACCACCACGTTCCGGGCCACGGTCATCAATGCCTTCGACAAGCATTACTGGTCGGGCGTGGCTTCTTACAGCACGATCTCGCAGGGCGCACCGCGCACGTTCCTCGGCTCGGTGACGGTGGACTTCTGATGCAGGGTCGATGCAGATAGGCTGCCGCCAGATCCTGGTTGGGATCATCCTCGCGACGGCTATCATCCTGGATGCCCGGGACTGTCCGGCAGCTGGTTCCGTGCAACGGGCGGCGGCCGAGGCTCGCACCTACTCGATACCACCCGGTCCGCTGGACGTGGTGCTCATACAGTTCGCCACGGCATCGAAGATGGACCTGGCCTTCGATGCCGACGCGCTGCGGAAGCTGCACAGCGCGGGGCTGACGGGGCCGCATACGATTGCCGACGGCATCAGGATCCTGCTCCACGAGACTGGCTATTACGCCGTCGACCTGCGCGATGGAGGGTATCTGATTCGCAAGACCTCTGCCGTCGACACGCAGGCGGAAGCCGCGCAGACATTGCCCACGGTGACTGTAGTCGGCCAAGCCTATCGCGCTGATGTGTCGCAGGGCACGGAAGCCGGTCATGGAATCGCCGGCACCGTGAATCTGGGAGCCTTGGGAAGCATAGGCGGCATGGACTCGCCAGTCAGTACCCGGGTTTTCGACGCGCGCGAGATCCGGGACCAGCAGGCGTATAGCGTGGCCGATGTCGTGGATAACGATGCTTCGGTACGCTCGGTCAGCAAGCCGGGCGGCATTCTCGACGCCTTCACGATTCGCGGATTTCCGTACAGCAACGGCAACTTCGGTGAAATTGCGTTCGATGGCGTCTACGGCATCGCGTCCAACTATCGCGTTGCGACGGGGTACGTCGAGCGGGTGGAGCTGATCAAGGGCCCCGCCACACTGCTCTACGGCATGTCACCTGGCGGCAGCGTGGGCGGCGCCATCAACATCGTGCCGAAGAGGGCAGGGGACGCGGACGTGACCGAGGCTGCTGCGGACTATGGCTCGTTGTCCCAGTTTGGCGCGAACATCGATGTGGGCAGGCGCCTCGGCGGCGACCGTGCGTTCGGCATTCGCTTCAATGGTGGCTACCGCGGTGGTGATACCGCTCTGGACAACCAGCATCGCGATGCCGGCTCAGGGGCGCTGGCTTTCGACTATCGCGGCAGTCAGTTGCGCGCGAGCCTCGATGTCATCGCCCAGTATGAGCGGATATCGGCGCCGTTCCGGCTGCTGCATATCGTTGCGGGTATCGACGTGCCAGCGGCGCCGGACGGCCATCGCAACATATCTCAGCCATGGGAGTCTTCGGAAATCCATGATGGCGCGACATTGGCGCGGGTTGCCTACGACGTTGACGAGAACACGCAGGTGTTCGCCCACGTCGGAGGTGGCCGCACACGCGTGGCGCGCGTTTTCGCCATCACGCCGACGATCATCAACGAGGCGGGAGACGTATCCGTATCCGATACGAACTACCGATTCGACGTGGCACGCACTAGCGCCGAAGCCGGTATGCGATGGCGGGTTGCCATCGGCCCGATGACGCATCGTATTGCACTGTCGGCCAGCGGCTACAGGGACCGGCTCAATCGCGGACTCGTGAGCTCTGCGATCACGTCGCTTACCAATCTCTACGATCCGGTGCCGCTACCTCCCCAGTCGATTGCCGATCCCGCCAGCGTGCCCAAGGTGTCGTCGACGTACCTGACAGGGTTGTCCCTAGTCGACACGGTATCGACAAGGGATGAGTCCTTGCAGTTGACGGCCGGATTTCGCTATCAGCTCATTCGTTCCGACAACTTCAACCCGGAAGGCGTTGTGATCGAGCACTACGATGCGGGTGCGTTAGCCCCTCTGCTCGGTATCGTGTTTAAGCCGAACCAGGCCGTATCACTCTACGCGCACCGCATTGACGGACTCAGCAAAGGAGATGTCGCGCCGACAAGCGCGGCAAACGCAGGGGAGGTGATGGCACCTTACCGTTCTACCCAGTACGAGGCCGGGGTCAGGCTCGCGCGGCAAGACCTTGAAGCGACCATCAGCGCTTTCCAGATCAGCAGGCCTGTTGGCGTGATGAGTGGGGCGAGTTTTGCGGTCGACGGCGAGCAGCGTAACCGCGGACTGGAACTTGGCGTACGACACGAGTTGCTGCCCGGCGTGCGCGTCAACGCCGGTGCGATGTGGCTCGACGCGACGATCTCGGGGAGTCCAACGCTGTCTGGAAAGACCCCGGTCGGCGTGCCATCGTGGCAACTCAATCTTGGCGCGGAATGGGACGTCCGCCAGATTCCAGGCCTGACGCTGGTCACTGCCGTCTCTAGCAACGGTGCGCAGTATGTGGATGCGGCGAATACTCAGCTTGTGCCATCGTGGATTCGCTGGGACCTGGGAATGCGATATCGCGTGAGTGGCGCGCGCTACCCCGCGACAGTGCGTCTTGCCATTCGCAACGTTCTGGGAAGACGAGGATGGGCCGCCGTTGATGCCTACGGAGGGCTGGCTCAAGCTGATCCACGGGTCGCATTGGTCTCAGTAACTGCCAGCTTCTGATTGTCAGTTACCAATGGGACATCAACCTAAGCCCACCCGCCAGGCTTGCCTAATGTCGCGACCATATGCAGCTTCCTCAATCAAATAGTTGCCCCATCATTCATTTAACATAATATACATTATATGTATTTGATGGGCCGACCGATCCGCTTGGAATCAGTCAGCCCACAGCGCACGCTTCGTCAGGCGAAGCGCAAGGTCATGGCGCGGCGGGCAGGTTTAAAAAGCTTCTGGAGCTTCGAGTACATCGACTCGTTGGCTGGGTTGTACGCTGTTTCGAGCAACTTGATCGCCTCAAGCGGCTTCATCCCTGCGGCGCTGCCCAGGGCGATTTCTTCGGTTGCTGTCAAGGCGGACCCACGGCCTACAGCGTTGTCCACCCTGCGGAGGTCCACGCCAGCGGCCTCTGCAAGTGCACGATAGCTATTAAACCCCCCTCGGAGTTTAATAAATTCAATCGCCTCTTTTACACTCATTTTGAGTCCTCCTGCTATACTTAGATCACACTCAGATTGAGTGAATGACTCACTCAAGTTGAGTCGAAGTGTAGGGCCAAATGCCCAAGGTGTAAACCGTTGCCCGGTGGGTCCGGGTTTCCAAATGTAGCGAGGGGAATCTCATGAAATTCAAGGCGCAAATTTTTGTGATTAACCGTAAGGATTGGTCGTTCGATGGCAAGTCAGGCACTACCTACTCGGCGCAAATGCTGATCACGTCCGCCCGCGAAGAGGACGGCAAGATGGTCGAAGATGTGTTCGTGGCTCGCCTGAAGGTGCCCGAGCACATGAAGAACACCCAGCCGGGTGAATACATCACCGAACTCGTGCCGTTCGCTGACGGCAACGGCAATCTCGATTTCCGCGTGGTGGCGCTGGTGCCGTTCGGTCGTCCGGCGGCAAACGGCAAGGCTCCGGCATCGGCGGCGGCGTAAGAAAACCCCTCGTGTCTCGCAGCGATGAATTGCGGGTGACAGGCCGGAACAGCACGGCCAATTTTTCGTAAACGAGGGGTCGGATATGCGTACGTACAAGTTTGCGGCAATCGTTTTTGTTCCGGGCGGCCAGCGGTCATTTGAGGTCGATGCGCCGGATTCGGACACGGTTCGGGTAGCGGTTGAAATGCTGCTGGAACAGCAGGGGTTCAAAGGCCCGTTCGAAATGGTGATCAAGGGCGGACGGGGGTCGTAATGCTCGCAATGGTGACGGTGCTTACGGTGGTCGCGGTGGTCACGGCGATTCAACTGGGTTGGTGGGCAGCGGATGTCCTCGCATCGTCGCTGCTCGGGAATGTGTGGGGGTCATGATGTACGGGCTGTCTCTGGATGCGCTGATTCTCGGCTGTGTGGTGTGCCTGATGTTCGCGGCGGGGTTCATCGGTGGACGTCTTAGGTAGCTTGTGGTCGATGCTCTGGCCGGTGGCACTGGTAGCGGTCGCATACAGGCTCGCGCTGGTGCTGCTGGTCAAGCTCTGGCGAGACATAACGGGGTCGCTATGACGCAAGTCATTCTGTACTGCCTGATCGCGTGGGGGATGGGATACGCCTCGGGCTTCTGGATCAAAACGGCACAGCGGGCATTCGAGGTGCTGGATTGAGGTTGTACGGCTGGTGGACCGTCTCCACCGTCTTTTCTCGGGAGTGCATATGCACAAGCTGAAGCAACTGGCCATTTCGGCCAAACAGAAGTCGGCCCGCCTCGGTGCGGCAGCCATCGGTACCGCCCTCGTGGCGAATCAAGCCTTCGCGCAAACGTCGGGTGATGCGGGTCTGGATGCGATCAACGGTCTGAGCGACAAGGTCAAGAGCTACACCGGTGCCGCTCTGTCGGTGGCCGTGCTCGCGGCGGGCGCATGGTGGGGCATCGCCATGATGAAGAAAGCGTTCGGCAAGGCGAAGTAAGCCATGCGGACCTACCGTGTCGCACTGCTCGGGGGCTTCCTGCTCTGCCTCAGCGCGTGCGGCACGGTCCTTGACCCTCAGGCGCATCGCTACAGGTGTGCACCGGGCGACTGGTGCGTGGACGGCGGCAAGAGCCTGCACGACCTGTCTGCAAGCGGGGGTTGGGGGTGAACGGGAGATATATCTCCCCTAGCTCGTAGGGCTTGTGGATATGTGGTCAGGCCGCGTGCCTGTGGGCAACTGGTGGGAAACGGCAGTATCGTTTTCCACCAGTTGTCCATAGGCCGAAGAGCGGCGAACCCGAAGGGCTGTCCATATATCCACACGCCTCCTGCGGCGCGGGCAGTACCGCCACCGGCTCCCGCCTGCGGCTGGGAAGTGAATTGGAACAATTCGCTTCCCGGTCGTAGGCGAAACGGTCCACCTGCTGAGGGCGTCGGACAGCGTGAGGGAAGGGGAAATCGTTTGGCACAAACGGTTTCCTCTTTCCTCACGCGATCACTACCAGCCTTTCACCTGCCTGCGGTTCTGCGCCGCTCGCACTGCTGACAGGGCTAGCCTGCGAGTGGTAAGTGAATTGGCACAATTCGCTTACCAGTCGTAGGCGGGGCTTCACGGTTTCCCTGCTGCTAGAGCCCGCCAGCATAAGGAAAGGGGAAATCGTTTGGGACAAACGGTTTCCTCTTTGCTTATGCGTCCACTACCCTCCTCTCTCCTGCTTGCGATACTGCGGCGCATTCCTGCCCCCTCGGGCCTTCTCCCTCGCATCCTCTCCCTGCCTCGGATCGTGTTCGATCTGCTGCTGGCTCCGGTGCTGATGACCGTCTCCGTGCTTGCGTCTTTACTGCTGCCCATTCAGGCACACGCGCAAGCGGCTGGCGGCGCGGTGGTGGACTATGCCTATCAACGCACCATGTCTCGCATCGTCGCGGGCTCTGCTGCCGGTCTGCAAATGTCGAGCCCGACGACGATGAACATCATTAACGCGGGCAAGGTCGTGGGCTCCTTCGCGGTCACGGAAAAGCGCCTGATTGATCTGGCGACGTTGGCGAAGTATGCGAGGGCGTCAACCGTGCCGGGGATCATCGCGCTGGCTGGGACTGAGTTGCTGGCCTATGGACTCGAAAAGTGTGCCGATGGCACGTGGTGCACGCGAGAGGCAAACAAGCCGAATGGTTCTAATGTCGATTGGGGCTCTACGGGGTGGATGACTGCGGGCGGCGCTTCGTGTACGTCTTACAGTTGCTCGGCGGAGGCAGCATGTAGAGCTGCGCCGAACATCGCGAACGGGAAGTATCCGCTTCTGAAGTACATCGTTCTGAATGGCGGCACACAGGCATACTGCTACTCGCGAAATGCTGCTGATAACCCGCTCTCTGAAGGCGGATGGGGGCTGATTCAGCGTCAGTCCAGCTACGTCGATCCTCCGGGCTCGCTAGTGCCAGCATCGGATGCCAATATTGAAACCGCGTGGAAAGGTGCATTCCAGGCGAAGCCGTTCCTGCAAGAAAAGGTCTGGGGCTTTGAAGATCAGTCCACACAGAATCAACAGTGGGCGGATGCGCTGGCACAGCTTGCAGCGGTTGCTGCGCCTTCGACGGTCACGGTAGCTGATCCGACTACCAGTACGACCACGCCGACGGGTACAACCAAGGTCGATCGTTCGTGCACCTACGCTGCTTCCGCGAATGCGGATGCCGGATCGCAAAAGGACAAGCCTGCGTCTGTCGGCGTCACGTGCACCACTACCACTACTGCGCCTGACGGCACTGTCACGCAGCAAACGACGAAGACGGATGCATCGCCGCAGGGCGGCCAGACTGTGCCGCAGAAGGTCGATATCGATACGTGCGGGCTGCCCGGTAAGCCTGCGTGCAAGATCGATGAGACTGGCACCAAAGCGCAATCCGATGTCGATACAGCGTTGCAGCAGCGGTCCTCGGACATGGATTCGCGGCTGAGCATCACGCAGCAGGCGGCGAATGATTCGTTGTCGGAAGTCGAGCGCAAGCATGACTCCGTGCACATCTTCACTCTGTTCAACGTGTTTCCGACTTTCGCAAGCGAACAGTGCGAGAACCCGACCGTGCCGGGTGTTGTGGGTGGCTCGCTACCGGTGGACATCTGCACGTACTACTACATGCTGAAAGATGTAATGGGGTTCGGGGTCGCGCTGTTCGTGCTGATCGATTCCGTACAGGTGGTTCGTGAAGCTGTGAAGGTGTAACCATGCCAATCCTCTCCGGTCTGTTGCTGATGCTGTTCGACTTTCTCGTGAAAGTCTTTCTCAAGTTCTTCGACATCAAGAAAGCGTGGGTGCTGGCAATCACAGTGATTACGCTGGGGCTGCTGTGGGGCACTTACTCGCTGGTGATGACGTGCATCAGTTCGTGTGTGCCATCTGCGCCCGGTGGGTCCACGCTCGGGCCATTCTTTCGCATGGGCTGGGGGCTGGTTTTCAACGGCGTCACGATGATTTCGATTTCGTGCTGGATCGCGGTTGCTACTGGGGCGTCGCTGTATGTCTGGAAGAAAAAAATTCTGGATCAACTGATAAAGATGGTGTGAAGGGTGAGGGGGTCAATCATGCAAGAGAGAACGAAAGCGGTGCTTGCGATACGGGTGGCGTGCGTGGCGGCAGTGTGCGTCGTGCTGGCGAACTACCTGCTCGACGCGGCAAAGGCGTGCAAGCTGAACAGAGGGCTTTTCATGATCGATCAGCAGACAGGCACGTCATGGTGTGTCCCGTATCAAACGCTCGGCGGCGGGCTGTTGCTGCTGAGCCTGTTCCTGATTGCTGTCGGCGTGCTGCTCGCGTTCTCAAAGGGGGAGTGATGAGCGATTACGCTCTGACAGGCAAGAAAGGCACCGGCAAGAGTTCCGGCGCGGTGCGACAGATTCAAGCTCGGCTGCGCGCTGGTCAACGTGTCGCAACGAATCTGAATATCCACATGGATCACCTTATGCCCGCTCACTCGCGGGCATTTGTCATTCGGCTACGCGACAAGCCTAGTGCCCACGATCTGTTCTCGCTCGGCTCGGGCAATCCGAAGATCAAGTTCGATCCCATCGTTGATACGGACCCCAAGAGCAAGACCTATGGCCAGTGCATCGGCACGACCGATCCGCAGATTCTTGACGGCTTTGATGAGAACGAAAACGGGCTGCTGGTGCTGGATGAAATGGGAACGTGGCTGAACTCGCGTTCGTTTCAGGATGCGTCACGCGCTCCGGTGCTTGACTGGCTCGCGCACGGTCGAAAGTTCGGCTGGGATGTGTTCTACCTGATGCAGCACATCAATCAGGTGGACAAGCAATTGCGCGAGTCCTTCATTGAGTACTGCGTGCGCTTCCATCGCTTGGACAAGATCAAGATTCCCGGTGTGTCTGCGGCGACGCGGCTTATCACGGCGGGGCAGTTCAAGGGGCAGTTTCCCCGCTTCCATATCGGTGTGATGCGCCTTGGTTGCGATCCCGCGGGGATGGTTGCTGATCGATGGGTGTTCCGCGGCGGGAACATACACAAGGCGTACGACACCACGCAGGTCTTTCAGGAATCCTATCCGCATGGCACGTTCTGCTATCTCTCGCACTGGCACCTTGAGGGCTGGAAACATCCTGAGGTGGTTCCTATCGGCTGGCGTGCGCTCAACTGGATGCGCAAGTTCTGGCAGCCTTCGGTTGGCTCGTGGTCCATCAAAGATCGGCAATTGGTTGCGGCGGTGTACGCCCGTGAGAAAAGCCCACAGAAGCGTCAAAAGCTGTTTGAGGTACTCGCACGTCAACAGGCGCAAATGAATCGCGCTGGGGCGCGTCTCGTGGCTGCCGGTGGCTCTCTGGCCCCTACCCTTCCCTCTCTCAAAGATCAAATGGAGGTGGTGCGGCGGAGCCTCAAGCGTGGGGCGGCGTGACGGGTGCCGGCCGCAGGCCGGCGCGCGGCGCGGCGGCGCGCGCTATTCATATCAATAACACATAAGAAAACACACACCACCGGGGTATAGCGTAGCCCCAAAGAAAAGCCCGGCAACAGCGGCAACTGTTCCGGGCGCGGTCCACAAACGTAACTTGATAGAGCGAAGCTATGGACGAGGCAATTGTAGGTCAGGATTGGGAAACCGGCGAGGTATTCCGTGAAGGGATCACGGTTCGGGTGCGGCATATGACCAACGGTCAGGTCGAGATCAATGGCTTCCCGACCACTGCATGGCGTCGTATCAACGATGCACGGTTGCGCGGTCAGCAGCTAGGCACAAAACGAGGTGAGTCTGAGCATCGCGAACGGAATGAGGATATCTCCGTGCGTCGGGCCACTCAGCAGATTCGATTGCGGTGCAAGCAGATCTGCGCGAATAGCATGATCACGCTCACCACACGCGAGAACATCCAAGAAATCGAGCGGTTCTATCCTCTGTGCAAAGAGTTCTTTCGTCGGATGCGTCTGCATGGTGAGTTCCACTACGTTGCGGTGCCTGAGCGTCAGAAGCGTGGCGCATGGCATTTGCACGTAGCCTGCCAGGGCAAGGTAGCCAAGCGTCTGATTATCGCTGTATGGCTGCGCGTCGTCGGCGGCAAGGGCAACGGTTATTGCCACGTGTCGAACCCGGGCCGGTCGGATTCGCAGCGAGGTAATGGTAAGCGGTGGGAATCGCACCGGCTGGCGGCCTATATCTCGAAGTACATCGCAAAAGATGTGTCGGGGCGCGAACTGAACGACAAGCGGTATTGGACGTCACGGGGCATTGTGGTGCCGGAAAAGCAGGATTGGGGCACGTGGATCGATCATCCGTCGATGTATGACGCTGCGCGGCCAGTTCTCGAGTATCTGCAAGGCGTTGCCGGGCTCGATGATCTAGTTGCTCACATCAGTGTCAAGGGCAACTCATTCTGGTTCGCCACGGGGCCAAGGTTTTTCGGTCCAATGCCACCGGCTATCGAGCCAGTTGCTTGACGATGATGAGTATCACAGAAAAGATGGCACCCCATAGGATGATCGCCCCGGCTGGGGACGGTCTCGTGGTAGACCAGCGTCGCGGTCTGGCTTGGATGTGTGGCGCAGGCGTTGGCTGTTGTGGCTGCTGCTCTGGTTTGCGCCATTTCGCGTCGCGTTTCTCGTTGTGCGCGGTTCGCTGGTTATAGCGATCTCGCCACCAGTCGCGGTCGTAGATACCCATCGTTCCCCCTCGTTTTGGCGCCTAGAATAACTCAAGCTGTTTTGTTCTATACAAAACGAGGTCATAAGCCCATCGGGGGACTGGGCGGTGTCCGGCTTTCCATCGGCGGATAGTTCTGACGTGTCTACCCGTCCAACGTGCTATAACATCTTCTGGGAAACCTGCGGTAATGGCCTTGAATTCGGAAGCGAATACGTGGCGGCTTGCTGTACGGAATTTCATCGACCCTGTGGACTGCGTGTTGTACTTTTTGTCCACTATGGTATCTGACCCGGAAAGCCTTGCTAGGTGCGGCTCTCCGGGTCTTTTTATTGCGCCGTCTGTATAATGATTCTAAGTATTGTGTGTGTCAGCCACAAATAGTAATGTCCCATTTGAGACAAATAGAAATGTCCTAGTCCTAGTCCTAGTCCTAGTCCTAGCCGAGGCTGGCATGCTTGCGGCTTCCCGTCTGAGCAAGACCGGAGGCTGCCATGCCGATGCCCGAGACCATCACGATGACGATGCGCGAACTCGACCGATTCAAAGTCATCGAGGCCGTCGTGCGGGACGGCCTGATGGTCTGGCGTGCCGGCGCCTGCGCGGCATCAGTTCGATGGCGGTGGCCAACGCGTTTGCACCCGCCTCCATGGCCGACATCAACGCGCACTTTGGCAAGGTCTCGCGCAGCGATCTCGACGCCCACCGGTCGTTGCGCGGCGACGAGGATCTGACGCGAATCCTCAGCTCGCGCGTGGCGCAAGGTCTCCCAGAGACTCACGCCGCGGTACGCCAAGGTGATGTACCTGCTTGAGGATTTGTCCGAACATCGCCGACTCATCCATCGCTGCAACGCCATGTCTCCCTTCTATCGGGAACGAGCGTGCTGGTAGAAGCCGCGACGGGAGGCGTATGCGTGCTTGCTGAACAACCGCATCACCCTGCCCTTCTCTGCGGATCCGGCCACCCTTGGAATTGGGTGCTGCGTCGAATGGCCCGAGCATGACAGTGTCGAGCGATGGTCAGTTGCAAGACATTGCTTCAGGCTCATCACGCAGGTGACTGGGAAACGGTCCGCCGAGAATGGCGAAGAAGTATTACATTTAAAGCTGACGCTGTACCAGAACGCGGCGGACTACGCGAAGGCGAACAATATCGCGCTGGGCACGGCGCTGACCCAGACGCAGATCGGGGCGCTGGACAAGCCGATGCTGTGGTACGTCGAGCAGTCGGTGCCAGACCCGAGCTGCAACACGGTGATGAGCACCGTCTGTCCGATGGTGAGCACGCTGGTGCCGCAGGTGTACCTGCCCGATGACTACGCGCAGGCACTGGCGACCCCGAACGGGGGCGTGATCGCCGGCAAGGACGTGAGCCTGGATATCGCCGGCAACCTCCGCAACAGCGGCATGGTGACCGCCAGCGACACGCTGACGGTGAAGGCGGCAAGTCTGGATCTGGCCCCGAACGTGGTCGATGTCGGCACCTCGGCCTACCGCGTCCAGGGCGGGTACATGGAGTACTTCGGCACGCAGGTGCAGCCGGGTGGCTTCCTGAGCGCGGCGAACCTGGATATCCAGGTAGGTGCGATCCATGCGGTGAACGACGCGCTGCGCGTCACCAACGCGGATGGGACGGTCAACCAGGCGGCAACGAATGCACTGATCGGGTCAAGTCCGTGGGGCGCCAGCCAGGAAGCACCGGGCATCTGGACGAAATGTTCGTGGCGCTGCGCGCTTCAAGACCTGGTGTGTCTTCGCCGGTATCACCCAGAATCCGTCCGCGGTCCATTGAAGGGCCGTCAATCTCATCCGCATTGCGGACCACAACCATTAACGTGACAAAGTCATTGCGCGGAGTATGGTCTAATAGCGCCACACGACTCTCGGTTGGACCAAGAAGTCCAGACCGCTCGGCGACACTATCTCGTGGTGTATCGTCCTGTAAGACGCCAACTGCGCGTCCGTCGTGTGAGCCCCCTTTCAAACCTGGCGATCGAATGCATTCCGTACAGATCCACAGCGCCAACCGCCAACATGCCAAGCATGTTGCGAGCGCGTGTACCTGTGCGCATCTGCGCGACTCTGCTATTCCGCAAGTGATTGCCCAACAGGCTTCCCTTCTCGCCGTGCTTCATTTAGCCGTGCGGGAAGCCAGGGACTAAATCGCAGTCCATCTGATCTTCCTGGCACGGCATCTTGCTCTGGGGGATGCGAGCGTTCGAAGGTGGCCTGCTGCTTGATGTGCAGGCCGACAACTGGCCGCTCGCCCTCACCTCGATCAATTACCGAACCCAAGCCGGCTTCGATCCAAATCGGGTACTTGTCGCCTGTCATATGACGAGGGCGGAATCTGCTCGCCGTGCGACGGCCCGAGCAGGATTGCGAGCGGCGACTTCATCGCTATGGAACTCTCTCAAAACCTTATCAAGGCCAAACGCCCCTGCGCGGATGGATACAAATGGTTTCTGCGCAATCGCGACGGTGGTAGCGACTATCAACGCCTGCTCGATGCGCTGGTTCGCGCGGATCGCGTTGCCGATGCCTGCTGGCTGCTCCAGCAGTTTGGCCCGACCGATGCGGTGCTCATGCTGAATGCGCTTGACGCAAAGGCGTTGGTCTTCGCCGGCACAGTGATTGTGAAGGGAAGCGTCGACATCGAATCTGTGATCCGGGTCGGACACAGCATCCGTGTCGGCGCGGGCATCCGGGCGGGTACTGCGATAGTGGCCGGTACGGATATCGACTGCGGGGGGAATGTCTACAGCGGTGGCTCCATCGAAGCTGGCGACGATATCAAGGCCAGTTGGGGAGTCGAGGCCGAAACAAGGATCGATTGTGGCGGCAATCTCCGCGCCGGTTGGTATGTCACTGCCGGCGAGCGCATATCGACGCATGGCAACCTGTTCGCTGGAGACGGCATTACCGCGCAAGGCGCTATCCATTGTGGCCGTGGCATCAGGGCTGGCGAAAGCATTGATGGACAGCACGACATCATTGCCGGCTGTGGCATCGAGGCTGGCGGTGCCATTCACGCCGGTCAGCACCTGGAAGCTGGATGGGGTATCAAAGCCAAAGGCTCCATCGTTGCCGAAGGGGCCATCAAGGCGGGCGAGGGAATCCAAACCGAGGAAGATATCCTGACCGGCGCAGGCTATGGCATTTACGCGGGCCTGAATGTGCGCGTCGACGCCTGGGAGGATTGCGCCCGTATCATTGCGCGGCAAAAACCGACCGAGTTGATTAGCGGAAGCTGGGGCCCCCGCTGAGGCCGGGCGCCGATCTGCAGGCATGTCATCCGTGCGTCCCTAGCGCCGCAGGATGACATGCGTGGCCTTTTCGGAGGCCACGGACTCAACGCACGTGTATCCCAACGCTCTCAAGTCGATCCCTTCGAACAGCGATTCTCCCTGGCCAAGCAGAACCGGCGAGATGGCGATGTGCAGTTCGTCGATGAGGCCGTCGCGAAGATACTGCCTGATCGTCTCCGGACCGCCGCCAATCCGCACGTCCATGCCGGCTGCGGCCTCGCGGGCGCGGTCGAGGGCCTCGCGAATGCCGCCTGTGATGAAGTGGAACGTTGTACCGCCCTTCATCTCGACGGAGGGCCGCGGATGATGGGTCAAGACGAAGACTGGAACGTGATACGGGGGACTGTCGCCCCACCAGCCGTTCCAGTTCATGTCCGGCCAGTCCCCGCGAATGGGCCCGAACATGTTGCGCCCAAGAATCCAGGCCCCGACATTCTGAAAGCCGCGCGCGGCGAAGTCATCATCAATCCCGGTCGTGCCGTCGTCCTTGCCGAACAACGATCGCTGGAACGTCCGTGTCGGGATGAGCCACTGATGGAGCTCCGTCCCGCCAATGCCTAGCGGATTGTTAATGTCCTGATTCGGACCCGCTCCGTATCCGTCGAGCGAGATGGTAAAGCCGTTAACGCGAACGCGTGCCATCGTTTGCCTCCGTTTGCCACCGTTTGGACGCCTAAAACGAAATCCGGGGCCCAGACAACGGATGTCGACCATCAGATACCGCGCCGCGCCATCCGCCTCGCCAAGCTACCGCGACTCCTCGACCGGCACAAGGATCGTGTCGCCAATCGCCACCAGCTTGCGCGCATTGTCCTCTCCCAGCGCATACAACTCGGCCTTGGTGAAGACCTGCTTTCTGCCCGCTTTTACCACCTTGCCCTGGGCGATAAACCGATGTCCAACCGCCGGCGCGAGGCAACTCACGGCGATGTGGGATGCCAGGACACGGCCGGAAACCGTTGCGGCGGCAAAGCCGCATACGGTGTCGAGCAAGGCCGAGATCAGCCCGGCGTGCAGGAAGCCGGAATATTGCGCCATGTCTTCGGCGCGCCAGTCCATCCCCAATTCCGCTTCACCGTCGCCCGCGCGCAGGACCTCGAAGCCGGCCCATCGGTTGAAAGGCGCAGTGGCGCTGATTTGCTGAATCAAGGCAAGCTTGTCCTGATGTTCCATGCACGTTCTCCTCGATATTATGTAGACCACTCTATATAATTCAATGAAGGAAAACAAGGCAAGGACCCGAACGACATGTCAGCAGCCGCCAAGCATCGTGATGCGATCGTGCAGAGTGCCGTCGCGCTTTTTCGGAAACAGGGTTATGCGGGCACCGGTCTGAGCGACATCCTTGGCGCAAGTGGCGCGCCAAAGGGGTCGCTTTACTACTACTTTCCGAACGGGAAGATCTCGATCGGCGTGGCGGCAATCGAGTTTGCTGGCAATAAGGTCGCGGCGACGCTGGAGGAGTTGGCGCGCCAATCTGACTCGCCTTCCCGCCTGATCACGCAGTATTGCGGACTGCTTGCCGGCTGGATGAAGCAATCCGAGTTTCGGGACGGCTGCCCGATCACGACCACGCTTCTGGAACTCGCGCCGGAGCACGAAGACATCCGGCAGGCCGGCGAGGCGGCATTTGGCGCGTGGGCCTGCATCATCGAGCAGGCGCTGCTTCGAAGCGACGTGGAAGCGTCGCGGGCGCACCGCCTTTCCTGCATGGCAATGGCCACGATCTCGGGAGCGCTGGTCCAGATGCGCGTGCAGAAGAGCGCCACGCCTTTGCTGGATGCCGCAGCCGAGCTCGGGCTGCTATTTGAGACGGCCGTGCCGGATCGACGGCCAGGTTGAGCGCATGAGCCCCCTGCCCTGCGCCCTTCCGCGGTCAAATCAACCTGCCGACGCCGACCAGGCCGTGTCCTTGTCCAGCGGGTACACCGGCCTGGAGACATTGCGGAACGGGAACATCTCATAGCGCGAACTGGTCACGCCTTCGCTATCGCATTCGATCACTGACTTCGCGATCGGCACGAAAACCGGCCTGCAATACATGCGCGACTTCAGGATCAGGAACCGTGCGGCGTGAGGGTCCACGCCGATATGGGTGAAGATGCCAAGGTCCCAATGCTCTTGCGGCGTTTCGGTGACGATGACCTTTGCCGCACCGGTATCGAGCAGCACCGTGCGGCCCATCCGGATGCGCTGGCCCGTATATGTCGGGCCGGAGATGACGTATTCCCCGTCGCTGATCGCGGTGACCTTGCCGGATAGCGGCTTTGATTCCGGATACACGCTGAGCTGCGGCGCGGCCACCTTGTCGCCGACGTTGAGCGTGACGCTTGCTCCCACGCCTGCCGCGATCAGTTGGGCCACGGCTTCCGGGTCGCACACCGGGCCGACTGCGATGCCATCCAGGCCCTGGGCCAACGCCTCGTGCAGAACGGCCATGTCGTCGCAGGTGCCGCCCGACATGCAGTTGTCACCATGATCGAGGAGCAGCACGGGACGGTGCTCGGCGGTGGCGTTCGCCGCAGCCGCCGCCATGGCGATGGATGTCGGCAACGGATCGGGTCGATACGTGAAGCCTTCGCGCTCTTCCCAGATCTGCGCCGCGATGCGCTCGGCCACCTCGTCCGCCTTCCGGCGATCGCCATCGCCCACCACGATCACGCTGATGCACGGCGCCGGAATGTCGGCCAGACCAAAGCCGGCCAGGATGGATACCGCCAACATGCCGCCCTTTTCCGCCTCCTTGGCCAGTGCCACCGCCCGTTGCATGGCCCCTTCGTCGGTACGGCTGCGCAGGGTATGGGTAACAAGCGGCGGTCTGCGCCACGCCATGACGGGACGCACGCGCCCCGCGATCATCTCCAGAAGCAGGCGGCCAGCATGTTCACCCGTTTCGTACATGTCGATATGTGGATAGGTCTTGAAGCTGACGGCAATGTCGGCATGGTCGATCAGGGGCTGCGTGATATTGCCGTGCAGATCGAGCGCAACCGCAATCGGCGCGTCGGGCAGGACTTGCCGCAGGCGCTGGAGCAGCTCTCCTTCGCCATCGTCGCTGTTCTCCGCGACCATCGCGCCGTGCAGATCGAGCATCACTGCATCACAGCCCGCCGCCGCCGCGACGATCGTGTCCGTCAGGTGCGTATAGGCGTCAGCGGCCACACGGCCACTTGGGTTCGCGCCGGCGATCACCGGCACCACGATTTCCGCGCCCACCGCTTCGGCGAGGTCGATGAACGCGCCGGCTGCGGTGCGCGTGCCCTTGGCGGCCCGATACCCCTGGGCTCCGTATCGTGGGCTGAAGGACTCAAGTGGTGTTGCCACCGGCGAGTACGTGTTTGTTTCGTGATTGAGTCTGGCGATCAGAATCTTCATGGGTGTCCTGAATGATCGGAATGACGTCGACGATTACCGATTGGCCGCATCGAGCATGGCATGAAGCAGCACGTTGGCCCCCGCCTCCAGATGCTCTGGTTTCGCATCCTCGATCTCGTTGTGGCTGATGCCGTCCTTGCAAGGCACAAAAATCATAGCGGTCGGGGCCACGCGCGCGAGATAGACGGCGTCGTGGCCAGCGCCGCTGATGACGTCCATCTCCGAATGGCCGATCCGTCCGGCGCCCGCGCGAATGGCGCGGATCAGCCGCTCGTCGAATGGCTGCGGCGGGAAGTAGACAACCTGCTTGACATCGATCGAGACACCGTTACGTACCGCCAGTTCGCGTGTCTGGGCCAGGAACGTGTCGTGCATCGAGGTCAATAGATCGTCGTCCGATGCGCGAAGATCGACGGTCATGTTGACGCGTCCGGGAATCACGTTGCGGGAGTCGGGATGGACCGTCAGGCAGCCTACGGTACCGCGCCCGTGCGGCGGATGGTCCAGCGCGATACGGTTGACGATGCCGACCAACTCCGAAGCGGCAAGCAGCGCGTCCTTGCGTAGCGCCATCGGCGTCGGTCCCGCGTGGGCTTCCATGCCCGTGATGGTGACGTCGTACCAGCGCTGCCCCAGTGCGCCAGTCACGACGCCGATCACGGTGTCGTGTGCCTCCAGCACCGGCCCCTGTTCGATATGAGCCTCGAAGTACGCGCCGGGCCGGGGTTCGCCAATCGGTGCCGAGCCCGCATAGCTAATGGCCTCCAGGGCATCCTTGACGGAGATGCCCTCGCGGTCGGTCTGCACCAGCAAGTCCTTGAGGACGAATTCTCCGATGAACGCGCCAGATCCCATCATCACGGGCACGAACCGAGATCCCTCTTCATTCGTCCAGACTGCCACTTCGAGCGGGGCCTCCGTGACAATGTCGCGGTCGTTGAGCGTCCTGAGGACCTCGATGCCGGCGAACACGCCGTAGTTCCCGTCGAACTTGCCGCCTGTCGGCTGGGTGTCGATGTGGCTTCCGGTCATGACGGCCGGCAGGCTGTCGTTGCGGCCACGCCTGCGCGCAAAGATATTGCCGATGGCGTCGACGCGGATCGTGCAGCCGGCCGCTTCGGCCTCCTTCACGAAGAAATCCCTGCCCTGGCGGTCCAGATCAGTCAATGCAAGACGGCAGACGCCCCCTTTGGGGGTCGCGCCAATCTCGGCAAGGCGCATCAGCGTGTCCCACAGGCGGGAGCCGTTGATGCGCACATCATGTCCGATGCCGGCAGATGCTTGCGTGTTGCTCATGCTTTCTCCAGTGCGATGGCGGATCAGACGGTAAGGCCGACGCCGAGGTACTTGTCCTTGACCGCGTCGTTGCGGCGGAACTCCTCGTTGCCGCCGGTGTAGACCACCCTTCCCTGCTCGATCACCACATGCCTGTCAGCAAGCTGCATGCAGACCTCAAGGTTCTGCTCCACCAGAAGAATGGGGACGCCCGCGGCCTTGATGACCTTGAGCTGTGCGACGATCTCTTCGACGATAACCGGGGCCAGACCCTCCACGGGCTCGTCGAGCATGAGCAGGCGCGGATGATTCATCAGGGCCCGGCCGATCGCGAGCATCTGCTGCTCGCCCCCGGAAAGCTGCGCGCCACCATTGCGGCGCCGCTCGCGAAGACGCGGGAAAATCCGGTAGACATCCTCAAGCTGCCATGGCGACGCCTTCCTTGCCGCCAGCTTCAGGTTCTCCTCGACGGTCAGCAGCTTGAAGATGCCCCGGTGCTCCGGTACGAAGCACAGGCCTTCGCGCGCGATCCGGTGCGGGGCCATTCCCGCAATGTCCTTGCCATGAAACAGCACACGCCCGCCGCGTGGGGGCACGATGCCGGCAATTGCCTTCAAGGTTGTCGATTTGCCGGCGCCGTTGCGGCCCAGTAGCGTGACCAGTTCTCCGTCGCCAATGGCAAGGGAGACGCCTTGCAGTACATGGCTCTTGCCGTAGTAGCCATGAATATCCTGTACGTCGAGCATCATCCCTTGCCTCCGGTGATCATGTTGCCAAGGTAGGCCGCCCGGACTCGGGGGTCGCTACGCACGTCGGCTGGCGCGCCCTCCATCAGCACCTTGCCCTGCTGCATCACGGTGATGGTGTCCGAGATATCCATCACGATGTCCATGTTGTGTTCGATCAGCACGACGGTATGGTCCTGGACCAATCCACGTATCAACCGCTTCATCGCGCCCAGATCGTCCACGCCCATGCCGGAGGTCGGCTCGTCGAGGAACACGGCGCGGGGACGTGCCGCCAGCGCCATGCCGACCTCCAGCCGCCGTTGCTGGCCGTGCGAGAGCACGCCGGCAGCGGAGCCCGACACATGAGTGAGTTCAAGCCGCTCCAGCACATGGTCGACAACCTCGGCGCAGGCGAGGTCGCCGGCCGGCAGACGCCATCCATTCATCGCCTTGCGGGGCGAGGTGCCAAGCGCCGCCAGCCGCAGGTTCTCGCGGACGGACAGGTTGGGGAACAGGCTGGTTACCTGAAAGGACCGGGCGATGCCGCGCTGGACCCGCTGATAGTCGGCCTCCGCCGTGACATCCTTGCCCTCGAACACGATTCGCCCCGCGCTGACTGGCCGCGTGCCGGTCAGCATATGGAACAGGGTTGTCTTGCCCGCGCCATTGGGGCCGATGACGGAATGAACGGTCCCGGGCATCACCCGCAGGTCGACCCCGCCCAGCGCCATGAACTTCCCGTATTGCTTGACGATGCCTGTGGCTTCAAGAATCGGCGTGCTCATGCGCGCTCCTCCTGGGTGGATGCGGCGCCCGTCACACCTCGCAGGCGTGCCGCGATGGTCGATCCCAGGCCCCACAATCCGCGCTGCATGAACAGGCTGACCGCGATAAGCAGGAAGCCCAGAAGCATGAGCCAGCGCGGCCAGAGTGTGGACAGCCAGTCCGCCAGCAGGACGTAGAACGCCGCGCCGAGCACCGAGGCGAAGATATTGCTGGTGCCGCCGATCACCGTCATGATCAGGATCATTTCGCTCGCGTGGTAGTCGATGTTCGCCAGCGGCGCGATACCTGTCAGCATGGCGTGCAAGGCGCCGGCAAGCCCCGTCACGGCACCGGAGATCACGAATGCCAGCAGTTTGAAGGCCCGGGTGTTGTAGCCGACGGCAAGCGCCCGTTCCTCGTTGTCGCGAATGGCCAGCAGCGTGCGGCCGAGGACGGATTCCGTGACGCGCAGAACGAGTGCGAAGACGATCAGGAACAGCACCGCCACGAATCCGTAGAATCCCCACGACGACGTCAGATCGATCAGGGCATGCCCGCCGATGGAAATCGGGGGGCGTGGGATGTCGAGCAAGCCGTTGTCACCGCCGGTGATGCCGGGCGCCGTGTAGGCGAGGAAGTAGAACATCTGCGCGAACGCCAGCGTCAGCATCACGAAATACGTGCCGCGTTGACGGATGGAGAACCACCCTACCAGGGCTGCGGTCGCCGCGCCGATCACCACGGCACCCAGCAGGGCCACGGGCATCGGCAGGCCGCCGGCACGTGTCAGCGCCAGGCCAACCGCATAGCTTCCCAATCCAAAGAAGATCCCCTGGCCGAACGACAGCAGACCCGTATACCCGAGCAGAAGATTGCAGGCCATGGCAGCCATGCCATAGATCAGGACTTCGGTCGCCAGCGTGCCCGAACGCATCGTCAACGGGAGCAGCAGCGTGACGCCCAGCGCTAGCCACCAGTAGCGGTAGCGAAACAACCATTGTCTGCTTGACGCCATCATCCCCTCCCAAGCAGGCCGTGCGGACGCAGCAACAGCACCGCGGCCATGGCCACATAGATCATCAGCCGGGCACCTTCCGGCCAGAGCGTGCTCATCAGGCTTTGCACAATGCCAACAAGCAGGCCACCCACCAGGGCGCCGGTGAAGCTGCCCATGCCGCCGATCACGACCACGATAAAGGCCACCCCCAGGGCTTCCACGCCCATGAACGGCTCGGCACCCCGGATTGGCGCGGCCAGGACGCCCGCGATGGCGGCAGTCCCCGCGCCGAGCGCGAACATCAGGCTGAACAGTCGGAAAACATTGATGCCAAGCAGCGAGACCATTTCCGTGGATTCACTGCCAGCGCGAACGGCACTGCCGATGCGGGTGCCTTCGAGCAGCCACCAGAGCGCAACGGCAAGGAGGGCCGTGAAGCCGATCACGAAGAGACGGTATTTCGGATAGACGAAATCGCCCCACATCACCACGCCTTGCAGCACATCGGGAGGCGGTACGTCGACGCCTAGCGGGCCCCACCCGACAATGATGAGTTCCTGGACCGCCAGGGCCAGGCCGACCGTGATGAGGATGTGGAATTCGTGCGGCTGCGCGTAGACATAGCGAAGCATCACCTTTTCCGTGAGCCATGCCAGCGCGCCGATGATGATGGGCGCCAGGATGAGCGCCGCCCAGAAGTCCAGGCCGAACTGGAGCGCCTGGAAGCACAGGTAGGCGCCAAGCGCGTAGAACGCGCCGTGGGCGAAATTCACGAAACGCAAGAGACCGAAGACGATCGACAAGCCTACTGCCAGCAGGAAGTAGAGCATCCCGATGCCAACGCCATTGATGACCTGCAACAGATAGACGTTCATAAACCGTGCGAATGAGGGAGACCGCCAGACCGCGGCGGCGCGGTCCGGTGCATCGAATATGACTTGAGATGTCCGCGGTCAGAACGACCGCGGCTTCGCCCGGCTTATGCCATCTTGCACTGCGTCTGATCGAGCGGCAGGAATGCCTTGCCGACGCTCACGATCTCGGCAAAGTCATCCTTGTCCTTCATCTTGGACTTGGCTTTGCCCTTCAGCAGATAGTAGTTCTTGAGTACCTGATGGTCGCCGGCCCGGATCTCTTCGGGACCCGTCAGGCCCTCGTACTTCAGACCTTC
The DNA here is from genome assembly GCF_000196015.1 of Cupriavidus metallidurans CH34. Taxonomy (NCBI): domain Bacteria; kingdom Pseudomonadati; phylum Pseudomonadota; class Betaproteobacteria; order Burkholderiales; family Burkholderiaceae; genus Cupriavidus; species Cupriavidus metallidurans. Next base: position 1,076,169 of record NC_007974.2, on the reverse strand, counting down.
CAGCGCGGCCACCACGGCCTTCGGGTCGGCCGAGCCTGCCTTGATCATGCCGTCCACCAGGATCTTCGTGCAGATATACGAGCCGGCAAGGCTGTAGTTCGGATTCGCCTTGAACTTCTCATTGGCGCGCTTGACCAGATCGCGGTTCAGGGGTGTGTCCACGCCGTGCCAGTACTGCGCGCCGAAGTAGACGCCTTCGCAGAGGTCGGCGCCGAGCGATTCGAACTGTTCCAGACCCGACGCCCAGGCGACGAGGATGGTGCAGTTCTTCTTCATGCCGAAGCTCACGGCCTGCCGGAGGGTGTCCGACGACTGCGAGCCGAAGTTCAGGATCAGCAACACATCCGGCTTGGCGGCCATCGCGTTGGTGAGGTAGCCGCTGAATTCCTTCTCCGTTAGCGCGTGATAGCTGTTGCCGACGTGCTCGATGCCCTTTTCCTTGAAGATGGCCTTGGCTGCGGAAAGCAGTCCGTCGCCAAACACATACTGGGGGGTGATCGTGTACCAGCGCTTGGCCTTCGGCATCGCTTCGATCAGCGGTCGCACCGTGCGCTCGATCGCGCCATAGGTGGGAACGGACCAGCGGAACGTGGCCCGGTTGCAGTCCTTGCCGGTGATTTCGTCGGCGCCAGCGGTCGTCACGAACACGCCGCCAAGCTTCTCCGCTTCCTTGCCCATGGCAAGCGACTCCGAGGACAGGATGCCGCCGGCAAAGTAGCGGGCGGCTTTCTGCTGCGCCAACTCCTGCACCTTTCTGACCGCCGTGGCTGGCTTGCCCTCGGTATCGAGGACGCTGTACTGCAACGGTCGTCCCAGGACCTTGCCATATTGCTCCACGGCCAGTTTCATGCCGAGATCCGCGAACTTCCCGTTCGCCGCAAACGCGCCGGACATCGGCACGGGACACCCGAGCTCGATGGCCTCCCCGGCTGCCAGGACACTGCGTGAATAGGTCACTACGCCAGGGACTGCCGACACGGCGGCCAACTTGGGGTCGCCTCAGAAAACGGAAAATAAAGCACGCTAAGCCGGTTGCAGCGGTCGTAGCGGCCTGAACTTGCCCGCGCCGATCTTGGCGCTGCTGCGCCAGAGGTAATCGCCGGTGAGGTTGATGTGCTCCCAACCGAGCGGCGACAGGTACTGCAACAGCGCGTCATCAACGGCATGGCCGTTGCCACGCAGCGCGTGCGCAGCCCGTTCCAGATAGACCGTGTTCCACAACACGACGGCAGCCGTTACCAGATTGAGGCCGCTAGCCCGGTAGCGCTGCTGCTCGAAACTGCGGTCGCGGATTTCACCCAGGCGGTTGAAAAACACTGCCCTGGCCAGCGCATTGCGCGCCTCGCCCTTGTTCAGGCCGGCATGCACGCGGCGGCGCAGTTCCACGCTTTGCAGCCAGTCCAGGATGAACAGCGTGCGCTCGATGCGGCCCAGCTCGCGGAGCGCCACGGCCAGGCCGTTCTGGCGTGGGTAGCTGCCGAGCTTTCGGAGCATCAGGGAGGCCGTCACCGTGCCCTGCTTGATCGAGGTGGCCAGCCGCAGGATTTCGTCCCAATGGGCGCGGACGTGCTTGATGTTGAGCGTGCCGCCGATCATGGGTTTCAGCGCGTCATAGGCGGCGTCGCCCTTCGGGATGTAGAGCTTGGTGTCGCCCAGGTCGCGGATGCGCGGCGCGAAGCGGAAGCCCAGGAGGTGCATCAGGGCGAAGACGTGATCGGTGAAGCCCGCCGTGTCGGTGTAATGCTCCTCGATCCGCAAGTCGGACTCGTGGTACAGCAGGCCGTCGAGCACGTAGGTCGAATCGCGCACGCCGACGTTCACGACCTTGGTGTGAAATGGCGCGTACTGGTCAGAAATGTGGGTGTAGAACGTCCGCCCTGGGCTGCTCCCGTATTTCGGGTTGATGTGGCCGGTGCTCTCGGCCTTGCTGCCGGTGCGGAAGTTCTGGCCGTCCGACGATGAGGTGGTGCCGTCGCCCCAGTGCTCGGCGAAGGGATGGCGGAACTGTGCGTTGACCAGATCGGCCAGCGCCGCCCCGTAGGTTTCGTCGCGGATGTGCCAGGCTTGCAGCCAAGCCAGCTTGGCGTAGGTCGTGCCGGGGCAAGACTCCGCCATCTTGGTCAGGCCCAGGTTGATCGCGTCGGCGAGGATCGTGGTCAGCAACAGGTTCTTGTCTTTGGCCGGGTCGCCCGATTTCAGATGCGCGAAATGCCGAGTGAAGCCCGTCCATTCGTCCACCTCCAGCAGCAGTTCGGTGATCTTGACGTGCGGCAGGATCATTGCCGTCTGGTCGATCAGCGCTTGGGCGGTGTCGGGTACCGCCGCGTCGAGCGGCGTGATCTTCAAGCCTGACTCGGTGATGATGGCGTCCGGCAGCTCGTTGGCCGTCGCCATACGGTTGACGGTGGCAAGCTGTGTTTCCAGCAGCGTCAGCCGGTCGTTCAGGTACCGGTTGCAGTCGGTGGCCACGGCCAGCGGCAATTCGCTGGCCTGCTTGAGGCTGGCGAATTTCGCGGGCGGCACCAGGTAGTCCTCGAAGTCCTTGAACTGGCGCGACCCCTGCACCCAGATGTCGCCGGAACGCAACGCGTTCTTCATCTCCGACAGCGCGCACAGTTCGTAGTAGCGCCGGTCGATGCCGGTGTCGGTCATGACCAGCTTCTGCCAGCGCGGCTTGATGAACTCGGTCGGCGCGTCGGCGGGCACCTTGCGGGCGTTGTCGCTGTTCATGCCGCGCAGCACCTCGATGGCGTCGAGCACGTCCTTCGCGGCGGGAGCGGCCCGCAGCTTGAGCACGGCAAGGAATTCCGGCGCGTAGCGGCGCAGCGTGGCGTAGCTTTCGCCGATGCGGTGCAGGAAATCGAAGTCCTCGGGCTGCGCAAGCTTCTGCGCTTCGGTGACGCTCTCGGCGAAGGCATCCCAGGACATGACGGCCTCGATGGCGGCGAACGGATCGCGGCCCGCCTGCTTGGCCTCGATCAGCGCCTGGCCGATGCGGCCGAACAGCCGCACCTTGGCGTTGATCGCCTTGCCGGACGCCTGGAATTGCTGCTGATGCTTGTTCTTGGCGGCGTTGAACAGCTTGCCCAGGATGCGGTCGTGCAGGTCGATGATTTCGTCGGTGACGGTGGCCATGCCCTCGATGGCAAGCGCCACCAGGGTGGCATAGCGTCGCTGCGCCTCGAACTTGGCCAGGTCGGCGGGCGTCATCTGGCCACCCTCACGGGCGATCTTGAGCAGGCGGTTCTGGTGCACCGACCGCTCGATGCCAGAAGGCAGGTCGAGCGCCTGCCACGCTTTGAGGCGTTCGATGTGTTCCAGCATGTGCCGCGAATTCGGTTTGACGGGCGATTGGCGCAGCCAGGCCAGCCAGGTCGTTTTGCCGTTGTCCCGACGCTTGAGCAGATCGTCGAGGCGGCGGCGATGCGCGTCCGACAGCGGTTCGGCCAAGGCATCGTAGATGCGCCGGTTGGCGCGGGTGATTGCTTCGGCGCTCGCCCGCTCGACGGCGTTGAGGGCAGGCAGAATGACCGACTGCTGCCGCAGGTGCTCGATCAAGGTGCTGGCCAGCACGATGCCCTTGTCGGTCTGCAAGGCCATCTCGGTCAGCAACTGGACGGCCTGCCGGTAGTGGCCCATGGTAAAGGGCTGGAAGCCGAACACCGTTTGCAGTTCGACCAGGTGCTCGCGCCGGGTCTGCTCCCGCTGCCCGTATTCGTCCCAGCTTTCGACGCTGACCTTGAGCTGGTCGGCGACCAGTTTCAACAAGGGCGGAAACGGCGGCTCATCGACGCCCAGGATGACACCAGGAAAGCGCAGGTAACAGAGCTGCACGGCGAAGCCCAGCCGGTTGGCCGGGCCGCGCCGCTGCCGGATGATGGAGAGGTCGGTTTCGCTGAACGTGTAGTGACGGATCAACTCATCCTTGGTGTCCGGCAACGCCAGCAGGCTTTCGCGCTCGGCGGCGGACAGGATTGAACGACGTGGCATATTTACTGATCCGTTCTCAAGTATTGATACAGGGTTTCGCGACTGATTCCGAATTCACGAGCCAGCTTGGTCTTTTGCTCGCCAGCCTCGACACGTTGGCGCAGTTCGGCAATACGCTCAGACGACAGGGATTTCTTCCTGCCACGGTAGGCCCCGCGCTGCTTGGCGAGCGCGATGCCCTCGCGCTGCCGCTCGCGGATCAAGGCGCGTTCGAACTCGGCGAACGCGCCCATTACCGACAGCATCAGGTTCGCCATCGGCGAGTCCTCGCCGGTGAAGGTCAAATGCTCCTTAAGGAACTCGATGCGTACGCCGCGCTGGGTGAGGCCCTGCACCAGGCGGCGCAGGTCGTCGAGGTTGCGCGCCAGACGATCCATGCTGTGCACCACGACCGTGTCGCCTTCGCGCACGAAGGCGAGCAGCCGTTCCAGTTCGGGCCGCCGTGTGTCCTTGCCCGACGCCTTGTCGGTGAACACTTTATCCACCTGGATCTGTTCGAGCTGCCGTTCTGGGTTCTGGTCGAAGCTGCTGACGCGGACGTAACCGATGCGCTGACCGTGCAAGGTATCCTCCTGAGGGAAATGTGTCAGGAAGAAATCTATGACCCTTGACGGCGTATGTCAATCAATTCGGAAGGCAACTCTATTCTGACGATTTAGCGCCGGATGGTCTGACGCCAAGTTAGGGTATAGCTCAGACTGACATTATTATTGTTGCGCCGCCGCAAAGAAGGTAAAATGCCTTTTCCCAAAGAATCAGCAAGCCAACTATCGGAGTTCCTACCCGTGTAAGCCTCTTTCTCGCTGCGAGCCAGCTTCAATACACACCACGCTCGCACGAGGCTGCACGTCCGATTCACTGCGTCTTGCTGGCCCTGGATTACTCGGGGTTCGTTCTCTATTCCGCTGGCCGGGAAGACGCGCTTGCGTTCGCCCCAACTGCCACCACTGGCTGGCAACCACAACGGAATAGAAGAATGATGAAATCCTTACGCCAGGACTGGCTTTCCAATGTCCGAAACGACTTACTAGCGGGCATCGTCGTCGCGCTAGCGCTCATCCCCGAGGCAATCGCCTTCTCGATCATTGCGGGCGTTGATCCGAAGGTCGGTCTTTACGCCTCATTCAGCATTGCCGCGATCATTGCCTTTGCCGGTGGTCGCCCTGGCATGGTGTCTGCGGCCACAGGTGCAATGGCGCTGCTGATGGTGACCTTGGTCAAAGACCACGGCCTGCAATATCTGCTGGCTGCCACCGTGTTGACCGGCGTACTGCAAATTCTCGCGGGGTGGCTCAAGCTGGGCGCATTGATGCGCTTTGTCTCTCGCTCGGTCATCACCGGCTTCGTCAATGCGCTGGCCATCCTGATCTTCATGGCGCAGTTGCCCGAGCTGACCAATGTGACGTGGCACGTTTATGCCATGACGGCGGCAGGTCTCGGCATCATCTACGGCTTTCCCTACATCACCAAGGCCGTGCCGTCGCCGCTGGTTGCCATCGTCGTGTTGACCGGAGTGGCGATCTTCCTCGGCCTCGACATTCGCACTGTGGGCGACATGGGCAAACTGCCTGACAGTCTGCCGGTGTTCCTGCTGCCTGATGTGCCGCTGAACCTCGAAACGCTCAAGATCATCTTCCCTGTCTCGGCCACCTTGGCGGTCGTCGGCTTGCTGGAATCCATGATGACGGCTTCCATCGTCGATGACCTGACCGACTCCAACAGCAACAAGAACCGCGAATGCGTGGGTCAAGGTGTGGCAAACATTGCTACCGGCTTCCTCGGCGGCATGGCAGGTTGCGCCATGATTGGCCAGTCGGTCATCAACGTAAAATCCGGCGGTCGTGGCCGACTCTCCACGCTGGCCGCTGGCGTGTTTCTGCTGCTGATGGTGGTGTTTATCGGTGACTGGGTGGCCCGCATTCCGATGGCCGCACTGGTCGCGGTGATGATCATGGTGTCTATCGGCACCTTCAACTGGGCCTCGATCCGCAATCTGCGCGAGCACCCAAAAAGTTCCAGCATGGTGATGCTGGCCACCGTGGTAGTGACGGTTGGCACCCACGACTTGGCCAAGGGCGTGCTAATCGGAGTGCTGCTGTCGGGCTTCTTCTTCGCGCACAAGGTGGGCCAGATTCTGCGCGTCACCTCTCGCACCGAGGACGAAGGCCGCGTGCGCACCTACACCATTACCGGCCAAGTGTTCTTTGCCTCGGCGGATCGCTTCATCAATACCTTCGACTACAAGGAAGTCATCGAGAAAGTGCGCATTGACGTAAGTCGCGCCCACTTCTGGGACATCACCGCTGTTAGCGCCTTAGACAAGGTGGTCATCAAGTTCCGCCGTGAAGCCACCGAGGTCGAAGTCATCGGCTTGAACGAGGCCAGCGCCACAATGGTGGACAAGTTCGCCGTGCATGACAAAGACGGTGCCGAAGACATGCTGATGGGCCACTGAGAGGAAACAGGATCATGAAGAACGAAAACAAAGTGCTGGCCTGCGTGGATCAATCCCACTTCGCCGATTACGTGGCCGACTACGCCGCATGGGCCGCTCGCCGAATGGACGCGCCGCTGGAGTTTCTGCACGTCATCGACCGCCACCCCGAGCAGGGATCGGGCGAAGATCACAGCGGTGCCATCGGCATTGACGCCCAGGAAAATCTGCTGACCAAGCTCACCGCCGAAGACGAGGCCCGCACCAAGAATGCTCGCGAGCAAGGCCGCATCTTCCTGAACCGACTGCGCGAACGGGCCACCGCTGCCGGTGCCGCGCTGGTCGATGTTCGCCAGCGGCACGGCGAACTTGAAGCAACGCTGGCCGAACAGGAAGACGGCGTGCGCCTGCTGATACTCGGACGCCGTGGCGAAGCCGCAGAAGCCACACAGCGCGACTTGGGCCGCAATGTGGAGCGGGTGGTACGTTCGCTGCACAAACCGATCCTGACCGTGACCGAAGGCTTCAAAGAGCCGCAGCGCGTGATGATCGCCTTCGACGGCGGTGTCGTGACCCGGCGTGGCGTCGAAATGGTCGCTGGCAGCCCGCTGTTCCGAGGTTTGCCTATCATCCTGCTGATGTCGGGGAAGAAAAGCCAGGATGCACCCAAGCAGCTTGATTGGGCCAAGACCACCTTGGAATCGGCTGGCTTCGACGTCACCGCCTCACTGATCCCCGGCGATGCGGAAAGCATCATCGCCAAGACGGTCAAGGAGCAGTCCATCGACATGCTCATCATGGGCGCATTCGGTCACTCGCCGCTGCGCACTTTGATGTTCGGCAGCAAGACCGCTGACCTGCTGCGTTCCTCGACCATCCCCACGCTTCTACTGCGATAGCGAAGGAGTCGCCTCAATGGACATGGAACAGTTCCGCGCTCGACTGCTGATCGAGCAAAGGGAAACCGTTGAGGCAATCCAGCAGGCTCAACAGTCCGCCGCGCCGGTCGAGCTGGATCAATCCTGTGTCGGTAGGGTGTCGCGTATCGACGCCCTCCAACAACAGGCTCTTGCCCAAGGATTGCGGGAGCGGCTGACCATTCGCAAGCGCAAGGTCGAAGCTGCGCTGGCCCGCCTCGACTCTGGCACCTATGGGCTGTGCTGCGCCTGTCACAGTGATTTGGAGCCGGAACTGTTGAACGCCGATCCTGCTGTTGTGTTCTGCCAGGAATGCGCGACAGCGCGTCAATGACAAAGCCGTATTGATGCCCAACGGCGGAGCCGTTTTGCCTTAACGTGCTTTATTTTCCGTTTTCTGAGGCGACCCCAAGTTCAACGAAGACCGCACCGCGCACGTGGTGCCGCGCGTGGCGGGCGTTGTCGAATCGGTGTCCGCCAACCTTGGCCAGCGTGTGAAGAAAGGCGACCTGCTGGCGGTGTTCGCCAGCACGCAGTTATCGGATCAACGTAGTGAGTTGCTCGCCGCGCAGCGGCGCCTAGAACTGGCGCGCACTACCTACACCCGCGAAAAGAAGCTCTGGGAGGACAAGGTTTCCGCCGAGCAGGACTTCCTTGCGGCACGTACCGCGCTGCAGGAAGCCGAAATCGCCGAGCGCAACGCCGCCCAGAAACTGACCGCCATTGGCGCGAAGCCCAGCGCCCGTGCCATCAACCAGTTCGAGCTGCGCGCCCCCTTCGACGGCATCGTCGTCGAAAAGCACCTGGCACTCGGCGAAGCCGTCGCGGCGGAGACCGCGGTCTTCACGATCTCCGATCTCAACACGGTCTGGGCCGAGTTCGTCATCGCGCCAAAGGACCTCGGGCATGTGAAGCTGGGCGAATCGGTACGTATAGCTTCTGCTGCATTCGATGGCGAGGCGGAAGGCAAGGTCTCCTACGTCGGCGCCCTGCTCGGCCAGCAAACCCGTACCGCCACGGCCCGCGTGACGCTGTCGAACCCCGAGATGGCATGGCGCCCGGGTCTGTTCGTCACCGTCAGCGTGGCCACCGGCGACGCCGAAGCCCCAGTGATCATCGAAGCGGATGCGGTGCAGGTCGAGAACGGCCAGAAGCAGGTATTCGTTGAGGCGCCGGGAGGCTTCCTCGCCCGGGCGATCAAGACGGGCCGCACTGACGGCAAGCGCATCGAGATCGTCGACGGCCTGGCCGCCGGCGATCGCTATGTGGCGGGCAACAGCTTCGTGCTCAAGGCCGAACAGGGCAAGGGCAGCGCCGAGCATTCGCACTGAACGGAGAGTCATTCATGTTCGAACGTATTCTCCGCTTCGCCATCGCGCAGCGATGGCTCGTGATGCTGGCGGTCCTCGGCATGGCCGGGCTCGGCATCTACAACTACAGCCGCCTGCCGATCGACGCCGTCCCGGACATCACCAATGTCCAGGTACAGATCAACACTTCGGCGCCCGGTTACTCGCCGCTTGAAACCGAGCAGCGCGTCACCTATCCGCTTGAGGTCACCATCGCCGGCCTGCCGGGCCTGGAGCAGACCCGTTCGCTGTCGCGCTACGGCCTGTCCCAGATCACGGTGATCTTCAAGGACGGCACGGATATCTACTTCGCGCGCCAACTCGTCAACCAGCGCATCCAGGAAGCCAAGGACAAGCTCCCGGAAGGCGTGGTGCCTGCCATGGGCCCCATTTCCACCGGCCTCGGCGAGATCTACCTGTGGACCGTCGAAGCCGAGCCGGATGCGCGCAAGCCGGATGGCACGCCATACACGCCCACCGACCTGCGGGAGATCCAGGACTGGGTCATCAAGCCACAGTTGCGCAACGTGCCCGGCGTTACCGAAATCAACTCGATCGGCGGCTTCGCCAAGGAATACCTGGTAGCGCCAAGCCCTGAAAAGCTGGCCTCGTACGGCTTCTCGCTGCAGGACGTGGTGCAGGCGCTCGAACGCAACAACACCAATGTCGGCGCCGGCTATATCGAGCGGCGCGGCGAGCAGTACCTGGTGCGCGCGCCCGGGCAGGTCAAGTCGACCGACGACATCGGGGACGTCATCGTGGGCACCGCTCAAGGCTTGCCGATCCGTGTCCGTGATCTTGCCGAAGTGGACCTTGGCCGGGAGCTGCGCACCGGCGCCGCCACCGACAACGGCCGCGAAGTGGTACTGGGTACGGTCTTCATGCTGATCGGCGAAAACAGCCGCGCGGTATCCCAGGCCGTAGATGCGCGCATGGCCGTGATCAACAAGTCCTTGCCGGCAGGCATCAAGGCGGTCACCGTCTACGATCGGACCAATCTCGTCGACAAGGCCATCGCCACCGTCAAGAAGAACCTGCTCGAAGGCGCAGTGCTGGTGATCGCCATCCTGTTCCTGTTCCTCGGCAACCTGCGCGCGGCGCTGATCACCGCCATGGTGATCCCGCTGTCGATGCTGTTCACGTTCACCGGGATGGTGTCATACAAGATCAGCGCGAACCTGATGAGCCTGGGCGCGCTCGACTTCGGCATCATCGTCGACGGCGCCGTGGTGATCGTCGAGAACTGCGTCCGCCGTCTGGCTCATGCGAAAGAGCGCCTGGGACGCCCGCTGACACGCGCCGAACGCTTCGAGGAAGTGTTCGCGGCCGCGAGCGAGGCACGCCGGCCACTGGTTTATGGCCAGCTCATCATCATGATCGTCTACATCCCGATCTTTGCGTTGAGCGGAGTGGAGGGCAAGATGTTCCACCCGATGGCGATGACCGTAGTGCTGGCACTGATTGGCGCGCTGATCCTCTCCGTGACTTTCGTGCCGGCAGCCGTGGCGCTGTTTATTGGCGGCGGCGTCGAGGAAAAGGAAAACCGCATCATGGGCTGGGCTCGCCGCGGATACGAGCCGGTGCTCAAGCGCGCCCTGGCCAATACGCCGGTGGTGCTCGCTGGCGCGGGCATGGCGGTGCTGCTTAGCGGGCTGGTGGCGCTGCGCCTCGGGAGCGAGTTCATCCCCAACCTGAACGAAGGCGATTTCTCGGTACAGGCGCTGCGCATTCCGGGTACGAGTCTGACGCAGTCGGTGGCGATGCAGCAGCAGATCGAAACGCGCCTCAAGGCAACCTTCCCCGAGATCGAGCGCATTTTCGCGCGCACGGGTACCGCGGAGATCGCATCGGATCCGATGCCGCCCAACATCTCGGATGCCTACATCATGCTGAAACCACGCGACAAGTGGCCAGATCCCTCCCGTTCCCGCGAGTCGCTGCGCGCCGCGATCGAAGGCGAACTGGAGAAGATTCCGGGCAATCGCTACGAGTTCTCGCAGCCGATCCAGTTACGCTTCAACGAGCTGATTTCAGGCGTGCGCAGTGACGTGGCGGTCAAGCTGTTCGGCGACGATAACGAGGTGCTTGATACCACGGCGCAGCGCATCGCCAAGGTCCTGCAGACCGTGTCCGGCGCCACAGAGGTCAAGGTCGAACAGACCACGGGTCTACCGGTGCTGACCGTCGACGTCGACCGCGCCCGCGCGGCACGCTACGGGCTGAACATGATCGACGTTCAGGACACCGTCGCCATCGCCGTGGGCGGCCGCGACGCCGGCGTGTTCTACCAGGGCGACCGCCGCTTCAACATTGGCGTGCGCCTGCCGGAAGGCATTCGCGCCGACGTGGAAGCGCTGCGACGTCTGCCTATCCCCCTGCCCAAGGGCACCAACGCGGCAACGAGCTACATTCCGCTCGGCGAGGTCGCCACGCTGACCATTGCGCCAGGTCCGAACCAGATCTCACGGGAAAACGGCAAGCGCCGCATCGTCATCAGCGCCAATGTGCGGGGACGGGATCTCGGCACGTTCGTCCCCGAAGCCGTGGCGGCCATCGACGCGCGCGTGAAGATCCCCACCGGCTACTGGATTGCCTGGGGTGGCACATTCGAGCAGTTGCAGTCGGCGACGGAACGGCTCCAGATCGTCGTGCCCGTGGCGCTGCTGATGGTATTCGTACTGCTGTTCGCCATGTTCGGCAATGTGCGCGACGGGTTGATCGTCTTCACCGGGATTCCGTTTGCATTGACCGGTGGCGTCCTGGCCTTGTGGATGCGCGGTATTCCGTTGTCGATCTCCGCGGCGGTGGGCTTCATCGCGCTCTCCGGTGTGGCGGTGCTCAACGGACTGGTCATGCTCTCGTTTATCCGCTCGCTGCGTGAGGAAGGCCGATCGCTCGACGATGCCGTGTTCAACGGCGCGCTGACGCGGCTGCGCCCGGTGCTGATGACGGCGCTCGTGGCATCGCTCGGATTCGTGCCGATGGCGATTGCCACGGGCACCGGCGCAGAGGTGCAGCGGCCACTGGCCACGGTCGTGATCGGCGGGATATTGTCATCCACCGCGCTGACGCTGCTGGTACTACCGGTGCTGTATCGCTGGGCCCACGGGCGATTGGCGAGCCGCTGACATGACTGCCCCCTCTTCCGCGAACGCGGGAGAGGGGGCAGGAGAAAACCGGAGAAATGGAAAGAGGCGGAAAGAGGCGGGTGACGACGGCTTGGCCGCTCACCCGCAATACGTCAGTGCGTCAGTGTTCGCAGTTGACCATCCACGTCATGCCGAACCGGTCGACGAGCATCCCGAACCCCTCGGCCCAGAATGTCTTCTGGTAAGGCATGAACACCTGACCACCTTCGGCCAGCGCATTGAATATCCGCTGACCCTCTGCATTCGGCACGTCGCCCACCGACATCATGAAGCCGGAGAACGCGGGGGTCTGCCCCTCCCGGCCATCCGATGCCATGAACTGGCTGTCTCCCACCTGGATATTCGCGTGCATGACTTTCTCGGCCCAGGCGGGCGATGGCTTGGGCTGCCCTTCGGGCGCGTCCTTGTAGCGCATCATAAACGTCACTTTGGCGCCCATCACCTTGCCGTAGAACGCCATTGCCTCGTCAAATCGGCCGCCAAAATCGAGATACGGTTGCACCTGCATGTCGGTCTCCTTACGTGGAGCGGGCATATCCCGCGAGCCGACTATTATGCGCCTGCCCTACTGACAGCTTTGTCAGGAAAGTCGAGTTCGAACGTGGTTTGTCCGTCCACGCTGCGCACGGACACGCTGCCGCCATGCAGCCGCATGATGGTGTCGACAATGGCAAGGCCGAGGCCGGTGGATTTGGCCGAGTCGCGACGTGACGGATCGCCGCGATAGAAGCGTGCGAAAAGGTGCGGCAGCGCCTCCGGCGTGATCCCGGGGCCGCCGTTCACCACGCTGATGGCGGTATGGCCGGGCTGTCCACGTGACACGGCCAATTGCACCGTACTGCCCGCAGGCGCGTGACGCAGCGCGTTGTCCAGCAGATTGATGATGGCGCGCCGCAGCAACGGCTGGTCCGCAGTCACCGTGGCCGCGCCGGTGACGGACAGCGTCAGGTCGCGGTCGGCGGCCACAGCTTCGAAATACTCCGCCACCTTGTCCAGTTCCGCCCGCGCATCGAGTGGCCGCGCCCCGAGTGCAACCTGTGCGTTGTCGGCGCGCGCCAGGAACAGCATGTTTTCGATCATGCGCGACAAGCGCTCGTACTCCTCGAGATTCGACTCAAGCAACGATTCATACTCCGCCGCCGTGCGTCGCTGGGCCAGCGTGACCTGCGTCTGGCCCACGAGGTTACTGATCGGCGTGCGGAAGTCGTGCGCCAGATCGGCCGAGAACGTGGAAAGCCGCGTGAAGCTGTCCTGCAGGCGCGCGAGCATACCGTTGAACGCGCCCGCCAGATCGCGCAATTCCTCCGGTGCGCTGCCTACGTCGAGGCGCGTCGCCAGTCGGCTCGTGGTCACGGCCGCCGCATCGCTCGCCATCCGCCGCAAGGGCCGCAAGCCACGCCGTGCCAGCAGGAAACCGAGGGCCGCCGCCACGATCGCACCGCACAGCACCGCCACGAGCAACCGGCTGTGATACTCGCGCATCAGCGCCACGCGATAGCCCGCATCGCTGAGCACGACGATCTCCACAGTCTGACCGGAGTCGCCAATCTGGCCCAACGCGACGATGCCGCGTGACGGCACGCCATTGCGTGGATACCAGGTCTGCAATTGGGTCGTATCGGGCGCCGTGGCGAGCGGCAGCACGCGCAGATCTGGAACCCGTTCATTACGCGGGTTGAGCGTGACCAGCGGATCGCCGCCCAACGTGCGGACCACGAGCACCAGCCCTTCGTGCCCCATGGCGATATCGGCAAATCGGTGTGTGTCCGCGCGAATTTCGGCCTCACTGCCAACTTCACGCAGCAGATGCCGCACCAGCAGCACCTCGCCTACCAGCTCGCCTTCATCGCGCGCCTGCAACTGGTTACCCAGCGAACTCGACAGATACGTTGCCACGCCAACCAGCACCGCCGCCGTGGTCAGCCCATAGGCCAGCGCCAGCCGCGTGGTAAGCGATGCCGGCATTGCGGCCTGCAGCTTCGACAGCAACCGCATCATGCCTCGTCGAATTCGTCGAGCACGTAGCCCATGCCGCGGCGGGTATGGATCAGCTAGTTCGGGAACGGGTCATCCACCTTGGCACGCAGGCGTCGGATCGACACGTCCACGACGTTGGTGTTGCTGTCGAAGTTCATATCCCAGACCTGCGACGCAATCAGCGAGCGTGACAATACCTCGCCACGGCGCCGCGCCAGCAATTGCAGCAGCGCGAACTCCTTCGAGGTGAGGTCGATTTTCTGCCCCGCGCGGGTCACGCGGCGGCGGATGGTGTCGATCTGCAGGTCGGCCACCTCGATGAATTCGCTCTCGCGCAGCGGGCCACGCCGCAGGATCGTCCGGATACGCGCCACCAGTTCGGCAAAAGCGAACGGCTTGACCATGTAGTCGTCTGCGCCCAGTTCCAGCCCCTTGAGCCGATCGGACAATTCGTCACGCGCGGTCAGGCACAGCACGGGCGTGTCCTTGTCCCGGCGCAGTTCGCGCAATACCTGCCAGCCATCCATGCCGGGCAGCATCACGTCGAGCACGATCAGGTCATAGTGCTGCTCGCGTGCGTGGGCCAGCCCATCCACGCCGTCGCGGGCCAGATCGGCCACGAAGCCCGACTCGGTGAGTCCCTTGAGCAGATAATCACCGGCCTTCGGCTCGTCTTCGACAATCAGGATGCGCATGTTGGTTCACTTCCAAGCCGGCTTGGTACCGGCCCATTATTCGAGGTTCTGGATATAGACCGAGACACTAGCGGAGCTTTGCCACGAATTGGCGAACATTGCACGAATGTCATCTTGATATAGCCATTTTGCAACCGTTAGAGGCAGTACAATGCTGCAACTGCTCAACACAGGCAGTTCTAGCCCCTCGCAAGCCCCCAATTTCCTCGATGAAACGCCCGTTCTCCGGTCTCCTGTTGTGCCTTGCCTCACTCGCGCTGCCTGTCCAGGGCGCGGCTGCGGCTGATATGGCGGCCTGCGAATTGACGGAAGCAATCGGCCTGTCGATGCCCGAGCGGCACGCGGCGATCAAGATTGAAGCGGAAGCGGAGATTGGCCCGTTGAACGGCCTCAATGGAATGCAGGCCCAATGCGAGATAGGCCAGATGGGCCCCGCGCGAGGGCTGGAGGATGACCTGCCAGTCTGGCAGGATGCGCGACCCGCCGTTGATGCGCCGAATCACCCCGGCAAGCAACCGGGCGCCGCCGCCAGCAATGCGATGCTGTTGCAGGAATTACCACCCGCGGCGATGCAGTACCAGCGTCATGCGCAGCCGCTGGCTATTACCGCCTTCACATCCCTGCCGAACCTGGGCGGTTTCAAGTCCAAGTGCAACAAAAACTCAATGCACTAAATCCGGCTGCTGGGCCAGCCGCGCCAAATGCTCGGCATAGACCTCGATGGGCTTGCGCCACCCCAGAGTCATCCTGGGCCGTCCATTGAGCTCATCGGCCACAGCGTCCAACTGCTCCTGGCTGTAGCCACTCAGATCAGTCCCCTTGGGGAAGTACTGGCGCAAGAGCCCATTGGTGTTCTCGTTGCTCCCCCTTTGCCAGGGACTGTAGGGGTCGCAGAAGTACACCTTCATGCCTGTGTTCTCGCTGAGCTGGCGGTGCTCGGCCATCTCGCTGCCCCGGTCGTAGGTCAGGGTCTGGCGCATCGGCTGGGCTATTGTCTTGAGCTTGTCGCTGAAGGCTTGCAGTACATGCGCCGCTGTGGCGGGGTTGGGGTGTGGCAGCTTGACCAGCACCACCAGACGGGTGGTGCGCTCGACCAGCGTGCCAATCGCACTGGCGTTAGCCTTGCCTTTGATCAGATCACCCTCCCAGTGGCCGGGCAACTGGCGATCCTCGATCTCGGGTGCTCGCACATGGATGCTCAGCAAGTCTTGCGTCTCCTTGCGGCGATCCTTTCCCCTGGAGCGGGGCCAACGTTTGGCGTGGGCCATGCGCAGGCAGGACACCAGCTCCTTCTTGAGCTCTCCCCGGGGCTGGGCGTAGATGCAGGTGTAGATGCTTTCGTGTGAGGCTTGCAAGCGGCGATCCTGTGGGTGAAGACGCTGGAGTTCGTTGGCGATTTGCTGGGGCGACCACTTGTGGCGCAGGTAGTCGCAAACCAGCGGGAACAAGGGCCCTTGGCGGTGCAGCTTGGGGCTGGGACGGGCTTGGCGTTTGCGATTGTCACTGCGCTGCTGGGCGAACTTGGAGGCGTAGCCCTTGCCGCCTGCATTGCGATTGCACTCGCGGCTGATAGTGCTCTTGTCACGCCCCAGGGCCCTGGCTATGGCGCTGAGGCTTTGCTTTTGCTGCAGCCCCAGGGCTATCGCATGGCGTTCGGTCTCACTCAACTGCTGGTAATTTTTCTTGGTCATCTTGGCCTCAATTCTCGGTGTTGCACTTCGGAATTGAGGCCGCCCTGACTGCCGAGCGTTGCTGACGCATCCGGCCAGCCAATGATGCCGATACACCAGGCGCCCATGCGCCCAGTGGGGTATCGCATTGCTACTCGACGCGATAGAAGTCGATCGACTGCCCGGCATTGACCGCGCGTTGCAGCCAATCAGGGTATTCCCCATTACCGTCCCAGGTTTGCCCCATGGCGTTGCGGTACATCACACGCGGCGGCACTTCCGGCGTCGGCGTTGCGGCTTTCGCAACGGCGTCGGCCTGATCGGCAACTTCGATATGCGCATCGGCAAAACAGCCTGCCTCGACCAGGTCTTCGAACGTCAGGCCATGACGCTCCATCTGTTCGTGGACCCACACCACCGCGGCTTGTTTGGCTGACTCAGACTCGGACATGACTCATCGTGCGCGCCTGTCGACATGGCTGGACAGGCTGGAGAAAGGAAATTCTTGGGGGACGGCCCGCGCAGCGTGCATTGCGAACCAGATTGAGATTCTACAGGTTGTTTGGCGTGGATTTGTCGCCAAGGCCGAATTCATTGTCCGGTCGGCATCCTGTCCCGCAATCGTATCGCATTGCCTCGGACAAATGACATCAATGTCATTCAAGGGTCATGTTCGCGTCGGGACCCGCCCTCTAAACTGCATTCCAAGGTCGCGCAACGACCGATCAGACTCTCCAGCAAGCCGTGAACAACCCGTAACCCATATCACGAAGAGGATTCCAAGATGCGAACCATCAAGCAAGCCCTGCTCTACACTGCCCTGACCGCCACCCTCGCCAGCGCCGCCGGCTTGGCCAACGCCGCGCCGCGCAGCGCGGATCCGTTCACCGACGGCGCGCGCGTCACCAATCGCGATGGCCTGGTCGAGCGCACTGGCACACGCGATCCGTACACCGATGGTGGCCGCGCCATCCACGATCCGCGCAGCCCGTACACAGACGGCGGCTTCAGCGCAACGGGCAAGCGCGACGTGTTCACCGACGGGGCCTGATACAGGATGTCGCTCGATGCGTGACGTGTCATGACACGCTCACGCATCGACATCGGCCAGCGCCAGCTCCGTGAATTGCGCCGCAGGCATCGGCCTGCCAAGTAGATAGCCCTGCAACGCATCACACCCCAGACCTGCCAGGAACGACCGCTGAGCGGTCGTTTCCACGCCCTCAGCCACTACCTGCAAATTCAGCGTTCGGCCCAGCGCCACGATGGCCGATACGATCGCGGCATCCTCGCTGTCTTCCGCGAGATCGCGCACGAATCCCCGGTCGATCTTCAATTCGCTCGCTGGGATGCGCTTCAGATGCAGCAGGCTTGAATATCCAGTACCGAAATCATCGATCGCAATCCGCACGCCCATCTCGTCGAGCTGGGTCATGATCGCGAGCGTGGTCTCCACATCGCGCATGGCGGTGGTTTCCGTAATCTCGAGCGTCAATCGTCTTGGCTCGACCTTATGCCGCGCTAACGCCTCGGCTACCGACTCGACCATGCCCGCATGGCAGAACTGCAGCGCGGAAAGGTTGACCGCCATCGACCAGTGCGCGTGCCCCATGTCGTGCCATAACGCCAATTGCCGGCACGCCTCGTTGAGTACCCACGTCCCGATCGGCACGATTGCCCCGGTCTTCTCTGCCAGCGTGATGAACTGGTCCGGCATCAGCAGGCCCTGCACGGGATGATTCCAGCGCAGCAGCGCCTCGGCGCCTACCAGCACATTGTCAGCAGCCGAAAACTTCGGTTGATAGTGCAACTGCAATTGGCCGTTTCTCAGGGCCGCCCGCAAGTCCTGGATCAGCATCTGCTGCGCCCGCGCCTGATGGTTCATCGACCGCTCGAAGAAGTAGCTCGCGTTCCGGCCTGATGCCTTCGCGTGGTACATCGCGGCGTCGGCATTGGTCATCAGCGCGTCCTGATCCTGTCCGTCGACGGGGTAGATCGCAATGCCGATGCTGCCTGAGACGTGCACCATGTGGCCTGCCACATTTGCGGGCTCGCGCAGCACGTCGATCAGCTTCCCGGCGACGACACCCGCATCCTCAGGTTCGTCGACGTGCACCAGCAGCACGAACTCATCGCCACCGACACGCGCGATCGTATCTTCCGACGAAACCGATGCCCGCAGCCGATTGGCGATCTCCACCAACAGCCCGTCGCCGACCTGGTGCCCGTAGGTATCGTTGACGCCCTTGAATCCATCCAGATCGACGAAAAGCACGGCAAAACGGCCATGGTGCCGGGCCGCTGCCTGAATCGCCAGCGTGAAACGGTCTTCCAGCAGCACGCGGTTCGGCAGATGGGTGAGCTTGTCGTGTAGCGCCAGGAATTCCAGCTCTTCGTTCGCGACGCCCAGCGCGTCGGCCAGCACCGCCGTGCGCATTTCCAGGCGCATGTCGAGCACCGAGGTAATCAGCGCCACGGCCAGGACGCAGATCGTGATCACGAGAATGGGCAGCGCCAGCGTATTGCCCTGCAGCCCGCCGCCCGCTGCGCCACACACACTGCCGATAGGAAACCTCGCCGCGGCCATGCCGGTGTAGTGCATCGCCGCGACGGCGCCGCCCATCACCAGTGCCGCTCCAAAGCGCAGTTGATGCACGCGCGGCATGTGCCGCCGCAATCGGAAGGCAATCCAGAGCGCCGCCCCGGATGCCCCCACGGCGATCAGGATCGACAATAGAAACAACCACGGGTCGTACTGAATGCCCGGTTGCATGCGCAATGCCGCCATGCCCGTGTAATGCATGCTGGCTACGGCCCCGCCGAGCACCAGCGCGCCAAGCGCCAGCCGCCTGCGCGGCAGATGCTCCAGGCAGACGAGCCGCAGCGCGAATGCCGAGGCAACAACGGCGATCAGCAGCGAGACAGCCGTGATGGCGGGGTCGTAGCCCAGCGGAATCGGCAGGCTGAACGACAACATGCCCAGGAAGTGCATCGACCAGATGCCAAGCCCCATGGCCACTGCCCCGCCGGCCAGCCACAGCCGCGCATAGCGGCCGCTCGCGGTGGAGATGCGCCCTGCCATGTCCAGCGCGGTATAGGAAGCGAGAACGGCGACAATGACCGAAAACAGGACGAGTAACGCGTCGTAACTGGCGGGAAACATGGTGGGGGCGATGACTTCGAATGGGGCGATGACTTCGAGGTGGCGGCATTCTGACATCGACCGCCACTGCCCGCAAACGACCTATACTCTTGCCTCTCTTCGAAGTCACGGAGCAAAGTCATGCGGGTTGCATTCCTCGGGCTCGGCGTCATGGGCTACCCCATGGCCGGCCATCTGGCCGCCAAGGGCCATGACGTCACCGTTTACAACCGTACGGCAGCCAAGGCGGAGCGCTGGGTCCAGGCCTTTGGCAAGCACGGTGGCAAACAGGCAGCGACGCCGGCGCTGGCCGCAGTCGACTGTGACATCGTTTGTGCCTGTGTTGGCAATGACGATGACCTGCGCGCGGTCATGACGGGGCCAGATGGCGCGTTCCAGCACGCGGCGCCAGGCACTATCTTCGTCGACCACACCACCGCCAGCGCCAGCGTAGCGCGCGAACTGCACGAGGCCGCACGCGAGCGCGGCTGCCATTTCATCGATGCACCCGTTTCGGGCGGACAGGCTGGCGCCGAACAGGGCATCCTGACTATCATGTGCGGGGGCGACCCGGAAGCGTTCCAGCGCGCCGAGCCCGTCATCGCCGCCTATGCCCGCGCCGTCACCCGCATCGGAGAGAGCGGGGCCGGCCAGTTGGCCAAGATGGTCAACCAGATCAGCGTCGCCGGCCTGCTGCAGGCGCTTTCCGAAGCCATCGCGTTTGGCGAGCACGCCGGGCTGGACATGCGCGTGGTGCTCGACGTCATCAGCAAGGGCGCGGCGTCATCGTGGCAGATGGAAAACCGTGGCCCGACGATGCTCCAGAGCAAATTCGACTTCGGTTTCGCCGTGGACTGGATGCGCAAGGACCTGGGCCTGTGCCTGGACGAAGCCCGCCGCAATGGCGCCACGCTGCCGGTCACATCGCTAGTCGACCAGTTCTATGCAGACCTGCAACAAATGGGAAGCTCGCGAGACGACACCTCGTCGCTGATCAAGCGCTTGCGTCGCTCGTGACCCGTGCTCCGGCGCGCGGTGCCTGCCGTATCGAGACAGGAATAGACTGACCGTCCGACCATCCGACCGTCCGACAAACACCTACACCGCTTTCAGCACGCGCCCGAATGGTGAGCGGCCGGCCCGCACCTATGCTTGATGCGTGATGGAGGTTTCCGCTTCCTGGCCGGCGGGCAGGGTCGGTCAGGACGGCGCGGCATCGTCCGTAGATGGGATGGAGATGCCGCCACGCGCCGCACCATGGCGCCAGTTGCTGTTCTCCGCTTGCGGCAGCCATCAACGATGGCAATACATCGTCATCGCGGCATGGCACTGCGGGTTGATGCGACGGGCGGCATGATGCGGTACGTGGGAGTCACACCATCGCCAAGCCCTGGTGCGTCGCGCACCAGGGCTTCTTCATTTCTACGTCCGCCTGATTTTCGGCCTTGGTCTCAAGCTCAGTAGGACTTCGGCAATCCCAGCACCCGCTCGGCGATATGGCACATGATCAGCTGTGCGCTGACCGGTGCGATACGCGGGATATAGGATTCGCGCAGATAGCGCTCGACGTGGTATTCCCGGGCATAGCCCATGCCACCCAGCGTCAGCACGGCGGTCTGACAGGCCTGGTGCGCGGCCTCGGCGGCCAGATACTTCGCCGCATTCGCCTCGGCGCCGCACGGCTTTCCATTGTCGTAGAGCCAGGCGGCCTTCCACACCATCATGTCGGCCGCTTCCAGCGCCATCCACGCCTGGGCCAGCGGATGCTGAATCCCCTGGTTCTGGCCGATCGGCCGCCCGAACACCGTGCGCTCGCGCGCGTAGCGCGTGGCCGCCTCCAGCGCGGCGCGGCCAAGGCCTACCGATTCCGCGGCGATCAGAATGCGTTCGGGGTTCAGGCCATGCAGGATGTACTCAAAGCCACGGCCCTCCTCGCCGATACGATCCTCCGCGGGCACCATCAGGCCGTCGATGAACAGCATGTTCGAATCGACCGCGCCCCGCCCCATCTTGTCGATCTCGCGTACCTCGATGTGGTTCCGGTCCAGCGTCGTGTAGAACAGGCTCAAACCCTGGGTCGGCTTGGCCACCGCATCTAGCGGCGTGGTACGCGCCAGCAGCAGCATGCGCGATGCCACCTGCGCCGTCGAAATCCAGATCTTGCGGCCGTCCACGCGATAGGCGCTGCCGTCGGCGGTGCGCACGGCCTGCGTCTTCAGGTGCGTGGTATCCAGCCCGGCGTCAGGCTCGGTCACGGCAAAACATGCCTTGTCGCGCCCCGCGATCAGCGGCGGCAACGCGGCGGCCTGCTGGGCCTCGGTGCCGAACACCACCACCGGATTCAGGCCGAACACGTTCATATGGATCGACGATGCCCCGGAGAAGCCTGCACCCGACGCCGAGACCGTCTGCATGATCAGCGCCGCTTCGGTGATCCCCAGCCCCGCGCCGCCGAACCGTTCGGGCATGGCGATGCCCAGCCAACCCGCGTCGGCCATCGCCCGATGGAAAGCCTCGGGAAACTTGTGCTCGCGGTCGAGTTCAGCCCAGTACTCGGCTCCAAAATCGCTGCAAAGCTGCGTCACGGCCTCGACGATCGCGTTCTGCTCAGGTGTCCTTTCGAAGTTCATCTATGTGTCCTCTTATTCCGGCTGGATGCCGGCGTCCTTCACCAGCTTGTTCCACTTCACCAGTTCGCTGCCCACAAAGCCCGCGAACTGCTGTGGCGTCTGCCCGAAGGCTTCAAAACCAAGCGCTTCAAACTTGGGCGCCACTTCCTTGCTCGCGGCGATCTTCGACAGCTCGCGGTTCAACCGGTCGACGATCGGCTGCGGCGTCTTTGCCGGCGCGAAGACGCCATTCCACGAGGTGATGTCGAACCCCTTCAACTCGGGTGCATCCCCGATCGGAGGCAGGTCCGGCAACAGCCGGCTGCGCTGCGCCGTGGTCACCGCCAGCGCCCGCATCCGGCCCGCCTTGACGTTGGCGATACCAGCGGCGACGTCGACGAACATCATCGGCACCTGACCCGCAATCACGTCGGTCATGGCCGGCGGGGTGCTCTTGTATGGCACGTGCAGCAGATCGATCTGAGCCATACGGGCCAGCGTGGCGCCTGACACGATGCCGGTGCTGTTGCCGCTGGCGTATGACATGCCCGGATGCGACTTCGCATAGGCAATCAGCTCCCCGACGGTCTTGACCGGCAACTTCGGATTGATGACCAGCATGAACGGCAGGTTCCCCATGCGCGCGACCGGCGTGAAATCCTTGATCGGGTCGTACGGCAGCTTCTTCATCAGCGAAGGGTTGGCCGAATGCGTCGTGTTCGTTGTCATGAACAGCGTATAGCCGTCGGGAGCGGCCTGCGCGACGATTTCCGCCGCGATCGAGCCGTTCGCCCCCGGACGATTGTCGACGATCACGTTTTGATTCAACGCATCGCCCAACTCCTTTGCCGTAATGCGCGCGACCGCATCGGTACCGCTTCCCGCCGCGAACGGCACAACCAGGCGGATCGGCCGGCTTGGATAGGCGTCATTGGCGCTCGCCGGCAGCGAAATCGCGGCAGCGGGCAACGCCAGGATGGCAGCGGCCAGCGTGCGCCGAATGCGGAAATTGGGCATGGTGTCTCCTCGGTTTTCTTGTCGGCGGCGGGCGCCGCCACGCTTCGATACGTACTGTGTGCTCACTCGGGCCGGATCACGCGATCGGGCGACTCTTCATATGGCGGGGCATAGACGACGAGCAGCTTGACCGGTTCGTCGCTGATCACCGTGAAGACGTGCATCGCGTCGGCCGGAAAGAAGCAGCAGTCGCCAGGACCAAGCTCCTGCGCGTGGCCATTGACCTCGGCACGCGCGCGCCCTTCCAGGACGTAACAGACCTGCTCAATGCCGGGATGCGCATGGGGCAATGCGCCCTTCCCCCGTTCGATGGTGCCGTGGATGACTTCAAGCTGCGTGGCGCCGACGTTTTCGCGGCCGATGATGCGGCGATTCAGTGTGCCGACGTGATTGGCGGGGTGATATCCGGCGACGTCCTCGGTGCGGACGAAGTAGACGGGCGATGCGGTCATGGGTGGGCTGTCTCCAACTTCGAGCCCGCCGGGCACAGTGCACGCCGGTCAGACTCTGTTTTCATGTTTGTGAAACAGATTTTATCCCCATGAAAAATACCGTCAACTAGGGATTGCTCCGGATCTGACGTCTCAGCGCCCGCATGACCGCGCAAACCGGGGGCAGCCACTATCCCTATTCGACAGGATCAAATTCCTCCCTTGGCCTGCCTGCGCGCCGTGCACTAGACTGCTCTCACAAAAAAAGCATGACCGTTCAGTTTTATTCGCTTGGTGCATCCGCGCCATGAGCCATCGTCATGACGCTTGCATCCGGGTCGACCTCGAAGTGCAACCGGAAGGAGACAATGCATGGAATCGAAGAACGTTCCGCACGTGGCCGAATTACTGCGCGACGCGCCGAAAAACTGGGGCAAATGGGGATCTGACGACGAAGTCGGCTCGCTCAACTACCTGACCCAGGCCGAAGTGCTGCGCGGCGTGGCAGCCGTACGCTCGGGCAAGACCTTCACGCTGCAGATCCAGATGGGCAACCCGAAGGGGGATCCGGTCTGGCCCGGCCGCTCGCAGGCGCGTCGTCTGAACGTGATGGACAAGGGCCACTACCTGTGCGGCAAGGCGCCGATCTTCCCGGGGCAAGGCGAGTACGCGGACGACATGATGATCATGTACCTGCAAGGCTCCACCCAGTACGATGCCCTCGGCCATGTCTGGTACGGCGACCAGCTCTGGAACGGCTATGACGCCAAGTCGACCATCGGCGGCATGGAAAAAGCCAGCGTGCTGCCCATCGCCGAACGCGGCATCGTCGGCCGTGGCGTGCTGATCGACATGGCGCGCCATCGCGGCAAGGCCGTGCTCGATCCCGGTGAGACCTTCACCCACCTCGACCTGCTGGCCGCAGCCGAAATGCAGGGCGTGCGTATCGAAAAGCATGACATCGTCATCATCCGCACCGGCTGGATTGGTTCCTTCTACGAGCGCGATCAGGCTGAGTTCTACAAGAATTTCATCGAGCCGGGTCTGACCTACAGCCCTGAACTGGTGGAGTGGTTCCACAAGATGGAGATCCCGAATCTGGTCACCGACACCATCGCCAACGAGGTCACGGTGGACCCGGTCTCTGGCGTGGCGCTACCACTACACAATGCGTTGATGCGCAACCTCGGCGTGACGCTGACGGAAATCGCACAGCTTGACCCGCTGGCCACGGATTGCGCCGACGACGGTCAGTGGAGCTTCCTCTATACCGCCGCGCCGCTGAAGGTCGTGAACGGCAGCGGAGCACCGGTCAATCCGGTCGTCATCAAGTAGGCGGAGGCAGGGGTTCTTCCACCCATGCGTCCGCCTGCTTGATGACCGCGGACGCACCCTGCCACGCGCGGCGGCACGCATGGTGTGCCGCCGTTCCACTTTCCGGAGACACCATGACGCCCTATGACCGCAAGCCCTGGCTGTCGAGCTACGAGCCGGGCAAGCCCCACGCGATCACGCCCGAGTTCACCGACGCGCTGAGCCTGTTCCGTGCCGCGGTAGCGCGCGCGCCGTCGCTGCCAGCCATTCTCTACTTCGACGGCAGCCTGAGCTACGCCGAACTCGACACGCAATCCGACGCGCTCGCCTGCGCGTGGCAAGACCGCGGCATCACGCGCGGAGAACGCGTGGCCATTTACCTGCAGAACATCCCGCAGTTCGTCATCGCTCTGGTGGCGACGTGGAAGCTGGGCGCCATTGCCGTGCCCGTCAACCCGATGAACCGCGCGCGCGAACTGCGCGTGATCCTGGCGGATTCGGGCGCTCGCCTGCTGGTTTGCTCCGAGACTCTGTACGTCGATATCGTCCGCCCCCTGCTTGCCGAAGAAGCCAATGCGGAAAACGGCGTGCTGCCTCTGGTGATGACGACATCCGAACTGGAGTACCAACGGCGCCACGACCCACGGCTGTTCGCCAATACGAGCCGACAGGAGACACCGGGCGCGGAATCCCTGTCGGCAGTGATCGCAGCCAACGCCGGCCGCCATCCTCCGCCAGCGGCGCTGGGGCCGAACGACATCGCCATGCTGGTGTACACCTCCGGCACCACCGGCGTGCCCAAGGGCGCGATGAACACCCACGGCAACGTAGCCTTCAACGCCCAGGTCTACCGCGACTGGATCACGCTGGGCGAAGGCGAGCCCATCCTCGGCGTCGCGCCCCTGTTTCATATCACCGGGCTGATCGGCCATATCGGCGCCGCCTTCATGTGCGCCGCCCCGCTGGTGCTGGCCTGTCGCTTCGAACCGGGCGTGATGCTCGACACGCTGCGCGAACATCGCCCCGCCTTCACCATCGGCGCCATCACCGTGTTCATCGCGCTGATGAACCACCCGAACGCCACGCGCGATTGCTTCGCGTCGCTGACCAAGATCTACTCCGGCGGCGCGCCGATTCCGCCCAGCGTGGTGGAGGCCTTTCGCGAGCGCTTCGGTCACTACATCCACAACGGCTACGGCCTGACCGAGACCAACTCGCCAACGCACGTGGTGCCGCGCGGGGTCGAGGCGCCTGTGGACCCGGCCTCCGGCACCCTTGCCGTGGGCGTGCCGGCCTACAACGTCGAGTCCTATATTGGCGACGACGAAGGCAAGCCGATGGCGGTTGGCGAAGTCGGCGAGATCATTTCGCGTGGGCCGATGATCGTGCCGGGATACTGGAACAAGCCGCAGGAGAGCGCCAAGGCCATCGTCGATGGTTACTTCCGCACGGGGGATGTCGGGTTCATGGACGAACGCGGCTGGTTCTACCTCGTGGACCGCAAGAAGGACATGATCAACGCCAGCGGCTACAAGGTCTGGCCACGCGAGGTGGAGGACGTGCTGTACACCCATCCCGCCGTGCGGGAGGCCGCCGTGGTTGGCGTACCTGATGCCTACCGTGGCGAGACGGTGAAAGCCGTGGTCAGCCTCAAGCCCGGGACGAACGTCACGCCGGAAGAACTGGCGGAGTACTGCAAGGCCCGGATGGCGGCGTACAAGTATCCCCGCGTGGTGATGATCATGGACGAGCTTCCCAAGACCGTTACCGGGAAGATCTTGCGACGGGAGTTGCGGGGGTAATCATCGGGTTTTGGCTTTGGTCTTGGACGGTGCTACTCGATCGCCATCGGGTAGCACGCCGTCTGAATCCATGCATCGGCCACCGACCCCCTGGATAATCCCTCATCCTTGCGTGGATCGAGAGCGCCAGGGGCGCTCCTCGCCGTAGACTTGGGGCGTTCCGACTGCCGAGCGTCCGCATGAACCGCCTGATCTCAAGCCTTTGTCTGCTAGCAATCCTCACGCTGCCTGGATGCGGGAGCGTCGAGCCAGCCAAAGAGCCCGAAGCACCCGTCGACGCGGGTAAGCTGGCTGCCGGCGGCCCCACCGTCACTATCGAAGAGGCATACAGCCTTCTCGGAGGTATGCCGTCCGCGGCCTGCACCGGCACGACGTGCGTCCTGACAGCGCCGGGACGGGATACCTATCGGTGCGCGGACGGCGTCTGCACGAAAGGAAACGCACCGACCCGCTGAAGTCCGGCGCGGAGCAGCGGTACGACTGAAGAGAACCGCAGGCAAGGTTTGCCAGGCGAATCGGTGCTCGCTGACCCTTAGAACCCGCCGCCACGCTTCTGCTCGTGCTCACGTTGGCAGGCCGTGCACCGTTTGGCCGTCGGGTATGCCTGCAGTCGCTCGAATGGAATCGGCTCCTCGCACTCGCGGCAGATCGCATAGGAGCCGAGCGTCATCCTGCCGCGCGCGGCCGCGATGTCTTCCAGTTCCACGCGGTAATGCTCGCGCATCGCATCGGCCTGCCGCTGACCGATCTCCCGATCCGCGACGTCCGTTTTGTCGCCCGGATCCTGCCGCTCCAGCGGCGCTCGCGGCGTGGCGCCGGTACCCAGTGCGGCACGCGCGCGGGCTTCTTCTACGTCGAGCATTGCGGCCAAGGTGGCAAATTGTGCGGAAGTCAGTGCATTCATGGAGGGGCTCCTTGTAGGGTGTGAGAAGCAAAATGCCCAAGGGGCATCTTTTCAAGATATGCCTCGACGTGCGTATCCATCTGCTCCCAGATCAAGAATGACGGCGGTATCCGGTGACACTGGTGACATATTGCCAGCGCCGCGACTGCCTGGCAGGCATCGCGGAGGCATGAAGGGGCGCTATCCGCCCGTTACGCACGCATGCAGCCTGCTCCGTCAGAAAAACCTGACAATCCACGCGATACGACTGACGACACTCTCAGTGCACCCTGCTTTCGCGAGCGATCGGCGGACGCGATACTCGCCCGATGATTTCGCGTACCAACACCGACCGACTGACTGTGTATCTGGTCGAAAGAACGCCGTCTGTCAGGCGCAGGCAGTTGCGCCTGCTGGCGTCCCTGGACGGTCTACGTGTGGCCGGCGCCGGACACGATGCGCAAGCCCATCAAACGGAACTGGTAGACCTCCAGCCGGACGTCGTGCTGATCGGCCTGAACGCCACGGAGAACACACCTCTGCCGCGAATCCGCGCGCTCGCGATCGCCTTGCCGGCCAGCACGCTGATCGTGCTGGCCAACGAGGGCACACCGCAGATGCGCCGCGCGTGCCTGATGGCTGGCGTGGCCCACTGCTTCGACAAGACGCTCGAGATTGTGGAACTACGCAACCTGCTGCTCGCCATGGCGAGCACGGCACGGCAACACCGGCAACGATAACCCCCTGAATTCCTACTGACCGCAAGGACGCCCATCATGCACCAGCACATTCTTGTCGCCGTCGACGATAGCCCCTGCGCGCGTCGCGCCCTGAACGAAGCCGTCGGCCTTGCCAGCGCGTTTCACGCAAAGCTCGAGATCCTGCACGTCATCGACTACAGCTTCCTGCAGTACGACTTCGGCTATGGCGATTTCACCGAGCTACGCCCACAGTTGACGGCAGCCGGCGAATCGCTTCTCAAGGAAGCTGGCGAGATCGCCGGGGCTGCCGGGCTCGAGCATCACGAAACCCTGATCGACGATCTGGCGACGATGGGCAACATCGCGGACCGCGTCAACGGCTATGCGCGAAGGTGCAGCGCCGATATCGTCGTCATCGGCACGCATGGCCGGCACGGCTTGAAGCGCATGCTGCTTGGCAGCGTCGCCGAAAGCCTGGCACGCGATTGCCCGGTCCCCGTTGTCCTGGTGCGTGACGACTCCCCCGCCAGGACCGCTGAACGCCCGGTCGCCCAGAAGTAAGGCTGTGGGACGCGCGGGACGGGACTCACCGCCCCTCCCGCGCTTCCAGCAAGGCCCTTTCGATGACATCCCGGATCTGGCGGGCCAGACCATCCATCCGCTCCGCCGGCACGCCCCCGTATCCGAGCACCAGGCCGTTGTAGTCCGGTGCCGAGCCCGGCAGACAGAACCTCGACAGCGGGCGCAGCACCAGCCCTTGCGCGCGGCCGATGCGGCTGACTTCGGTATCGGCCACCGGCACGTCCAGTCGGGCGGAAAGGTGCATGCCGCCCGCGCCTCCCGAAACCGTCACCAGCCCGTGCAGATGGCGCGTCATCGCATCGTGCAGCGCGGCACGCCGGGCGGCGTAGAGTTGCCGCATCCGCCTGAGGTGGCGCGTGAAATGCCCTGCCTCGATAAACGATGCCAGCGCGAGTTGCTCGGCCACTCGTCCGCGCAGCATGAGCGCGCCGGCCGTACGGTGGATCACCGGCGCCAATGCCGGCGGGACCACCATGAAACCGATCCGCAGCGCCGGGAACACCGTCAACCGGACCTTGCCCGCGGCCACGACATCGCTCGGCCTGCTCGGGGTGCCGGTGTTCGGCGTGGCGTGTTCGGCGATCGCGCTCGGCGAACCCATCTCGCTGCAGCTCATCGTGGCGATGGGGTTGATTCTGGGTGGGATCGGGGTAGGGACGATGGGCGGGGGAAGACAAAGGGGGTGATGTCCCCCCTTTGTCCCCGGCGCCGTCAGTCGACCTTCACGTTCAGTTCACCCACGACACCCGCCCATTTGGCCAGTTCCGCCTGGATAAACCGCCCGAGATCGGCCGGGGAACTGGCGACGGGCGTCGCGCCCTCGTCATTGAAGCGCTGCACCAGCTTTGGCGAGGCCATTGCCTTGCCAATTGCCTTGTTCAGCGAATCGATGATCGGCTGCGGCGTATTGCGCGGGGCCAGCAGCGCGTTCCAGGTATTGATCTCGAAGTTGCCATACCCCGGTACTTCACGCATGGCGGGAACATCCGGCAGTTGCGCGGACCGGTCCCGGGTGGTCACTGCAATGGCCCGCAGTCGGCCGGCCTTGACCTGAGGCAACGCGCCAGGCAACGTCGCGAAGCTCATCTGCGTCTCGCCGGCAATCACCGACGTATTGGCAAGCGCGCCGCCGCGATACGGCACATGCACAAGCTTGGCACCTGCACCCTGGGCGAACATGGCGCCTGCGAGGTGCACCGGCGATCCGTTCCCGCTCGACGCATAGTTCAGCTCACCCGGTTTCTTCCGGGCCAGCGCCACCAGATCGGGCACCGATTTCACCGGCAGGTTCGGGGTCGTGATCAGCACCAGCGGGATCGATGCCACCATGCTGATGGGCGCAAATCCGTTGACCGGATCGTAGCCAAGCGATTTCTTGTACAGGGCCGGGTTGATGCCGTGGCTCGACACCGTCGCCATGAACAGCGTGTAGCCATCGGGCGCGGATTGCTGCACGTACGCGGCGGCGGCATTGCCGGCCGCGCCGGGCCTGTTCTCGATGATCACCGATTGCTTCAGCTCGGCAGCCAGTTGCTCGGCCAGGGCCCGTGCCAGGATGTCCGTGGTGCCGCCAGCCGCGTAGCCCACGACGATCTTGACGGGCTGCTGCGGATACTGCGCGGCAGCATTCTGCGCCGTGCCCAACCCGCCCACGATCATCGCCGCTGCAAGAGCAAGAATCGGCCTCTTGTTCATACATGTCTCCTGTAGTTTTATATGTTCGCCACGTCCGGCGCGGCGATACTGCCGGGAGCCGTGGTCTCCCGGGACGCGCGCTACTTCCCGGTGAAAACCGGGCTGCGTTTTTCAGCGAAGGCGCGCTTGCCTTCGCGATAGTCGTCGCTGGCGAAACACTGCATGACCAGTTGCTGCATGGCCGCGATGTCGACTTCCGGACCAAGCTGCTGCAACTGGCGGATCATGCGTTTGCCGGCGCGCAGCGTCAGCGGCGCATTCGCGGCGATCTGGTCGAGGCGGACCTGGAGCGCGGCATCGAGGTCCGCCGCATCCGGTGTATCGGTCACGTGATGGATCAGTCCGAGGGCCTTGGCTTCGGCAGCCGCGTAGCGGTTCGCGGTCAGGAAGATCTCGAGCGCATTGGCCGCCCCGACCGTGGTCACCAGGTTGCGGATAGCGGTCAGCCGGTACCCGAGCCCGAGCTTGCCAGCCGGAATCGCGAAGGTGCTGTCGGCCGATGCGATCCGGATATCGCAGCACAGCGCGATGTTCATCCCACCGCCAATGCAATAACCCTTGATGCGTGCCAGCGTGGGCTTGGCATAGTCGTAGAGCGCGAGCTGCGCGGCCTCTGCAACCTGCTCGTAGGCCGCCACGGCTTCGTCGCCCGAGCGCAGCTTGTCGAACTGGGAAATGTTGGCGCCGCTCACGAAAGCGCGTTCGCCAGCGCCGGTGAGCACGACCGCGCGGATGTCGTCGTCCTGCTCGAATGCTGCCAGCGCCTTGGGCACCGCCGCCCACATATCGAAGGAGACAGCGTTGTGGCGCCCGGGATCGTTGAAGGTGATCCAGCCTGTGTTGCCCCGCTTATCCACGAGCAAGGCATCGGTAATTTCGCCTTCCAGAATGCGTGTGCTGTTCATGTTGCCTTTCTTGGCCGTCTGGCCCGGTGTCGTTCGATTCCGTTGGTCAAATGCCGGCGCATGGCCGTGCGTGCCGCTTCCGCATCGCCAGCTGCGATGGCATCGAAGATGGCGTGGTGTTCGTTTTCGACTTCCGCGATACGCGCCGTCCCCGTCGATCCGGTTCGCAGCGTACGCACGGCGTCGTGCAATACATGGCTCAGATGCGCCATCAACCGGATGAAGTACGGGTTGTTGGTGGCGTTACCCACGGCAAGGTGGAAATCGAGCGCGCTATCCGTGCCCTTCTCCAGGTCCCCGCCCGATTCGTCGACCTTCGCCAGCGCGACGCGCAATGCCTCGAGTTGCGTATCAGTGCGATACATCGCCGCCAGCGCCGCCGCGCCCGATTCGATCTCGACCCGCAACTGGAAGACATGCTCGAGCGCATCCTTCTCCATCAGTTCATCGGTGACGATCTCGAAATTGCGCTGCCCAATACCGTGGGCCACGAACGAGCCGGTGCCGCGCCGCGTTTCCACGTAGCCCGACAGTTTCAGCCGGGCGATGGCCTCCCGCACGACGTTGCGGCTCACGTCGAACGCCGTGGCCAGTTCGTGCTCCGTGGGCAACCGTTGGCCATGCGCCAGCGAGCCGTTGAGAATGCGCTGGCGAATCTGGTGCGCGATCTCGTCGGGCAGGTTGTCTGGCCGGCGCAGGCTCGTGAATCCGCGGGCTTCGGTATCGAATGGGGCCTTCATCTGAATCTCCGTCATGTCTTGCGCCCCGGTGTCGGGGACATTCATGCCGGATATGTTAGCGCCCAATCAGATGACACCCTGCGCGGCGAGCGCCTCGACCTTCGCCGCGTCCAGACCAAGCAAGGCGCGATAGACGTCAAGGTTGTGTTCCCCGCTTTCCGGAGCCGGCGCCAGTTTCCCCATCGGCGTGCGGCTCAGCGTCACCGCCTGGCCTACGACCGAAATCGGCCCGAGCGTCGGATGATCGATGGGCTGGCTCATGCGCAGATGCTCCACCTGCGGATCGGCGAATGCTTCCTTCATATTGAGAATCGGGCCGCATGGCACGCCTTCCTCGTTCATGCGCGCGATCCATTCCTGCGTCGTGCGGGTACGGGTGCGTTCGGCAATCTCCGCGCCCAGTGCCGCGCGATGGCGCGCGCGCAGCGGCACGGTCCGGAACCGCTCGTCCTGCACCAGTTCGGGCGCGCCCAGTACGTTGCAAAGGCGGGCGAAGATGTCGTTGCCCATGGCGGCGATGTTCATGTGACCGTCCGCCGTGGGGAAGACGCCGGTCGGGCTGCTGGTCGGGTGATCGTTGCCGCTCTGGCCCGGCACTTCGCCATTCATCAGCCAGCGCATTGCCTGGAAATCCATCATCCACAGCTGCGACTGCAGCAGCGAGGTCTGTACCCATTGCCCCTGCCCTGACACCTCGCGCTCCAGCAATGCCACCATCACGCCGATCGCGCAGAACAGGCCCGCGGTCAGATCGGCAACCGGTATGCCCGCGCGCATCGGTCCCCGCCCGGGTTCGCCAGTCACGGACATCATCCCCGAGATGCCCTGCGCAATCTGGTCCAGGCCCGGACGGTCGTGATACGGCCCATCCTGGCCGAAGCCGGAAACGCTGCCGTAGACAATGCGCGGATTCACCTTGCGCAGCGACTCGTAGTCGATGCCGAGCTTGAATTTCACCGAGGGACGGTAGTTCTCCACCACCACGTCGGCCTTGCGCACGAGGTCAAGAAACAACGCGCGACCTTCGGGATGCTTGAGGTTCAGCGTGATGCTCTGCTTGTTGCGATGCGTGTTCTGGTAGTCGGCCACCTGCGCCGAGCCACCGGGCCGGTCGTCGGGCGCCAGCCCCGGCTCTTCGATCTTGATGACGTTCGCGCCCCAGTCAGCAAACTGACGCACGGCAGCCGGGCCCGAACGCACGCGCGTCAGGTCCAGCACGGTGAAGCGGGAAAGCGGTCCAGATCCCACAGTTGTCTCCAATGTCTTTGCTCGGCGTTCGCGGATTGCCGATGTTGTTAAGTAGGATGTTGGACATCCTATCTATAAAACAAGAGGGAGCAAACGGGGTTAACCCGCTCATGGCTGGTTTGCAGATCGAATCAGGAAAGGGAATGCAAAGATGGCCGAGGCGCGCCCGGCCCGCTCTGCGTCAGGACGCCTAAGCCCCGAGCCCCTCGGCCACCAGGCTGGCAAAGACCTCCGTCAGCCGCGAACTGGCGAGATGGCCCGCATGAGCCAGGCGCACCTCCACGGCGATCGCCGGCACCAGCGGCACCACCGTCAGGGCCTGGCCGAACACGCGCGCGGCGTACGGATTGACGATACCGATGCCGGCACCCTCGGCCGCAAGCCGGCAGATCGTGCTCGAATAAGTGGTTTGCAGCGTCGCGGCCGGTTCCGCCCCGGCTTCTTGCAGCGCCTGCCAGAGCGCGACACTGAGTTCGTCGTCCGCGTTCAGGGTCAGCAGCCGCTGGCCCGACAGGTCCGCCGCGCGAATCCGCCGCCGCGATGCCATGACGTGCCCGGGATGCATCACGCATACGGCGGGTGACCGGTGCATGACGCGGATATCGAACTGGGGATGGTCGAGCCGCCCCGTGGCCAGCACCAGATCGAATCGTCCGTGCAGCAGCCCTTCGCCAAGCTGGTGGCTGCCGACGGTCTGCAGGTCCACCGATACATCGGGATGCCGCTCGATAAAGCGCGCCACGATACCGGGCATCGGCCCCAGACCAAGCGTCGGCGTGCAGCCGAGCCGAAGCAGGCCCGTACCGGAACGGCGCAGCAGATGGACCTCCTGCCCGATACGCGCCAACCCCTGGAAATGCCCCTGTACGGTTTCGAACAGCCGCTGCGCCTCGGGCGTGGGCCGCAGCCTGCCCTTTTCCATATCGAACAGTTTCAGGTCGGTACCGGTCTGCATCTGCGCCAGCACCCGGCTCACCGACGGCTGCGTGGTGTGCAGCATGGCGGCGGCGGCCGTTGTCGTGCCACTCAGCATCACGGCGCGAAAGACCTCGATTTCACGGAAACTTGGCGCGCGCGGCATATGGACTGGCTTCGATGGGGGGTCACCGAGTGTATATCAGCGGCGTATAGGGTCCGCGCAAATTTGAATTATCCGGCATGGCTGCCCGCGCCTACACTCCTGCCATCGTAGACACGCACAGAACATCCCGGAGACATCGAATGCCACGCTTTTCCCGTTGCCTGCCCCTCATTGCCGCGCTGCTGGGCACGGTCGTGCCGGCCATCGCGCATGCCGCATACCCCGACCACGCACTGCGCCTGATCGTGCCATTCAGTGCGGGCGGCAGCTCGGACCTGCAGGCGCGGATGCTGGCGGACAAGCTTGGCAAGCTGTACGGCCAGCCGGTGGTCGTGGAGAACCGCCCCGGCGCGGGCGGTCATATCGGCGGCAAGGCCGTAGCCGACGCCGCACCCGACGGCTACACGCTGCTGCTTGGCTCTATCGGCCTGCACGCCACCTATGGCACGTATCCGAAACTGAACTACGACCCGTCGAAAGACCTGAAGGTGGTGACGGTGCTCGCGGAGATGCCGCACGTCGTTCTGGTCAACCCGAGCATCCAGGTAACGAACCTCAAGCAACTCGTCGACGCGGCGGCAAAGCGCCCGGATGGCATGACGTTCGGCTCGGCCGGCGTCGGATCGTCGGTGCACATGATTGGCGAACTGTTCAAGGTCACCACCGGCGCGCATCTGACCCATGTGCCGTACAAGGGAAGCTCCGCGGCCATCGCCGACCTGCTGGGCGGGCAGATCGACATGATGTTCGAGAACCCGCCGACCACGCTCGGGTACATCCGCTCGGGCAAGTTGCGCGCGCTGGCCGTGACCGGCAAGACCCGGCTGCCAGCCTTGCCGCAGGTGCCAACGGCCGCCGAGGCCGGCGTGCCGAACTTCGTTGCCACATCCTGGACCACTGTCGCGGTCAGCGCGAAAGTGCCCGACGCGATCGCCGACAAGCTCAATGCCGACATCCGCTCGATCGTCGCATCGCAGGAATTCCGCTCGGCGCTCGCCGAGCAGGGCATGACGCCGGTTGGCAACACCCGCGACGCCGCCACGACATTCATTGCCGGCGAGAAAGCCCGCTGGGACCAGGTCATCGCCAAAGCCCGGCTGACCGCCCAATAATCGACAGCCCAATAACCACAACGCCAACCTCATACCGATTCCACGCCCATCAAGCCGGCTGACCATGCATCACGACAAGATCGAACACCATCCCCTGCCGTGCCGACGGCTGGGTGACGGCGAGCTCCATCACTTCTTCGGCTACTACAACAAGAGCACCTGGGATCGCACCGACCGCTACGTGCTGACGCAGCGCGTGCCGATGGCCGATGCGGACCTGCACCCCGGCCTCATCGCCGAGATCGGCTTCTTCGATACCCAGGACGACGACCGCTTCCAGAAGGTCGGCCAGACCACCGCATGGAACTGGCAGATGGGCGCTCAACTGCAGTGGCTCGATGGCGCGCCCGGCAGGCAGTTGATCTACAAC
This sequence comes from Cupriavidus metallidurans CH34, assembly GCF_000196015.1. NCBI lineage: Bacteria > Pseudomonadati > Pseudomonadota > Betaproteobacteria > Burkholderiales > Burkholderiaceae > Cupriavidus > Cupriavidus metallidurans. The sequence goes on along the minus strand of NC_007974.2, from coordinate 1,040,356 downwards.
TGCCGCACCGACGACGAATCCGCCTTCTATCCGTGCCTCGGCGCGGTCATCCATGACGTCGCCAGCGGTGTTTCGCGCCCGCTGCCGATGCCGGTCTACGTGGTGGCGCCGGACAGCCGCTACGCGCTGTGCGTCGATTACCGCAGGCTTTACGTCACGCACCAGACCATCGGCTACAGCGACGAGGCTTCGCTGCGGGCCCTCCCCCAACTGGATCTGGCCCCCGCGAGCGATGGCATCCATGTGATGGACCTTGCGACCGGCATGTCCCGGCTGATCGTCAGCTACGACGCACTGCGCAACTTCCATCCGGTCCCATCGATGGACAAGGCAATCCACTGGGTCAGCCATATCGAAATCAATCCGTCGTCGTCGCGCGTGCTGTTCCTGCACCGCTGGACGGAGCGGGTCGAGGACGAGACCTGCTTCCTGCATCGGCTGATCACCGTGAACCCTGATGGCACCGATATGCGGCTGCTCGAATGCTCGGACCACCCGCTGCCGCAACTGGCGGCAGATTTCGATCCGAATGCGGTGGGTACCTTCGACTACGAGAAATCGGAGTACCAGATCTCGCATCCGCTGTGGAAGGACGACACCCACATCATCGTCTGGGGCCCGCACGCCGGCAGCATCCACTATCACCTGTACGAGGACCGCGCGGACGGCGAGGTCACGGTGATCGGGGCCGACGTCCTGACCGAGAACGGCCATATGACGTTCTCCCGCACGCATCCCGACTGGCTGCTCAGTGATACCTACCCAGACGCGCAGACCAATGAGCGCATCCTGTTTCTGTATCACGTGCCCAGTGGCGTGCGCCACGACATCGGTTCGTTCTACACGAGCCCGACGCTGAAGAAGGAAAACCGCTGCGACCTGCACCCGCGCTGGAGCCGCGATGGCAAGCGCGTGTGCATTGACTCGATCCACGACGGCAACCGGCAGATGTATGCGCTGGATGTCGCCTCGCTGGTCGATCCCGCGTAAGCATCGGCCGAAAGCATTGCCCAAAACGGGGGTAACGGCGGTAACGGGGGTATTTCGGCCACTTGTCCGCTACACTGCGGCGCAATGCCGTCGATCCAGCCCCCGCGCCATGCGCCTGCGTCACCTTGAAATCTTCCATGCGGTCATGCGTACCGGCTCGCTGAGCCGGGCCGCCGAACTGCTCTTCATCTCCCAGCCCGCGGCCAGCAAGGTGCTGGCCCACGCGGAACGCGACCTCGGCTTCAAGCTGTTCACCCGCGCGCACGGCCGGCTGCTGCCCACGCGCGAGGCGCAACTGCTGCACGCCGAAACGGTGCATCTGTTCGCTAACCTGGAGAACGTGCGCCAGCTCGCGCGCAACCTGCGACGCCATCCCGAGGGCCATCTGCGCATTGGCTGCCTGCCGAGCCTGGGCCTGAGCCTGATCCCGCAGGCGGTGCGAGAGTTTCGCCAGCGCTGCCCCGGCGTCTCGCTGGAAATCGAGACACGGCATGGCGACGAACTGCAAGGCCTGGTGATGTCGCGCGAACTCGACATCGCCGTGGTCTTCGACCCGGCCCCGCGCCCGGGCGTGACATCGAGCGCTCTCGGGCAAGCGGAAGTCGTCTACCTCGGCCCCGCCTCGAACGCACCGCCGCATGGGCCGGTGCAACTGGCCGCGCTCGACGATCAGCACTGGATCGGCATCGGCAACAGCGACCCGCTGGGTGGCCTGATCGCCCAGGCCTTCCGCGATCTCGGGCTGGAGGAGCGCACGCCGATGATCGAGGCGCGTACCTATTACGTGGCCGCCGCGCTGGCGGAGTGCGGCGTCGGCTACGCTCTGGTCGACCATTTCACGGCACAGTTCTCGCAGCGCGCTAGCGGCGAGGAACTGCTGATCCGCCCGCTGGAGCCCGCCCTGTCGGTGGGCGTGGCCGCGATCTACGCGGACGGCGCGGCGTCCTCGCACGCCCACGACACCCTGCTGGCGATCCTCGGATCCCAGTTCGAGGCGGCGCTGCCGGGCCGGCCTGAATAACCTCAGGTTATAGGGTATGCGCTAAAGGTCATTTGAACCCTACCCCGCTCTCGTCAACACTGTCGCCTTGCCCGCAGTTGCGGGCGGCAGGTCATTTTCAAGGTTGGGGAGAGAAACATGCGGGTATGCGTACTGGGTGGCGGAGTGGTTGGCGTCGCGAGCGCCTACTATCTGGCGCGCGAGGGGCATACCGTTACCCTGCTGGAAGCGCGCGACGAACTGGCACAGGAAACCAGCCTGGCCAATGGCGCGCAACTCAGCTACAGCTACGTGGCGCCGCTGGCCGACCCGGCCGTGCTGCCCAAGCTGCCGGGATGGCTGCTCGACCGCAACTCGCCCCTGCGTTTCGTTCCTCGCCTTGATTGGCGCCAGTGGACCTGGTGCCTCGAGTTCCTGCGTGCCTGCCGCACCGGCGTGGCCAAGAAAGTCACCGCGCAGTTGCTCGGGCTGGGCCAGCTCAGCCGCGATGGCGTGCATGAACTGGTCGAGCGCGAGGCGCTGCACTTCAACTATCAGCGCAACGGCAAGCTGGTGGTGTATCGCGATCCGGTTGCCTTCGACGGCGCCCGGCGGCAACTGGAATATCAGGCCTCGCTTGGCAGCCGCCAGCAGGCGCTGGACGCCGCGGCCTGCGTGGCGCTCGAACCGGCCTTAGCATCGGTGCAGCACAAGCTGGCCGGCGGCATCCACACCCCTAGCGAGGAAGCTGGTGACTGCCATGCTTTCACCGTTGGCCTGGCCGCGGCCGCCACGCGCCGTTTCGGCGCGAGCTTCCGCTGCGGTACGCGGGTGACGGGGCTGCGGCACGCAGGGCGACGCGTGGTGGCCGCGCGCACCGATGCGGGTGACATCGAGGCCGATGCCTTCGTGGTCGCTGCCGGCATGCAAAGCGTGCCGATGCTGGCGCCGCTTGGCGTGACGTTGCCACTGTATCCGCTGACCGGCTACAGCCTGACCGCGCCGACGCAACCGGGCCACCATCATCCCCCTGCCATCAGCGTGACGGACCTGCACTACAAGGTGGTCTACGCCCGTCTGGGCGAGCGGTTGCGCATCGCCGGCATGGTTGACCTGATTGGCCGCCATCCGCGTGCCGATGCACGTCGCGTCGCCCTGCTGGCCCGGCAGGCGCGCGAAACCTTCCCGGACGGCGCAAACTTCGACGCGGCAACCTCGTGGTGCGGCGGCCGTCCTGCCACGCCCGACAGCAAGCCGCTGATCGGCGCCACGCCGTACGACAACCTGTGGCTCAACACCGGTCATGGCGCGTTGGGCTTCACGCTGGCCTGCGGCAGCGCCGCGCTGCTCGCCGACGCCATGGCCGGCCGCCCCTCGTCGCTGGATGCATCGGCGTTCGCGCTGATGCGCTAATGCGCTGACGCGCTGATGCCGGGCCAACATCGCTTCCCCTCACACCGATACCCGCAACACACCATGAAACAGATCATCGATACCGGCCTGCCTCGATCCGCTGCTCCCGTCGAATGGGCGGTACTGGGCAACGGCATCCTGTTCACCACGCAGATCCCGACCGGCGCCGACGGCAACGTGGTGGAAGGCGGCATGGAAGCGCAGGCGCGCCAGACGCTGCAGAACCTGAAGCAGACGCTGGATGCGGCCGGTGGTAGCCTTGCCGACCTGACCCAGGTCATCGTCTACGTGACCGACCGTGCCGATCTCGCCGTCTTCAACCGGGTCTATGCGGAGATGATTCCGGCACCCTATCCCAACCGCGCGGCCATCGTGACCGTGGGTTTCGGGCGGCCCGAGATGCTAGTCGAGATCCTCGCCTACGCGGCACTCGGCTGAGTCGCCCCCGCGCCAACGCTTATCTCCGAAGGACTGATCCCATGCCATCCTGCGACCTGTTGTTCACCAACGCCACGTTGATCGATGGTACCGGCGCCACACGTCGTACCGGCGCACTGGCCGTGACGGACGGACGCATTGTCGCGCTCGGTGACTGCTCCGGCTGGCAGGCCGCGCGTACCGTCGACGCAACCGGCCATGTGCTGGCGCCCGGCTTCATCGACGTGCACACGCACGATGACAGCGCCCTGCTCAGCACGCCTGCAATGGCGGCCAAGACCAGCCAGGGCGTGACGAGCGTGATTGCCGGCAACTGCGGCATCAGCATCGCGCCGCTAACACCGACCCACGGCCTGCCGCAGCCGCTGATGCTGCTGGGCGAGGTCTCGGACTACCGCTTTCCCTCCGTCGCCGACTACCGGCGCGCGCTGGAGGCCTCGCCACCCAGCGTCAACGTCGGTCTGCTGGTGGGCCACAGCACGCTGCGCGCGGGCGCGATGACCGATACCACGCGTGCCGCCACCGCCGAGGAAATCGAGGCGATGGCCGCGATGCTCGACCAGGCGCTGAGCGATGGCGGCCTGGGCATGAGCACCGGCCTCAGCTATCCGGCAAGCCGCGCGGCGCCAACCGCCGAAGTGGTGGCCCTGGCGCGCGTGACCGCGCGTCACCCGGGCGCGATCTACACCACCCATATGCGCAGCGAGCGCGACCAGGTCATCGAGGCCGTTGGCGAAACGCTGGAGATCGGCCGCGAAGCCGCGCTACCTGTCGTGATCTCGCACCACAAATGCATCGGGCGCAAGAACTTCGGCAAGACCACCGTCACCCTGAGCCTGATCGACAAGGCGCTGGCCACCCAGGACGTATCCCTCGACGTCTACCCCTACACGGCCAGCTCCACGGTGCTGCTGCCCGAGTTCGTCGGCGAGGCGGAACGGATCATCGTCACGAGTTCGCAGCCGTATCCCGAGCAGGCACGCCGGGACCTGTCGGCCATCGCCGCCGACTGGAATGTATCGCTGGAGGAAGCTGCCGCCCGGCTCGGACCGGCCACCGCGATCTATTTCCAGATGGATGAGGGCGACCTGCGCCGCGTGCTCTCTCACCCGCGCACGATGATCGGCTCGGATGGCATTCCCGGCCCTTACCCGCACCCACGGCTCTGGGGCAGCTTTCCGCGCGTGCTCGGCCACTACGCCCGCGAACTGGGCCTGTTGACGCTCGAAGACGCCGTGCGCCGCATGACGTCGCTGCCAGCCTCGGTCTTTGGTCTGCCCGGGCGTGGGGTGCTGGAAGTGGGCTACGCCGCCGATCTGGTGCTGTTCGATCCCGAACAGGTGATCGACCGCGCCGACTACACGCAGCCGTGCGAGCCGTCGGCCGGCATCGAAGCGGTCTATGTCAACGGCGTGCAGGTCTGGGGCCCGGATGGCGCCACCGGCGCTGCCGCCGGACAGTTCCTGCGCCACTGAGCCGGACGACCCGACTACCGGCCCGCCGCCCCCGACAACATCCATCCTGACAAGAATCATGAGGAGACCCAACTTGAAACGCAGACACTTCCTTCTGGCGCCCGTCCTCGGCGCCATCGCGCTGGGCACCGCCACGCTGGCGCACGCCGCCTATCCCGACCGGCCGATCACGCTGGTCATCCCCTTTTCCGCCGGGGGTCCGACCGACGTCGTGGGGCGTATCGTTGCCAGCAAGGCTTCGGAGATCCTGGGCCAGCAGATCGTGGTCGACAACCGCGTCGGCGCGGCCGGCACGATCGGCATGAATGCAGTGGCGCGCGCCAAGGCCGATGGCTACACGCTCGGCCTCGCCACGGTCAGCACGCACGGCACCGCGCCGCATCTGCTGGCCAAGCCGCCCTATGACCCGGTCAAGGACTTCACGCCGGTCGTCAATCTGGTCAGCAGCCCCAACATCCTCAGCGTGCACCCCGGCTTCCCGGCCCGCACGCTGAAGGAGTTCGTGGATTACACGAAGAAGCACCCCGGCAAGGAAAGCTACGCCAACGCCGGTGCCGGAGGCATCAACGACCTCGGCATGGCCTGGTTCCTGCAACTCAACGACGCGAACATGATCAGCGTGCCCTACAAGGGCTCGGCGCCGGCGCTCAACGATGCAATCGGCGGCAACGTCAAGGTCATCTTCGACAACTTCCCGTCGTCCCTGCCATTCATCAAGGCGGGCAAGCTGCGCGCGCTCGCCATCACCGGCACGCAACGCAACGACAAGCTGCCCGACGTCCCGACCTTCGCCGAGCAGGGCTACAAGGACTATGACGTCAGCGCCTGGTATGGCGTGGTAGCGCCGGCAAAGTTGCCGCCGGAGGTTCGCACCCGCCTGGTGGAGGCCTTCCAGGCGGCGCTGGCCGATGCCAACACGCGGCAGCGCCTTGTCGATGCCGGCGCCTTCCCGGTCTCGGTCGGGCCGGATGCCTTTGCCCGCCAGATCCGTCAGGAATACGAGCGTTGGGGCACGGTGATCCGCAAGGCTGGCATCACGCCGCAGTAAGCCTCGCAAACATCGCAGGCACAGGGACGGGAGCGGGCAGCGCCGGCAGAGGCCTGCCCGTCCAGCAATACAAGACAACACAAAGATAAGACGAGAGCAGGCAGGAGCCGTCACATGACATCAGTAGCAAGCAAAGCCCCCACTTCCTCAGACCTGCAGCCGAGCCGGCGCATCGCGGCGATCGCGGTGTTCGTGGCGGGTCTGGCAATCGCCCTGTACACGCACCTGGCCATGCCCGGCGAGACGAGCCTCTGGGGCCTGACGCCCGTGCTCGTGTTCGCCATCATCGCGCTGCTCGGCGTTGACATCGTGCTGTCGACCATCGCCGCCATCGTGCTCGGCGCGATCATGACCGGCACGACGCCGGTGGGCATGGGCAAACTGCTGGCCGACTCGCTCGGCTCCTTTATCGCGGTTGTCGGCCTGATCATCGTGCTGGGCGCCGGCGTGGGCGAAGTGGCCTCGCGCACGGGCGCCGCCGAGCAACTGGTGCGCGCCATTGTGCGGCGTATCGGCTTGTCCAATCAGGTACGCGTGCGCCTCGGCATCATGGTCACCTCCACGCTGATCTGCGGCGCGCTGGGCACGCTGGCCGGCGGTAACGCCATCATTGCCGCCGTGGTGATCCCGATCGCCGCGGCGGTGCGCCTGTCGCCGCCGGCGGTGGCCGCGCTGTTCCAGACCGCGGGTTCCGCCGGCCTGGTGCTCGGACCGTTCACGCCCAACGTCGTGACCGTGCTGGGGCTGACCGGCCTGAGCTACCCGGAATACCTGATGGTGGCCGGCATCCCGATGGCGGCGGCCACGCTCGCCAGCGGCTGGTTCATGTCGGGCCGCATCCAGAAGATGACCGAGGCCGAGCACCAGTACGACGAAGCCAAGAACGGCATCGCCGCGTTCGACCTGTCCGCCACGCCACCGCGCACGGCAGTACGCGCCGCATGGGCGTTCTGCCTGACCATCATCGGGCTGGCCACGGCCGGCGTGATCGTCAAGGCCGGCTTTGCCTTCGCCATCATCGTCATGGTGTCGCTGGCCGCCACCACCGGCCTGGCCGGCGGCATGGGTCCGCGTGCCATCCTGCAGGCGATGTATGCCGGCGCAGGCAAGCTGATCTGGATCTTCTTCCTGTTCTGGCTGTTCAACCCCGTGCTGGTGCTGGTGGACAAGCTCAACGCCTACCACGCACTGCTCGATATCGCCAGCCCGCACCTGGCAGGCATCGGCGGCGCCATGCTGTGCGTGATCATCCTGTGGTTCAACGTGATCGGACACATCCCCGGCGCGGCAGTCGCGCAGATGACCTTCACGGCCAAGATCTTCGGCCCGCTGCTGGCCGCCGCCGGCGTCGGCCCCGCGGCCACCACCGCCGTGATCCTTGGCAGCTCGCAGATCGACTGGTTCGGCCCCTTCCCTACCTCCGACATGTTCGGCCAGATGGGCCTGGCCCGTTCGACCCAGCTAAAGTACATGCTCTACAACGGCTGGGCGGTGATCATCGTGAATCTCTGTCTGTTCTCTGGGCTGTTCTTCTTGCTGGTCTGAGGAGGCGATATGGAACTCGTGGCATTTCCGCTAGGTAGCCGGATTCCCGATGCGGCCGCGCTTCGCGCGCGGGTAGAAACCGCGCTGGCACCGCTGCTGGCCGGCACGCAGGCACGCGTCGCGATCAGCCTGCGGCTTGCCGATGGCAAGGTGGTGCTGGAGCGCGAGGCCGAGCGCGTGCAGCCATCGGCCAGCATCATCAAGCTGCCGATCCTGTTCACGCTGCTGGAACAGGTGGCGCAGGGTCATCTGCAGCTTGAGCAACGCTTCTCTCTGGACGGACTCGAGCGCGTGGGCGGTACTGGCATCCTCAGCCAATTGCCCAGTGTCCAGAGCCTGACGCTGGCGGAACTGGTGCGGCTGATGATCGTGCTGAGCGACAACCTGGCGACCAATGCGCTGATCGAATTGCTCGGCTTCGAGGGCGTGAACGACTGGTGCGATCGCGCGGGACTCGGGCAGACGCGGCTGCAGCGTCGCATGATGGACGCCGCCGCGCGCGCCGCAGGGCTGGACAACTTCACGAGCGCCAGCGACGCTGCGGCCCCGCTGTGCTGGCTGCTGCGCGATGGATCGTTGCCAGCCCCGCTGCGTGACTTCGCACTAGGGCTGCTGGCCGATCAGCGCGAGCGCGCCCATTTCGGCGCGGCGCTGCCAGCCGGTGCCATGCTGGCCAACAAGACCGGACAGTTGCCCGGCCTTCGTCACGACGCCGGCATTCTGACCGTAGGCGCCTACAGCGTCGTGCTGGCCGTACTGGCCGACGGTTTCACCGACGCGCGCACCGCGCAGACGCTGCACGGTGGCGATGGCGCGCAATGGCTGGCCGAAGCGGCGCGGATCGTGGCGCAGGCGCTTGCCGCGCAGCAAGACGAGAACGGAGCGGAATGATGCGGATAAAAGTCGCTGCCATCCAGATCGACAGCCGGCAGGACCGCGAGGCTAACCTGGCGGCACTCGAACACTGGATTCTTGCCGCCGCGTCGGACGGCGCGAAACTGATCGTTACGCCGGAGTACAGCGATGTCCGCGGCGATGCCAACGCGCTACAGGCGGCCGCCAGCGCGGTTCCGGGCCCGGTCTCCGAGCACATCTCCTCGCTGGCGCAACGCACCGGTTGCTGGATTCATCTGGGCTCGATGCATGAACGCCTGCCAGGCGAGACCCGCCTCGGCAATAGCGGCATCACGTTCGCGCCAGATGGTGGCATTGCCGCACGCTATCGCAAGGTGCACCTGTACGACGCCGTGGTGAATGGCAAACCCTATCGCGAGTCAGCCGACTTCGCGCCGGGGGACGGCCTGCATACCGTGGACGCTGCCGGCCTGACCCTGGGTCTGAGCATCTGCTACGACCTGCGCTTCGGCGAGCTGTACCGGACCCTGCGCGCACGCGGCGCCAACGTGCTGCTGGTGCCCGCCGCTTTTAACGTGCACACCGGACGCGACCACTGGGAGACGCTGCTGCGGGCCCGTGCCATCGAAAACCAGTGCTACGTGATTGCCGCCGCGCAGATCGGCGGCCCGGGACCCGCCCTGCCCTGCCTGGGGCGCAGCATGATCATTGACCCCTGGGGCACCGTGCTGGCCTGTATGCCGGACACCACCGGCTTCATCACCGCCGAACTCGATACAGAGCGCGTGGCCGGCCTGCGCGAGGCGCTTCCGGCATGGGAGCATCGACGCACGGATCTGTACTTCGGCGGCATTCAGAACTCAGGCTGAGCCCTGGCCCCGCGTCCAAGAGACGCCATCAAATTGGGGCGAAGCGGCTCTGGCTGAACGCCCGGCTGCGGACAGTACAAGTACGCCAGAATCGCTTTGATCGTGACTCTAGGCCCGCGCGCACTTGATAACGGTGTCAAGCGTGCGCGTGGTGATGTCCTTCCCGAACGAGCGCTCAAGCAGCGTCATGAATACCGGTCCTTTCTTCGGATCCGGCAAATATGCACTGAAGACTTCCGCCGCGCTGGCCTTGATGATGCTGGCGCCATCGCGCTCGATTGGCAGTGTGATTTCGGGCGCCACCGGACTGCGGAGAAAGGTGACGACCCGCTTGGCCCCGGGCGCCAGGTCAAACTCGGCAAATGGATCGGCCTCGATCAGGTCCCGGAGATAGCCGGCGGGCCGAATGAACGTGCCGAAGCTATGACCCAACTCGGCGTGCATGGCCTTCTCGGCGCGTCGCTCCAGCGCTGTGGTGGACGCCGAACGCGCGTCGAACACGACGTTCCCGCTGGACAACAACGTCCGAACCTCGGAGAAACCCGCTGCTTCGAAGCAATGCTTAAGCTCGGGCATCCGGGCGTTCATCGGACTGACACCGCGAAGAAAGGCGACGTATCGGGGCATGGTGATCTCTTGATGGCTGCCGGGCAGCCGCTCACGAATGGCGTGACACGCAGTCTACGCCCACCAGGCCCACTTCCGGCGGCGTCGCGCCACTAAAGGCGCGGGACATCGCCCGTTGCATGCGATGCCCGCCGAGTATCAGATCAATTGTCGGATCAGTCGACGAATCAGTCGACCTGCGCGCCGGAAACTTTCACCGCTTCGGCCCAACGCTTGCTCTCGCTATCGATGAATGCCGAGAACTCCTTCGGTCCTTCGTTGACCGCGTCGCCGCCCAGGTCCTCGATGCTGGCACGCGTGGCGGGCTCCGCCACGATGCGCGTCACGTCCTCGTTGATCTTCTGACGCAGGCCGGGCGGCATGGTCGCCGGGCTGAAGAGACCGAACCACGTGGCCGCCTGGAACGGCAGGCCAGCCTGCGTAAACGTCGGCACACTCGGCAACGTCGGGCTGCGCTTCGAATGGGCCAGCGCAATCGCGCGGAGCTTGCCGGATTTGATATGCGGCAGCGCCGATGACAGCGTGACGAACGCCATCTGCACCTGCCCGCCCATCAGGTCGGACAGCATCGGCGCATCGCCCTTGTAGGGGACATGCGTCAGCTCCAGACCAGCCTTCGACTTGAACAGCGCGCCCGCGAGATGCTGCGGTGAACCGTTACCGGGCGAGGCATACGTCGCGCCCGGATGGCTGCGCGCGTACGCCAGCAGTTCGGGGAGATCCTTGGCGGGGACGGTCGGTCCGACCACGAGCACCAGCGGGACAATCGCCGACAGGTTGATCGGGGCGAAGTCCTTGACCGGGTCGTAGGGAAGGGACCGATACAGGCTACTGCTGATGGTATGGGCCGCGGTCGTCATGTAGAGGGTGTAGCCATCGCCCGGAGACTTCGCCACGAAGCCCGCGCCGAGCACAGTCCCAGCGCCGGGCTTGTTCACGACGACGACGGGCTGCTTCCACACTTCGCCCAGGCGCTTGCCGATCAGCCTGGCAATGATGTCGGTGGCGCCACCGGCGGCGTACGGCACCACGATCGACACCGGCTTGGTCGGAAATGCCGGGGCGTCCGCCGCATTCGCGGCCCCAGTGCCCGAAACGGAAAGCACGCCAAGACAGGCGAGCAAGCCTGCGACCCGATTGCGAATATTCATCCTAAGTCTCCTAACTGCTTCTTGCGGTGGGCGATGGGTATCGCCTGTTCAAAAACAACTGGAACGCCACTCAGCCATGGAGCCCGCGATCCAGCCGTCTTGTTCCGTCGAACGGAATATTTATTCTTCTGAACAGAATTCTAGCCGAATAATGGATCAGAAGTCGTCCACTACGGGAGCGCGCCAAGCTAAAATTTGCGGCCGCCACGAGGCAACGTGCCTTTGCGGCAGAACCGGTATTCTGTTGAGCCCATGGCAGCCAGTCGGCAGCCAGCGCTATGTAGCCCGCCGACCCTGTCTTTTCACTTCTTCCACTTCAGACATGTTGCAAACTCCTCCCGACGCGGCTGCAGGTCAAACCGACGGTGTTGCGGCAGTCGACCGCGCATTTGCCATCGCTGTTGCGCTGGCCCAGGCTGGCGCGCCGCAGACCCTTGCCGACCTGGCACGGGCGACCGGCATGTACAAGAGCACGCTGCTACGTCTGCTGGCCTCGCTCGAACGGAGCAGCCTGGTCGTGCAACGGCCCGACAAGCGCTACACGCTTGGCTCGCTGGCCTTCCTGTTCGGGCGCGCCTTCGAGGCAAGTCACGGATTGCAGGAGGCCATCTATCCGGTCATGGAATGGCTGGTGTCTAAAGGGACCGAAAGCCCGTCGTTCCATGTGCCGCACGGTCCGGACAACCGCATTTGCCTGCTGCGCATCGACTCCTCCCACTCCACGCTCGACCGCGTGCGCGTCGGAGACGTCCTCCCCCTGCGCAAGGGCGCGCCCGGCAAGGTACTGATTGCCTATGGCGCCGGAGCGCCCGCCACCGCGGACACCCCGGTGGTGTTCACCTCGTTCGGCGAGCGCGATCCGCTGTGCGGCGCCATCTCCAGTCCCGTATTCGGGCCTGGCAATACGCTGCTCGGCGCCCTCTCCCTGTCCGGTCCGCTCGAGCGCTTCTCCGAACTCGCCGTGAACCGCATGACGGACCTGCTGCTCGAGGCGGCCAGCAGGGCAACCCAGGCACTCGGTGGCCGCTGGCCGGACGATGCCGCTCCGGATGCGCCAAAAGCCGCGAAGCGCCGCGCCTGATCGGCACGCTCTGGCCACGTTTTTGCGTCGTGGCCAGAGCCCCCTCGCCAGCGACTTCCGCCGCTTTCGTCCCCGAGTTACTTGCCTTCGAATACCAGGCTGATGGCCGGTGCGTACTTGTCGCCGTGGCCAGCCTCGATGGCCTGATCGAGACAGTTCATCAGGTTCTTCGCGCCAGTGGCTTCCACACCCAATTGGTCAGCCAGGGCTACGGCATAGCTGATGTCCTTGCGCGCGTAGGTCACCGGGAATGCGCGCTCCGGAAAGACCTGGGGCGCAATCGCCTTCATGCCGTGATTGCGCAGCGCGAAGCTGTCGGCCGAACCAATGGAAAGCGCCTCGAAAAGCCCCTGCGGCGAAAGACCGGCTCGCACGCCGATCGCACGCGCTTCAGACAGTGCGAGCACGGTCTCGTAGAGCACCATGTTGTTGAGGATCTTCACGACCTGCCCCGCGCCCACGCCACCGGCATGGACGACATCCGAGGCGAACATGCGGATGAACGGGGCAACCAGCGCGAACAGCGCGTCGTCAGCGCCCACCGGCACCGCCAGCGTGCCGGCTTCGGCCGCTGCACGCGTGCGCATGACCGGCGCATCGGCAAACTTCATGCCCCTGGCCGCCATGGCCTCCGCAGCCTTGCGTGCCGTGTTCATCGTGGACGTGCTCAGGTCGACGATGATCTGACCGGCGCGGCCACCGGCCAGCAGGCCGTTTTCGCCCAGCACCACCGATTCGACCACCTCGCCAGAGGGCAGCGACAGGAAGACGATGTCCGCCTGCGCAGAGACCTCTGCCATCGTCGCAGCGCGCACGCCGCATTCGGCCAGACGCGCCAGCGGCGCGGCATCGCGGTCGCACGCGAGGACGGTCGCTCCGCTCTTCTGCGCCAGGTGGCGGCACATAGGCTCGCCCATGACGCCAACACCGATAAATCCAATAGTCTTGATTGCCTGCATGATTTGATGCGCTCCTGATCTGGAAACTGGTAGACGTCAGGCCAGGGCCCCGTCGGACGGGAAGTTCTTCTCGTCCATGCTCCAGTAGATGCCTTTGCTTTGCTGGTAGAGGCGCACACCGTTGACGCCTTTCTCCCGCCCGATGCCGCTGTCCTTGAAGCCGCCGAACGGCGTGGCGATCGACAACTGTTTGTACGTATTGATCCAGACCAGTCCGGTCTCCAGCGCCCGCGCCACGCGCCATGCACGCTGGTAGTTTGCCGTCCAGATGCCGGAGGCAAGACCGAAGGCTGAGTCGTTGGCCTGCGCGATCAGGTCATCCTCGTCGCCGAAAGGCAGGACGCAAAGCACTGGCCCGAAGATTTCCTGCTGCACCGCAGTCGCGCTATTGGACAACCCACCGATCACGGTCGGCTCGAAGAACGCGCCAGCCTGCAGCGCCGCCTCGGGCGGCCGACGGCCGCCTGCGAGAATCTGGCCGCCTTCCTCGCGCGCGATGCTGACGAAGCGCTCGACGCGATCCCGATGCGCGAAGCCCGCGAGCGGGCCCAGTTGCGAGCCCGCGACGTCTGGCAGGCCAACACGCAACGCGCGGGCGCGTTCGACCAGCAAACCCACGGCCTTGTCGTAGATCGAACGCTGCACGAAGAGCCGCGACCCTGCGACGCACGACTGGCCGCTGCCTTCGAAAATGCCATCGACCACGCCATTGATCGCGGCGTCGATGTTCGCGTCCTCGAAAATGATGTGCGGAGACTTGCCACCAAGTTCGAGCGCTACGGGGATGAGCCGCTGCGCGGCGATGCCGGCGATGCTGCGCCCGGTGGCCGTGCCGCCCGTGAACGACACCATGCGGACATCAGGATGCTCGACGAGCGCCGTACCGGTCTCCCTGCCGTCGCCGGTGACGACGTTGAGCAGGCCCTTGGGCAAGCCCGCCTCGAACGCCACCTGCGCCAGCAGCAACGCGCCCGACGGCGTGACTTCAGAGGGTTTCAGAATCACCGCGTTGCCGGCGGCCAGGGCCGGGGCCACCTTTTGCGCTTCCATCGTCAACGGGGAATTCCACGGCGTGATCGCGGCGACGACGCCATAGGGTTCATAGGCCGTCATCGACAGATAGTTGCCGCGCGACGGCGTCACTTCCGACCCGAGGGTTTCGCAGGCACTGGCATAGAAGCGGAAGGTCGAGGCCGCGGAAAGGGCCTGGGCCCGGCACTCCGACCAGACCTTGCCGTTCTCAAGCATCTGCAGCCGCGCGAACTCGTCGGCGCGCGCTGTCATGGCATCGGCAATCCGCATCAGGATGCCGGCCCGCACGTGGGGCAGCATCTTGCGCCACGCCGGATCATTGACCGCCCGCTTGGCGGACGCGACGGCAGCCGCCACATGCTCGGCCGTGGCAAAGGCGACCTGCCAGTTGACCTCGCCCGTGGCCGGATTGACGGAATCGAAAGTGCGTGCGGGGGTGAAAACACTGACGCCGTCGACCCAAAGAGCGCGGGTCTGGTCTGATTGATCCTGCATTTACGTGACTCCAATGATTGTGAAATCCAGGAGTACGGCACGCCGGATGACGGTGCTGACGAGAATGTCTCGAAGCCGCTGCTCACAACCGGCGTGACGTTGCGCCGCAATGGACATGTGCGGTCGCGTCTCCTTTTTGCAGATTTTCATTCGTTCTATCTACAAGAACGATAGTTCCGCTAAAGAGAATTATGGGGCAGCAAGGCTGAGGGCGTCAACCACGCCAGGAAATGCCAAGGGGCAAGGCGCGACAGCCGAAAGGACAACCGGCGCCCGGGCGCGGCCAAGCTGGTCGCGCGGGGCGCCGGTACCGCTGCGTCAGGCAGTGAAGGCCAGGCAGCGAAAGTCGGATACCGAAAGTCGAGTAGCGAAAGTCAGGCAGCGAAAAACCGGCGCTCCGCTTCCGCGGGCATCGCCATGCCGGTGACCCGGGCTTTCTCCAGCACCTCCCAGAAGTAACGGTAGGTGGCGCGGTCATGTAGCTCGCCCTTGTACTGGATCGGTCCCCAGTCGGCATCCTGCGCGGCGAGCAGGATGCCGGCGGCGTCCTCCACCTCGGCAAAGTCCGGGCGCATGGCGTTGACGATCGACAGGATCTGCGCGGGATAGATGCTCCACATGCGCAGGAAGCCGAACTGATTGCGCGCGCGGCTGGCGTCGGCGCCAATCACGTCGGCGTCCTTGAGGTTCAGGCAGACATTGTGCGCAGGCACGATGCCATTGGCCAGCGCCGCAGCCACCATGTCGGCCTTGGCGCGCGCCAGCAGCGCGTGCTCGAACTGGCCGGGGCTGCGCATCGCCGCAGCGGGAATCGCGCCGTGATGGCCACTGACAAAGTCCATCAGGCCGAAGTCCAGCACCTCGATGTCCGGCAGTTCGGCGATCGGGAACACGTCGCGCAGCGCGCCGTGCGTTTCGATCAGCACGTGCACTGGCACCGGCCGTTCCAGCCCGGCACGTTGCGCGGTCTCGCGGATAAACGCGATGACCTCCGCCACCTGCTCATGACGCGTGGCCTTGGGCACGGTGATATACGCCAGCCGGCCGCCAGCCTGCCCGACGATGATCTCCACGTCCTGACGCCAGGCCGGGTGCGACGGATCGTGAATCCGCGCGCCGGCGCGCCCGAAGCGATTGCGGTCGGAGGCGATCATCCTCGCCACCATTTCCGCGTGCTCGCGTTCCTGCCCCGTGGCGGCGCCGTCCTCGCAGTCGCAGGTCACGTCGAATACCGGACCGTACTCCGCTTGCAGGTCCATGGCCTTGCCGATCAGCTTTTCGCTACCGGCAAAGTGCTCGCAGGCGGCCAGCGCGGGAAAGGCTTTCTCGCCGGCAAACAGGGCATCTCTCGGGTGTGTCGCGGTTGTCATGCTTTGTCTCTCGTGTGTGTCGTGTGTCGTGTGTCGTGTTCTTGATGGGTCGGACGGACCGGGGACTACCCCGCTCCTTGTCGTTACCGCCTTGTCGTTGCCACCTCGGCATTGGCGCCCGGGCATTACCGCCTTGGGATGGCGATGGTGTAGTCCAGGTCCAGCACCACGCTGGATGGATGCGCGGTCCGGCTCTCGCCGGGCGCGGGGAACGCGATGGATGCCGCGCTGACGTTCTTCACGCCGATCATGCGCAGCCGCAGCCCGCCGAGATGGCCCTGCCCCAGGTCGAGCTTCTCGATCACCTGCGTCGCGCAGGCAATGGTGTCGCCAGCATAGGTCGGATTCACGTGGCTGCCGCCGTTGATGGCGAGAATCGACAGCGCGTTCTCCAGTCCGTCGTACGACAGCGCGCGGCATACCGAAATGATGTGGCCACCATAGACCAACCGCCGTCCACCGCCGGCCGCCATGGCATGACCGTCGAAGTGCGCGCGGGCCGTGTTCTGGTACAGGCGCGTGGCGATGCTGTGGTCGCTGTCGTTGATCGTCATCGCGCCCGGGTGCTCGATGCGCTCGCCCACTGCGTAGTCGTCCCACAGGTCCGCAAAGCCGGTCATCGCCGTGATCTCGCGAACGCGCGCGGTGTAGTCGTCGCGACGCATCCATGCACTCGGCACCACAGCCTGCGTGGCTGGCACCACCGCTTCTGCGCACGCCGCACCGTGGTCCCGCTTGTGCACCATCACCCAGCGCACCCAGCTCAGCACCTCGCGGCCGTGCTGGTTACGCGCCATGGATCGCACGTAGACCACGCCGCTCTTCCCGCTGGTGTTCTCCTTCAGGCCGATAACCTCGGATTCCACCGCCAGCGTGTCACCCGGATACACGTGGGCGAGAAAGCGCACTTCCGCATAGCCCAGGTTGGCCACCGCATTGAGCGAGATATCCGGCACGGTCTTGCCGAACGCCGTGTTGAACACCAGCAGGTCTTCCAGCGGCCGTCGCTCCATCCCCAGATCGCGTGCGTTGGTCTCGGCCGTGCACAGCGCCGCCCGACTGCCGGTCAGGCCGATGTACAGACTCCGGTCGCCTTCGGTCAGCGTGCGCGGCGTGGCATGCCTGATCTTCATGCCGACCCGGAAGTCCTCGAAATAGTTACCGCTGCGGCACTTCTCCATGTCCACTCCGTTTTATTTGTACGCACATACTCGCAACGAAAACCGCGAGTGTCAACCGGGATCTTTGCCGCCAAGGCCGCGTACAGGCCGTCAGACCGCACATATATCGCACTTACCTCCGTAGCAACCTCAACAGTTTCGCTTGCAAAAGTCCGGATACCCTGATTACTATGTCCGTACATATAAGCGAACCAATGAGAAAGTGAGGAGTCGTCGATGCAAAAACTGACCGAAGAGCGGCGCATGATTCAGGAGGCAGCGCGCCAGTTCACGATGGAGCGCGTGCTGCCGATCGCCAACAGGCTGGACCCTGAAAAAGGCCAGATCCCGCGCGACCTGATCGACGAAATGGCCGAGCTTGGCTACTTCGGCATCCTGATCCCCGAGGAGTACGGTGGCCTTGGGCTGGGCGCCTACGAGTACTGCCTCGTGGCCGAGCAGCTTTCGCGTGGCTGGATGAGCGTGGGCAGCCTGATTGCCCGCGGCAATGGCCTGATCGGCGCGCTGAAGGGCCTGGCGCCCGAGAAGAAGGCCGAGTACCTGCCGCGCATGGCGCGTGGCGAATTCCTGGGTGCGTTCTCGCTGTCCGAGCCGAATGCCGGATCGGACGTGGCCAACATCTCCTGCCGCGCCGTGCGCGATGGCGACGACTGGCTCATCACCGGCAACAAGTACTGGTGCACGTTCGCCGACCAGTCCGACTTCATCCTGGTGATCTGCCGCACCGATCCTGTGATCGACCCGAAGGCGCGCCACAAGGGCTTATCCGCATTCCTGGTGGAAAAGCCGCGCGGCGAGCTGCCCGAAGGCGTGAAAGGCAGCGTCATCCCGAAAATCGGCTACCACGGCTGGACCACCTGGGAACTGGCGTTCGACAACTGCCGCGTGCCGCACTCGAGCATGGTGGGCGAGGAAGGCAAAGCGTTCTACTTGACCACCGCCGGACTGGAAACGGCGCGCGCCCACACGGCGGCCCGCTCGATCGGGCTAGCCCAGGGCAGCCTCGAGGATTCGATCCAGTACGCGAAGGACCGCGCCCAGTTCGGCGCCCCGATCGGCAACTTCCAGGCCATCCGCTTCAAGCTGGCCGACATGGCGACGCAGATCGAAGCATCCCGCGCCCTGCTCTACACCGTGTGCGAAAAGATCGACGAAGGCGTGCGCGCCGACACCGAGGCGTCGATGGTCAAGCTGTTCGCCAGCGAGATGTGCGAGCGCGTGACCAGCGAAGGGCTGCAGATCCATGGCGGCGCCGGCTACACCACGCACTTCGCGGCCGAGCGCTACTGGCGCGATGCGCGTCTGACCAAGATTTTCGAAGGCACCTCCGAGATCCAGATGCGCATCATCTCCGATGCCATGCTGGGCAAGGTTGCAGCCTGATCTCCGGGGCAAGCGATGACTTCGAACATGCCTGCCACCGGCATTACCGCCCGCGCCGCCAGCATCGCGGTTGACCGAGCCCTGCGCTTTCCGGCCGCCGCGCTCGACGTGGCGCGGTTGTCCGTCTACGACTGCCTGGCTGTAGCGATCGCGGGGGCCGGCGAACCGGTCAGCGTGGCTGTGCGCGAGCTGGTCAGCCGCGAAGGCGGCACCGCGCAAGCGAGCGCAATCGGCCTGGCGGCGCGCATTCCCGCCCGCGCGGCCGCGATGCTGAACGGCACGGCCGCGCACGCGCTCGACTACGACGATACGCACTTCGACTTCGTCGGCCATCCCTGTGCATAAGCAGCTTTCGTGATGCCGAAAGCGTGGGGATTTGAGCAAGAACGGTGATGGACGCTGGAGGGGTTCCCTCAGGGAGCGTGCATGCACGCGCCTGAGGGAAGATGTCGCCTTTATTGTGTCGAGCAATGAAGGAGACCTCAGCAGTGTGCCATGCCTTGCTACAAACGCCAGCGTTTTTTGCCCTGTTGCGCCGGATCGACGAAGACTTGATGAAGGTGGCGCGAGACAGGGGCTGCTGCCATTGCGGCTCTGTGCTGCACAGTGCCAACTATCCGCGTAAGCCGCGCGGATGCCCACCGGCAGCACACCCGGACTGCAATACGCGCCTGAGCCTGTGCTGTGCCGGATGCCGCAAACGCATGACGCCCGATTCGGTGCGCTTTCTCGGCCGGCGTGTCTGGCTGGCCATTGTCCTGGTACTGCGATCGAGCCGTGCCACTGGCGCCTGCCTGGACGGCCTGCCGGCGATCAGTTGGGCCACGCTCAAGCGCTGGCGTCAGTGGTGGACCGAGACCTTCCCCAAGACCCCCGTCGGTCGGTGGCTGCGTGGCCTCATCCCGCCAACGCCCGAGCCGTTCATCTATCCCGACTGCCTGCTGCAATCGGTCGAGCACGACAGCGAAGACGAGCGTCTGGCCGCGGTGTTGCTTCTGCTGCTGGGCCCGGCCTGACCACGCTGGCTGAGGGATGCGCCAGATAGGGGAATCTCCCGCAGAACATGTCGATGGCGGGTCACCCGCACTGCCCGTAGCCTGCTCCCGTTATCCCCCCAACGGAGAGTCATGTCACTATCGATTGATCATCGCAACCGATGGGCGCGCTTGCGCTTCTCGGTCATTGGCCCTTTGCTGGCTTCGCCGCCTGCCAAAGGAGAATTGCAGCAAGCGTTCCAGGCACTGGCCGCCAAGGTCTGGCGGCACCCCATCACCGGCGCCGACGTTCAGTTCGGCGCGTCTTCCATCGAACGCTGGTATTACCGGGCCCGTCACGTCCAGGATCCGGTCGATCAACTCAAGAACCGACTGCGCGACGATTGCGGCCACTTCGTCAGTCTGAGCCCAGCCATCATCGAAGCGCTGGTCGAGCAGTACCGTCAGCACCCCGGCTGGACCATGCAGTTGCATTACGACAACCTGCGCGTCGCGACCAAGGATGGCCCGGACACGCTGCCGTCCTACACCACGGTGTGCCGGTATCTGAAGGCGCAGGGTCTGGTGCGCAAGCCAACCCCGCGCTCGAGCACGGATGGGGCCATCGCTGCTGCGGCTCGCCGCGAGGCACGCGAGGTGCGTAGCTACGAGGTCGACCACGTGGCCGCGCTCTGGCACCTGGACTTCCACCATGGTTCGCGCAAGGTGCTCACCCCCGATGGGCAGTGGCACAAGCCGCTGCTGCTCTGCATTATGGACGACCATTCGCGGCTGGTCTGCCACCTGCAGTGGTTCCTCGACGAGACCACTGCCTCGCTGGTGCACGGCGTCTCGCAGGCGATCATGAAGCGAGGGCTGCCGCGGGCCATCATGACCGATAACGGCGCAGCCATGATGGCCGACGAGTTCGTCGAGGGGCTGGCCAGTCTGGGCATCCTGCACCAGACTACCTTGCCCTACAGCCCATACCAGAATGCCAAGCAGGAACGCTTCTGGGGACAGCTCGAGTCCCGGCTGATGGCCATGCTCGAAGGTGAGTCGCACCTCACCCTGGAGCAATTGAACCTCGCCACGCAGGCCTGGGTCGAGCAGGAATACCACCACAAGGAACACGCCGAACTCGAGGCGACGCCTCTGCAGCGCTACCTGTCCTGTGCCGACGTCTCGCGCCCCAGTCCCGAGGCGCTGGCCTTGCGCCGGGCCTTCCGTATCCGCCAGCATCGCCGCCAGCGCAGAACCGACGGCACCTTCACGTTGGACGGCGTGCGCTTCGAGATCCCCGGCGCTTACCGCCACCTCGAGCAAGTCTGCCTGAGCTACGCGCGCTGGGATCTCTCCCAAGTCGACCTGATCGATGCGCGCATCGGCGCGATCCTGGCCGCCGTGTTCCCGCTGGACAAGTCTGCCAATGCCGACGCACGGCGCGCGCATCTCACGGCCAAGGGTGCCTCGCCTGCTAACGAGGAACCCGCGCAGGCTGGCACTGCGCCGCTGCTGCGTCAGTTGCTCGCCGAACACGCCGCCACCGGCCTGCCGCCGGCCTATCTCCCACCCGCACCCACCAAGCTATGAATCAACCCAACCTGCTGGCCTTGTACGGTCTGAAGTTCAACCCCTTCGCCCAGGACATCCCCGTCGAGGCCGTGTTCGTGCCACCCAAGCTCGATCACTTCTGCTGGCGCATTGAGAACGGTATGGCCCGCGAAGGCGGCTTCGCCATGGTGCATGGCGACCCCGGTTGCGGCAAGAGCGTCACGCTGCGCCTGCTCCATCAGCGCCTCATGCGCGTCCCCGATCTGATGGTCGGCTCGATCGCTCACCCACAGAGCAATCTGGCGGACTTCTATCGCGAGCTCAGCGACATCTTTACCGTACCGCTCAAGCCCCACAATCGCTGGGGCGGCTTCAAGGCGCTGCGCGAGCGCTGGCTCACCCACATGGAGGCCAGCCGCCGCCGCTGCGTGCTGCTCATCGATGAAGCCCAGGAGATGGCGGTGCCAGCCCTCTCGGAACTGCGCCTGCTCGCACAGGCACGCTTCGACTCGCAATTGCTGCTGTGCGTGGTGCTTGCCGGCGACGCTCGCCTGCCGGAGAAGTTCAGCCGCGAGGACCTGATCCCGCTGGGCAGCCGCATCCGCTGCCGTCTGGCGCTGGAGAGTGCGAGCATCGACGAGCTGCAGGCCTGCCTGGACCACTTGCTGGCCGCCGCCGGCAACGCCACCCTGATGACCATGCCATTGCGCCAGACCCTGTGTGAGCACGCCGCCGGCAATTACCGCATCCTGATGAACCTGGCGGGCGAGCTTCTGGCCCAGGCCGCGCAGCGGGAGCTACCGCAGATCGACGAGAAGCTCTATCTGGAAACCTACAGCGCAACCCTGAACCGCCGCGCCAGGCGGTGAGTGGCGCCGTTGGCCATCGCCGCCACGTCCATCAACACAACGACGACATCACCATGACCTTCCACCAGCCATCCGGCATCGCCCAGGGGCTGCCCCTGCTCATTGATGCCAACTGGACGCCCGCGCAGGCCTGGGCTGTGATCGAATTGCTCGACGATCTGCGCGACCGTCTGCATGCTCACTATCAATTGGCCTTGGCCCAGTGGCTGGCCGAAGATCGGCAGGAGCATCCTGATGGCCTTGGCGATCTCGCAGATAACGACTTCTGATCCAGTAACAAGGGGCCCGCCGGGCCCCTTGTTACATCAGTGCCGCTGCTCCGCATCCGGTCCACCGCGATAGATCGCCACGTCCATCAGCGTTGCCCGACGGCACGCAACATTGGTGATGGACGGTGCCGCAGCCGACCATCAATTACCGTGCTCGCGCATCCATCGAATCTCGTGCTCACGCACAATCCCACCGTTGCCGTGCTGCCCGCCGCATTGGCCGTGGCCGAACAGCAGCAGGCCAGCGGCAAGGATCTGCTGGAAGCGTTCCTGACCGGGGTGGAAGTCACCTGCCGCGTCGGCGGCTGGCTGGGACGCCCGCACTACAACGCCGGGTTCCACCAGACCGCCACGTCGGGCGCTTTCGGCGCCGCCGCAGCCGCCGCGCGGCTGCTGGATCTCGATGCGGAACGCGCGGCCCACGCGCTAGGTCTCGCGGCCACGCGCGCGTCGGGACTGAAGTGCCAGTTTGGCACGATGGCCAAGCCGTTCCATGCAGGCATGGCGGCGTCCACGGGCGTGGAGTCAGCCACCCTCGCAGCCCTGGGATTCGTCGCCCGCCCTGACGCCATTGAATGCGCCGGCGGTTTCGCCACCACACATGGCGCCGGACAGGGCTGCCTCGACAATTCGTTTGACGGGCTACCCGAAGCCTTCCGCTTCGTCGACGTCCAGTACAAGTTCCATGCGTGCTGCCACGGCACGCATCCTGCGCTGGAGGCATTGCACGGCCTGCGCGAACAGCATCGTCTGACGGGCGGCGACATCGAGCACGTCACGCTGGCCATCGCGCCTCAATGGCTGCCGGTCTGCTGCATCGCGCAACCCACAACCGGCCTGGAGGCCAAGTTCAGCCTCGCGCTGACCGGGGCAATGGTACTGGCCGGTGTGGACACGGCATCGCTGGCGTCGTTTTCCGATGCCTGCTGCCAGGACCCCGCATTGACCAACCTCGCGCGACGCATCGAGATCCACCCCGACCCGGCGATTACCGACACCGCCTGTCATGCGACGGTGCTGACCCGGAGCGGCGCGACACTGTCCCGCCACGTCGATCTCAGCACCCCGGTGTCCTACGACACCAAGGCCACCAAGCTCAAGGCCAAGGCCGGCGCCCTGCTGGGCCAGACCCGTGCCGAAGCACTCTGGACCTTCGTCGCCGCGCTGGACACGCAGCCAGCCGCCGTTCTCTACCCGCGCCTGCATGACTGGTTCGCCGATGCCGCCGCCTGATACCCCACACATCGGAGCCCCACGCATGCAAACCCACGCAGACACCCAGACCCATCCCCCCGGCGCCCTTGCCGGCCTGCGCGTGGTCGACCTCACGCAGATGCTCGCCGGACCGTTCTGCACCCAGGTGCTGGCCGATCACGGCGCGGACGTGATCAAGGTGGAAGCGATGACCGGTGATGGCACCCGCATCACCGGCCCCTTCTGTGACGACGACACGCTGCGCGAATTCGGCGGCTACTTCCAGAGCGTCAATCGCAACAAGCGGTCGATCGCGGTGGACCTCAAGAGCAGCACTGGGCGCGAGATCCTGCGCAAGCTGATAGACAGCGCCGACGTCGTGGTCGAGAACTTTCGCGCCGGCGTCATGGAGCGCCTTGGCCTGTCCTACGAAACCCTGCGCGAAACCAATCCGCGTCTGGTCTATGGCACGGTACGCGGCTTCGGCGACCCACGCAGCGGCGAAAGCCCCTACGCGCAGTGGCCTGCCTACGACGTCGTGTCGCAGGCGATGGGCGGCATGATGGGCATCACCGGCCCCGACCGGGACACTGCTACGAAGATCGGCCCGGGCGTCGGCGATACGATACCTGCGCTGATGCTCTGCATTGGCATTCTCTCCGCCGTGCACCGCGCGCGCGGCACCGGGCACGGTCAGTTCGTCGATGTGGCCATGACCGATGCGGTACTGGCCATGTGCGAGCGCATCGTCTACCAGACGTCCTACACCGGCGTGGTACCAGCGCCCGAAGGCAACCGCCACCCGTTGCTCTGCCCCTTCGGCCTGTTCCGCTCGCGCGACGGCCAGGTCTCGATTGCCTGCGCCACCGATGCATTCTGGGAAAAGCTGGCCATCGCCATCGGCCGCCCGGACATGGCCACCGACGAGGCGTTCGCCACCAATGCAGCCCGCGTGCAGCACCAGCAGCAGGTCATCGACGCGATCGAAGCATTCACCACCGTGCGCACAAAGGAAGAGATCGCTGCCGTTCTCGGCGGCAAGGTGCCGTTCGGCCCGGTCTACACCGCCGCGGAGATCTTTGCTGACCCGCACTACGCGGTGCGCGAGATGCTGGTCGAAGTCGAACAGCCCGGCTCGGCCAGACCGGTGAAGATCGCCGGCGTGCCCATCAAGCTGAGCGACACCCCTGGCGCGGTACGTCGGCGCGCGCCGCTGCTGGGCGAGCACACCGAGGAAATCCTGCTGGCCACCGGCTACACCGAACGGGACATCAAGGGCCTGCGGGAGACAAAAGCCGTTCGCTAGAAAACACAGGACAACCAAAAACAAGCAACAAAGGAGACAGGACATGAACTTCGCGAGAACCGCACTGACGACCTTGCTATTGACGCTTGCCGTCATGCATCCCGCCGCTGCCGCCGACTATCCGGAGAAACCGGTCAAGGTGCTGGTGGGTTTTCCGGCGGGGCAGACCACTGACGTGATTGCCCGCAAGCTGGCGCAGCAACTCTCGACGTCGCTCAAGCAATCGTTCTACGTCGAGAACAAGCCGGGCGTGGGTGCCGGACTCGCTGCGGAAGAAGTCGCTCGCGCGAAGCCGGACGGCTACACGCTGCTGGCAACCTCGAGCGGGCCGATGGCCGTCAACGGCTGGATCTACAAGAACCAGCGCTACGACAGCGTGCGCGACTTCGAGCCGCTGGCACTGATCGGGGTCTTTCCGCTGGTGCTGGTCGTCAATCCGAACTCGCAGTTCAAGACCGTGGCGGATCTGGTCGCCTATGCCAGGCTCCATCCCGGCAAGGTGAACTACGCATCCGGCGGGAACGGCGTCACCAATCATCTGGTGATGGAAATGTTCAAGCAAACAGCAGGCATCAATCTCGCCCACGTCCCTTACAAGGGCGGCGTCGCCGCGATGACCGACGTGGTCGGCGGGCAAGTAGAGGTGATGTTCGAAGTGGTGTCGATTGCGGAGCCGCTGATTCGCGGCGGAAAGCTGAGACCACTTGCCGTGGCCAGCGAACAGCGGGTGTCGACGCTGCCGAACGTGCCCACGATCGCCGAATCAGGCTTTCCGGGCTTCCGTGGCAACCCATGGATCGGCGTCGTGGCGCCGAAGAACTTGGCGGCCTCAATTCCGAAGTGCAACACCGAGAATTGAGGCCAAGATGACCAAGAAAAATTACCAGCAGTTGAGTGAGACCGAACGCCATGCGATAGCCCTGGGGCTGCAGCAAAAGCAAAGCCTCAGCGCCATAGCCAGGGCCCTGGGGCGTGACAAGAGCACTATCAGCCGCGAGTGCAATCGCAATGCAGGCGGCAAGGGCTACGCCTCCAAGTTCGCCCAGCAGCGCAGTGACAATCGCAAACGCCAAGCCCGTCCCAGCCCCAAGCTGCACCGCCAAGGGCCCTTGTTCCCGCTGGTTTGCGACTACCTGCGCCACAAGTGGTCGCCCCAGCAAATCGCCAACGAACTCCAGCGTCTTCACCCACAGGATCGCCGCTTGCAAGCCTCACACGAAAGCATCTACACCTGCATCTACGCCCAGCCCCGGGGAGAGCTCAAGAAGGAGCTGGTGTCCTGCCTGCGCATGGCCCACGCCAAACGTTGGCCCCGCTCCAGGGGAAAGGATCGCCGCAAGGAGACGCAAGACTTGCTGAGCATCCATGTGCGAGCACCCGAGATCGAGGATCGCCAGTTGCCCGGCCACTGGGAGGGTGATCTGATCAAAGGCAAGGCTAACGCCAGTGCGATTGGCACGCTGGTCGAGCGCACCACCCGTCTGGTGGTGCTGGTCAAGCTGCCACACCCCAACCCCGCCACAGCGGCGCATGTACTGCAAGCCTTCAGCGACAAGCTCAAGACAATAGCCCAGCCGATGCGCCAGACCCTGACCTACGACCGGGGCAGCGAGATGGCCGAGCACCGCCAGCTCAGCGAGAACACAGGCATGAAGGTGTACTTCTGCGACCCCTACAGTCCCTGGCAAAGGGGGAGCAACGAGAACACCAATGGGCTCTTGCGCCAGTACTTCCCCAAGGGGACTGATCTGAGTGGCTACAGCCAGGAGCAGTTGGACGCTGTGGCCGATGAGCTCAATGGACGGCCCAGGATGACTCTGGGGTGGCGCAAGCCCATCGAGGTCTATGCCGAGCATTTGGCGCGGCTGGCCCAGCAGCCGGATTTAGTGCATTGAGTTTTTGTTGCACTTGGACTTGAAACCGCCCTTGCCCAAACCGGTAGCGGACAAGCTGTCCGCGGAGATCATCCGCATCTCGAAGACCCCGGAGTGGACCAGGGCGATGGGTGAACTGGGCGCGATTCCTGAAACGATGGGGCCTGCCGACTTCAACCGCTTCGTGCGCGCCGAAGTCACGCGCTGGGGCGACGCGGTCAAGGCTGCCAACGTCAAGGTGGATTGACGGGGCTGCATCCGCCGTCACGCAGGACAGCGGTGGCAAGTCACGCGCCAGCGTGCCTGCCGCGCCTGAGCTGAAACGACACCGACACCCGATCGGCCGGATACACCGTATCGGTGATCTCCAAAATCCGGCCGGCCGAATCCTTGTACTGACGCACCAGCCGCATACCCGCCGTGCCAGCCTCCACACCGAGTTGATCGGCCAGGGGGCCCTCGATCAGCGTGGCGGTGATCGTTTGCCGGATCTCGGCAATCGCGATCGCATACTCGCGCTCGATCAGCGCGCTGACCAGCACCTGGGGGCTATTCCGAATCGTGTCGACCAGCCCCGCCAGCGTGGCCTCGATATAGATATCCGCGACCGCAACCGGCGTCTGGCCTTTGCGCGCATCCACGCGCGTGCCGGACAGCAGCACCCATGCGCTGCCGATCGGCGCTTCGAGCCGCCGCGCCAGCGCGCGGTCCAGCGTGACATCGCGCACCGCCTCGATCGCCCGCACTTCGGTGGCGGCCAC
Organism: Cupriavidus metallidurans CH34; assembly: GCF_000196015.1. NCBI lineage: Bacteria > Pseudomonadati > Pseudomonadota > Betaproteobacteria > Burkholderiales > Burkholderiaceae > Cupriavidus > Cupriavidus metallidurans. The sequence goes on along the minus strand of NC_007974.2, from coordinate 1,012,664 downwards.
ACGCACCAGATCCTCGGCCGTCCCGAACGACTGCGTATACGACGCTCCCGGGTTGGCGGACTCGACAATGGTCCCCACCGCTTTCTTGCGCGAGATATAGCCGAGATCCTGCAGCATCCGCAGCGACGCCCGCACCGTATGGCGGCTGACGCCATGCAACTCGGCCAGTTCATGCTCGGTCGGCAACAGACTGCCCACCACATGGCGGCCTTCGGATATCTCGCGAATCAGCGTGCTCGCCAGTTCGGCGTAGCGCGTGGGGGCGGGTGACTCGGTCTTGCTGTCCTTCTGGGCGGTTGCCATTGCGATGGATGTCTGGATCTGGATGCCGCCGCATTGTACGGCCTGGCACGGGTGTTGGCTGCGAATGCCGGCCGCGTCCGGCCAACGTCTTGCCGCGCGGCGGGCTTGCCGCGCCTGCCTGCGCGGTGATTCTCATACGCCGTGCAGCTGCGAATCTGCCCCCAACTTATCTCCGATCTTGTACGCACATAGTACACGACGATCACCAACGATCTCCCGGCTTTCCGCCTCCCCTCTCCTCTGCGCAGCATCGCTGATTTTTGCGCCACCCATCTCGGGTGGGCAGGTGCGTCAGATCTTGCGCACCCCCCATCAGTAGCCGCTACTATGTACGTACATATAAATTTATAAAAACACTGCCACGGATGCAGCGGATAGCAAGGAGACAAGGATGAAGAGAGGGTTCATAGCCGCCATGCTGTGCGTGGCCGCGGGCGTGGCGGGCGCGTCCGGGATCTACCCGGCACGCCCGGTCAAACTGATCGTCGGCTACTCGGCAGGTGGCCCGGTCGACAGCGCCGCGCGAATCTACGCGCAGCATCTGGGCACCGTGCTTGGGCAGGTTGTGGTGGTGGAAAACCGTGGCGGCGCGGGCGGTGCCATCGCCGCGACCATGATCACCAAGGCCAGTCCCGACGGCTACACGCTGTTCTTCGTCGGCAGCCCAACCCTGACGATGGCGCCGATGGTGCAGAAGTCCGCCACATACAGGCCGCTCAAGGACTTCACGCTGGTCGGTCTGCTCAACACCTATACCAACGCTCTACTGGTGGCGGAAGACTCGCCGCTCAAGAACGTGCAGGACCTGGTCGCCTACGCGAAGACGCACCCTGACGGACTCGCATTTGGGTCCGCGGGCGTGGGCGCCTCCAACCATCTGGCCGCCGAACTACTCGCGCAGCGTGGCGGCGTCAGGTTTCTCCACGTCCCCTACAAAGGCAACTCTCCGGCCATCGCAGACCTGATCGGCGGAAAGATCGGCTTCATGTTCGATGTCACCGGCAGCGCGGTTGGCTATGTGCAAGGCGGCAAGGTGCGGGCGCTGGCGGTCTCCTCCGCGACACGCAACCCCGCCCTGCCCGGCGTGCCGACAGTCGCCGAATCGGGCCTGAAAGGCTTTGACGTGAGCGGCTGGTTCGGCCTGATCGGCCCGCCGGGGATGCCACAGCCGGTCATCGACCGCCTGGTCGGGGCCAACCGCGAAGTCGGCCGCAATGCGGCGTACCTGGAGAGCCTGGCACGCGGCGGCTATGCCCCCAGCATCAGCGGCCCCACGGAGTTCACCGATCGCCTCAGGCAGGACCTGACGCTTTGGAGCGACGTGATCAGGAAAGCCAACATCGAGCCGCAATAAGCCTGCCGACTCGGCACCCAATCTCACCAACATTCAGGAGCAACACGATGCAAGGAATCATGGAAGGCAAGGTAGCGCTGGTCACGGGCGCGGGTGGTGGTATCGGACGCGGTATCGCGCTGGCCCTCGGGGCCGCTGGCGCCCGGGTAGTCGTCAACGACCTCGGGGTGTCGATGAGCGGCGAAGGCGGCGATGCCGGCCCCGCGCAGCGCGTGGCCGAGGAAATCCGCGCGGCCGGCGGCCAGGCGGTGGCGAATACTGACAGCGTGTCTACGTGGAACGGCGCTCACAACATCATCCAGTGCGCGCTAGACAACTTCGGCCGCATCGACGCCGTGGTCAACAACGCTGGCAACCTGCGTGACCGCATGTTCTTCAAAATGAACGAGGAAGAATGGCGCTCGGTGATCGACGTGCATCTGCACGGCACGTTCTTCGTCAGCCGCGCTGCCGCCAACCATTTCAAGGACCAGGAAGGCGGCGCGTATGTGCACATGACGTCGACCTCCGGCCTGATCGGCAACTTTGGCCAGGCCAACTACGCCGCGGCCAAGCTCGGCATCGTCGCACTGTCCAAGTCGATCGCGCTGGACATGCAACGCTTCAACGTGCGCTCGAACTGCATCGCGCCGTTTGCCTGGAGCCGCATGACCAGCTCGATCCCGGCCGAGACGCCCGAGGAGAAAGCCCGCGTGGCCAAGCTGCAAAGGATGGAGGCCGGCAAGATCGCGCCGATGGCCGTATTCCTGGCGAGCGACGCGGCGCGCGATGTCAGCGGCCAGATCTTCGCCGTGCGCGCCAACGAGATCATGCTGATGAGCCATTCGCGCCCGATCCGCTCGGTGCACATGGGCGAAGGCTGGACACCCGAGGCCATCGGCGAAGTCGCCGTGCCGGCCATGCGCAACAGCTTCTACAAGCTCGAACGCTCCGCCGACGTGATCGGCTGGGACCCGATCTGAGGGGCTGCGCATGAGCATCAAGGGCAAGGCCTATATCGTCGGGGCCTACGAGCACCCGACGCGCAAGGCGCCGGACAAATCCGTCGCGCAGCTTCACGCCGAATGCGCCAGAGGGGCACTGGAAGACGCCGGACTCTCCCTGTCCGACGTGGACGGCTACTTCTGCGCGGGCGACGCACCGGGTCTCGGCGCGACCAACATGATCGACTACCTCGGGCTGCGCGTGCGGCATGTGGATTCGACCGACACGGGCGGGTCCGCCTATCTGGTCCACGTATCGCACGCCGCGCAGGCGATTGCCGCCGGCAAATGCAACGTCGCGCTGATCACGCTGGCGGGCCGCCCACGCTCCGAAGGCTCCAGCGGCACGCAGGCACGCAACTGGGGCGCCAACCTGCCCGACGCGCCATTCGAGGCGCCGTTCCACCCGGTCACCGTGAACCTGTACGCGATGGTCGCCATGCGCCATATGCACGAGTACGGCACCACGCCGGAACAGCTCGCGTGGATCAAGGTGGCCGCGTCCCATCACGCGCAGCACAACCCCCACGCGATGCTGCGCGACGTGGTCACAGTGGAAGACGTACTGAACTCTCCGCTGATCTCCGACCCCTTGCGCAAGCTTGATTGCTGCGTGGTGTCCGACGGTGGTGGCGCCCTGATCGTGGCATGCCCGGAGATCGCCGCGAAGCTGAAACGCCCCAAGGTACGCATCCTGGGCGCCGGCGAACACGTGAAGGGTCAGCTTGGCGGTCAGGTGGACCTGAGCTGGTCCGCCGCCCGCGTATCGGGTGCGGCAGCGTTCGCCGAAGCAGGCATCACGCCCGCAGACATCAAGTACGCGTCCATCTACGACAGCTTCACCATCACTGTGCTGATGCAACTCGAAGACCTGGGCTTCTGCAAGAAAGGCGAAGGCGGCCGCTTCGTGGCCGACGGCAACCTGATTTCGGGCGTGGGCCGGCTGCCGTTCAACACCGACGGCGGCGGGCTCTGCAACAACCATCCGGCCAATCGCGGCGGCATCACCAAGGTCATCGAGGCCGTGCGCCAGTTGCGTGGCGAGGCCCATCCCGCTGTGCAGGTGAAGCACTGCGACCTGGCGCTGGCCCAGGGCACCGGCGGCTACCTCGGCAGCCGCCATGGCAGCGCCACGCTGATTCTCGAACGGGAGCAATGAGATGACCACCCCGTATATCGCCGCCCCGTTCCCAGCCCCGGAGGAACGCCCCGACAACGCACGCTTCTGGCAGGCCGCCCGCGAGGGACGGCTGTTGGTCAAGGTCTGCGAATCGTGTGGCAAGCCGCACTGGTATCCGCGCGTGCTGTGCCCATTCTGCATGGGCGACACCGCATGGAAGGAGGCCAGCGGCCTTGGCACCGTCTACGCGTTCAGCGTGACCCGCCGCGCAGGCCCGAATCCGTTCTGCATTGCCTACGTGACGCTGGAGGAAGGCGTGACGATGATGACCCATATCGTCGACTGCGACCTCGACACCGTGCGGATCGGCCAGCCGGTGCGCGTCAGGTTCTCGCTCAGTGAGGATGGCGCACCGGTTCCAACCTTCGTGCCCGTGTGAAACGCCCCCCATTTCCGGAGTGAATCGTGAATCCAGTCGCCTCGCCAGTCATATCGCTCAGCACCCTGCTCAACCCGCGCTCCGTCGCGATCATCGGCGCCTCGGATGATCCCGCGCGCATCGGCGGCCGCCCCATCGACGCCATGCGCAAGCTCGGCTATGCCGGACGCATCCTGCCGGTGAACCCGAACCGGCGCGAGGTGCAGGGTCTGCCCGCCTACGCCTCCGTTGCGGATTTGCCAGAGGTGCCTGACGTCGCGGTGGTGGCCGTGCCGGCGGCGCAGGTGCTCGATACCGTCACCGCCCTGGGCGAGCGCGGCACCCGCGCCGCCATTCTGTTCAGCGCTGGCTTTGCCGAGATCGGCGGCGACGGCGTCACGCGTCAGGCGGAACTGCTGGCCGCCGCACGTCGCAGCGGGCTGCGTCTGCTCGGCCCGAACGCGCTCGGGCTAATCAATGTGCGCACCGGCTTCGTCGGCAGCTTTGCCTCAAGCATTTCTCTGGGGCCCATTCAGGCGGGCCATGTCGGCATCGTCAGCCAATCTGGCGCCTATGGCGGGCATCTGGTGATGGCGGCCCAGTCCGCCGGCGTTGGGCTGTCCAGCATCGTGATGACCGGCAACGAGGCCGACATCACGTTGGGCGAGGTTGTCCAATTGATGGTGGATGACCCGCATACACGCGTGATCGCGCTCTATTCGGAAGGCATCAACGACGGCAACGGCCTGGTGGCGGCGCTGCAGGCGGCGCGCCGCGCGCGCAAACCGGTGGTGATGATGAAGGTTGGGCGCAGCGAGGTCGGCGGCGCCGCCGCGCGGTCGCACACGGCGTCCATCGCTGGCGACGACGCCGTAATCGATGCCGTGCTGGCCGAGCTTGGCGTGGTGCGCGCTCGCAGCACAGAGGAAATGCTCGACATCGTGCGGCTGGCCACGCGTGGCATCTATCCGTCTGACAACACGCTGGGAGTCATCACGGTCAGCGGTGGCGCGGGTGTCATCGCGTCGGATGCCGCCGAGGACCTGGGCCTGCCAATGCCGGAGATGCCGGCGTCCACCCAGGCCCGCCTACTGAAGCTGCTGCCGATCTGCTCGCCGCGTAACCCGGTGGACACCACGGCGCAAATCGTCAACGACCTGTCGCTGATCGAGCCGTTCGCGGAGGCCATGGTGGGCGAAGGCGGCTACCGCTCGGTCCTCGGCTTCTTCACCTATGCCGGCGCCACGCCGGCGGTGGCGCCGAGCCTGCGCGAGCAACTGGCGCGCGTGCGAGAGCGGTATCCGGACCGGCTCTACGTACTGGTGCTGCAGGGGCCGCGCGATGTGCTGAATACCTATGAGGAAGCCGGCTTCACGGTGTTCGAGGACCCTACCCGCGCCGTCGTCGCGCTGGCTGCGATGGGCCGCTTCGGGCATGCCTTCGCGCAGCCCGAAACTACGCCCCTGCCGGCAGCGCAGCCGGTCGCGCTGCCCACGCAAACGCCGAGCGAAGCCGAAGCCAAAGCCATGCTCGACGCCGCCGGCATCCCGGCCGTGCCCGAACGCGCGTGCGCCGTGGCCGAGGCGGCCGTGATCGCCGCGCGCGAACTGGGCTTCCCGGTGGTGATGAAGATCCTGTCGCCAGACATCCTGCACAAGTCAGAAATCGGTGGCGTGCTGCTCGACGTGCGCAACGAAGCGGCGGTACGCGGCGGCTTTGCCACGTTGATGCAACGCGCCCGCGACGCGGCACCCGACGCCCGGATCGATGGCGTGCTGGTCGCACGGCAGGTCAGCGGCGGGGTGGAATGCATCATGGGCATCAAGCAGGACCCCGCCTTTGGCCCCATCGCGATGTTCGGCCTCGGTGGCGTGTTCGTTGAAGTGCTCCGCGACGTGGTCTTCCACCGCTGCCCATTCGGCGAGGACGTGGCCGAACGCATGATTCGCTCGATCCAGAGCGCGCCGCTGCTGCTGGGCGCGCGCGGCCGCCCGGTGGCGGATATACCCGCGCTTGCCCAAGCGTTGTCGCGGCTGTCGATCTTCGCGGCCGCCGCTGGCCCGCGCCTGCAGGCCGTGGACGTCAACCCCGTATTCGCCATGCCGGCAGGACAAGGCGCATTCGCCGCCGACGCCGTCATCGACGTAACCCCACCCCAATCCTCATCAGGAGACCTTGCATCATGACCTTCGACATCCCCAGCGAGTGGGTGGAATTTGGCGACGCGCTGATCCGCTTTGTCGATCGTGAAGTCGTCGCGCTCGAAAAGGATCATCGCACCCTGCTGGCTAGCGAACGCACGGTCTATACCGCCGACGGGCGCTATGCCCCGGAGGTGCTGGCGCTACGCCGCCAGGTACGCATGCGATCGGCCGAACTGGGCTTCTACACCGCGCTGTCCGCCGAAGCGCTCGGCGGTGGCGGGCTGGGGCCGCAGGCCGCCGTCTACATCCAGGAGCGCCTGAACGCCCACTGCGGCCCCGAGCGCCATCTGGTGCAGACCGTGGTGCTGCCCTCCCCATTCACGAATGGGCTGTCGCCGGTACTGAAGCATCTTCATCCGTCGGTCTTCGAAAGCGTGCAGCCAGAACTGGCCAGCGGCGACAAGACGATGTGCTTCGGGCTTTCCGAACCGGATGCCGGCTCGGACGTCTTTGGCATGCGCACACGCGCTACGCGCGATGGCGACCACTGGGTGCTCAACGGCACCAAGCAATGGATCACCAACGCGCCCTATGCGGACTACGCGATGGTCTTCGCCGTCACCGACGAAGAGAAAGCCCGCGCCCACAAGGGCGGCATCACCGGCTTCTTCCTGCCCACCCGCACACCGGGGTTCTCGGTACCGAGCGTGATTCCGACGATGGGACACCTGGGCGCCGACATCGGCATCATCTCGCTGGAAAACGTGCGCGTGCCGGACACCCACCGCCTCGGGCCGGTCGACCGTGGCCTGTCCGTGGCGCTCGACGGCGTCAACGCCGGTCGCCTGAGCATGGCCGCCAGTTGCCTCGGCCTGGCCGAGTGGGCGCTGGAACAGGCCGTGGCCTACGCCAAGGTCCGCAAGACCTTTGGGCAGCCTATCGGCGACCACCAGGCCGTGCAGATCATGCTAGCCGAATGCGCGATGGACATCTACGCCACCAAATCGATGGTCCGCCACTGCGCCTGGCTGGTGGACAACGATCTGCCCGCCACAAAGGAGGTCTCCATCATCAAGGCATCGTCCACGGAGATGGCCGGGCGTGTCTTCGACCGGGCAATGCAGATTCACGGCGGCATGGGTCTGACCAACGAACTGCGACTCGAGGCCGGCTACCGCTTCGTGCGCACGATGCGCATTCCCGATGGCACCTCCGAGATCCAGCGGCGCACCATCGCGCGGCGTCTGCTCGACGGCGACACGGCTTTCTGACCGGCGACGCGCGCGACTGCCCCAATACAAGACAAAAGACACCAAGGAGACTGCCATGCGAACCAGCGACACCAAGGACACCAAGGACACCAAGAACGCCGAGGACACCAGAGCCTGGCCCTTCACCCTCCACCGCTGCACGCCGACGATCGGCGCCGAAGTCAGCGGCGTGGACCTGGGCAACCTCGACGACACCACCTACCGCGCGCTGCGACAGGCGTTGCTCGACCACAAAGTGCTGTTCTTCCGCGATCAGCACATCACCCCCGCCCAGCATGTTGCCGCCGCGCGGCGCTTCGGCGAACTGGAGGTCCACCCGATGATCGGCCACCACCCCGATCATCCGGAGTTGGTGGTGTTCGGGCGCGGCGGCGACAAGCGCGGCCGGGAGAACCTGTATCACTCTGACGTGTCGTGGCGCGAGCTCCCGTCGATGGGTTCGATGCTGCGTTGCGTGGAGTGTCCCGAGATCGGGGGCGACACCATCTGGGTCAACATGGCAGCCGCGTACGCGGCCTTGCCGGAGGACGTGAAGACGCGCATCGCCGAACTCCGGGCCGTGCACGACGCCATGCCCACCTTCGGTCAGAGCATGGATGGCGAGCGCTACGACGAAATGCGTGCCAAGTATCCACCTATGGTTCATCCGGTAGTGCGCACCCACCCGGAAACGGGCGAGAAGATCCTTTACGTCAACGAGGGCTTCACCACTCATTTCGCCAATTACGCGCGGATGCAGCCGTACCGCATCGGCTCGGATTTCCGCATGGCTGAGATGGACCTGATGCAGTACCTGTTCCGGCAGGCCGCCGCGCCCGAGTACCAGGTGCGGCTGCGCTGGCGCGCCAACACGGTGGCGCTCTGGGACAACCGGTCCACCCAGCACTACGCCGTGCAGGACTACTTTCCGGCCGTGCGCCACATGAACCGGGCGACGATCATCGGCGACCGTCCGGCGTAGAGCCCGTTACCGACACACACGGCGCCACGGTACTGACCCTGATAGGGCAATCCCGCCCATTCTATTTGGCGGGTTCTCGCATTCCGGATGTCCGCTACCTTGGCGACAAGGGATCCACCGCACATCCGGAACATAGAAAGGAGACACGCAATGTTCATCAAACGACTGCTCGTCGCGGGCATCATGGCCTGGAGCGCGGCCAGCCCTGCGCAGACCTATCCGTCGCGGCCCATCACGTTCGTGGTGCCGGGTCCGCCCGGCGGCGCAACCGACGTCATGGCCCGCGCGCTGGCCGAAGACATGGGCAAGCGTCTTGGACAGACCATCATCGTCGACAACAAGCCCGGTGGCGGTGGCGTGATCGCGGTGCAGGCCGTCACACGCGCCGCACCCGACGGCTACACCCTGCTGCTCACGCATTCGACGCCGCTGATCAACACGCCCTACCTGTACGCGAATGTCCCGTACAACGTGCGCCGCGACCTGGCCTTTATCTCCGAGCTGTGCGTCGGCAAGCTCGTGCTGGCCGTGGGCCGCGACGTGCCAGTCAAGACCGTGCCCGAGTTTCTGGACTGGGCGGCAAAGAACAAGGGCAAGGTCAGCTTCGGCTCGTATGGGGTGGGCAGCTTTCCCCATCTGGTGGGCGCGCACCTGAACCAGACCCGTCACCTGGACATGATCCACGTGGCCTACAAGGGCGAGGCCCCGATGGTGCAGGACATGCTTGCCGGCAATATCGCCTGGGCCATCGGCTCGGTCACCACACTCGGGCCGCAGATCAAGAGCGGTCGCCTGCGCGCGCTGGCCGTCATGGGCGATAACCGCATCAAGGAAATGCCCGACGTGCCGACCATGACCGAGGCCGGCATGAAGGACCAGGAGATGCGTCCGCCGGCATGGATCGGCCTGTTCGCGCGCTCGGGCACGCCGGCCGCCATCCTGTCGCGCGTCGAGGCAGAAGCGCGCGCGTCGATCCAGTCCCCCGCCATGCGCGCGCGGCTCGACTCGCTGGCGCTGGAACCGGTCGGCAACAGCCCCGAGGAATTCCGCCGCTCGTTCGAAACGGCGGAGCCCATCATGGCCCGCCTGATCAAGAGCAGCGGCGCGACGGCGGAGTAATCACGTCGGAGACATCGCGGCCGAGTCATCGCGACCATCTCCGGCGGACCCGGAAAACAAAAACGGACGGCGCCAAATATGGCGACCGTCCGTTTCTGCGTGATGCGTTGGTAGGCTCGATTGGACTCGAACCAACGACCCCCACCATGTCAAGGTGGTGCTCTAACCAGCTGAGCTACGAGCCTGTTGAAGGGAGCGCATTGTATAGACACTGCCACTCTTGCGCAAGCATTTCCTTCGATCGATATTGAAATCGGCGATCGGCCCGCGCGATCGGCTGCGGCAACCGCCCCTGCAACGGCTCCTGCAACGGCTCAATCCGGCGCCGACAGCGGTTCAACGCTCAAGCCAGCTTCTCCTTCAGGAACGCCACCATATACGGTGTGGCGGCGGCCGCGACAGTCGCCGCCGTGCCGGGGTCGAGCCCCATTTTCTCGCCGAGCGATTCGGCCACGCGGCCGGTCAGGATGCCTTCACCGCCCTCGGTCAGCGACTTGAAGAATCCATCGCCATGCACCAGTCCCGCCGCGAACGCCGCGAAGAAACTCTTGCCTGCGTGATCGCCCAGGAGGCCACCACCCTGCTCTTCAACGTGGGCGTGAGCGGTCTCCGCGACCTGCCCGAGCATTTGCTGAGCATCGGCCGGATTGACCCCCTGATCGGCCAGCGCCTGGGCCGCCTGGGTGCCGTGATCGGAAGCCAGGAATTCAGAAACGAGTTGCTGCATATCCATGAAACGCTCTCCTTCGAATAGCCACCACGGCGCCGGGCAGAGGCGCGCGGCGGACCCGCCGGCGCAGCCCGTGGTGGATTCAGCATAGTGCGCAACGCGTGTGTCCGGAGAACGTCGGCGCGGACAAATTCGGAGTACAGTCCCCGACAGGCTCCGGCCACGCGGGCAGATACCGAGCCTGAAGGAGGGATGTCATGGATGACACTGGTAACGACAGGGCCGTCACCGTCACGGTGCAGGACAACGGGCCCTACCGCATCAAGGGGCCGATCACCATCGTGACCCCCGCCGGCGTACCGTTCACGTTCGAGGGGGATCAGGTCTGGCTATGTCGCTGTGGCCATTCCGAGAACAAGCCGTTCTGCGATGGTTCGCACAAGCGCGCGGGATTCGCGAGCGTGCCCCAACCGAAACCCTGAGACACGAAGACCCTGAGACGCGAAGACCCTGAGACACGAAGACCCTGAGCCCTGGTGTACCGGGGACTTCACATCGGCCCGGGGAGCGTCTTCAGCCCGACCCATAGCACGCAGATGACGACGTTGATGGGCACGCTCAGCACGCCCGGCACGTAGAAGAACGCCGACAGCACTGGCGCGCTCAGCATCAGTTCTATCGAACCGCCGAGCAGGCAGAACAGCGCACCACACCAGACCCAGCGGCGCAGATAGGTCAGCAGCCAGTGCGCGTGCGCCTGGTTGAAGCGCCACGCGGCCGAGCGCTCGCGCAGATCGCCTCGACTGGCGTCCTTGAACAGCCAGTCGAAGAAAAAGTACCGGTATAGCAGGGTGCGAAAAGCAAGCTCTTGCATGGTTTGCTCGGGACGTGCCAGCGCCGTGACCATGAGCTTACCCCTGCCAGATCCTCGGCCACCGGTCTTCCCCGGACTTTTTTCCTGGACGTTCATGGCGATGCGCAATCCATGGCAATCGTCCACGAATTGAAAACAATCCGTCCGGATGGTATCTTCCGGGTCCATGAGTGAAGCCCACCGCCGCCCCAAACAACCGCTCCTGATACGCGACCGCCTGCTCTCCGCCACAATCGACCTGCTGGTCGAGGAAGGCATCGGCGCCGTCACCCTTAACTCTGTCGCCACACGCGCCGGTGTGTCGAAGGGTGGCCTTCAGCATCACTTCTCAAGCAAGGAGGAACTGCTGGAAGCCCTGTCTGCCAAGGTGCTCCAGCATTTCACCGGCCAGGTTGCCACGCTGGCCGAATCCGATACCGATGCCCAGGGACGCAATACACGGGCCTATCTGCGCGCCTCCGCCGATGGTTTCGCCGAATCCGGCGAACGCGAGCTGTGGAAGGCCGCGATGATGCTCATCATGGCGCGTCCCGAGTTCCGCACGCCCTACCAGGAATGGGAATCCGGCAGCCTGAATACGGACCTCGCGCAATGCGAGGACCCCATCGGCCTGCTCCTGTGCCGGCTGGCGGCTGACGGGCTCTGGCTGGCCGATCTTCTTGGCCATCGCGCCATTCCCCCGGCTCAACGGGCTGAGCTGGTTCGCCGGCTCGAGCAATTAACGCACTGCCGTCCTCAACAAGCATGACCAGAAAAACAATCCCCGCATCGGAACTCGATGCTGCGATCGTCCGCGCACGCGACGCATTGCTGGACCGCCAGCACCCCGACGGCCACTGGTGTTTCGAACTCGAATGCGATGCCACCATCACGGCCGAGTACATCCTGATGATGCACTTCGTCGACGAGATCGACACCGCGCTGCAGGCCCGCATGGCGAAGTACCTGCGCGCGGTGCAACGGCTCGACGGCCATGGCGCATGGGACCTCTACTTCGGCGGCGATCTCGATATCTCCTGCAGCGTCAAGGCCTACTTCGCGTTGAAGGCGGCGGGCGATCCGCCGGATGCGCCGCATATGGTCAGGGCGCGCGAAGCCATCCTGGCGCGCGGCGGCGCGGCGAAGTCGAACGTGTTCACGCGCATCCTGCTGGCGACCTTCGGCGAGATCCCTTGGCGCGGCACGCCGTTCATGCCGGTGGAATTCGTGCTGTTTCCGCGCTGGGCGCCGATCCACATGGACAAGGTGGCCTACTGGGCGCGTACCACGATGGTGCCGCTGCTGGTGCTGTGCTCGATACGCGCCGCCGCGAAGAATCCGCTTGGCGTGCATGTGCAGGAACTGTTCGTCACGCCGCCCGAACTGGAGCGCGAATACTTCCCGCGCAAGCGTGGGCTGCAGCAAGCGTTTCTGGTCGCGGACCGCGTGGTTCGCCATCTCGAACCGCTGATTCCGCGTGCATTGCGCCGCCGGGCCATCCAGCGCGCGGTGGAATGGTCCGAAGCCCGCATGAACGGTGAAGACGGCTTCGGCGGCATCTTCCCGCCGATGGTGTACAGCTACGAGATGATGGTGCTGCTCGACTACCCGGAGGATCATCCGTTGCGGGTGGAGTGCAAGGCCGCGCTGAAGAAGCTCGTGGTCCATCGCGACGATGGTTCGTCGTATTGTCAGCCCTGCCTGTCGCCGGTGTGGGACACAGCCTGGAGCGTGATGGCGCTCGAACAGGCACCCTCTGACGCACGCACCGAAACCGCCATCGCCCGCGCCTACGACTGGCTCACCGATCGTCAGGTGCTGGACCTGCGCGGCGACTGGGAAAACAATGCTGCGCCCAGCACGCCGCCTGGCGGCTGGGCATTCCAGTACGAGAACCCGTACTACCCGGACATCGACGATTCGGCCGTCGTCCTGGCGATGCTTCACGCGCGTGGCAAGCGCACCGGCCAGCCCGGGCGCTACGAGATGCCCGTCGCGCGTTGTCTGGACTGGATCATCGGGCTGCAGTCGCGCAACGGCGGCTTTGGCGCGTTCGATGCGAACTGCGATCGCGACTTTCTCAATGCGATCCCGTTCGCCGATCACGGCGCTCTGCTCGATCCTCCAACCGAGGACGTCTCCGGCCGCGTGCTGCTGGCACTTGGCATCACCGAGCGTCCGCAGGACGCTACCGCACGCGAGCGCTGCATCCAGTACCTGCGCGACACGCAACAGCCCGATGGCAGTTGGTGGGGACGCTGGGGCACCAACTACATCTACGGCACCTGGAGCGTGCTGGCGGGCCTGGGGCTCGCCGGTGTCGATCGCAAGCTGCCGATGGTGCGCAACGGCCTGCAATGGCTGCGCGGCAAGCAGAACGCCGACGGCGGCTGGGGCGAGACGAACGACAGCTATGCCCGCCCGGAACTGGCCGGCAAGCACGAAGACGGCAGCATGGCCGAGCAAACGGCGTGGGCCATGCTCGGACAGATGGCCGTCGGCGAAGGAGATGCGGATTCGGTGCATCGTGGCGCCGCGTATCTGCTCGATGCGCAGAACGAAGATGGCTTCTGGATGCACCCGTATCACAACGCACCGGGCTTCCCGCGCATCTTCCACCTGAAGTACCACGGGTACACAGCGTACTTCCCGCTGTGGGCGCTTGGCCGATACCGGCGGCTTGCGGCCGCGCGCGCGTCGGCTATGCAAACGGCGAAAGCCGAATCCGCCGAATCCATGACGGCGCACTGATCGGGAAAGCACGCTAGGCGGCGCGGGCTGGAAAGTGCTACTGTCGCCCCATCCCCCGCTCCCGCCAGCCAGGCATGTCAGAACGCCCGACGTATGAGGTACCCGCCGCAACGCCGGGCGCCACACCGAACACGCAGTGGCTGCGCGTAGCGCCCGCGCTATTCCTGCTGCTCTGGTCCGGCGGATTCGTCTTTCTGAAGCTCGGCCTGCGCCACGCCGATCCGCTGACCTTTCTGGCGTTGCGCTATGCATGCGTGGTCGGCCTGCTGATCGTCCCCTGCCTCTGGATCCGCCCTGCGTTCCCGCCGGGCATCAAGCCCTGGCTGCATCTGGGCATGGTGGGCCTGCTGATTCAGGCCGGCTATTTCTCGTTCACCTATCTGAGTCTCAAACACGGCATGTCGGCCGGCGCGGTTGCGCTCGTCACGTCACAGCAACCGATCCTGATCGGGCTGCTCGCGCCAGCCATCGCCGGCGAACGCGTGGACCGGGTGCGATGGCTTGGGCTGGCACTTGGCGTAACGGGCGCGGTGATCGTCATCACATCCCGATCGTCCATCGACGTGGCCACCCCTGCCGGGCTGATATTCGCCTTGCTCGCGCTGTTGGCGATGACAGGTGGCACGTTGTGGGAAAAGCGCTTCGGCACGACCGTGCATCCGGTGGCCTCGAATCTCGTGCAGTACGCCGTCGGGCTGGTCGTCACCGCGCCGCTGGCCTATGCGCTCGAACCGATGCATGTGGCATGGACGCCGGAGCTGTTCGGATCGCTGGCCTACCTGGTGATTGGCAATTCGATCATCGCCATTTCGCTGCTGCTGGCGATGATCCGGCATGGCGAGGCCTCGCGGGTATCGGCGCTGTTCTTCCTCGTGCCACCGATGACGGCGGTGGTCGCCTTCGCGGTGCTTGGCGAGTCGATTCCGCTCGCGGCATGGCCGGGGATGGCCATGGCCGCAATCGGGCTCTATCTGGTAATGGGCAGGCGGAGTTGATAGACCCGAAGACGCCCATCAGTGCGGGCCAGCCGCGTATCGTCCGCGCAGTGCCTTGATGACGCGCCGCTCCGCCAGCACCACGACGTAGTCCAGAATCCGCGCATCGGACGATAGTGAGCACCAGGCGTCCCAGAATTCCCGCTCGACCAGTTTCCTGGGTGCGCCATAAAGCTCCGCAATCCGGTCGATCGCGTGTTCGCCCGATGCCGGGCGACGCATCGAGCCACCTCCCGACGCGGAGGGAATTGCAGGGCTTGAACGATCTGGCTCGGTTCCAGGTGCGAGATACATGGCAGGGCCTTCACGGTGAGGAGTTTGTCGAGTGTAGACGCTATAGCAGGCATTCCAAGTACAGCCAACGTACTGCATATGGCCTAGTACCCGTGATAGTCCCCTACGCCGATTGCCCTTTGATTCGACGCAAGGAGTTGTCGTATTTTGCTTTCCTGCGGTGGGCATCCTGCGCCACCGTTAGTCTTTGGGCCAATAGAGATCGCCCTCGTCACACGCTAAGGTGTAAAACGCTAACCACGGGAGAACCGCATGAGATATCTGGCAAGCCTGATCATGATTTCCGCGACACTTTGCACTGCCCCGGCCTGGGCGCAGTCGGCCTCCGGGGCGGCGGCGCAGGGCAACAATGACGCCATCGTCAAGATGCGCGGAGAGGTTAACGCGGCACGCAAGGAATACAACCGGAAGGTTGCCGAAGCGAAGAAGGTCTACAACGAGGCCAAGGCGGCTGCGGCCAAGGAGCGCGATGCGGCGATCGCGGCTGCTCACGCTGCCGCCGGCCAGAAGTAACGACGTGCGCGCCCAGGCGCGCGAAGTCCCGCCAGACCCGGTTGCCGGGCCACCTTGCCAACCCAAGGTGGTCTGGCAATCGCACTTTCATGCCCAGTGGCCGTTCGCGCCACGACGCTTCTCCCCTTGCCCCTAACATTGCGCTGCTGGCGCCGCCAGATCACGCGCGGGCTTCTATCATGCAGTTGTAGATGTGGCCTTGAACGCCGCATTGCTATCGTCGGCGCCGGCGCGGGAGGAATGCGTGCATGGACCTGCTGCAAGTTCATCACCTGTCCAAGTCTTTCGGCGGCCGGCCGGTCCTCGACGATATCGGCTTCAATGTCGGATCGGGGCAATTCTTCACGCTCGTGGGGCCTTCGGGATGCGGCAAGACCACCCTGCTGCGGCTGCTCGGCGGTTTCTCCGAGCCCGATAGCGGCGAGGTACTGTTCGATGGCAAGAGCCTTCAGGGCGTGCCACCCGAGCATCGCCCCATGCACACGGTCTTCCAGAGCTACGCGCTTTTCCCGCACATGACCGTGGCCGCCAATATCGCTTTTCCGCTGCGGATGCAGAAGTTACCGCGCCACGAAATCGACGGGCGCCTGGGCAGCCTGATCGAAAACGTCCGTCTGCAAGGCTTCGAGCGCTACTACCCGCACGAGCTTTCCGGCGGACAGCGTCAACGCGTGGCCATCGCCAGAGCACTGGCCGCGCGTCCCCGGCTACTCCTGCTCGACGAACCGCTGTCCGCGCTCGATGCGGCGCTGCAAACCCAGATGCTTCATGAGTTGATCGCGTTGCAGCAGCAACTGGGCGTGGCGTTCATCTACGTCACGCACGATCAGACCCACGCACTGGCGCTCTCGCAACGCATCGCGGTGATGCATGAAGGCCACATCGTCCAGCTCGACACACCCGAAGCGATCTACCGCGCACCGGCCACGACATTCGTGGCCGGATTCATCGGGTCCTGCAATCTGCTGGATGCCACCGTCGCGGAATCGAGCGCGGCGCGCCTGCGTGTGCGCATCGCCGGCGTGGGCGAGCGTGACATGCCCGCGGGGCAAGCGCTGGCCATCGGCAGCCGCGGCACCGTCGCCATCCGGCCCGAGGAAATCCAGCTGCGGCCACGTGGCGCATCGCCCGGCGGCAACGCCAGCGCGCCGATGCTCGAAGGCGCCGTCGTCGACCGGCTGTACCAGGGCGATGTCACGCTGTACACGGTCGAGCTTGCCAGCGGACACCGGCTGCAAACGATGGTCGCCAACGCGGGGCCGGTGACCGACGGGCAGTTTACGCGGGGCGATCGCGTCGAGCTCGACTGGCCCGGCAACGCCGGCGTGTTTCTAAGCCGGTGAGGCAAAGAGACGGCCATGATCACGCGCGCGGATCGGCTGGCCCGCTGGCTTGTCTGTGGCATCCCCATCGCCTTCCTGCTCGTATTCTTCGGCATTCCATCGGCCATCATGATCGTGGCGGCATTCCGGACACCGGCGGAGTCCGGCGGATTGCTGCCGCTGATCCCGCCTGACCAGGGTCTGACCACCGCCGCGGCCATCACCATGATCAGGCACTGGCCGGACCTGTTCACGCTCGACAACCTCCGCGAGTTGATCCAGGAACCACTCTATGCCGGGCTGTTTCTCAAATCAGCCGGCTACGCCGCGCTGACCACCGCGATCTGCCTGGTGGCTGCCTACCCGCTGGCATGGTGGATTGCCCGCAGCGACAAGCGACGGCGCGACCTGCTGCTGATCCTTGTGATCCTGCCGTTCTGGTCGAACTTCCTGATCCGGATCTACGCGTGGATGATCATCCTGAGTCCACGCGGATACCTGATGCATGGCGTCAACAGCTTCATCGGCTGGATGGGCTTCGCCCCGGTCGAAGCGCTCTACACCCCCGCTGCCGTCATCCTCGTGCTGGTCTACGTGCACCTGCCGTTCTTCATCCTGCCCCTCTATGCCAGCCTGGAAAAGCAGGACCCCCTGCTGCTCGATGCCGCGCGCGACCTGGGCGCGAATGGCTGGCATTGCTTCTGGCAGGTGATCTGGCCGCTTTCGCTGCCGGGCGTCTACGCGGGCATCGCGCTCGTCTTCACACCGTGTCTGGGGATCTTTGCCGTGCCCGAACTGGTGGGCGGCACGCGATCGATCCTGATCGGCAACCTGATCAAGCAGCAGTTCCTCGATAGCCGAGACTGGCCGCTGGGGTCGGCGCTATCGCTGGCGCTGGTGGGCATCGTGCTGGCGTTGATCGGACTGGCAACGCTGGCGGCACGCGTGAAGGGCACGGCGCGTGCCGCCTCGCAGCGGGGTACGCACAAGTCCGCCCATCGTCCAGCGCAACCCGCGCCGGCCGCCGTGGCCACTGGCAGGAGATCGTCATGAATCGCCCCCGTTGGCCTGTGTGGGTGGCCTGCCTGGGCTGCGCGGTCTATGCGTTCCTGTACCTGCCGTTGCTGATCGTCGTGGCCTACTCGTTCAATGACTCACGCCTGAACGCGGAATGGGACGGCTTCACGCTGCACTGGTATGACGTGCTGGCAAGCGATCCGGACATGCTGGGTGCGGCGTGGAACTCGTTGATGATCGGCGCGATCGCGGCAGGCACGTCATGCGTGCTCGGCACGCTCGCCGCCATCGCGCTGCACCGCTACCGGCCGCCATTGCTGGCTACGCTGGTGCTCGCGCCGATCGCGATGCCCGAGGTACTGATGGGGGTGTCGCTGCTGTTGTTCTTTGTTGCCGTGAATATCGATCTCGGCCTGACAGCCGTGGCGCTGTCGCATATCACGTTCTGCGTGGGCTTCGTTGCCGTGGTGGTGCGTGCCCGGCTCGAAGGGCTCGACGAGAGCCTGATCGACGCCGCCCGCGATCTCGGCGCCTCACCGCTTCAGGCCGGGTGGCATGTCATGCTGCCGCTGATGCTGCCGGGCGTCCTCGCGGGCGCGTTGCTGGCCTTCACCCTGTCGATGGACGACTTCGTCGTGACCTTCTTCACGGCGGGGCCCGGCCAACCGACACTGCCGCTGCAGATTTACTCGATGATCCGGATCGCGGTCACGCCGGAAGTGAATGCGATCTCGTCCATCCTCATGATGCTGACACTGGCCGTGTCGCTCACGGCCTATCGCGTTTCGCGCGACGTCTGGAGGGCGCAACTATGAGTCATCGCATATGGACGAAGGTGCGCCATCTGCTGGTGAGCCTGACGCTGATGGGGTGCTTTGGCCTGGCCATGGCCACGGAAGACCTGAACGTATTCACCTGGAACAACGCGCTGTCGCCCGAGACGATTGCCCGATTCGAGTCCGAATGCGCCTGCCACGTGAACCTGACGTATTTCGGTTCGATGGAGGAAGCGCTGGCCAAGCTTGCGGGCGGCGCGCAAGGGTTCGACGTGATATGTCCGAGCAACTACGGCATTCCGGCGCTGATCCGCCTGGGGCTGCTCCGGCCGCTGGACAAGCACGCCATCCCGAATCTTCGCAATATCGACCCGGCGTTCCTGAACACGCCGCTTGACCCGGGCAACGTCTATTCCCTGCCCTACGATTTCACGATCACGCTGGTCGGCTACAACGCCACGCGCCTGCACGATCTGGGGCTCGATGCGTCGTCATGGTCGCTGGTTTTCGACCCGCACATGCTGGAGAAGCTGCGGGGCCGTGTCACCGTGCTGGACGACCCCCGCGAAGTCATCGCGGCTGCGTTGCGCTACAAGGGCCACTCCGGTAATTCGACGGACCCTGCGCAACTGCGCGAAGCCGAGGCGGCCATCCGCGCCGCGCTGCCCTACTGGGCGGCGTTCAACAGCCAGAGCTATATCCGCGAGCTTACGGTCGGCAATATCTGGGTGGTGCTCGGCTATTCGAGCGATGTCTATCAGGCCGGGTTGGACGCGCGCAACACCCACCGGGCTTTCTCGATCACCTCGTCACTGCAGCGCGAGGGCAATGGCATGACCGCCGACAGTTTCGTGGTCACAAAGACGGCGCCGCATCCCGCGCTGGCGTACAGGTTCATCAACTTCATGCTGCGCCCTGAAAATGCCGCTGAGATCACTAATGCCATCGGCGCGGGCAATCCGAATGCCGCGGCGCGCGCGTTCATCCGGCCAGACCTGCTGGCCGACCCGGTCATCACGCCGGGTGTCACGCAGCGACAGCGGCTCGAACAGTTGAACGACCTCGACAGCCGCACACGGCGGGCGTGGAATCGAGCGTGGACCGACCTCAAGGTCGGCCACTAGCGATTCGATCGGGAAAGGATTGGGATGGGGAATTACGCGGAAGTGGTGCTTTGGCCGGCGGCCACTTCCTCGGCCAGCGGAATGTCCCCACGCACCACCAATACGGGAACGGAAGCGTGGCGCACCAGGGTTTCGGCCACGCTGCCAAGCACGACGCGCTGCAGCCCGCTCTTGCCGTGGGTGCCGATGACCACCAGGTCAGGCTTGCTGTCCTGGATGTCATGGATCAGCCGGTTCGCAACGTCGCCGAGCGTGGACTTATCGTCGAGCAGCCGCTCGGTGAACTTGATCCCGGCGCGCTCGGCGTGGTGCCGGGCCTTGACGAGCAGCGCATTGCCGGCCGCCACGCGATGCTGGTGCTCCTCCTCCAGTTCTCCACCATGCGCGCGCACCCTAAGGAAACCGTAGTCGATGACATGGATGATCTCGAGATTTGAACCGGTGGCGCGGGCCAGCCGGACGGCTTCGTCCAGCGCGCGGGACGAGCAGTGGCTATCGTCGATCGGGACCATGATGTTGCGATACATGTGGGGCTCCTTTTGGAATGGCAGTCCCCGCCAGGATGGCGGAGATTCTCACACGTCACTCTAAGCGTGGAGGTTGTTGTTGCTTTGATGTAGCGCAAACTCGCTCCAGTCTTAAATCTAGCCGACTCCGGGAACCTGCGCTTGCGGCATTGCAGCCACCCAGCCAGCCACATCGACCGGACATTCGGGCCCGTGCTACAGTCCGCCGGGTATCAGACGCCACATTCAGACGCCCCAAGACTCCGCCCGCCATGCCAGAGCGCCCCGCCCCTTCCGCTGCCAAACCGTCGTCGATGAACGTCAAGACGGCGCTGCGCGTCATCGAAATCATCGAAACGTTCGCACGCGAGCGCCGGGCGTTGTCGCTGTCGGAACTGGCCCGCCTGCTGGCCGTGCCGGCGTCGAGCTGTCTGGCGCTGATCCGCACGCTGACCTCGCTCGGCTATCTCTACGAAACCGCGCGCCGCCAAGGCTACTACCCCACCGGCCGCCTGCTGGCGATGGCGCAGCAGATTGCTCGCCACGATCCGGTGCTGGATCGCGTGCACGGCACGATGAGCGAGTTGCGTGACGCCACCGGCGAAACCATCGTCATCGGCAAACTGCATGAAGGGCAGGCGGTGGTGTATCTGGATGTGCTTGAATCACCACATGCGATTCGATACATCGCCACGGCGGGCGAGCGCCGCGAGCTTCATGCCAATTCGATCGGCAAGGCCCTGCTGGCGGCGATGGACGAGGCCGAACGCGCGACGCTGCTCGCGCAACTGCCCTTCCAGGCGTTCACCTCGCGCACGCTGACCACGCCCGCCGCGCTGGAGGCGGATCTGCAGCAGGCGCGCGAACGCGGCGCTTACGTGAACCTGAGCGAGTCGATGCCCGACGTGGGGGCGCTGGCATGGCCGGTGCGGCTGTCCGGCGAGTGCTACGCAATTTCGATTGCGGGTCCGGTCTACCGGATCGAACCGCACCTCGACCGCTATGCGCCAATGCTGCGCGCCGCCTGTGCGGCACTGGAAAAAACCTGAGCGGAATCAGTCGGCGGCGTCGCGCTCGCGCAGCCGCCAACCGGTGGCATCCGGCAAGCCCAATCCGTCCACGGGCGCGGAAGCCGCCAACGCCAGCACGGCGTCATCGCGCCGCCAGGTCACCGCATTGGCCTGGGATATCGGCGCCGGCAGCGCCTCCACCACATGTCCCATCATGGTCTGGAACAGGTTGCCACCGTGGCACTTGATCCACGCTTCCTTCAGGGTCCAGAGTTGAAAAAACGCCACGAGACGCGCATCGGCATCGCTCTCGCGCAACAGTTCGGGTAGCGCGGCACGCTCGGCCTCCGTCGTGGTGGCTTCGATCAGCGTGTCCAGATGCTTGCGCGGCTGCAGGTGCTCGATGTCGATGCCAACCGGCACATCGGCCACCGCGCAGGCCAGGTGATCGCCGGAATGGGCAATCGACACGAATACCGGCACGCCCACCGCTCCGCTCGTATGTATCGCCAGTGGCGGCGAATCCTCCGCGGCCGACAGCGCCCACTCGGACGCATCGCCGCCGAATGTCACCGCCAGTAGCCGGCGCGCCAGCCACCGGCCGGCGGCGAACTGCTCCGCCCGCGCCTCGGCCCGCATCGTCGCCAGCCGCCCCAGTTCTTCCTGCGACATCCAACGGCTCACGGGCGGCGCCATTGCCGCGAAGGCCATCACAGATCCGGTACGCAGTGCGAGCGGCATGTCAGTGGAAGGGTTCGAATGCGTCGAAAAGGATCGAAAAGGATCGAAAAAGGCCGAAAGGGTCAGGAACGACTCAGTCGCTCCAGCGGCGCAAGACCAGCGACGTATTGATGCCGCCGAACGCGAAATTGTTGCTCATCACGTACTCGGTGTCGATAGCACGCCCCTCGCCCACGATGTAGTCAAGTTGCGCGCAGCGGGGATCGGGGTTCTCCAGATTGATCGTCGGCGCAAACCAGCCATCGCGCATCATCTCGATCGTCATCCACGCCTCGAGCGCACCACACGCGCCCAGCGTATGGCCGACGTAGCTCTTGAGCGAACTGATTGGCATTCGGGCGCCAAACACGGCGTGCGTGGCCTGTGATTCGGCGATATCGCCCTGATCGGTAGCCGTGCCATGCGCGTTCACGTAGCCGATTCGATCCGGCGAGACGCCGGCATCGTCGAGCGCCATCCGCATGGCCAGGGCCATCGTGCCGGCGTCGGCCTGGGTCACATGCACGCCATCGCTGTTGGTGCCATAGCCGACGATCTCGGCCAGGATCGGGGCGCCGCGCTGGCGCGCGTGCTCCAGTTCCTCCAGTACCAGCGTGCAAGCGCCCTCGCCCAGCACCAGGCCATCGCGCGCGGCATCGAACGGTCGTGGCGTCGCCGTGGGCGCATCGTTGCGCGTGCTGGTGGCGAACAGCGTATCGAAGACGGCCGCCTCCGTGGCGTCAAGCTCTTCGGCGCCGCCGGCCACCATCGCCACCTGACGGCCCATGCGGATCGTCTCGTATGCGTAGCCAATGCCGTGGCTGCCTGACGTGCAGGCGCTCGACGTGGTCAGGATGCGGCCCTTGATGCCGAAGAACACGCCGATGTTTACGGCGGCCGTATGCGACATCATGCGGATGTACGTGGTGGCATTGACGCCCTCGGTGGTGCGGTCGCTCATCATCCGCGCGAAGTCCTGCGCGGCGGACGGCGTGCCGGTCGAGGACCCGTACGCGATCCCCATCTGTCCGCCGGTCACCAGCGGATGTCCGGCCAGCCCGGCACCGGCCAGCGCCGATTCGGTCGCCAGCACGGCCATCTGCGACACGCGGCCCATGGTCCGCATGAGTTTGCGCGTGTAGTGCGGCGGCAGCGTGAACGGCGGCACCGGCGCCGCGATGTGCGTGTTGAGGCCACGGATCTCGCGCCAGTCTGGCATGACCACTATCGCATTGCGACCGGCGGCCAGGCGCTCGCGCACCGTCGCCCAGTCGTTGCCGATCGCGCTGACCGCGCCCGCTCCCGTGACCACCACCCGCTTCATCCGAACATGCCTCCGTTCACCGAAATCACCTGGCGCGTAATGTACCCGGCATCGGGCGAAAGCAGGAACGCCACCGTGGCCGCCACCTCGTCCGGGGTGCCCATGCGGCGGGCGGGAATCATCTTCATGGCTTCCTCGCGCACGTGTTCCTCGATCATTTCCGTGTCGATCAGCCCCGGCGCCACGCAGTTGACCGTGATCTGGCGTTTGGCCAGTTCGATCGCCAGTGCCTTGGTGGCGCCGATCACCCCAGCCTTGGCAGCGCTGTAGTTGGTCTGCCCGCGATTGCCCACGATCCCGGACGCCGACGACAGCGTGACGATCCGGCCCGGCCGACGCCGCTGCACCATTGGCAGCACCACGGGATTGAGCACGTTGAAGAACGCATCGAGGTTGGTGTGAATCACCTCGTCCCACTCCTCGCCGCTCATGGCCGGAAACGCTGCATCGCGGGCCAGCCCGGCGTTGCAGACCACTCCGTAGTAGCAGCCGTGATGGTCGATATCGGCCAGCAATGCGCTGGCCGCGGCCTCGCGTTGCCCGACATCGAAACACAGCACGCGCGCATTTCGGCCGAACGCGCGCACGGCGTCGGCCACCGATTCGGCTTCGTTGCGACGCGCGCGGCAGTGGATCACCACGTCATAGCCATCGCGCGCAAGACGCAGCGCAATGGCGCGGCCGATGCCGCGCGATGATCCCGTGACGAGCACGGTCTGGGTTGTCATGTCTGCTGCCCCTCGAGGAAGGCCTGCGCGTCCGCAGGCCGATATACCGAAACCGTTGCCCGAGCCACCTCCTGGCCGCCCATGTCCAGCGTGCAGGCGAACAGCGACAGGCCGTCATCACCCGTCATCTCCAGCCGGGCACGAATGGTCAGCACGCTGCCCACCGGAAACGCGGGCACGTCACTGGCATAGCGGCGCGAGCCCAGCAGGAAACCCGGGCCGGGCTTGCATCCCTTGCCGCGAGCCTGCATACCCGCCCATGCCGCGATCGTCTGCGCCATGTACTCGATGCCAATCCATGCGGGCATCCCAGCGTCATCGACGAACAACTGCGTCGACCTGACTGTCGCGCGCGCCACGCACTGGGTGTCATCGGCTGCCAGCAGTTCGTCGATCAGACGCATCGCGCCGTCATGCGGCACCAGCTCGCCAACGGGCGGCAAGGTCGATATCGGTGCGGGTGTGCGCATCTTTAGCCCTCCCCCATCACCAATACGCAATTGCTACCCCCAAACGCAAATGAATTGCTCACCGCATGGCGCACCGGCCGGCCCAGGGATTCGTCAGCGCCCACCACATGCAGCGGCGGCATCGCGGGGTCGGCGATGCCATCCCACCAGTGCGGCGGCAGGCGACCCCGGGGGTTGTCCGTCAGCGTCAGGTACAGCAGTGCGGCTTCCACCGCGCCGGCGGCCCCAAGCGTGTGCCCGGTCTGCGACTTGGTGGAACTGACCGGCACACCGGCGCCGAACAGGTCGGACACCGCACGCGCTTCCATCACGTCGTTCTGCTCGGTGGCGGTTCCGTGCAGGTTCAGATAGTCGATGTCCGCGGGCTTCAGTCCGGCGCGAGCCAGCGCCTGCTGCATGGCCGTCCGCGCGCCGACACCCGATGGGTCGGGTGCGGACATATGGTGGGCATCCGAAGTCTCGCCCCAGCCGGTCAGCCGCACGGGCCCGGCCTCGCGGGACATCAGGAACAACCCCGCGCCCTCTCCCAGATTGATGCCACGCCGGTTCGCCGACAGCGGGTTGCACCGCTCGGCGCTCACCGAATCGAGCGAAAGGAAACCGGAAATCGTAAACGTGCACAGCGTGTCGACACCACCGGCGATTGCCACGTCGACGATGCCGTGCTCGATCAGGCGGGCCGCGGCCGACATGGCCTTGGCGCTGGACGAGCACGCCGTGGAAATCGTGTAGGCAGGCCCGCCGACGCCGAGCCGCCAGGCCAGATACCGGGCCGGCGAGCCAAGCTCCTGCTGGGCGTAGTGGAACTGCTCGGGCCACGTGCCCTCTTTCGCGTGCGTGCGCACGGCAAGCTCGCCCTCGTAGATGCCGGACGTGCTGGTACCGAGCACGATCGCCACCCGCATCGGGCCCACCCGCGCGATGGCCGCATCCACCGCCGGACGCAAGCCGGCAAGCGTGCGCTCCAGCATGGCGTTGTTGCGGCTGGCCAGTTCCAGCGCGGTGCCCGCCGGAAGGTCGGTGGCCGCCATGGGCTCTGCAACGGTGCCCAGATGCAGCGGACTGCCCGGCGTATAGCGTTCGGTGACCTCGCCACCAAACGGACAGTCACTGCGCCACAGCGCGGCACGCACGGCGTCGCTGCCGCTACCGAGCGCGCATATCACGTTCATTGCGTTCAGATAGATCGTCATGGCGTCTTTCCTTCTTCCTGCAACGTGCGAATGGTCAGCCGATAGCCGTCACGCCGCTGCGTGAACAGCGTGGTGGTGGCATCCGGATAGCGCACTTCGGCCACGACCTCATCGCCGTACCGCAGCACACGCATGGCCGGCGTGGCATCGACGTGCCAGCCATCGGGCAGCGCCGCCTGAATCGCTTCGACAGGCCAGAGCGACAGTTGCAGGTCGCTCAGGATGCGCTCGGGCATCAGTTCCCGTGGGGCCCACGGGGCCCGCGTCACACGCAGGTCCCGGCCATCCCAATCGATACGCGCCAGCACCTGGCCACCTGCCACGGCGGCCAGCCGCGTATGGGCGGCATCGGCTTCCAGCATCGCGATCATGTCACGTGTCTGCTCGCCCTGCGGCGATGGGAACTGCACTGTGATCTGCTGCTGCAGGCTCAGCGTCCTGCCCAGCGAGGCCGGCGGCAGGCGCAACAGCGGCACCTCGGCCCGCGTCGGGGCGACGGTGGCGCAACCGGCCAGCACCGCTAGCGCGGCCAACGCAGCCAGCGTCGCCAGCGCGGCGGGCAGCCTCAATCGTCGCAAAATTGCTCCAGCACGCTCAGCCGACGGCGCGACTCCGTCACGAATGGATTGTTCAGATCCCAGGCATAGCCTGCCAGGATCGACGAGATCATGTCGCGAATGTCGGTGGGCGCGTTGGGATGGAAGATAAGCTTCTGGAAGCTGCCTTCGTACCATGCTTCGACAAAGGCACGGAAGCAGTCAACGCCTGCTTTCAGCGGCCTGGCGTACTCGGTTTCCCAGTCCACGGATTCGCCGGCCAACGCGCGCGCCACGCAGGCGGTGGCGAGGCTGGCCGACTTGAATGCGATCGTCACGCCCGACGAAAACACGGGGTCGAGAAATTCGCCGGCATTGCCAAGCAGTGCGTAGCCATTGCCCCAGAGCGACCGGACGTTGGCCGAATAGCCGACGATCTGGCGGGCCGGCGTGTCCCACTCGGCATCCTTCAGCAGCTTCGCGAGGCCCGGCTCCTCGGCCACGAGTTGCCTGAGGCGAGTCATTTCATCGCCTTCGTACCGGTCGAGGAACGACTTCTCGGCCACCACGCCCTGCGAGCAACGCCCGTTGGAGAACGGGATGGTCCAGTACCAGACATCGACGTGTTCCGGATGCACGCTGACGCGGATCTTGTTGCGATCGAAGCTGCCCCCCGGAATCCTGTCGGCCACGTGCGTGAAGATGGCGGCGCGCACCGGAAAATTCGACGGCGACTCCAGGTCGAGCAGGCGCGGCAAAACCCGGCCAAAGCCAGAGGCGTCCAGCAGGAAGCGTGATTCCACCTGATACACGTTGCCATCCGGATCGCGCACGGTGACAACCGGCGCGGCACCGCTGACGTCCACCGCTTCCACAACATGGCGAAAGCGCACCTCGGCGCCCTGCTTCTGCGCCTCGCGAATCAGCACATCGTCGAAATGGGCGCGCTGCACCTGGTAGGTGGTGCCCCATCCCGGCGAGAATTTCTCGCGAAAATCGAAATCGGTATAGCGGTCGCCCCGCGCGAAGGCCGCCCCGTTCTTGTACTGGAAGCCCGCCTCCACCACAGCCTGCAGCATACCGGCCTCCTCGATGTAGGCCATGCTCTGGGGCAGCAGGCTCTCGCCGATCGAGAAACGCGGGAACGTTTCCTTTTCGATCACCAGCACGCCGATGCCGCGCTTGCGCAGCAATCCGGCCGCCACGGAACCCGCCGGGCCCGCGCCGACGATCAGTACGTCCACTGTCTCTTTCTTCATTGAGATCCTTCCTGACTGATTTGATGCGATGACGTTCCGGGCAGCGGCCTGAACCACGGCGACATCACCCAGACCGCACCCACGCCCGACAGCATCGTCGCCCCGAACGCATGAAGCGCGGGAGTCGACGACAACGCAAGCAGCCCGAAGGCCAGCAACGTGCTGGCCGCCCCGAGCACGATGGCGGTCCAGGACACGCCATCGCCCGGGTGTTCGAGCAGGAAAATTCCATAGTCGACGCCCACACCCAGCAGCAGCGCCAGCGCGAGCACCGAGAACAATTGCAGTGGCACGCCGGTCCAGCCCAGCACGGCCACACTGAACGCCGCCGCCAGCAGCGTCGGCACGAGGGCGCGCCAGCCCGAGCGGCCATAACGCCACCAGAGCAGCAGTGCCACGCCCACGGCGCCTGCCAGCAGGAACCAGCTCATCAATACCCGGTAGTGATGGAGCAGGAACGAGATATCGGCCACGCGATCGACCCACTCCGCGCCGGGCACCTGCCGCACCGACGCCGCGATACCGTCAATCGCCGACACGTGGTCCAGGCCGCGCAACAGCATCACGCTGGCGAAACCATTGCCCTCGCGGCCAAGCCACAGGTGCCGCGGCGTTTCCGATACCGGATTCGCCAGCCACGCGGGCAGCGTCAGCACGGCGTCACCAGCACGCGCGGACGGAGCGGGCGGCGCGATCGAGCCGCCCACTGCGCTGGCCACGCGTGCGCGGATCGCCGCCTCCTGCCGATCGGCCAGCGCGGCATCGGCTTGCTGACGGCCGGCGGACGGCACCCAGTCCGAGATCGCAATGAAGCCGGCCAGATCGCCGCGCCGGATCGCATCGGCCAACCCGGCCTTGATCGCCTCCTCGCGCGCGAGCACCTCGTCCGGCGTTGCGCCACGCACGAGGATGAACTGCGCCGGGCTTGGCGTGCCCAGCAACTGCCCTGCCGTGCGTTGCGCCTCGATCAGCGCGGGCGGCGAACTCTGCAGTTGCCGGATGTCGTCGGCAACGCGCACCTGCCAGATGCCGGTCACGATGAACAGCATCAACACGCCAAGCGCCAGCCAGGTACGCCGGTCATTGCGTGCGTACGGCCAGCGCGCCAGGCTATCGGCAAGCCAGGTGGAAAGACGCGTCGGACGCAGGTTGCCCCGATCGAGCAAAGGGAACCAGAACAGCACGGTCAGGAAGGCCGTGATCAGGCCAACCGCGGAAAACAGCGCCATCTGGCGCAGCCCGGGGAACGGTGCGATGCCAAGCGCGAGATAGGCCACTACGCTCGTAGACAACGCCAGCGCCAGTCCGGGCGCCAGGAAGCGCATCACGGCAGGCGGTGTCGCGCGTGGCATGGCCTGGCGCGTCACGAAGTAGTGGATGCCGAAATCCTCGGCCACCCCGACCAGACTGGCGCCGAACACCAGCGTGATCAGGTGGACGCGGTCGAAGACGATCGCCGTGGCGGAGATTGCTGCCGCCGTCCCGATCAGCAGTGACAGCCCCACCAGCACGATGGGCCGCAGCGAACGGAAGGCCAGCCACACCAGCAGCAGCACCGCGGCCAGCGAACCCCATCCGATCACGTTCATTTCCCAATTGGCCTGCGCGGCCGCGGCTTCGGCGTGCAGCGGGATGCCGGCCGTCACCACGCGCACGCCGTCGTCGCCCTGACGCGCCGCCGCTTCCGCCGCGTGGAGCAGGTCGCCGTAGTCGGTGCTGCCATTGGCGGAAAACGCGGGCTTGGTGATCCGATAGGTCAACAGCACCCAATCCTTGCCTTCGCCGGTCACCGTTGCCAGACCATCGCGCTCATGTACGCGGGTCACCGCCGCGCGAGACAGCCACCAGTTCTGCCACAGCCCGAGCGGGTCGGACGCCCAATCGGTCAGGCGCGGTCCGGTGGAAAACTGGTAGAGCCGCGTCAGCGCCTGCTGCGCGAGCGTATCGGCATTGGTCGTGCGCAATGCCTCGCGCTGCGCGTCGGTCAGAAGCCCGTCGCGCCACGGCCGGTAGAACGCCAGCGCCGCATCGAAATCGAACGCGGCAATCTTGTCGACGGGCTTCAGCAACGCGCTGCCGCCGGACGTGGCCTGCGAGAAGCGCTGCGCCGCCGCGCGCGTGCGGGCCCAGTCCGAGCCCCCCACCAACACGACGATCTCGCGCGACACACCGTCGGTCAGCTGCCGCAGCACGCGATCGGCCGTGGCGGTGCGCTCGCTGGTCGGCAGCAGCGCCATCACGTCGGTGTCGAGCCGCGATGCACGCCAGAACTGCACCTGGTGCGCGATCAGCGCAATCACGAGCAGCAGCCAGCCAATCGCCAGCAGGCGCTCGCGGCGGGTCAGCCCGCCCTGCATCGCGGCCCCGTGGGCCAGTTCATTCAAAACGTTGTTCCTCCGAAGGACTGAGTTTTTCCGCTCCGGCGGGGTCGATCATCCTGACGACGGTGCTGTCGCCGCTGGCTTCCTCGAGCCTGACGTCGCGGACGTAGCGGTCTCCGGCCAGATCGATCCGCGTGAACGCGCGGCGCACACCCGCATCGGTCGGTGTCAGGGTCAGCGTCCAGCCCGACTTGCCGACGAGCTTGCCGGTCACGCTAAAGCGCGTGGACAGACTGCGCAGGTCGCCGCGCAGGATCGCGATCATCGACTCCCCGACCAGCCGCATGGCGGGCTGGGCATCGGCCTGCATTTCCTGCTGCACCTTGCCGTCCGCGCCCCGCATCACCAGCTTCTCTGGCGTGACCAGCAGGCTCGACGCGAACGGTTCGCGCGTGGCCCACACTACGCCCCGGCCTCGCGCCATCACGAAGTCGCCCCGCGAGATCAACGGGTTGCTGAAGCCGGCCAGGCGGCGCGTCTGCTCGAACTGACCATGGATGACCGGCGCATCGGACAACCGCGCCGACACGGCCGCGGAAAGATCCTCGGCGTGCGCCGGTACCACGCTCATCGCCGCCATCGTCACCAGCGCAAACGTCGCCTGCAGAGCCCGGCGGCGCATCATGGCTCGACTCCAAGCCGTTGCAGCAGCACGGGCGGACTGACGTACTGCATCTCCTGGGTGGCCATATCCACCGCCACCTGGATGGAGTATCCCTTGGTCAGCCGCGCGCCGGACAGCGCGTCGCGCATCTCGTAGTCGATTCGGAGCCGGTTTTCCCATTCCGCGAACGTGGCACGCACGATCACAGGCTGGCCATATCGCAACGGGCGAACGTACTTGACGCGCACGTCGACGATCGGCCAGGCATAGCCCGATACTGACATCTGCGGATAGTCGTAGTCGATCTGCTGCAGCAACGCGCAGCGTGCCAGCTCGAAGTAACGGAGATAGTTGCCGTGCCAGACCACGTTCATCGGATCGAGATCGTGGAACGCCGGCGTCAGCGTGATTTCATGACTCAGGATTCTTGGCATCGCGCTCCTGTGCGGGCTGCTGCATGTCACGGCGGCCGATGCTGATCGGATCGTCCGCCCAGAAATCATAGAAATTGAACCAGTCGTACGGTGAACGCGCCACGAGGTCCTCCAGCCAGCGGGAGTAGGTTGCGGCCAGCGCCTGCAGACGTGCCTCGCGTGTGGCGCGCGGTAGCGTCACGACGCGTTCCAGCTCGGTGAAGCGGATCAGGTGCCCGCGCCCCTCCCGCACGCAACCCATCGCGTACAGCGGGCATTTCAGCAGGCTCGCCAGCACATAGGGGCCTACCGGGAAGCGTGCGGGCTGACCGAGGAACGGCACCCGCACAGCCCGGCCACCGTGCGCGGGCGCGCGATCGCCGGCAATCGCCACGAATTCACCGGCCTCCACGCGCGCGGACAGTTCGAGCGCCGTGGCCGGAGAGATATCGTCGATCTGGTAGAGCTGCAGCATCGAGTCCGGGTCCAGCCGCGCCAGAATGCGATTGAAGCGCTCGGCATGGGCGCTGTGGACCAGCACGGTCAGCCGCAGCCCGTTCAACCGGTTGGCCATCGCCCGGCAAAGCTCCAGACAGCCGACGTGAGCCGTCATGATGATGCCGCCCCGCCCGCTCGCGATCTGCCGGAGCAGCACGTCGCCGCCTTCCTTGGAAACATGCTCGAAGCGATACCGTCCGCCAATGGCCAGCAGCTTGTCGAGCATCGTGTCGCCAAACGAAAACAGATGCCGTAGCGACTGGCGCCACGTGGGCTGCGTGCCGATGGCGCCTGTTGCCGCCTCGACTCGCGCGAGATACTCCATCGAAGACCGGCGCGCCAGCGGATACGCCAGCCAGAAGTAGACGACCACGGGGTACATCACCACGCGGAACAGCAGCCGGCCGAACGCGCGGTACAGGCCGTAGAGTAACCAGATGCCCCAGACGCAGGTGGCTTCGCCAATGGCGCTCCAGTGCGGCGTGCGGCGGCGCGGCGCGGCGCCCTGTGTTTCGGGGTGCAAGGTGCTCATGCGGGGCGCACCTTGCGCCACAACAGACGCGGCATTCGCCACAACATGCCGAAGAACAGGCGGGTCAGCATCCCCGTCATCAGCAGGTTGTCCTGGATAAGACGGAAATGCGAGACGCCATCGCTGGGATACGTGACCCGCGTCGGAACGTTGACGACCGGCACGCCGCGCCAGTACAGGCGCACGATCACCTCGGTGTCGAACTCCATGTGGTGGCCGAGCCGCACGTCCTGCATCAGCGCTGTCACCGCGTCGAGCGGATAGACGCGCAAGCCGCACATCGAGTCGCGGATCTCGAACGAGAGCGTGTTGATCCACACCAGGATGTGCGTGAGATACCGGAAATAGAAGCGGTGGCGCGGCACCGTCTGGTCATACACCGGGCAGCCCGCGATGACCGCCGTCGGGTTCTCGCGTGCCAGCGTGAAGAAACGCGCGATGTCGTCGGCATTGTGCTGCCCGTCGGCATCGATCTGCAGCGCGTGCGTATAGCCGAGCTTCGCGGCCTCCTGGAACCCGGCCATCATCGCCGCGCCCTTGCCCCGGTTTTGCGGCAGGCGGATCAGGATCACGCGCTCCCCATGGGCATCGGCAAGGTCGCGCAGCACCTGGCTGCACGCCGGGCCGCTGCCGTCATCGACCAGCAGGCAAGGCCACGGATGCCTCAGGATGGCCTCGACCATGGCTCCGATGGCATGTTCGTGGTCAAAGACCGGAACCAGCACGATGGGACGAAAAACGGCGGTCATGAAACTGCGGGGTGAAAAACGATCTTGCCGCTCGCGTGCGAGCCGGCATCGGAGGTTAGTCGAAAGGCCAGCGTGCATGACGCCGGCTGCCAGTCGAGCGCCATGCGCACCGCTGCGCCGGGACGCATCACAGCCTGGAATTTGAGCACATCCAGCCTGGCAAAACGTTGACGTGGCGGGACCGCCAGGCGTTGCGGCGCCAGCGCCATGACCCAGTCGACCTGAGCGACGCCCGGCACGACCGGTGCGCCCGGAAAGTGGCCATCGAAGATTGCGAGGTCTTCGGCGATGTCCAGCTCGGCCGTGGCCGACGTATCGTCGGCCTCCACCCAGCGCGCCACCGGAATACTGTGACGCAGCAGTTCGCGCAGCATCGCCTCGGTGGTCTTGCCCTGGGCGTTGCACGGCAACGCCTGCGGGAACGCCCAGCGCCGCGGCAACGCCAGCCGGTCAACGCCGTCGGCCAGCGCACGGCGCAGCGCGGCAATCAGCGCATGACGGCCCTTGCCGTCATGCATCGATTGGCCGGCTTCCTGCAGCACGATGGCCGCGCCCACGCGCGTGCCGATAGCGGTCTCGATCAGCAATACGCGGGCTTCGCGCACCAGCGGCGACGCCTGCAACCGCTGCTCGATCGCGCTCAGCGACACCCGTTTTTCCTCGATCTTGACGATGCGGTCCGCCCGACCGGCCAGCACGAATGCGCCATCTCCAGTCGGCAGCACCCGGTCGGCGCACACCTGCCAGTCATCGTCGGCGAGGTGGGCCGAGCGAACCGCGAGGAACCCTTCTTGCAGCCGCCACGCCACACCGGGCAGCGGCGTCCAGCGGTCGTCCCCTGCCGCGCGCTGACGCCACGCGACGCCACCGGTCTCGGAACTTCCAAATACTTCGATCGGCGAGACACCGGTATGGCGCAGCACATCCGACGCACCCTCTGGCGGCAACGGACCACCAGACGAAAACACCGCCCGCACCACGCCGCGCGTGGCGGCCCAGTCCAGCGCTTCCGGCATCCGCTTCAGATGCGCCGGGCTGCTGACCAGGACCACCGGTGTCCGGTCTTCGGCACAGGCCGCGACCAACTCCTCGTGGAACGCCATGCGTGCCACCGGCATCGACCGGCCCACCGCCAGCGGCCACAGGACCGTGAACAGCAGGCCGTAGATATGTTGATGCGAAACCGTAGTCAACAAACGGTTTTCTCGCGGCATCGTCGGACCAAACGCCTGTTCGAGCGCATGGACCTCGGCCTCCAACTGCGCCAGCCGCTTGGGCGCCGCCTCCGGCGCACCGGTGGAGCCGGACGTGAACAACGTGATCCAGGTTTCTCGCGCGTCCAGGCGGGGCCATTGCAGCGGAGACTCCGTGGCAGACGGTTGCAGGCCCTGCGGAAGATCGCCGGCCATGCCATCGACCTGCTCGCGCAGCGCGGCAAGCGTATCGCGCCTCGCATCGCCGGGCAGCACCACATGCTTGCCCGCGTGCCAGGCGCCGAACAGCGCAGCGGCAAACTCGGCCGGGCTGTCGACGAACAATGCCCAGCGCGCGCCGGGCGCCGCCAGGAACGCGTGTCGCCATGCCGTTGCCCGCGCGACCAAGGCGCGAGCACCGTCTCGGGCAACCAGCGCCGCCATCGTTGCACTGACGCCGTTCGGACGGTCATCCATGATGGCCCTCCGCATGACGGCGCTTCACGCGCTGGCGCACCAGCCACTCCACCGCGAACATCGCGCCGATCAATCCGTAGGCAATGCCGCCGTTGTAGATCGCCCAGGCACGGTCGCTACCGGCCAGGGCCGTGATCGCGGCAATCGTGCCATTGACGACGAAGAACACGCACCAAGCCTGTGTGACCCGGCGCGTATAGGCCACGCCGCTCGGCGGCAAGTCCGGTTCGCGCAGGCGCGCAAGGCGTTCGATCAGCGTGGGAGGATGGCGCAGGCTCCAGCCAAAGACGGCGAGCATGGCCACGTTGACGAGGACGGGGTAGAGCTTCAGCGGCAATTCATGATCGGAGGCCAGCACCGCAATTGCCAGCGCGGCCGCCAGCAGCGCCGTGACGCGCCAGCCGGTCTGGCGGCTGGTGGCGGCGCGCAGCAGCGCGAGCACGACCAGCGCCAGCGCCATCACGCGCGGCGAGTAGTGCTGCAAGCCGAAGTAGATCACGAGCGGGTAAGCCATCGTCAGCAGCCCCAGCCCCCATTTGCGCCATGCCATGTGCTTGTCAGGCGGTGGCCGGCGAGTCGATCAGCGATGCCAGGGTCCGCACCACGTCGCCCACCGTCTTCACCGATTTGAACTGCTCCGCCCGGATCGGCCGGCTCATCAGCGGTTTCATTTTCACCAGCAGGTCCACGGCGTCGATGCTGTCGATATCGAGATCGTCATACAGGCGCGCATCGAGCGTGATGCGGGCGGGGTCGATCTCGAACATCTGTTCGAGCACCCCGGCCACGCGTGTGAAGATTTCGTCGTGCGTCATGCTTGTGGCTCCGTGTTCCCCGATTCAAACCATCCAGACCATCATCCGCGCGTCACGCGGTGGCCTGGCCGCGCTGCGACGCAATATAGGCGGCCAGCGTCGCGACGCTGGCGAACCGGGCGCGGACTTCGTCCTTCTCGCCCTTCATAGTGATTCCATAGCGCTTCTGCAGCGCCAGGCCGAGTTCCAGCGCGTCGATGGAATCGAGCCCCAGCCCTTCCACGAAGAGCGGCGCGTCGGTCTCGATATCTTCCGCCTTGATATCTTCCAGAGACAGCGAGGTAATAATGAGTTCCTTGATTTCCTGCTCAAGCGACTTCACGGCGGATCTCCCGAGAAAAATAGTCAGATAGTGAATGATTCAACCGGCGTACGGCCTTTACGGGCTCCAGGCCTTGCGGCACCCACTGGGCGACGCTGACATCGGCATGAACGTCGATGACAAAGCGCGGCCGCCGCCGTGGGACGTGGTACCACTTCTCGCCTTTAGTCAGCGTAGGCGGTACGCAGCGGATCACCACCGGTGTCAGCGCAATATCGCCGCGTACGGCCACGTTGGCCGCGCCGCGCTGCAATTGCAGCGGCGCGCCGGGCCGCGTGCGGGTGCCTTCCGGAAAGATGATCAGGCTGCTGCCGGCGCGGAGTGATGCGATGCAGTCGTCGACCATCGCCACGCCACCGCTGTCGTTGCGTACCCAGCCGGTGGCCTGCACGGCCCCCCGCGTGAACGGATTCCGCGCCAGCGCCCCCTTCACGACGCAGTTCGCGTCGGGTGTCAGCGCCAGCAGGAAGACCGCATCGATCAGCGACGGATGATTGGCCACGATCAGCAGGCCGGGCCGGCGCAGCCGATCCGCATTGCGGATTTCGTAGTCCAGCACACCCAGAGTGCGCATCAGCCACAGGAATCCCCAAAGCGTGGAATGAATCACGCGGCGACAGGCCCGCTGCGCCCTGGCACGCGCCCAGAGCATCAGCGAGAGCAGCGGGAATACCAGAACGCCCAGCACCAGGCCCCCGATGCCGAAGATCGCGAAGCAGAATGCCGTGGCGACAACGCGCCACGCGCGGCCGAGGCGGTCAAACATGGCGCCCCCACTTCCAGATCGCATGATCCGTGCGATGCAACAGTTGCGACTTGCCGGCCCCTGCGTCATTGGACAGGACGAAATGCAATACCTCCAGGCCGTGTGGCAGCAGCGGCTTGCCCTGACCGTCCACGGGGCCGTCCCCCGACTTGTCGGTCACCTCGATCGCGGGATCGGCCAACTCGAGCGTCCACACTGGCGCGCCTGCACGCGGCAAGCCCACGCGCCACGCCCACCCATACAGGCACTGCGGTTCGTCGGCATACGTCAGGTACGGCTCGGGAAGCGGCGTGTCATAGCAGACCAGCAGAACCTCGTCGGCACCATCGGCCAGCAAGCTGCAGGCCTCGACGATGGCGGCCTCGACGGTGTCCTTCCCACCGGACAACGCCTGGATATTGGATGCCGCGCTCCGGTCGATGGAAAACATCGCCCCGATCGCGTTGTGCACGGACAGACCGAACGCCGTGGGCGACAGCGGTTCGCCGGCGGCAAGCTCGCTCAGCATCGAAAAAGCGCGGCGCGAATCCCCGTGACGCGACGCGAAGACGGCCGGCATTACGCCTGCGTCATTGGCGGCGATCTCGTAGGCGGGATGTAGCGCGGCACGTCCTGTGGCATTGACACGGCGACGCAACATCGGCGCCATCGCGGCAAGCGCGGGCAGATCAGCACCTTCCGGCAGCCATGGGGCTCGGCTCCATGCCAGCCAGTCGGCGTGTGTCTGCAACGCCGGCGCACATGCCGCCCATGCGCGGATCTCGAATTCAAGTGTCATGCCTTGCGCGTGGGAGGATTGTGACCCGGTCCGCCGCCAGATTCTGATAGGTTGGATATCTGGTCGGCGGCGCATTCTCTCATGCTCCTGCGCGCACTGGCTGTGCCAGAAAAGTAACGGAATTTCGGAAATGTAACAGGGCGGATGCAGCACTTTCTTGCCGCTCCGCCCTGTTGACTTGCCGTGGCCGCCGTAGCAGCCGTCGCGGTACTTAGCGCGCCGGCAGGATTTTACCTGTTACCTCGCCGAAGCCGACGCGATACCCTTCGCCCTGACACCAGCCCGTCATGGTCACGGTATCGCCATCCTCGAGGAAACCGCGCTTCGCGCCATCAGCCAAGGTGACGGGTTCCGCACCATTACGCGTGGTTTCCAGCAGGCTGCCGCACGAATCCGACGTAGTGCCGCTGATCGTGCCGGAGCCCATCAGGTCGCCAATGCGCACATTGCAGCCCGATACCGTGTGGTGGGCCAGTTGCTGCGCCATGGTCCAGTACATCGCCTTGAAGTTGGTGCGGCACACCGTGCTGGCCGCCGTGGCGCCGGCTGGTTGCAGCGCCACTTCCAGGTCGATGTCGTAGGCGTTTTGCCCTTGCTGCTGCAGATACGGCAACGGCTCCGGCGATTGCGCCGGGTTTTCGCGGCGGAACGGCTCCAGCGCGTCCATCGTCACCACCCACGGCGAAATTGAGGTGCCGAAGGACTTGCTGTTGAACGGACCGAGCGGCACGTACTCCCACTGCTGGATATCGCGGGCGCTCCAATCGTTGAGGATCACCAGACCGAACATATGGGCCGGGGCATCGCCTGTGCTCACCGGCTCGCCGAGGTTCGACGGCTTGCCGACGATAAAGGCCATCTCGAGCTCGTAATCAAGCTTGCGGCAGGGGCTGAAGATCGGGCGTGCCTCGTTCGGCAGCTTGATCTGGCCATTGGGACGATGCAGCGCGGTGCCGCTGACGACCACCGAACTCGCACGGCCGTTATAGCCGATCGGGATTTCGAGCCAGTTTGGCAGCAGCGCGTTTTCGGGATCGCGGAACATGCGGCCAACGTTGGTGGCGTGTTCGCGCGACGAATAGAAGTCCGTATAGCCGGGAATATCCACCGGCAAATGCAGCGTGGCGGCCGACATCGGCACGAGTGCCTTGTCGCGCAGCGCCACGTTGCCGGAGAGCCGCTGGTCATCGGCGGACAGCAGCGCGGTCAGGCGCGCGCGCACGTCGGTCCAGACCGGCTTGCCCAGCGCGATAAAGCGGTTGAGGCTCGACGCTGCAAACGCGCCCTTGGCCGCCGTCGGCATCAGGCCGGCATCGTCCAGCGCAGCCAGATCGACGATCTGGTTGCCGATCGCCACGCCCACGCGTGCCGCGCCGCCCGTGGTCGAAAAGATGCCATACGGCAGGTTCTGCAGCGGGAAATGGGTCTGGCCGTCGTTCGCGGAATTGACCCAGCTAGTCTTGGGGGCAGTCATTATCTTGTTACTCCTATTGGTGCGAGAGTCGCGTCAGATCAACGCACGTTCGGGTTGAAATGCTTCTTCAGGCCTTGCCAGCAGGTGTAGTAATCGTGCTGGAGCAGCGCCGACTCGGCAGCGTGCCGCGTCGGACGGATCACGCCCGGGGTTTCGAACATGAATGCCATCGTGTCCGTGATGTGGTGCGGCTTGCTGGTGTCAGAGGCGGACGCACGCTCGAAGGTCTCCGCATCGGGGCCGTGACCGCTCATGCAGTTGTGCAGGCTCGCCCCGCCCGGCACAAAGCCTTCGGCCTTGGCGTCATACTCGCCCGCGATCAAACCCATGAATTCGCTGGCGATATTGCGGTGGAACCAGGGCGGACGGAACGTGTCTTCCGCAGCCAGCCAGCGCGGGCCGAAGATCACGAAGTCGATCGTGTCCACGCCCGGCGTATCCGACGGCGATTGCAGCACCAGGAAAATCGACGGGTCCGGATGGTCGTAGCTGATCGAGCCGATCGTGTTGAAGAGGCGCAGATCGTACTTGTACGGCACATAGTTGCCGTGCCACGCCACCACATCGAGCGGCGAGTGGCCAATGTCGGCACGCCACAGATTGCCCTGGAAACGGGCGACCAGTTCGAAGTCGCCTTCGCGATCCTCGTAGCTGGCGACCGGCGTCAGGAAATCACGCGGGTTGGCCAGCCCGTTGGAGCCGATTACGCCGAGGTCGGGCAGCTTGAACATCGCGCCGTAGTTTTCGCAGATATAGCCACGCGCCGCGCCGTCGGGCAGTTCCACGCGGAAACGCACGCCGCGCGGGATCACCACGATCTCCTGCGGCTCCACCGCCAGGCGCCCCATCTCGGTGACGATCAGCAGACGGCCCTCCTGCGGCACGATCAGCATTTCGCCATCGGCGTTGTAGAAGAAGCGGTCCCGCATCGACGCGTTGGCCAGATACAGATGGATCCCGCACCCGGACAGCGCTTCCGGACCGCCGTTACCAGCCATCGTGACGATGCCATCGACAAAGTCGGTGGGAACGGTCGGCATGGCCGGCGCACTCCAGCGCATCTGATTGGGCGATGGCGCCACTTCGTCGAAGCGGCTCAGCCAACGATCCTGCTCGATCAACGTGAACGGCTTGTGCATGGCTGCCGGGCGAATGCGATACAGCCACGAACGGCGATTGTGGGCGCGCGGCGCGGTGAACGCGGTGCCCGATAGCTGTTCGGCATACAGGCCATACGGCGCGCGCTGCGGCGAGTTGCGTCCTACCGGCAACGCGCCGGGCAACGCCTCCGTGGCGAACTCATTGGCAAAACCGGACATGTACTCCGCCACGGCGGTGTCGGCCACATTGAGTTGGGTCTGGGTCATGAAGTCTTCCTCTCACTTTGCTCGTACCTGCGACGCGGCGAGCATCCTGGGCGGCAAGGAGACTGGCTGCTGGCGAACGCCAGGCCCGTCCTGTGACGATGTCTCCGCTTTATCTTCGATTTACGTATTATGAAATCGATTTACCAAATCGTAATCATCGTCTTGCGCAATGTCAAACCACAATTACGATAGGCGACAGCGCGCGAGCAAACGCGCAGTTGCACGGATGTGCTGCGAAAGCAGGACAGACAGAGAAGAAAGTCTTTCGGAAAGGGGCTGCCAATCACGCCGGAGAATCGGCGAGGCAGAATGCCGGCTGCATGGACGACAGCGGCGATGGCTGCGCCCAGGCCAGCCAGGAGGAAAAGGTCATCGCGCCCAAACGCAGGGGCGACTGGACCTCGGCACGGCGAACAAACGTTCGCCGTGCCGAGAAATCCGGAGCCCTACCGGGCTCAGACGGGCTTGTGACCTTCGGGCGTCGAGCCCGAACCGAACCCGCCAGGGGCCGGCGCGGCAGGCGCGGTGGTTGCCGGGCCCGCCATGGATGCGGCTGTTACGCCGCCATTACGGCTGGCAATGAATGCGTTCACGTCTGCCGCAAGATGCTGCGGAGCAAGTACGACCTCGAGGCCCAGTGCCTCACAGGCCGCGAGGAACGTGGACATACGCGGATCGGCTTGTCCCGATTCCGCCCGTAGATAAGCTTCCCGGGATATCCCGGCCTTACGGGCGACGTCCTCCTGCTTGAGCTTGCGCGCTCGACGCAACGCCCGCAGTTGCCGGAACGGTTCGCTAGCGCCTCTTGGCACGGCTGTACTGTTCATGTCGGTCTCCAGTCACCAGTGAAAAAAAAGTGCGCGGACGTGCATTCGAGTATAGAGCACGTAAAGCGTTCCGTAAGGTCTTCTGGAACACTTTTGCAGATTTCCTATGATGGCTCGCTCCGTTCTTCCAGACTCTCATCCAAAAGACGGATAGAGCACAACTTCCTCCTCCCGCCACACACATAACGGGACCGCCTGTTTTGCGTTGACGTCACATCAGTATCGTCAATGTGTGGCACAAGGCAAGTTGACAAACCGACCGGTCGTGCTATTCTCAAACCCATGCAAAAAGGCCAACTCACTCGCACCGCCATCATCGAACAGGCATTCCGATCCGCGACGCAGGTCGGGTTCGAACAGCTGTCGCTCGCGACCCTGGCGGCGGACACGAATATGTCCAAGAGCGGGTTGTACGCGCACTTCAAGTCAAAGGAGGCGCTGCAGGAAGCCGTGCTCGAACACGCGATGGAGCGATTTGGCGAGATCGTGATCAACCCCGCCATGCGGCAGCGCCGTGGCGCGCCTCGATTGCTGGCGCTGTTCGATGGCTACCTGGCATGGCTGGGGGGCACGGTCGTGGAGGGCCGATGTATTTTCATGGCCCTCTCCCAGGAGTACGCAAATCGCCCCGGAGTCATACGCGACAAGGTTGTGCAGGCATTCAAGGATTGGCACAGCACGATCGTGCGCGTGATTGGCGATGCGGTGGATGAAGGTGTATTGCGCGCCGATACCGACGCGCACCAGTTTGCGTTCGAAATGGAAGGTATCGGCATGTCCTTCCAGTCGTCATTCAAGCTGATGGGCCGTGCGAGCGCCGAAACGATGGCGCGGCGCGCCTTTGCAAGACTGGTCAATGACCTGAAAGAGAATCGCGCCGAACCGCTCGTTGCGACACGCTAAGGCGGAAACAGCAGCGTTCGAGCATCCGCACGATAAGTATCGGTGATGGAAGCGCGGTGTATCCAACGGCATTTTTGCCACTTTTTCTTGCCCAAAAAATAGCACGACTGGTCGGTCGTGACGTACAAAAATCTTCAGGAATCACAGGGTCTTGCTGCCGGCCTGACCGGTTGAAGCATCCGCAGGAGGAGTTTGTCGTGTCGCAAGTGCTGTCATCGTCAACCCAAACCCGCCCCGCCCGTGCATCCGCACCCGGCGAGACGGCCTCCAATCGCCGACGCGCCGGCGCCACACTTTCCCGTTTGGCCGGAGCGATAAGTCATGCCAGCCGACGTCTGAGCTGGCAGGCCGGCAGCCTGATTTTCCCCGTGGCGACATCCCGGGCGCTGGAGCGCCTGTGGTTCAGCCCACCCCGCGCGCGATCCACGCCCGACGGTCTGCGCTTGCTCGACAGCGCCCGCGCAGAATGGGCACTGGTCACCGGCCAGGGCGCCAGCCGGCGCGTGCGCGTCTATCGCTGGGGCAGCAAGGGACCCGTGGTTCTGCTTGCGCACGGCTGGGGCGGCGAAGCCGGCCAGTGGCACGCCGTGGTCAGCGGCTTGCTGGCGGCGGGTATGCGCGTGGTGGCATTTGACGCGCTATCGCATGGAGCCTCGGACGCAGGCGCGCGCGGGCAGGATCAAAGCTCGATTATCGAGATGGCCCGATCGCTGCTGGCCGTTGCCTGGCACGTCGGCCCGGTCCATGCGGTGGTAGCCCACTCAATGGGCGGCGCGGCCACGGCCCATGCAATCCGCGAAGGCTTGCCCGTGCGCGGCGTGGTCATGCTCGGCTCTCCCGCCGACATGCACAGCGCCTGCTC
Source organism: Cupriavidus metallidurans CH34 (assembly GCF_000196015.1). NCBI lineage: Bacteria > Pseudomonadati > Pseudomonadota > Betaproteobacteria > Burkholderiales > Burkholderiaceae > Cupriavidus > Cupriavidus metallidurans. The sequence goes on along the minus strand of NC_007974.2, from coordinate 969,969 downwards.
CACCCTCGCCTGGCAACTTGGCGTGGCGCCACACGTGCAGGCCCGCATGGAGCGTCGCAGCGAACAGTGGCTGGGCACGCAGTGGTCCACGTTCAACGTGCCCGACGTGGGACGCACGCGACCGGTACCACCCGCGCTGGTGATTCATGATCGCGAGGACAAGGAAGTCCGTTGGGAGGACGGTGCGGCAATCGCAGGCGCATGGCCAGCCGCGCGGCTGGTAACAACCCAGGGCCTCGGGCATCGCCGGATCCTGCGTGACGCTACCGTGATTGGCCACATTGCCGGCTTCGTGAACGATCTGCAGGCGATACCACCCGTGCATCGCATGACAAGCGCGCGGACGTCGCCGGCGACCACCATCTGATCTCGCCCCGACTGCAAGCAAAGCAAAAGGGGCGGGCCTCGCGAGAGGCCCGCCCCTTCATATTGGTGTCGCGCGCTGCCTGGCAGTTAATTGCAGATATACCGCTATCAGAAGCCGGAGAGCACAAGTTTGCCGATCGTTCGCCCGCCTTCGAGCAGCGCATGGGCGCGACGCAGATTGGCCGCATTGATGGTGCCGAGGTTGTCACCCACCGTAGTCCGCAGCTTGCCGGCATCGATCAACCGCGCCACCTCATTCAGCAGCCGGTGTTGCGCAATTATGTCCGGCGTCTGGAACATCGCCCGCGTGAACATTAATTCCCAGACAAAGCCGGCGCTCTTGTTCTTGAGCGCCGAAATGGCCAGGGGGCCGGTATTCTCCACGATCGTGCAGATCGTTCCCTGCGGGGCGATAGCCTCGGCCATGGCGTTGAAATGGCGATCGGTGTCGTTGAAGCAGAGGACGAAGTCCACATGCGCGAAACCCAGCGCGCGCAGTTGGGCCGGGATGTCGCCGTGATGATCAATCGTATGGTCGGCCCCAAGCCCGCGGCACCAGGCTTCAGATTCCGGCCGGGACGCCGTGGCAATCACCGTCAAGCCAGCCAGAACCTTGGCAAGCTGGATGCCGATCGACCCTACCCCACCCGCGCCACCAATAATCAACACCGATTTTCCGGCGTCCTCGCCTTTCGGCGAGATACGCAGGCGATCGAACATCGCTTCCCAGGCCGTGATGGCTGTCAGCGGCAAGGCTGCCGCTTGCGGGAAATCGAGCGAAGCCGGCTTATGGCCGACGATCCGTTCGTCTACCAGGTGGTACTCGCTATTCGCGCCCGGGCGCGTAATGCTGCCGGCGTAGAACACGGGATCGCCTACCTTGAACAGCGTGACATCCGCGCCGACAGCCACGACGGTGCCAGCGGCATCCCAGCCCAACACGCGCGGCGCATCCTCGACCTTGTCTTTCGGCGCCCGGACCTTGGTGTCCACGGGATTCACCGAGATTGCCTCCACCTTGACCAGCAGGTCATGGCCGCTGGCCTCGGGCTGGGCGATCTCGACATCGACGAGCGACTGCGGATCGCTGATGGGCAGGTAACGGGTCAGACCAATGGCTTTCATGGCGGCATCCTTTGAAGGGAGAGATAAGCGGATGCTAGTCGCAAACGATCCCGACGATTAGCCGGAAGATCCCGCAATCACTTTCCCGCATATCGGGAAAATAGAACGACAAAAAAGCCCGCACGAGGCGGGCCAAGGTTTTACAGCGCACTCACTCAGGTCAGGTCCTCCGGTACAGGACGGTATCCCATCGGCGCGCCCGCGCTATCCTGGACAAATCTCCTCGCATGGGCTTCACGCATCGGCTTGAGTACGAAGATTGCCATCAGGGCCGAAACCGCTGCCATGCCGGACGCCAGCATGAACACTGCATACCAGTCGCCCGTTGCCGCCGTAATGACACTGGAGAACGGCACCAGCAGTGCGGCGGTGCCTTTCGCAGTGTAGAGCAGCCCTGCATTGGTCGCGGCGAACTTCGGTCCGAAGGTATCGCCGCACGTCGCCGGGAACAGACTATAGATTTCGCCCCAGGCGAAGAACACGATGCCGGTCAGGATCACAAACGCCGTTGGGTTCTGCCCATACTTGGCCAGCAGCAGGATGCCGACGGCTTCGACCGCGAACGCCAGGAACATGGTGTTCTCGCGACCAATGTTGTCGGAAATCCAGCCGAAAAACGGGCGTGTCAGACCATTTAGCACACGGTCGATGGTCAGCGCGAAGGTCAACGCTGGCAGGGTCAGACCAAGGATGGAGACCGGCGAGTCGTGCAGACCGAAGTCCTTGGCGATGGGCCCAAGCTGCGCCGTTGCCATCAGTCCGCCCGCCGCCATCATCACGAACATGGCGTACATGACCCAGAAAATCGGCGAGGACAGCACCTGGCGCGGCGTGGCGTTGTAGGTGGCCGCAGCCTTCAGCGTACTCTTTACATCCGAGAGGATCTTGGCCGACGGCGGATAGAGCAACATGCCGAGCATCACCACAACGATCCCCTGCCCGAGCCCAAACCACAGGAACGTGGCCTCGTAGCCGCTGGACTTGATCATGTTGGCAATTGGCACCACGGTGGCGGCGGAACCCGCGCCGAAACCCGCGGCCGTCAGTCCCGCCGCCAGCCCTCGACGATTCGGGAACCACTTGAGCGCATTGCCGACGCAGGTCCCGTAGACCGCCCCGGCCCCGACGCCACCCACCGCTGCCGCGAAGTACAGCATCGGCAACGATGAGGCCACCGAGTTCAACGCCCAGGCCACCGCGCAAAGCAGGCCGCCACCAACAACCACCGGGCGTGGCCCGTACTTGTCGACCAGATACCCTTCGATGGGCACCAGCCAGGTCTCCGTGACCACGAAGATCGTGAATGCCACCTGGATCGCGGTGCGACCCCAGTGGTACTTCTCGTCAATCGGATTGACGAACAACGTCCAGCCGTACTGCATGTTGGCAATCATCGCCATGCAGATCACACCGAACACGAGCTGCGTCCATGGCGATGCAAACCATGACGTCGGCGCGCTTCCGTTCTGCTGAGGTTCCATGGTGTCTCCTTCTGGCAACCTTGGTCGCCGTTGTGGATGGGCATCTGCGGAGATGCCTCTGGTGTATCGCGTCGCTTCACCCTGCTGATCTCGAACAGCTGAGCCGTTCTAGTGCTATACGGTATGTGATATATCAACAGTGTCAAGGCGATTTGGATGCCTGCCTGACCTATCGTGCAGACATTCTTGACGACGGTTTTCGAGGGGCTGGATCAATGGTGCGCAGGGTGCATCAAACGCACTGCCCTACCCCGGCAAGCCTCATTCCGGATCAATGACTTAGGTACAAATCCGGCATCAATGCACGACCGGAAAAAGCCGGCGTGAAATGTTGCGGCGCACGTCGTGAATCGACCGCCCTAGGGAAAGTCCCAAGCGGCGAATCAGACAGGCAACGGATGAGTGGCGGGTGGTTCAGCACACCACCGCATGAACCCGAAAGGGAATCGGGAAGATCGGAGACCGGTTCGACAGGCTTGCGTGGAAGCGTCTGAACGAAACGAAGCGGAAACAAGGGAGGAACGGCCGTGGGGAAACTGCTCGGTACTGCTGGACATCAGGAGTTGCCGGCCGTCACAAGGCTCCTGCTGGTAAAACTCGCCTGGGAGTATCAGGCGTGCGCGAGTTGCGGCTGCACCGATGTGGAGGTGCTCGGCGTTGCGCGGCCCGCACCGTCAATTTCCTGCGTGGACCCGAGTCCGGCGAAACGACCATGGTCTTGCGCCGTGGCCAGCAAGCGCATCGGCAGGCGCGTTGCCAGCAGGTAGGTCACGGCGACACCCGTCGCGATCAAACCGAGGGCGATGGCGGAAAGCAGTACGGCGTTCATGAAAACTCCTAAGTGAGATAGATCAAGGAGTCCTCAGTATATGCTGCACTGCGGCGTCTGTAAATATGTTGTATGTGATATATCAATAGACCTGTCGCTCTAAAAGCAACAACGCACCCCGTAGGGTGCGTTGCGCATCTCAAATTGAACGTCCGTCGCATCAAAAGTTGATCGGAATACGCCTGCGGCAGTGCCGCACGTGAATTCGATTCAATGCCCTACCCCACTTTCTTCAGCAACCCCTGATTGCCGTAATCGCCACGCTCGTACTCCTGGGCACGCAGGTTGTCCCACACCGCCGCCGCATTTGGCTTGAGCGACCGGGCCTTGCGGCGCACGAGCATGACGTTCGAGGTCACCTGCGGACGCAACGGGCGCAGCACTGCCGAGGGCGCAATACCAGCGGCCTGCGCCCGCGATGGCACCACACCGATCCCCAACCCCATCGCCACCATGCCGAATACCGCAGCAAAATGGCCCAGTACCTGCAACGAGCCCGGGCGTACGCGATAGGCGGCCAGCGCGCGCTCCACCGCGGGCTGGATGCCGGAACTCTGATCGAGCGTCAGCACCGACGCATCGCCCAGTTCGCCCCACCCCAGTGACTCCCGCGCCGCCAGAGGATGCCCCGCCGGCAGCACGGCCTGGAAAGGATCCACGCACAGGGGTTCACAGTAAAGATCGTCGCAAGGCGCCGGATTGCTGGCGATGCCGAAATCGACCTCTCCGCTACGCACACGCTGCAGCACGCATTCATGCGAGCAGTCGCGCAGCGTGATGCCGATGCCGGGCCACGCCTTGCGGCAGCCAGCCACCCACATCGGCAGCGTCATCGATGACAACACCGGATCGGTGGCGATCTGCACCGTGCCTTCACACGGTTTGCCGGTGCCGTGGCTATCGCGCAGTGTCTGTTCGACTTCCTCGACCAGATGGCAGATCCGTTGCGACAGCATCTCGCCCGCATCGGTCAACTCCACCTGGCGCGTGGTGCGATCGAACAGCCGCTGGTCGATCTCCTCTTCCAGTTCGCGCACGCTCCGGCTGATGGCCGACTGTGTCAGCCCAAGCTCTGCCGCGGCTCGCGTGAAGCTCTTTTGGCGAGCCACCGCAGCGAAAGCCTTCAACTGGGGAAGCGATACATTCATGCTGCCGCTCCTTTCCGCATTCGCCGGACCGGTTATTCACCCTTGCCGGTCGAGAACCCGGCCATGTATGTCGCGTGATCGCTGACCGGCTGCGCCATCGCGTGGCCGGTGATGAAGCGGCGACGCATCGGCTGCAGCACGAACTTGGCGGAAAGCCCGGCCGCCACGGTCATTACGGCCGCCACCGTGAACACCAGGTTCCAGCCACCGTGGTGGGACAGCACGGACGCCAGCGGCACCAGCAGCGCGGCGGTGCCCTTCGCCGTGTAGAGCGTGCCGGCGTTGGCCGCGGCAAACTTGCTGCCAAACGTATCGGCGCAGAGCGCGGGGAAGATCGAAAAGATCTCGCCCCAGAACAGGAAGGTCAGCGCGGCGAAGAGCATGAACCAGTAGGGGTCATGGCCCAGTTCGAGGAGCCCGATCAGCGACAGTCCTTCACCAATGAAGATCACGAACATCGTGTTCTCGCGGCCGATGCGGTCGGAAATAAAGCCGCACAGCGGACGCGTGAGCCCGTTGCAAAGATTGTCAATCGACAGCGTCATCGTCAGCAGCGGCAGTGTCATGCCAAGCATCGTGACCGGCATCGAGGCAAACCCGAAGTCCTTGGCAATCGGCCCAAGCTGCGCGGTAGCCATGATGCCGCCCGCGGCCACCGCCACGAACGAGGCATAGATCACCCAGAAGACCGGCGTGCGCACCATCTGGCCCGGCGTGAACTCAACCGGGTTGGTCAGGATGGCCTTGTTCGCCACCACGCCCTTGGGCGGCTGCGGCTTCACCAGCAGCAGCGCCATCGCGAAGATCAGCACACCCTGCAGGATGCCGAATGTGAAGAAGGCGTGCTCATAGCCGGACTTCTGGATCATGTTGGCGATGGGAATCACCGTCAGCGCCGAGCCCGCGCCGAAGCCCGCAGCGGTCAGTCCTGCCGCCAGGCCGCGCTTGTCCGGGAACCACTTCAGCGCATTGCCGACGCACGTGCCATAGACACCGCCGGCGCCAATCCCCGCGATCACGGCAGCCGTGTACAGCATCGGCAGGGTCGTGGCGTACGAGTTCATCACCCACGCCAGTCCGGCACAGATCGCGCCGCCGGCCACCACGGGGCGGGGCCCGAACTTGTCGACGAGCCAGCCTTCCAGCGGCACGAGCCAGGTTTCGGTGACGATGAAAATGGAAAATGCGACCTGGATCGCCGATTCGCCCCAGTGGTGCCGGGCATTCATGGGGGTGACGAACAATGTCCAGCCATACTGGAGGTTGGCCACCAGCCCCATGCAGATCACGCCGATGAAGAGCTGGAACCAGCGGTTGCGAAGCAGCCCGCCGTTGAAGTTGCCCACGGCGGGGCCTGCCGCGTTGGTGTGCGCCATGTCGTGTCTCCTTGCATTAGTGTCTTTCGCGCTCTGGTGGCGCGACTGCTGGGCTGGCCTTGTGGACGCCCGACTTTTTCACTACTGAATGAGCGCGCCTGACATTGCGGCACGTTGCATCTGTGGATTGATGCTACTTCAAACTTAGATCAGCACAGCATAAAGTTTTTTATTATGATCATTGACGATCATTTATAGATTGCAGGATATCGTGCGATGAAGAACGCGACGCTTCGCCAGCTGAAAGTGTTCGAAACAGTGGCCCGCCATCTGAGCTTCTCACGCGCGGCGGAGGAGCTTCATCTCACGCAACCTGCTGTTTCCACACAGGTTCGACAGCTCGAACTCCATGTCGGCCTGCCCCTCTTCGAGCAGCTTGGAAAGCGCATCTACCTGACGCCGGCCGGCACCGAGATGCTGCATTACAGCCGATGCATCATCCAGCAGTTCCGCGAGGCCGAAGACGCGATGGCGCAGCTTAAGGGTATATCCGGGGGCCGCCTCAACGTCGCGGTTATCAGTGCCGGTGACTACTTCTTCCCCCGCCTGCTGGCCGAGTTCATGAACCGGCACGAATCGGTCACGCTCAATCTTGCCGTGCACAATCGCGAGGAACTGCTGCATCAGCTAGCCGGCAACCTGACCGATCTGGCGGTGATGGTTCGCCCGCCGGAAGGCATGGATACGATCGCCGAAGCATTCGCCCCCCACCCCTACGTGATTGTCGCCGCGCCGAACCATCCGCTGGTGGACCAGCGCAATATCCCGCTGGCTGACCTGGCCGAGGAAGCATTCGTCTCGCGCGAGAAAGGCTCGGACACCTGGAATTCGATGCAGGAAGGCTTCGCGGGCCGCTTGTCGAACCTGCGCATCGCGATGGAGATCAAGAGCACCGAGACCATCAAGCAGGCGGTAATCGCGAACATGGGCATCGCCTTCCTGTCAGCCCACACGGTGGGCCTGGAACTTCAGGCCGGCAAGCTGGCCGTGCTCGACATCCAGGGCTTCCCGGTGATGCTCAACTGGTACGTGGTGCACCGCAAAAACAAGCGCCTGCCACCCGTGGCCCTGGCATTCAAGCATTTCCTCATGGAAGAAGGCGCCACGCTGATCCAGCAGATCACTGGCGTGGAGGGGCTGATTCGCCCGCGCGCCATCCATAAATGATTGCTTATGATTTTGCGATGAAACTTTAATTATCGTAAATCGATCGTCCCATCTAAGCTGCAGGCATCAAACCGGCATCAAGCCGCCCCACCTGCCTTGCAAGGAGACGATCATGAACCAACTCCAGCCCGCCGCACCGATTACCGCCCCGGCAGTCAGCGAGAAGGGCCAGCCTGATCGCGAAATGCAGCTCGCCGCGTACAACGCCGCGTTCGCCGAACTCGGGCTGCGCTTCCGCTGGGACATGCAGATGTTCGACTGGCTCTGCGGCATCGAATGCGAGAAGACCCGCGTCGCGCGCTATATCGAGGACTTCCACGCTCACCTGTTGAAGGCCTACGAGGCATCGTTCCTGAGCGAACTCATCTTCGATAAGAAGAGCGAGTACATGCGGGCAATGGCAGGCGCCGGCGTCAACTGATCGCCGAGCCTTTCTCTCGGTGAAAAGGCCCCTTGCAGTTGTGGGGGGCCTTTTGCCGCCCTTCAGCTATCCCTTCACGTGGTTGACCAAGGCGCCGATTCCGGCGATCGACACCTCGACCACCGCGCCGTCCTTCATCGATCCGACACCGAGCGAAGTACCGCAGGCAATCACGTCGCCGGGCATCAGCGTCAGATCCTGTGAGATCCGGCTGACCTGTTCTTCGGGCGAGAAGACCATGTCGGCGAGCGGATAGTTCTGCCGCTCCACGCCATCGAGCCGCGTTACAACGCTGGCGGCGCGCCAGTCGAAGCCGGTGACGATGCCCGGCCCCAGACAGCCGAACGTGTCGTAACCCTTGGCCCGCGTCCACTGCGGGAAGTTCGGGTCTTCGGTGATCAACTCGGCCGCGGTGACATCGTTGACCACCGTGTAGCCAAAGATGTGCGAGGCCGCCTCCGACACGCCCACATTGCGGCATTTGCGGCCGATAACGATCCCGAGCTCGCCTTCATAGACGATCTTGCCGCGATAGCTGGCGGGCCGCTCGATGGCATCGCCAGGCCCGGCCAGCGAACTGGCCGGCTTCATCAGGAACAACGGATGCAGCGGCACGGGCTTCTCGAGCTTGCGCGCCAGCGCGTGGAAGTTGTTCCATAGCGCGACGATCTTGCCCGGCTCGCACGGCGCCAGCAGGTGCACTTCGTCGCGGGGCAGCACGGCGCCGGTGGGCTTCGAGCCGGTGTAGCCGGGGCCGTCGTACACGATGACGCGATCGCCATCGACGAGGCCGAAGCCAGTGTCTCCGCGTGGGCTGCGGAAGCGAATCCAGGTTTGCTGCATGGGGGCTCCTTATGAAAAAAGAAGAAGCCCTCGACGTGGGCTGTCATGTCGAGGGCCTTGGCAATGGAAGCGCTGGCCCTCTTTCCCTCTCACGCCAGCGCGAGAGGGAAAGAGGCAGCCGTACGAACGACCGAACAACCGAACGCGTCAGATCTTGCCCGCCCCTCGCGCCCACTTGTACTTTGCGCCGAGCACCGCCACCGGAATCTCCGTCGAGTACGCATAGGCCGGCACGCCGTGCTCGTACAGGTACTCCGCAGCCTCCTCGACCTGCACGTCACCGGCCAGAGACGCGACGATCGGCTTCTCGATGCCCTTCGCGCGCATTTCTTCCTTCACCTCGACCACGAGCTTGGCAAAGACCATCGGCGGCGTGATGATCGTGTGCCAGTAGCCCAGGATGATCGCGTGGATACGCGGATCTTCCAGGCCGAGCTTGATCGTGTTCTTGTACGTGGAGGGCGGCTCGCCGCCGGTGATGTCCACCGGATTGCCGGCCGCGCCGAACGGCGGGATGAACTTGCGGAACGCCGCGTCCAGGTCATCGGGCATCGTCATCAGCGACAGTCCGTTGTCCACGCACGCATCGGACAGCAGCACGCCCGAGCCACCCGCGCCGGTGATGATGACCACGTTCTCGCCCGTCGGCGTCGGCAGCTTTGGAATGCCGCGCGCGAACTCGAGCAAGTCGCGCAGCGAGCGGGCGCGGATCACGCCTGCTTGCTTGAAGACGTCCTCGTAGATCTTGTCATTGCCTGCCAGCGCGCCCGTGTGCGAGCTTGCGGCGCGCGCGCCAAGGCTGGTGCGGCCTGCCTTCAGCACCACCACCGGCTTCTTCTTCGAGACGCGACGTGCCACTTCGGCGAACGACCGGCCATCCTTCAGGTCCTCGCAGTGCTGGGCGATGATCTCGGTGTTGTCGTCCTGCTCGAAGAACGTGAGCAGATCGTCCTCGTCGATATCGGACTTGTTGCCGAGCCCGACAATCGCGGACACCCCCATCTTGGCCGAGCGCGAGAACCCGATGATCGCCATGCCAATACCGCCCGACTGCGACGACAGCGCAGCCTTGCCCTTGACGTCGTATGGCGTGCAGAACGTCGCGCACAAGTTCTTCGGTGTGTAGTAGAAGCCGTAGATGTTCGGCCCCATCAGCCGGATATTGTGTTTGCGGGCGATGGCGACAATCTCCTCCTGGCCCTCCACATTGCCGGTCTCGGCGAATCCGGACGGAATCAACACCGCACCCGGAATACCCTTCTTGCCGACCTCCTCCAATGCCTGCGCGACGAACTTGGCCGGGATAGCGAAGACCGCCACATCGACATCGCCCGGCACGTCGAGCACGCTCTTGTAGGCCGTCATGCCCATGATCTCGTCGGCCTTCGGGTGGATCGGGTAGATCTTGCCCTGATAGCCGCCATTGATCAGGTTCTTCATGACCGAGTTGCCGATCTTGCCGTCCTCGGCCGATGCGCCGATCACCGCCACCGTGTCGGGCCGCATAATCCGGTTCATCTGCCGCACGATCTCTTCCTGGCTCGGCCGGTATTTCTCCGGCTGCGGCGAGTCGTCGATCACGATGCGCACGTCGGCGGCAATCGCGCCGTCCTTGCTGGCGAACACCGGATTCAGGTCAAGCTCGGAGATCTCGGGGAAATCGCTCACGAGTTCGGACACGCGCTGGATCATCCCGGCCAGCGCCTCGCGATTGGCCGGGTCCGCGCCGCGCACGCCCTTGAGCACGTCCGCCGCGGCGATGCCATCGAGCATCGACAGCGCATCGTCATAGGTGGCCGGCGCCATGCGGAACGTCACATCCTTGAGCACCTCCACCAGCACGCCGCCCAGGCCGAATGCCACCAGCTTGCCGAACGACGGGTCGGTCACCGCGCCGATGATCACCTCCTGCCCGCCGCCAATCATCTGCTGGACCTGCACGCCAACGATCTGCGCATTCGCGTTGTACTTCTTCGCGTTCTCGACGATCGTCAGATAGCCGCGCTCCACGTCGGCGGCCGAGTTCACACCCACCAGCACACCACCGGCTTCGGTCTTGTGCAGGATGTCCGGCGACACGATCTTGAGCACCACCGGGTATCCCATCTTGCTGGCCAGTTCCACCGCGCCCGTGGGCGACCTGGCGACGCCCTCCCCTGGCACAGAGATGCCATAGGCATCGCAAACCAGCTTGCCTTCGGGGGCGGTCAGCGCATTGCGGCCTTCCTTCTTGGCGATTGCGAGAATCTTGCGTACAGCATCCTTGTCATGTGCCATGTCAGGTCTCCATCTGTTCAGGCATGAATGAGGGGCAGGCGAAAAACGCGGCCCGGATGGGCTGCGCAGGGCGAAAGCAGGCCCACCCGCCACGCATTGGAGATGCGGGCGGCCTGCGGATTTCGCCGGAATCGGTTGAGAGAGTGTGCGTTGAGGGTGTGGAGGGCTACACCGCGCCGGCGGCCTTGAGCGCGACGATTTGCGACGGCGTGCGGCCGAGCCACTCGAGGATCTCTTCGGTATGCTCGCCAAGCAGCGGCGAGCGCTCGACTTCCACCGGCGATGCCGACAGCGAGATCGGGCAGCCGAGCTGCACGTACCTGCCGCGCTCCGGATGGTCGAGTTCGACCATATAGCCACGTTCGTAGAGCGAGCGATCCTCGATCAGGTCCTTCATCGACAGGATCGGGCCACACGGCACGTCAACGTCATTAAGCGCCGCCATCACCTCGAACTTGCTCTTGGTCCGCGTCCATTTCTCGACGATCGAGAAGCACTCGGCCAGGCACTTGAGGCGAGCCTCCGGCGTGGCGAACTGCGGATGCGTGATCAGATCCTCGCGGCCGCACAGGCGCATCAGCGGCTCCCAGCCCTGCGGCTGGATGATGACGTAGACGAAGTCGTTGGCGCCACCGGGCGAGCAGCGCAGCGCCGCACCCGGTTGTCCGCCACCGGACGCATTGCCAGCGCGCGGCACGTAGTCCTGGAAATCGTCGTTCGGATACTCCTTGAGCGGCCCGGCCGACAACCGTTGCTGATCGCGCAGCTTCACGCGGCACAGGTTCAGCACCGAGTCCTGCATGGCGACTTCCACCCGCTGCCCACGCCCGCTCTGCTCGCGGTGCAGCAGCGCGGCCAGGATGCCGACCACGCAATGCACGCCCGTGCCCGAATCGCCGATCTGCGCGCCGGTCACCGTCGGCACGCCGTCTTCGTTGCCAGTGGTGCTGGCCGAGCCGCCCATGCACTGCGCCACGTTCTCGTACGCCTTGCAATCGGCGTACGGGCCGGGGCCGAAGCCTTTGATCGATGCGTAGATCAGGCGCGGATTCAGCGACTGCAGGCGGTCCCAGTCGAACCCGGCGCGATCCAGCACGCCCGGCCCGAAGTTCTCCACCAGCACGTCGCAGCGCTGCACCAGGTCTTCAAGCAGCGCCTTGCCTTCCGGCGTCTTCATGTTCAACGTCAGACTGCGCTTGTTCGAGTTCAGCATCGTAAAGTAGAGGCTGTCCGCGTTCGGAACATCGCGCAGCTGGCTACGCGTGATGTCGCCGCGACCGGGCAGTTCCACCTTGATGACATCGGCACCCAGCCAGGCCATCAGCTGGGTGGCCGACGGGCCGGCCTGCACATGCGTCATGTCCAGAATGCGGACCCCTTCCAGTGCCTTGTTGTTCATGGCGTTGTCTCCTTGAGGATTCTCTTGAGGCAATGTCGTGCTGGCGACCGGCCTTTACTTGTACATGGTCTGGTTCTTTGTGCCCGGCGCGTACTCGCGCGGGTCCACCCAGATATTGATGACGGCGGACTTGCCGGTCTTCGCGATCGACTCGCGGCCGCGCTGCAGCGCACCGGCGATCTGGCCCGGCTCGCGCACCTCCTCGCCGTATCCGCCCAGCATCTCGGCGAACTTGGAGAACGGCACGTCGGACAGCAGGTTGCCGACATTGCCACGGTCGTCGCCGTACTTGGCAAGCTGGCCGTAGCGGATCTGGTTCATCGCCGAGTTATTGCCGATGACGGCCAGGTACGGCACGCCGAAGCGGTTGGCCGTTTCCATGTCGAACGCGGTCATGCCGAACGATCCGTCGCCGTAGTAGCAGAGCACTTCCTTGCCTGGATTGGCCACACCCGCTGCAATCGCAAAGCCGGTACCGACACCGAGCGATCCGAGCGCGCCCGGGTCCATCCACTGGCCCGGGCGGCGCGGACGCACCGCCTGCGCGGAAATCGTGACCACGTCGCCACCGTCGCCGATATAGATCGTGTTGTCGGCCAGGAACTCGTTGAGTTCGTAGGCCACGCGATACGGGTGAATCGGCTTGTTCTCCGACTTGAACAGCGGCATCAGCTTTTCCGTGGCCACAGCTTCGGCTTCCGTCAACTGACCCATCCACTTCTTGCGCGCCAGGCGCTTATCGTTCTTGATCCGGCCACTGGCCGCCTGCAGCACCGCGCCAAGAATCGCGCCCGGATCGCCCACCAGGCCCAGATCGATCTCGCGATTCTTGCCCACCGTGCGGTAGTCCATGTCGATCTGCACCAGCGTGATTTCCTTGCTGATGCGCTTGCCGTAGCCCATGCGGAAGTCGAACGGCGTGCCGACGATCACCAGCACATCGGCATTGGCGAATGCCTGCGAACGGGTGCGGTCGAAGTGATGCGGATCGCCCGGGGGCAGCAGGCCACGTGCGGCGCCGTTGAAATAGCCGGGGATATCGAGACCGCGCAGCAGGTCGACAGCTTCCTCATGCCCGCGCGCGGTCCAGACCTGCTGGCCATAGAGAATTGCCGGACGTTCGGCGTTGACGAGGATGTCGGCCAGTTTCTCGATGTCGCGCGGATCGCCGATCGACTTCGTCGAGGCACGATAGTGGCCCGGGCGCGGAATCACGGCACGCGATACATCGACTTCACGATCCAGCACATCGCGCGGGATTTCCAGGTAGGCCGGCCCCGGCGCGCCGTTGAAGCACTCACGGGCGGCCATCGCAATCATGTCGGCCACGCGCTCGGTGCTGGGGATGGTGGCCGCGAACTTCGTGATCGGCGCCATCATGTCCACGTGCGGCAGATCCTGCAACGATCCCATCTTGTGCTGGGACAGCGCGCCTTGGCCGCCGATATGGATGATCGGGCTTTCCGAACGGAACGCGGTGGCCACGCCCGTGACGGCGTTCGTGCAGCCAGGGCCTGCCGTGGTCACAACGCAGGCGAGCTTGCCGGTCTGGCGCGCATAACCATCTGCTGCGTGCGCGGCCACCTGCTCGTGGCGCACGTCGATGATGCGAATGCCCTCATCCACGCAACCGTCGTAGATGTCGATGATGTGCCCGCCGCACAGCGTGAAGATCGTATCCACCCCCTCGTTCTTGAGGGCGCGAGCCACCAGATGGCCGCCGGATATGACGCCCGCGTCGCGGGACTTTTGCTTCAGCGTGTCTTCAGCCGTGGTGGTCTCGGGCCGGGTGGATACGACAGCGGACATGTCTTTGTCTCCTCGTTTGGACTGGATCGTCGGATCGCAGATCGTTGCGCTTCGGAAAGCAGCCGATCTTGATGACATACGGTATGTGATATACCACCAAACAACAAGAACAAAATGCTGGCCGCTGCCGACTTTCAACGACGCACCGCAGCAAGCAGCCCATCCCATTTGGCGTTAACCCGCAAAGAATGCCGCTTTCTGATCAATGACAAGGCATTGATGCGATTGTCTTCTGAAGTCTGTCTGCCACCTGGAACAGCCTTCTCCACTTGCCGAGAGCATCAAATCCAGCTTGATTTTCTTTTTGATATATCACATACCATATTTTACGCCGTGTGAAACCGGACAGGCGGACCCCGACCTGCGGCCACGGTGACAGACAAGCGAGGAGACACGTGAACATTCACGAATATCAGGCCAAGGAGCTGCTGCGGCGCTACGACGTCGCCGTGCCAAACGGCTGCGTGGCATTTACCCCCGAAGAGGCTGCGCAGGCCGCACGCAAGCTGGGCGGGCCCATCTGGGTGGTGAAGTCGCAGATCCACGCCGGTGGACGCGGCGCGGGCCGGTTTGCCGGCGATCCATCCGGCAAGGGCGGCGTGCGCGTGGTGAAGTCCATCGACGAGGTGCAGGCAAACGCCTCGCAGATGCTGGGCGCCACGCTGGTGACCAAGCAGACCGGGCCGGCCGGGCGCGAAGTGCGACGGCTATATATCGAGGAAGGCTGCGACATCGCGCGCGAGCTCTATCTTGGGATGCTGATCGACCGCGCCACATCGCGCATCACCGTCATGGCATCCACGGAAGGCGGCATGGAAATCGAGGAGGTTGCCGCGCATACCCCGGAGAAGATCCTGAAAGTGGCGATCGATCCCGCCAGTGGTATCCAGCCGTTCCATGCCCGGCGCCTGGCATTCGGGCTGGGTCTGTCCGGCAAGCAGGTGGCGGCGGCCACGCGCTTCATCCTGTCTGCCTATCGCGCATTTACGGAACTCGATGCCTCGATTGTCGAGATCAATCCGCTCGTGGTGACAGGCAGCGGCGACGTGATCGCGCTCGACGCCAAGTTCAACTTCGACGACAACGCCCTTTTCCGGCATCCCGATATCGAAGCGATGCGCGACGAAAGCGAGGAAGATCCGGCCGAAACCGAAGCCGCCAGGCACGCGCTGAACTACGTGCGGCTCGACGGCAACATCGGCTGCATGGTCAATGGCGCGGGGCTGGCGATGGCCACGATGGACATCATCAAGCTTTACGGCGGCGAGCCGGCCAACTTCCTCGACGTAGGCGGTGGCGCCACCAAGGAACGCGTGACGGCGGCGTTCCGGCTCATCCTGGCCGATCCCAAGGTGGAAGGCATCCTGGTCAACATCTTCGGCGGCATCATGCGCTGCGATGTCATTGCCGAAGGCGTGATCGCCGCCGCGCGCGATGTCGACCTGACAGTGCCGCTGGTGGTGCGCCTGGAAGGCACCAATGTCGAACTAGGCAAGACCATCCTGCGCGATTCGGGACTGCCGATCCTATCGGCCAATCATCTCGCCGACGCGGCGGAGAAAGTCGTGGCCGCGGTCCGGGCCCATCAGAAGAAAGGAGGCAAGTGAAATGGCCGTGCTAATCGACCAACATACGCGCGTGATCTGCCAGGGTTTCACGGGCGCCCAAGGCACCTTCCACTCGGAGCAGGCATTGGCCTATGGCACGAAAATGGTTGGCGGTGTCACGCCCGGCAAGGGCGGAGAGACGCATCTGGGGCTGCCGGTATTCGATACCGTATCGGCCGCCGCCCATGCCACCGGCGCCGATGCGTCGGTCATCTACGTCCCGCCGCCGTTCGCCGCCGATGCGATCCTCGAGGCCGTGGATGCCGGCATCGGACTGATCGTCTGCATCACCGAAGGCATTCCCGTCATTGACATGGTGCGCGTCAAGCGGGCGCTGAGCGGCTCCGCCAGCCGGCTGGTCGGGCCCAACTGCCCGGGCGTCATCACGCCTGGCCAGTGCAAGATCGGCATCATGCCGGGGCACATCCACAAGCCGGGACGGATCGGCGTGGTATCGCGCTCCGGCACGCTGACCTACGAAGCGGTGGCGCAAACGACGGCAACGGGGCTTGGACAATCGACCTGCATCGGCATTGGCGGAGATCCCGTCAACGGCACGAACTTCATCGACAGCCTGGAACTGTTCCTTGCCGATGATCAGACCGAAGGCATCATCATGATCGGCGAGATCGGCGGGTCGGCCGAAGAGGAAGCCGCGCAATTCCTGCGCGACGCGCGCACTCGCAAACCCGTGGTCGGATTCATCGCCGGCTCCACGGCCCCACCGGGCCGCCGCATGGGCCATGCTGGCGCCATCATATCGGGCGGCACGGGCACGGCCGAGGCCAAGATCGAAGCGATGCGCGAGGCGGGTATCCACGTGGCCGCGTCTCCAGCGGAGCTGGGCAATACGATGGCGGCGGCGATGCGGTAGGTTGGTCTGGCAGTTGTCCCCGCTCCCGCAGTGCGGGAGCGGGGACAGGGGAGAGAGGCAGCGGCTCAATCACCGATAAGTCGCGATTTGAACCTCCGCACCCTCTCCCTTTTCAATCCAGAAAATCGCAGTGCTTCTCGACGTAGTCCGCCAGATCCAGCGAGTGCTGGCGCACCAGCCGCTCGGCCAGCTCCGTATCGCGCTTCTCCAGCGCCTCGATGATGCGCAGGTGATCGACGATCGAGCGCGCGGCGCGGTCGCTCTGCGAGATCGTCATCTTCCGGATCGCACGCACATGGACAAAGATGTTCTTGATCGAGTCCATGATGATCTGCGACTTCGACAACTGCACGATCGCCTGATGGAAGGCGATGTTGGCGTCGGAGTATTCCTCGATATGCTCGGCCGGCGTGGCATCGCGGAAGCTGTCGAACATATGCCGCAGCTTGCCGATTTCCTCGTCGCTGGCGTGCAGCGTGGCCAGCCGCGCGGCCATGCTTTCCAGCGCGCCCCAGACCTGGATCATCTCGACGATCTCGCGTTTGGTCTTGCGCGTGATGTAGATGCCGCGGCGCGGCACCGTGCGCAGGAAGCCTTCCTGCTCCAGAAGGGTCATGGCTTCGCGAATCGGCGTGCGACTGACGCCGAGCGCTTCGGACAGCACGCGCTCGTCCAGACGGACTTCGTCACGCGACTGGTAGATGTCGGCATCGGCAATCGCCTGGCGCAGCATCGCGTAGGCCTGGTCACGCAGGCTGGCACCCGCATTGATCGGCTGCAGTGAAAGGGTCAGGCCGGAAGTCGGCTGGACGTCGGTTTGGCTTTGGGCAGACATGAGTGCACTCGTAAATGGCCGGCGCCCCGGCGACCCAAATGGCCGCCGATGGCACTCGCCGATTCAGGACCAGGTTGGCGCGTGACGCATGACGTCAAGTTTGGCATGACGCCATGCGTTTCGCGCATCAATCCCGCCGCATGCGGCGAGTTCTGGCCTGGAAAGGGACGAATCCGACCTTTCGTATATCGTATATCACATTGACCACAATGCCGATTGTCGCCGATTTCCGGCAGACCGTCCGCGTTTCAGGCTGCCTTGGCCATTGGCGCCGCGCCTGAAGGCGCTGCCTGGGCCATCCGGTCACGTTGCTTGATCAGTCCGAGCACCGCGTCGATCATCGGTGTCGGCTGCCCGATCATTCGGCCCATCTCCTGCACCACCGTCAGCAGCGGGTCGATTTCCATCGCCCTGCCCGCCTCCAGATCCTGCAGCATCGACGTCTTGTGGGCGCCAACCGCACCGGCACCGTCGATCCGACGTTCGACGTCTACCCGGAAATGCACACCGAAGCTCTCGGCGATGTGCTTCGCTTCGAGCATCATCTGGCGCGACAGCGCCCGCGTGGCCGGGTCCGACGTAATGATGTCGAGCGTCGCATGCGTCAAGGCGCTGATCGGGTTGAAGCAGAGGTTGCCCCAGAGCTTGAGCCAGATCTCGTCGCGAATGTTGTCGCGCACCGGGGCGTCCATGTCCGCCCGCGCCATCATCTCTGCCAGACGGGTCACGCGCTCGGAGCGGGTGCCGTCCGGCTCCCCGATCGGGAATTTCTTGCCATAGACATGCTTGATCACGCCCGGCGCGATGATTTCGGCGGCTGGATACAGCACACAGCCGATGGCACGCTCCGGGCCCAGCCCATTCCATTGGCGGGCGCCAGGATCGACGCTTTCCAGCGTGCGCCCCGCGAACTCGCCGCCGTGCTGATGGAAGTACCAATACGGGATGCCGTTGACGCCGGTCACCACCGCAGTGTCCGGCCCGAGCAGCGGCTGCATCAGGTCCACCACCCCAGGCACCTGGTGCGCCTTGAGCGTGATGAACACATAGTCCTGAGGGCCGAGTTCGTGCGGGTCGCTGGCGCAACGGACCTTGGCCACCCGTTCCTCGCCTTCGATCAGCAACCGCACGCCGTTTGCCTGCATCGCCGCCAGATGGGGCCCACGGGCGATGAAACTGACGTCCGCCCCGGCCAGCGCCAGTTGCGCGCCCATATAGCCGCCGATGGCGCCCGCGCCGTAGATACAAATTTTCATCGGTTGTCTCCTCGATGGTTGTGATTGCTGAGTGATGGTTAATTTTGATATATCACATACTATATTTCACAATCGCCATTCGACAACCTCAATCTTTGCTATATCGGCTACGCCGGCCTCAAGCCGTGCGCTACCATGTCGACAGTCGTCCGCTTGCGGGCCAGCGGCCCAAGCCCACCCCCTCAAGGAGTTCGCATGGAAACGCTGCTCGCACTGCTGCGCGATCCGGCCGCCTGGGCCGCATTGGCCACCCTGGTGGCCATGGAAATCGTGCTTGGCATCGACAACCTGATCTTCATCTCGATCCTCACCAACAAGCTTCCCGAGCAAATCCGCGAAAAGGCACGGCGTATCGGCATCGGCCTGGCGCTGATCATGCGATTGGCGCTGCTGGCCACGATCGCAGTCATCGTGGCGCTGACCGAGCCGGTGTTCACGGTGCTCGGCAAGGGGATTTCCTGGCGCGACATGATCCTGATCGCCGGGGGCGCTTTCCTGGTCTGGAAAGCCACACGTGAGATTCACCAGCATGTGTCGCCCGAGACCGAGTACGAGAATGCCGAGAGCGCTCGGAGCGCCGCTCCAGGTTTCGCCGCCGCGATCGGCCAGATCCTGGTGCTGGACCTGGTCTTCTCGATCGACAGCATCATCACGGCGGTCGGCATGACCGACCATGTGCCGATCATGTTCGTGGCCGTGATTGCCGCAGTGGTGGTGATGCTGGTGGCCGCCACGCCGCTGGCGAATTTCATTAATCAGAACCCGACCATCGTCATGCTTGCGCTGGCGTTCCTGATCATGATCGGCATGACGCTGATCGCCGATGGCCTCGGCCACCACGTGCCCAAGGGCTATATCTATACGGCGATGGCGTTCTCGAGCGCGGTCGAGGGGCTGAATATGCTGTCGCGGCGACGGCGTGCCCACGCGGCCGGCATCGAACCGCCAGCGCACTAGCCGCCGAAACGCGTCAAACGCGGGCCGGGCGGGGATGCTGCGGAGAATGCGGGCCCCGCCAACTAGATATGCTGTGCCAACACGCTCGCCAGCCATTCACTGAAAATACCTGCGTTCGGTGGGACAGCAATCGTCGATGCGGATAGACCAGTTGCGCCGGCATGGGCGGAACGGGCCAATCCGACAGGACTTCCACGAGTTCGCTTGCCACCAGATGATCCCGGACATCGAAGGCTGGAAATTAGGCCTGAAGGCCGGCTTTTTTTCGTTTCGATCCGCATCCGTTTGCGCTACGATCCGCACATCGACGTTCATCTGGGGCAGTAATCCATGGCGACATGTAACCTGCCCTGCGGTGATTTCTCCGTGTCCGGTTGATCACCCCATGGCAAAGCCCATCCTGTCGGAAGACTCCATTCATGCCTTGGCGGATGCCCAGCCTGATGCCGTCTTCCTCGTCGACAAGACCGGCATCATCCGGTACGTGAACCCCCGATGTCACGATTCGCTGGGCTTTGCGCAGTCCGACCTCATCGGACAAACCATGCTCGAACTCGTGGTCCAGCGCGACCGCGATCGCACCATCAAGGAAGCCAGCGAGGTGCTGGCCGGCCACAAACGCACCGGCTTCGAGAACCGTTACCGGCACCAGGATGGAAGTGACATCCACTTCTCGTGGTCGGCACGCTGGCTGGAATCACATCAATTGCGACTTGGTACCGCGCGCGATGTCACAATCCTTCGGCAGCCAGCGTGCGCATATCTCCTGCCACCAGACCTTCTGGGGCTGCTCGACCCCTACGAGCAGGAGGTGTTTCTGCTGCTGCTGACATCCGCCACCGAGATGCAGATTGCCAGACGCCTTGGCGTGGCGGCCGACGACATGCGCCGCCGGGTCGCCAGCGTCTATCGCAAGTTGGGCGTGCGCGGTCGCCTGGGACTGACCAGTCTCGGCATGAGCGCGCTTCAGACACCGCTGAGTCCCTAGTCAGGCAAAGCAGGATTAACAGCCGCGTGATGGGGCGTATATTGCGCCTGGAGGTCCGAGAGCCGGCATGCGAGGTAGAATCTCCCTCTTCCTGGTGCCGTCTCTGTCCATTCCCGCTCCAGCCGTGCTGGCAGGAACGCGCGACGGCAACCGGATGGCCCTGGGTTGTCTCGCATCATTAACCAGTAGATTGAATAGCGAACTTCGCCGCCTGCGGCGGAGTTACAGATCCCCACTTCACGACTCCATGCTTCCTACGGACCTCGTCGCCAGCTCCGACGGCGATCAAAACGCCTCGCTGCCACGCTCCGAGCGCGCCTATCAACAGTTGCGATCAGCCATCCAGGCAGGTCAACTGCCGCCCGGCACCCGCCTGAGAGAAGTCGAACTCGCGGAATCCCTGGGCCTGTCGCGCACGCCGGTGCGCGAGGCGCTGTCGCGGCTCGAGTCAGAAGGGCTTGTTGTAAACGAGCCCAATCGGGGCATGATCGTGACGCGCCTCGACGCCAGCATGGTCAGCGAACTCTACGTCATGCGAGAGGTGCTCGAGTCCACCGCCGCGGCGCTGGCCGCACGCCACGCCACCGACGTGGAGATCTCGCTGCTGCGCGATATCGTCGAACGCGACCTCTCGTTCGCCGAGGATCCCGACAAGCTGGCGATGAACAACCGCCTGTTCCACGAGACGCTGCACCGCTGCGCCCACAATCGCTATCTGCTGAAGACGCTCCGCTCGCTGCACGAATCCATGGCACTGCTAGGGCGCTCCACGCTGGCCGTCCCAGGCCGCGCGCGCGGATCGTATGAGGAACACATGGCGCTGGTCCAGGCGCTGGAAGCCCGTGACCCCGAGCAGGCCGAGCAGATCGCGCGGCGCCATATCCAGCAAGCCTACAAGGTCCGGCTGTCGCTCTGGATCGAAGAGCAATCTGGCACCTGAAGTCGCATCCGGCGCGCAGAGTAACGGCAAGATCAAGAACAATAGCCCCGTCACGAAACCGTGACGGGGCTATTGTTTTACGCCCTCGAAAAGTGTGTTCCGTGAGAACGCTTTTCTGGAACGATGGCGCTTGCTATCTTTTCCTCCGAGGCCAAGGATCCCTCTCTTCTGGCCTCACGTCACCCTCCGTGGCGGTTTTTTCATCATTGGCGCTGGCGGCATGAGGTTCCTGTTCGTCCGTATGTCGATGTCAGCGCAAGGCGCGGCAACGTTGCCGCGCCCGTTTTTTCGCTGTGCCAGCCAGATGAGGCCCCCATGCCAGACAAACCCGTCAAGATTCCCGGCCCCGACCACCCAATCACCATCACCCGCCAAGGCGACCGTGTGGTTGTCACCGTCGCCGGCAAAGTGATTGCCGATACCCGAAACGCACTGACGCTTCAGGAAGCAGCCTATCCCGCTGTTCAGTACGTGCCGCGCGAGGACGTGGACATGTCTGAACTGTCGCGTACCTCACATGGTAGCTACTGCCCCTACAAGGGGGATGCCACCTACTACAGCATCCCCGCCGGCGGGGCGCGCGCAGAGAATGCCGTCTGGACCTATGAGTGCCCCTACCCGGCCGTGTCGGCCATTGCAGGCTACCTCGCGTTCTACCCCGATCGCGTCGACAGCATCGGCATCACACCGTAATTCGCGCACAAAAAAGCCGACCCGCCACACACGATGCACGTGTGTGGCGGGTCGGCTCTCATTCCCACGCGGCACCAATGCGCCGCGTTTCGGTACCAACTACAGCTATCTACCCGCTACTACGTTCAGACTTCCCGGCCAATCAGCCGTTCGCGTAGGCAACCTTGGCCTTGCGCGCTTCCGCCTGCAGGCGGGTGAAAACGTTCTGGATCGAAGCGATCACGCGCTTCACGTCGTTGCCGAAGCCCATGCTTTGGGCGCCGAGCTCGCGCTCGATGAGGTCACGTTCGAGTTGATCGGTCAGCTTGATATCGGATTGGGTGTTCATGGCGTCCTTCCTTTCAGGGATTACCCTTATGGGGTTTTCCCGAATTGTAGCAGACGGATTGTCGCAATGCAGCATTAGGTAATAGTGCGTATGGCTGCGATGCCACAGGTGCCATCCCGCTGATGACGATTCGCAAGAGTAAAGGCCTTGAGCACCATACCGTCATCTTCGTCGGATTGGACAATGGTGCCCGGCGGAGCTTCACCAAGGATGAGGTTGACGGCACAGCTAGGTTCTTCGTAGCGTTCACGCGCGCAAAACAACGTGTTCTTTTCACCTACTGCGCACAGCGTGCCGCGCGAGCGAAGATCGCGACGCTTTATCAGCTTCTGACAAGCGATAGGGTCAAACACATCAGGATCGCATAGGCGTGCACGGCAATGGCGAAATCGCCGGGACTGCTCGGATGTCCCATACGGGTTAGCTGTGTCTGCCGCCGGTCAGCCCCCTGTCGCTCGCTCTGACTTAGACGGGCGCCCCCCATGGCTTCGACATCTAACCATTGCGATAAGACCGGATATCACGACGCCGCGGCGGCGCAACTGGGGCATTCCCAGCAAGCTAGCATCGGCGCCTAAAAGGAATCGCACGCTAGGGGGGGCAGCTATCGAGATAGTGCTAATTATCAAGATAAGCCAATTTCTAAGGCCAAACTCAAAAGTTACCTTTTGAGCACTCAAAGGTCGGGGCTGCTGGCGTCGCGTGCGACCTTCCGGCCATCGATGGAAAACCAGGAAACACGGGCGAGGATGGTCACGCAGCCAGCCGCCGTGCCCGCATCCGCGCGCGCCACGCACATCGGAGCCGCCGTGACCGTCGGGTCGGCCGTACGGGGAACATGGGCGCCCGGGGTTTCCCGATGTAGGGGCCTTCTGGCAATGACCGTTGGTTTCCCTTCCGCGATACCAGGCGACACCGGAGGTCCAGAATTGCCACACAGATGGGGCTCGGTCGCCGTCACGCGCACCGAGCGTCCGCACCAGCTACGGCAGCACCGTGCTTCGATAAGCCTCCCGGCCCATTCCACCCGTCGCGCAGTCACACATTGCAACGACGCACACGACGGGGATGCCAGTCCCGCCAAGTGCCGATGCGAGGTAGGTCGAGAAACTATGGCAGCGGGCGGAACATGCTTCCGTTAGGGCCGCGTGGCTCCAGTGCACGCGTGGGGACATGCGTGCGTGCTCCGGCTCCCTCAAACTCGACGATGACTGCGGTGGGGCTTGCAATGCGCGTGATGATCACCTGCGCGCCCCTGAACGTCCATGTCGTTTCGATCTGGTAGGGACTCTTCCGGTAGGCTTTGCGGCGTTGTTTGCTATTCATATCGAAGTCCGCTTAGTCTGTCCACGTCTGATTGTTGCGCCTTGACCGAACTGCAATGCGCGCCGAGCTGGTGACCGGCGAATCGGCTGCCCGTCAGGCTCCACACAAAAGAAAACCGGCAGTTTCGCGCAAGGCAAGATTGCCTGAGACGTCCGCCGGACTGGCAAGGTTCCTGCCTGACCTGCCGTTCGGAACTCAAATCGTACAGTGCGGGAAAAGAAGACACCTCATCCACTGGCGATTCCGAGATAGCTTGCGCCAGTTCCCTTCAACGAGCCTCACAGGGAATCTTCCTGCACGCTTTCGATCCGGCCAACCACGGCCTCGCCGAGCGGACGAATGTCTCCTGGCGGCATCCTTCAATGCGTGGCATATGAAGGCTCAGCCAAGTTCCGCGAAATTGCCGTACCACGCGTCGATCAGCGGACCGACGCGCACAGCACCGAACTCAGCCCGACCGTTCAGCCAGTCCAGGACGATTCGGCGGTGTTCCTCCGTGGAGGAACTGCGGTTCCCCTCCGGGGATACAAATCCATCCAGGCGGTCATCTATTGCACCACCATAGGTGAGTTGGTTCGCTTCGATGCAATCGGCAATGAAGGCTTCGCAGGCAGCAATCTTTGCGTCCGCACCCAGTCCAACGGCAAGCTCCGCTGTGACGAGAAATCCGAGTTCCTGAAATTCCGCCACCCGCAGCTTCTTGCGTTGGCGACGGCTACGTCGTTGGCTCATGGGTATAGTTCCTTTGGACTGGTCAGCCAGCCTGAAAGACCGGCATCGTACCTCGATTGTCGCGGCAAGACGACCGCATTTTGACGGCATCCAACTGCGGGACGTGGACCGAAAACCTCGGACATCGGCCGGTTCCGGCCATGAAGAGTCAATCGAAATTACAAGTCCAATGGCCGAAGTTCAGCCTACCCCGGACCGCCGCGCCCACACTTTGCACCGCAATCTCGTCTGCAAAATTCAGTTGGTGAACGGCGCGAGTCCCCCGCCTAGCCCAACGATCACCCCGGTATGTAGCCCGCACGCGGACTGGCGACGCAAGCGACGAGATCGGCGACTTCCCCCACCATGCCAAAGCGCGACGCAGCGAGCAAAGCAGATGCAAGAGTGTTGCGATCTGATCCTCGACGGCGCGCGCTCCGCAATGGCGATGCTCGGCTTCGCCGACGCCCCGGTGGAGGCTGGGAACGTCGTCCGACTCGGTGCAGTGGCGTAAGGTCGGCCCCCCAATTCGAATTTGGACTGGAAGCCACTCGGCGGCAGGCACTGCGGGGCGCAGACCGAGCCGATTGACAGTCCTGGCGCCTCAGTGTCACGATCAGTAGCCCTTCAATATTACTTGGGGAGGTCAGTCATGTCAGTCATGAGAACTCTACTGGCGAGCGCCGGTTTAGCACTGCTGTTGGCCCTGGCAACGGAACCAAGCGTCAGCGCTCAGGAGGCACCTGAATGGATGAAACAGACACTTCCCGAACAGGCACTGAAGCCGCACTGGGACGAATCTCGGGCCGTGATGAATCCCACGGGAGCTTTAGATGCGAAAACCAAGCAACTCATTGCCCTCGGCGTGGCTGCACAAATTCCTTGTGCATATTGCGTTTCCGCTCACACTAAAGCGGCAAAAGCCGCTGGTGCGACCGATGCTCAAATAAAGGAGGCCATTGCAACCGCCGCGCTCGTCCGTTTCAACAGCACAATGTTGAATGGCTCAGACGGCGGCACCGAGTGGTCGCCTCAACGTAAGTGATGATCGCGCCGGCCGCCGATTGACAATCCTCGCGTCGGCCAGGGCAACGCTGCCGCGGATTTCAGCGATAGGCGGTGACTCCACGTCCGCGAAGTGTAACTTCGCCTTTGAATTACCTGCGTGATATTGCAGGCGCGTATCTAGTGCACCATGCCGCGCGCTTCACGCCGTTCGACCACGCTCGGGATCGACACGATGGGCCCAATCCTGAAGTAGCCGCCCCACCTCTTTTTATCAACTCGTCGGCGGGCACGAGTAGACTGGTCAACTGGGGCAATGTTTGGACATGATGACTTGCTGGCTGCACGCGGTGCATGACAATTGCCAATTGCTCGAAGAGAAGGGAGGAATGTCCATGTTTCGTAAACTCGTGATTGGCACGCTAGGCGCCATGGCTGCCTTATTCTCGGCTACGGCATTGGCGCAAGGTACTGCGGCGGACGCTAGGACCATGCTTGAAAAGACGGTTGCGGCCATCAAAGCCGATAAAGCCAGGACGCTCAACCAGATCAACAACGGCGAAAATGGCTTTCTTGTTGGCGATCTCTATCCGTTCTGCTTCAATCTCAGCGACGGACTCCTCGTCGCGGTCGGCAATCCCAACGTTAAGGGGTTGCTCGGCAAGGATGCTAGGAAATTTAGGGACCCTACGGGCGACGTGTATGGACCAAGGCTCTATGACGCGGCAAAAGAGGGCCAGGTCAACGAGGTCAGCTACATGTCTCCCAAGGCCGGCGCTGACAAGACGTGGGTGCCGAAGGCGAGCCTCGTTACTGCGGTTGCCGGCCTGGGTTGCGGCGTCGGTTACTACAAGTAGTGCGACCAAACCAACCGTCAAATCGGTGGCGAACTGCCGAACTCCGTTGCCCGCACAATGCTATTTTCTCACGTGACCGGTCAGTTCTGATGCCCTTCACTACGCATGTGCGGTTTGCCATCGGCGCTGATCAGTTTTGATATCCGCCTTGGCTCATTCGCGTCGAGTTTGTCGTGCCTGCTACCTTGTCAGCTATCCACCGAACCGGTGCATGTGGCAAGCCTGCGCGGAGACCGGATCCCTCTGGAAGCAGCCGTAGAGGTTACCCCGCGTCGAAGGGCAGTTCAGGGTCGGTTAGAGACTGCCGCCAATTCACGACGACATCGGCCTGAGTTGAATTGAGCGATGCGCCAAGTGTCACCGGCGTTTAGGACTTCCAAGTTGGTAGCTACCAGCTATTGCTTTTCAATGACGTCGCCCTCGGCCCTTCCTGCGCTCACCCAGCCGTCGTAGGCCATTGCCACAGCTCAACATAAGGCTAACCATGCATCACCAAAGGCGTGCCCGTGTCGACATTTGAGAATGCCTAGCCCTACGGCCTTTGTATCTAGGGATGACAATAAGTGCCGCCCCAGCGAAAAAGGTTGCTTCGCAAGATGCCCCTCTCCCGTATGCCGTGGCGACGATGACTTGGTGATTCAAGATTCGGTGCAATTTAAAGGAAAGTCAGACGGATGATGCGCCGATGCTGGCCGAGCCGCTTAGCGCAGCGCAGCCGTCGAATCACGCCCAACTAGCATCGCCAATTGCTCCAACACTGAAGCTTCCGCACAGGCAATGTCTGAGTCGCCGATGGTTGCACCTGCTGCCGGACTTACCACGTACAACACCATGCATGTTGGCCAAGCCCTTCGCGTGGATTAGCAGCTTGACCGCAGCGACGGACACCACGCCTGGCTGCCCTCCTTATTCATGGCATTCAAACCCGCTCAGTACTGAAATCGTCCGCAACAAGGAGGCTTGCAAGAGATCGTGCGGCTGCGCACATGCGGAGTGAAACCAGCATCTTGGGAAACCGCCGACTAGCAGCGAGCTACCAACGTCTGGAATAGATGTGGTGGCCACGCAGGAGGGCTATCGATATATCAACTGAACCATTCAATGGCGATCGGATTCCCCTTCGTCCGTCGATTCCTGGAGCAGGTGCCCATATGCGTCGATCTCTTTCTGCGTTCGCGCCTGGCTTTCCGCGATCTTCTCGGGCGTGACATCACCATCGACGAATTCAACTGACACCCGGCTCACGCGTGGATCCTTGTCGACGATCGCTTGCAAGACCTTGTCGAGCAGTTTCTCACCGGCTTTCAGGCCCAACGGCCGTGGCACTAGAACCTTGATCAGAAGGATTTCGTCGTCACCAGTTCCTTCCGCCACTTCAGTGAGCGCGGATCTCAAATATCCCTTCAGCTTGAGAACACTCAGGTCGCCGGGTATCGCGACATGCGATACCCGAATCGATTTCTTTGCCATGCGGACCTACCTCGCCATGCTGTCGAAAGGACAAATATATAGCACGCGTATGTGGCACCGCTTGAAAGGCAGGGCGCCGTACCGGTCGGCTCAGAACTTGTGCCGAACACCGACTACAGCACCGAATTGATTGGCGCCAGGTTGTACGGCCTCGCTCGTCGTCCCCAGCTGGCTGTTGAAGCCATTCACGCCCAGGCTCGATTTGCCCTTGTTAAGCACATACGATGCTGCCGTATATAGGTCGGTGCGCTTCGACAGCGCATAGTCGGCCACCATGACGAACTGCCATGGGTTGCCAGATCGGGAGTTGCGAAGATTCTGGTAATAGGCCGAGCCAGCGAATGAGAGAGCAGGTGTCAGTTGATAGCCAACACCTGCCCAAGCGAGGTTCGACGCAGTGTTAGCCACTGTGGAACCAGGCAGGCTGGCACCGTTGAACGCGTGCGCATAGCGGTAGCCCGCGTAAACCTTGGCGTTGCCGTAGGCGTACGTACCGGCCACCGCTGCCCGTTGCGTCAGGCTATTTGTTTGCAATGCCGTGGCGGCCGATTGGTTGATCTGATCGTAGACTGCCCCAATCGAGAACGAGCCGCCAGAATAGTTCGCGCCGAGAGAGTACTCGCGGCCGTTCGTGAAGTTGCCCGGAACTTCCTGGTTGTTGTAGTTGAAGCTATACAGTCCTGTCACGCTCAGGCCGCCAAAGGTGCCCATGTACTTGACAGAATTGTCTGCACGCGCCGCTCCCATGAACGGATCCTGCGCGCCGATAGCGTAGCGGCTCGAAATCGCCATCGGATCGTACGTCACCGCAAAGTCATAGAACGGCACCGTGTGGCGACCCAACGTCAGCCTGCCCCATTGGTTCTCGAGTCCGACGTAGGCACCGCGTCCGAACAGGCGACCGCTTTGGGTGCTCGTGCCGGTGTCGATGGAGAATCCGCTTTCCAGAACAAAGAGGCTCCTCAGGCCGCCACCCAGGTCCTCGATGCCACGCAGACCCCAGCGTGATCCGGACTGGTTGCCTGATTGCAAGGCCACCAGGCTATGTCCCTTGGCACCCGGTGCAACGGTTCCCGTCGATGCGACAGCATGGTTCAGGTACTCGATACCGGCATCAACAACGCCATACAGGGTAACGCTCGATTGCGCTTGGACACTGCTCGCAGTCAGCATTGCCACCGCAATGGCAAGGTACTTGCATTTCATTCAATGGTCTCCTCGTGAATGGGGACGGCTCCGTCCCAAAGAAGGACGGCATACGCGCCGTGAATTCATTGTTGTTCTGGCTCGATGGGACTTTGGAATCCCATGACAAAATTCTGACGCTGGTCTCTCATGACGAACAACCCCAGCCACGGTTGGACGCGCATAAGAGAAATTTATGGGCGCGGCAGCGTGCTACGTTGTAGGCTCGCCCCCCAAAAGTCATGGCATCAGTCTTCGCCTTAGCTACCTATGCAACTGAATCCCCGCCAACTCGAAGCGTTCCGTAGTGTCATGGTGTCCGGCAGCATGACCGTGGCCGCCGAACGGCTCAAGATCAGCCAGCCAGCGGTGAGTGCGCTTATCAGGGACCTCGAAAAGAGACTGGAAATCCGCCTGTTCCGGCGTGAAGGCAATCGCCTGATTCCGGGTGCCGAAGCCCAGCGATTGTTCCGCGAAGTGGACCGGTTCTACCAGGGCATGGAGCAGATCGAGCGTGTGGCGCTCGATCTGAAGTCCGCTCGCATCGGTACCCTGCGTGTTGCGTCCATGCATACGCTGGGATTGAGCCTGCTCAGCGAAAGCGTCAGGCAGTTCTCACTCTCCCGCCCAGAACTGGCGATCTCGCTGGACGTCAGGAATTCTCTAGGCGTCATGGAGCTCGCCGCAGCGCACCAGATCGATATCGGATTCGTTCAGATGTCCGGCGATGAGTACCCCGGGGTCGATGTTCTCCCGCTACCAAGCGTCGCGGCAGTCTGCGTACTCCCGCGTGGCCATGCTTTGGCCCGCAAGAGGTCATTGAAGATTACCGATCTGCAGGATGAGCCGCTTATCTCGCTGAATCGCAATAGCCCGGTGCGGATGCGATTGGAGATGGAACTCGACGCTGCTGGCGTGACCTGCAAGCGCTCGGTGGTCACATCGCTCGGTCACGTGGCATGCAGCCTGGTGGCAGGCGGACTTGGTTTGACTGTCGTTGATCCCTTCACCGCGCGCAGAGTGCGTGATCCAGGTGTGGTCTGGCGTCCATTGTCGCCGGCCGTACAGTTCCATTTCTCCATGGTCCTGCCGTCCCATCAGCCGCGATCGAAGGTTGTGGAAGACTTTATCAAGCTGGTCAAAGAACAATTCAAGGCGAGCGTCGCCTCGTCCTGATTCGCCGCGAGCCGCGGTGAAACCACGCATAAGTAGAAGATTTCCTTATGCGCGTCCAACCGTGTCTGTAGTTGTGCCTCGCGGACCAAAAATTCATCATCGAGTCATGGAATCGGACTAGCAGAAGTGACCGCGCCGCGGTCTTTCGCCAAGGTTCATTCCGATCGTTCGCCCGGCGCGATCTGCTTGCAGCGCGCGGGGCGAGGCCCCCGTCTGAACCGCATTATTGCTGGGTAGAGAAGCGCCGTCCGCATGGCCAGGCGCCGATTGCCTCGCTTGTTACCATGACATCGACTCCCCACGAAACACTACTTGCCGAGGCTCGCCTGAGTTCGCCTCCTGCCTCCCGGTTGACGAAGCACTACGCACTGCCAGGGCTCGAGCGCGAACGCAGGCAGTTTCACGAGTTCGTCGCCGTTGATCTTGCCCATACGACCATGCTCGTGGAACAGGGCATTCTTTCGGCGGAGACCGGTCGGGCCATCCTGGAGCAATTGCTGATCATTCGGAGAATGCAGCCCTCCGCGTTTCCCGTGGATGTGCGCAAGGGCAGCCTTCTGCTGCAGATCGAGTCGTATCTCTTCGGCGCCATCGGCGAGGACGTGGGCGGCCAGATGCACACCGGCCGCAGCCGCATCGATCAGGGCGCCACGGTACGCCGCCTGTACAAGCGCAACCGCATGCTGGATGTGATGGACCAGTTGAACGTATTCCAGGAGGCGATTGCCGAACAAGCGCGCCACCACGCGCACACGATCATGCCCGGCTACACCCATATGCAGCAGGCCCAGCCATGGGTGTTCGGACACTATCTGCTCAGCTTCAGCTCCCGATTGCATGACAGCTTCGAGCGTCTGGCGCAGGCGTACGGACGCGTCAACCGCAATCCACTGGGAACCGTGGGTCTTGCCGGCACGTCATGGCCGCTTAATCGCGAGCGAACCACGGAACTGCTCGGATTCGACGGCCAAATCGAGAACTCCAAGCTTGGCCGCGAAGCTTTCGATGCAGCGGATGCGATCTGCGCACTGTCGTTCATCATGGCCGATTTGAACGATCTGGCTACCGACCTGCATATCTGGTCCAGTGCCGAGTTCGGATTGGTTGAATCCGATGACAGCTACTGTGGTACGAGCAGCATCTTCCCGCAGAAGAAGAACCCGGTCGCACTGGAGACCATCAGGAAGGCCGCCGGTCCTGCCGTGACGTGGCTGAGCGCGGCGCTGGCCACGTTCCGCGCGGAAGGGACCGGCGACCAGGCCATGCGTAGCGTCTCACATATCGACGAGGCCTTGGCAACGACAGAAAGCATGCTCGATCTGTTCACTGGCGTCATGGAAACGCTGATCGTGCATCAGGACCACATGGCCGAATCGCTCAAGGGAAGCTGGTGCACCGCGAGCAATCTGGCGGACGTCGTCGTGCGTGAACGACGTCTGTCCTTCCGCCAGGTGCACCACATCGTCGCCCGTGCGGTGCGCAACTGCGTGGCGCAAGGACTGCGTCCCGATCAGTTGACCAGCAGCCGTCTCGATGAGGCAGCTCTCGAAACGGTGGGTATCGCGCTGAATCTGGGCGACGCGGCGGTACGTGATGCGCTCGATCCGGTTCGCTTTGTCGAAACCCGGATTACGGAAGGCAGCGTCGGGCCGCAGCAGGTTGCGCGACTGCTCGAACGCGCGGCGCAAGAACGCGCTGCGGATCGCCAATGGGTCAGCGAGGCGCGCGGCCGACTGAGTCGATCGCAACTGGCACTCAATGAAGCCGTGAGCAAGCTGGTTGCCTGAGAACCAGCGTGACGCTTACGAAAAAATACCGAAGGAGACGCTGGTTATGTTGAAGTCGAAGTCCTTTGCCTTGTTTATGTCCCTCGCGGCACTCTCCCTGGGTGTGCGCGCAGAGACCTATCCCTCGAAGCCAATCATGCTGGTGGTGCCCTTTGCGGCAGGTGGTACGGTGAACATGATGGGGCGGCTGGTTGCCGAGCATATGGGGGAGCAGCTAGGTCAGCCAGTTGTCGTCGACAACAAGGCCGGTGCGGGCGGCGCGATTGGCGCCGGATTTGTCGCCAAGGCCACCCCGGATGGATATACGTTGCTGCTGGGCTCGATGGGACAGGCCGTTCAGCCTCTGCTTACCAAGCGGCTACCGTACGATCCCAAGAAGCTGGTTCCGGTTGCGTTGTTCGCAACCGTTTCGAATGTTCTGGCCGTATCCAGCAATGCTCCCGCGAAGAACGTCTCGGACCTGGTTGGCTACTCAAAGGCTAATCCCGGCAAGTTGAACATGGCGTCCGCTGGAATCGGCTCGATCAATCAACTGATAGGTGAACTTTTCATGTCCAGAACCGGAGCCAATTTCGTACATGTGCCGTACAAGGGCGCTGGCCCGGCCGGTGTCGATTTGCTCTCGGGGCAGGTACAGCTCATCTTCGCGAACCTGCCCAACGTGCTGCCTTATGCGAGGGCTGGAAAGGTTCGCCTGCTGGCAGTCGCCAGCGAAAAGCGTGACCCCGCCATTCCCGACGTACCGACGTTTGCGGAAGCCGGTGTAAAGGATGCAGTTGTCGAGTCGTGGTACGGCTTGATGGCGCCTGCCGGTACCAAACCGGAGGTGATCAAGAAGCTGCAAGACACCCTGCTGGTCGTGACCAAAGACAAGCGATTTATTTCCCAACTGGCAGAGCAAGGCGCACGACCGTACCCCGGCTCCAGTGCGGACATGACCCGACTCATGGAAAAGGAAGGGAAACGTTGGGGTGAAGTGATCGAGCACGCCAAGATCTCCCTGGACTGAATCGACACTCTGCCAAGGCGGACGCTGCCAGCGAAACACTGGGCAGTATTGGCCCTCCCTCGTGGAGGGCCTTTTTCTTGGGGGGATTCCGAAGCAACCGCTCGCGAACGAAAGAACAACGACGCGGCGACCAGCCATGACGCCTGGTTTCCTCAACGCTTGGGGCGAGAAAAAATACTGACGAGATTCCCGTCGGGTCGCGCAGCAAAAGCGAGCGATTGCCCCATGGTGCGTCAAGTCGACGCGGCTGCGTCAGGCCCGCCTCTTGACGGTCCGCCAAGGCCTGGGCACAGACGCAGCCAGCCACGCCTTGCGCAACACGAGTCCTGCTCAGTTCAGCCGAGCGTTCAAGTGCCTCTTCGGTTCGACACCAGCGGTGGAGGCAACGCGGACGCGCGCGCCGGGTGCTGCCCCAGCGCGCAGCGCAGGCCTTACAGGGCCATATCGGGCACCTTCTTCACCACACCCGGGTTCATCATTGGGACGGTGGCCGGGACAACGCCGTCCAGGCTTGGCGGAGCAATGGCCAGTTGCAGCGTTTCTGCCGTGGTCGCCCATTCCTTTGCCAGAAGCTGCGGGTTTTCGTTGAGCTTTTTTCCGTAGCTGGGCACGATCTCATGAATCTTTTGCTGCCAGGCCGCCGTTTTCATCTGTTCGGGGAAAACGCGCTCGAGCAACGACAACATGATCGCTGGCGACGTCGAGCCGCCCGGCGAAGCGCCCAACAGCGCAGATACTGAACGGTCGCCAGAGACCACGACCTCCGTGCCAAGCTTCAGTACGCCGCCCTTCTCCGGATCGTTCTTGATGATCTGCACGCGTTGTCCGGCCTCCCACAGACGCCAGTCCTCGTCCTTCGCCTCGGGCATGTAGCGGCGCAGCGCCGCCATCTTTTCTTCGCGGGACAGCGCCAATTGCTGCGCAAGATACTTCACGAGCGCAAATTCGTGAGCGCCGACTTGCAACTGAGGAATGACGTTCGACGGCGTCGTCGCCTTGGCCAGGTCGAAATACGAGCCGTTCTTGAGGAACTTGCTGGACCACGTGGCAAACGGCCCGAAAAGGATCACCTTCTTGCCATCGAGCACGCGGGTATCCAGGTGGGGCACCGACATCGGAGGCGAACCGGTATCCGCAAGACCGTAGACCTTTGCCAGATGGCGCGACGCGATCTCAGGCTTGTCGGTGACCAGGAACTCGCCGCCAACCGGGAAGCCACCATATTGCTTCGCCTCGGGAATGCCGGACAGTTGGAGCAGCGGCAATGCAGCGCCACCTGCGCCAATGAACACGTTTCGCGCATCCACCGTCTGGATCTGGGAGCCATCCTTCGTGTCGAACGCGGACACACGCCAGGTGCCGTCCTCATTCCGTGTAATCGAACGCACTTCATAGCCGGTGGTGACTTTCACTCCCGAATTGCCGGACAGGTGCTTGTAGAACTGACGCGTGATTTCGCCCAGATTCACGTCCGTACCCAGCGGCGAACGCGTGGCGGTGACCACCTCATCGGGCTTGCGACCTTCCATCATGACCGGAATCCACTCGGCGATCTTCGCCGGTTCGGTCGTCATTTCCATGCCCGCGAACAGAGGCGAAGCCTTGAGTGCCTCGACGCGCTTACGAATGAACTCCCGATTCTCCTGCCCGAAGACAAGATTCATGTGCGGCGTCGAGTTGATGAACTCACGCGGATTGCCGAGAACACCCTTGCGCACCTGATGCGCCCAGAACTGGCGGGAAATCTGGAAGTTCTCGTTGATGTTGATGGCCTGGGCGATATGGACGTTCCCCTTATCGTCCATCGGCGTGTAGTTCAGCTCGCAAAGCGCCGAGTGTCCGGTACCGGCGTTGTTCCAGCCGTTCGAGCTTTCTTCCGCGACTTTATCCAGACGCTCGAAAACCTCACACGTCCAGTTCGGCTCCAACTCCTTCAGATAGACGCCGAGCGTCGCACTCATGATGCCGCCGCCAATCAGCAGCACATCGACCTTGCGATCCGCCTTCGCGGCGCGGTACTGGCTGCCGAAAAAGTACGAGTATCCGCCCCATGCGGCTGCGGCACCGACGGCGGCTGCAAGGAATTTACGACGGGTGAAAGGCTTGCCGCCGCGGCCAGCCACGGTCTTGTTGTCCGTTTGAGTCATGGGAGTCACTTCAAATATGCGTGCAGCGTCGACAGACTGACCAAGCCGGACCTTGCCAACGTTGATTCAGACTGGGGGGCGCTGTCTTGTCAGTGCACGGCGGGTCGGAAGCAATTCCACATGCCGGGCGATACGAAAGCGCGGATTGTAACGCACGCCGAGTAAAACGCTAGGTGAAAACCCTAATGCAGAAATGAAGACCGATGACATTTTGAGTGGCTTGAGTCACATAACGGCGAAAACCCAACATGCGCAAACTCTTGTCTAGCGTTACGCGACCGTGGCTTCATCCGGCATGGGCGGCAATGTCATCATGAAGCGTGCTCCACCCCATGAACCGCTGTCGAGGTGCACATCGCCACCATGAATGAGCGCCACGCGGCGCACGATCGCAAGCCCGAGGCCAAAACCGCCCGTATGGCGATCGCGGCTCGAGTCCAGCCGGCGAAACGGTTCGAAGACACGTACACGATCTGCGGCAGGAATGCCAGGACCATCGTCCTCGACCGTCAACACCAGAGAACCACCGGCGCCTGTTGATGCACGCAGCGAGATTGAGCGGTGCGCGTGGCGCGCGTTGATGCTGAATCGATGCGGCCCACCCTTTCTGCCATGGCCCGTTTCCGCTCTAGTCAAAGAACCGGAACCGTACGGCAGGATCTTGCGTCACGCGCGGCGCGAGATTGCGTTCCCAGTGGAGGTATCGCTCCCAGGCGGGAATGCGCTGGCACTCGGGCACGCGCATGATGGAACCCCAGTCATCCAGGAAAGGCGTGAGCAACCGATCATCTTCCACCCCCGTTTCAAGCGTCTGGCCGGCGGCACGCCAGGCATCCGTGCCCCCTTGCAGCCATTGCAGCGCGTTCTCCGCCGTGGCGCTGCCGTAGACATTGCGCGCGGCATCCAGCAAATCTCGCGCTGCGAGCAAGGCCTGCCTGCCGTCGGGCGATGTCAGCACCAACCGCTGCCCGTTGGCTACCGCATCGGCCAATGCCGCGCCAAGCGCACCATGCTCCGAAGCGGTCGCATAGGAAGCGCCGGGAACATGCCCGCGCAGGAAGTCGATGCTCGGCCCCACGTCCACGACACGTGCGCCGGCGTGGGCGATATGGTGCGAGAGCTGTACGGCGCTAACTGGCTGAGGTTGCGCCGAAGACGCCGGCAACTGCATTGGCGGTTCGTGCAACGCTTCGAAGTTCGCCAAGTCGTGGTCGGGCCGCGCATCGAGGATGTAGACCTGCGCCTCGCCCAACTGCAGCAGCCAGAACGCGGTGATTGCCGATCGCAGGCGATGCGGCTCGTCCACCAGCACCATGCTGGCGTTGCGTACCGCCACCAGGTTCTCGAAGTGCATCAGCAACTGGCCACCAGACACCGCCACCACACCGGGTCGTGACTTGGCGCCAGGCCGCAGATCGAAGCACTGCACGTTCCGCGTGGCCTCACCGCGCCACCGCTGTACGGTGGCGGCATCCACCACGGGCAAGGCGTATCGCGCGATCAGCGCATTCGCGCGCGCCACGGCATCCGACTCAATCAGGGGGGGCAGCACGTCGCCCGGCTCTGGCGCCTGCCGCACGTCGTCTTCGCCCTGAACCACCCAAGCCATGACACCATCCCCCACCCATGCCACCGGTACATGCTGGCCATGTACCACGCGCGTTGTCGCCGCGCCAATCACGCCGCGCGTCCGACTGAAGCAGTGCACTGCCCACAAGTGATCCGGTTCGCGCTGCGGCAAATGTCGCAGCGGCCATTCCGTGCCGGGGTAGTTCAGCGCGCCTGGCAACGTGCTGAATTGATGCTCAAGCCGCGTGCGTACGTCCACCACGGTTGTCGGCTGCCCCTGATCCAGGCGCCTGGCCAACGCCTCTGGCGACAGTTCATCCACACCGTAGTGCTTGCGGACTTCTTCGCCGAACGCCTTGACCAATGCGTTGTAGCCATCGATCAGGACGCCGCCACTCGCCACCCACGCGGAAAGGCCACCTTCGAGTTCATGGATCTCCTGGTAGCCCAACCGCCGCAGGACAGCCGCAGCGCGCGCAATCTGTTCGGACGCGGCACCTGCACGCGGGTCCGCGCTGACCAGGACGACAGGTACGTCCTGCCGCGTCAGGATCTGCGGCGCTTCGCGCTCCAACAGCGACAACGGCAGGTGCCGCGATGCGATGATGTGTCCCGCCGCGAAATAGCGCCCTTCGGAGACGTCGAGCAACGCCAGCTCGCTTCCCTCCTCAAGCCACGCCTTCAGACGTGGCGGCGAAATGCTTGCCATCGAAACAACTCCCTTGGATATCGTTGCTTATCTCAATGCGATAGATGTAGCAAGACATCAATCTCAGTTTGGCTCGATGCCCACGCGCTTGACCTCTTCAATCCACTGGACGGCTTCCTGCCGCGCGAATCTACCGAGTTCCTCCGGACGACCGCCTACCGTTGTTGCCCCGATATCGGTGTAGCGTTTCTTGAACCCAGGCGCTTGAACGATATTGTTCAGTTCGCGCGACAGCTGCTGGACGATCTGCGGGGGCGTTCCACTGCGGGCAACGATGGCGTACCAGGACGTCACTTCGAAGTTCTGCAAGCCAAGCTCCTTCAGTGTCGGCACGTTGGGCAACCATGACACACGGTTCTTGTAGGCGACTGCTAGGGGTTTCAATTTGCCGCCCTGGATATAGGGCAGCGCAGTCGCCATCTCCGTGAACATGAACTGGATCTGTCCGCCCATCAGATCGTTGAGAGCAGGCACCGAACCTTGATATGGAATGGAGGTGAAGTTCGCGCCAGTCTCTGTCTTGAGCTTCTCGCCCGCCAGATGCGCATAGGAGCCGATGCTTGCCCCGAAATTGACCTTATTCGGGTACGCACGCGAATATTCGATCAGTTCACGCACCGAGTTCACCGGAAAGCTCGGGTTCACCACCAGCACCTGCGGGGTTAGCACCAGCAGGGAAACCGGGGTGAAGTCGCGATCCAGATCGTAGGACAGATGCTTGAACAACGCGGGCTGTACGGTCAGGTTGGAAGCAGGTGCCAGCAACAGCGTGTAGCCGTCCGCGGGCTGTCGTGCCACCCACTCAAAGCCGATATTGCCTGCCGCGCCCGGGCGATTCTCCACCACGATCGTCTGCGACAGGCGCTTGCCTAGCTCATCGGCCGCATCGCGGGCCACCTTGTCGGCAATGCCGCCTGCGGGATACGGCACGATCACCCGAATCGGCTTGCTGGGATAGGCATCCGTGGGCGCGGCATTCGCCTCTGGCAACCACGTTGCAAGGCACACCAGCATGCCGAATATGACCCCGTTGAACCCGATTTTTCTGCGCTGCTGATGTGAGTGCTTCATTGGAATTTTCGCTAGACGTAATGCAAACAGACATCCATTGGATGCCGAAGCGAATACCCAAGGGAACGAAGAAATTCGTGTATTCACATATCCGAATCTTCGTTGCGACGGCGCGGCCCAGCCTCCTACGATGACAACCATTTCTCCAGACACCGACCGCGCCCCGCCCTCTTCCGTTACATGGTGAGCGGCGGAGTGTTACGAACTTGCCACCATGTCCCTTGTCACGCCCGTGAGCACTGGCCCAGCCACCAAGACCATCGAAAGCGCACCAACGGGAAAGGCCAAAGTGCCGGCAACCGACTACAGCACATCGCCAGCCCACTCGACGCGGCTGCCCACGCCGAAACGCTCGTCGCATGCCTGGGACCGCTATGAACTTCCCACCATTGCACTGGCCGCCGTACTTTATGCCGCGTGGGCCGCGTTGGTCTGGTGGCACGCAAGCATCCCCGGGCCGCTGCTGTTCCTGGCGGGCGGCTATGTCGCGCAGCTCCATTTTTCCCTGCAGCACGAATCCATTCACGCCATGCGGCACCTGCCGATCTGGTTGCGTACTGCCGTAGTCTGGCCACCCATCAACCTGTGGCTACCGTATCCGTTCTATAACAAGGGACACAGCACGCACCACATCAATGTCCATCTCACCCATCCCCAGAAGGACACGGAAACCGCGTACCACAGCCCCACTCAATGGCAGGCAATGAGCGTCACATGGCGCGCGATCTATCGCGCCAATCAGATCCTGCCAGTGCGTTTGATATGCGGCCCCTTCCTGCGTCTGGTACGGCTCGCGCGCAATGAGTATCGGTGCCTGATTGCAGGCGATTTCAGTCGTCTGAAGATCTGGGCGATACATGCGTTGTCCGCGACGCCCTTGCTGTACTTCGCGCTGGCGCTGGCCGGCATGCGCTGGTGGGAGTACCTGCTGTACTTCGTCTATCCCGGCATGATGCTCGGTCAGCTCCGGACGTTCACCGAGCATCGCTGGGGTGAACGTCCAGTGGAACGCACGGCTATCGTGGAATCCAACAGCATTGGTGGCCTGCTTTACCTCTACAACAACCTCCACTACGTGCATCACCTGTTTCCCACACTGCCCTGGTATCACATCCCCCGTTATTTCCGCGCGCATCGCGCCGCAGTACTACACGGCAATGGCGGCTTCTACTACCGTGGCTATGCTGAGATCGCCAGGCGCTTCTGGCGCACCTCAGTCTTCGACCCGGTCCATCCGCGCTGGTAGGCAACGTCGGACAGACGTCGTGCGCCAGTTTGCGCACTAACTAATGCCAAAAGCTTCATTCCCATGTCGGGATGTGTTGCCTA
Organism: Cupriavidus metallidurans CH34; assembly: GCF_000196015.1. Taxonomy (NCBI): domain Bacteria; kingdom Pseudomonadati; phylum Pseudomonadota; class Betaproteobacteria; order Burkholderiales; family Burkholderiaceae; genus Cupriavidus; species Cupriavidus metallidurans. The sequence continues at coordinate 929,899 of NC_007974.2, read as the reverse complement.
GCATTGCTGGTTGCTGCATGAAACCTTGGAGTGACAAATGAATCAGGTCAAGCGCACGAAATCCTCGTCATCCACAGATACCGAGTTGGAAGCTGATGTCCTGGTGATAGGCGGCGGTCCCGCAGGTACGTGGGCTGCACTGGAGGCCGTACGCAACGGCGCCACAAACGTCGTGCTGGCGGAGAAGGGATACTGCGGCTCTTCCGGAGCGACGGCGGCGGCAGGAACCACGGTGTGGTACATCTCGCCGGACGAAGGTAAACGCGAGACCGCCATGGACAGCCGCTACGACATGGGTGGTCGCCTGGCGGACTATCGTTGGATGGAACGCGTGCTGGACCGCACGTGGCATGGCATGAATGAGTTGGCCGATCACGGGTATCCATTCCCCCTCGATGCGACGGGCCGCTCACAGCGCGTGTCATTGCAGGGGCCCGAGTATATGCGGCTGATGCGCAAACGCGTGGTGCAGGCGGGCGTGAAGATTCTGGACCAAAGCCCCGCGCTGGAACTGCTGCAGGCTGACGATGGCAGCGTGGCTGGCGCGCGCGGTGTTCACCGCCAGAACGGCTCACAATGGCGAGTCAGGTCCAAAGCGGTCGTCATCGCCACCGGTGGCTGCGCGTTCCTGAGTCGTGCGCTCGGCTGCAATGTCCTCACTGGTGACGGATTGCTGATGAGTGCGGAAGTGGGTGCCGAGATGTCTGGCATGGAGTTCTCCAACGCCTATGCCATCGCGCCCGAAAGCGGCTCGGTTACCAAGACCATGTTCTACAACTGGGCCTCTTTCACCGATGAAGCTGGCGAGGTGATTCCCGGCGCCGCATCCAAAGGGGGGCGTAGCGTGATCGCGCGCGAGCTAAATCGGCAGAAGGTCTACGCCCGGTTGGACAAGGCCGATGAGGCGACACGTCTGGCCATGCGCGCCTCGCAGCCCAACTTCTTCCTGCCGTTCGACCGTCAGGGCATCGATCCTTTCACACAACGCTTTTCCGTCACGCTGCGTCTCGAAGGCACGGTACGCGGAACCGGCGGGTTGCGTATCACCAGCGAAGACTGCGCCACCAGCGTGTCCGGCCTGTATGCCGCCGGAGATGCTGCTACGCGCGAGCCCATCTGCGGCGGATTTACCGGAGGCGGCAGCCACAATGCAGCCTGGGCGATTTCCTCCGGCTCATGGGCCGGCCAAGGGGCGGCGAGGTTTGCACTCCAGCGCGACACCAACCAGCGCTCGGCGCGGGGCGCCGGTGTCGCGGCCATTTCTGGTGCCGGCCGCCAGACCATCAATCCTGCCGCGCTCACCCGAGCCGTGCAGGACGAGGTATTCCCATTCGACCGCAACTACTTTCGCCACGCCGACGTACTGGCACCTTCGCTCGGTCGTCTGGATGACGCGTGGCTCGGCGTGCGCGAGTCCGCGCCTGCGGCGGTGGAGCAGATGCTTGCCGCGCGCGAGGCAGCGGCCATGCTTGCCACTGCGCGCTGGATGTACGCCAGCGCCCTCGCCCGCAAGGAATCCCGCGGCATGCACAAGCGTTACGACCACTTGCAGCTGGATCCCACGCAGCACCACCATATCGTCAGCGGAGGATTGGACCAGGTCTGGGCCCGTCCGTTGGCCTATGACACTCAAGGTGGTCCGCGATCGGCGCAAGCCAGGGCCGAGCAGGAAGGTATTGCCGCATGATCGAACTCATTAGCGAAAGCCGCTGCACTGGCTGCAACATCTGCGTCCGCGTCTGCCCGGTCAACGTGTTCGATGCCGTGCCTCAGGCCGCACCGACCATTGCCCGACAGGCCGACTGCCAGACCTGCTTCATGTGCGAGGCCTGGTGCCCGGAGGATGCCATGTTCGTCTCTCCCAACGCCGAGGCTTCGACCGGCGTGAGCGAGCAATCGCTGGTGCGCGAGGAACTGCTGGGGAGCTACCGCAAAAACATTGGCTGGAATCGCGGATTTCCGGAGAAACGGGGCGTAGACGACTCATATCAACTCCTCAGTATGCCGGGTGCCCGCTGAGCGAGGGAGTCGCTCGCAGCCTGCGACTGCTACCGCTATCGGCGGACCAGGGACTGGCAAGGGCCAGTCCGGCTCCCGGGCCTCACTCAAGCCGCTTCGGCTTCATGCACCACCCGGCCTCCCACGATGGTGAGCGTGCTGTGCAATGTCTTCCATTCTTCGGGCTCCTGCGAAAACGGGTCATCCGACAGCACTGCCAGATCGGCCGCGTAGCCGGGATAGAGCGGCCCCTTCCAGTCTTCGTCGAACGTCAGCCGCGCACCTGCCACCGTGAACGCAGCCAGGCCCTGTTGCAGAGACAGTGCCTGCCCGGGCCCGATGGTACGGCCACTGACGCGCTCCTGCCTGCGTGCCGCCACCCAGAGGGTGAAAAACGGCTGATAGGGGATGTTGTCGGTCGCAAGGGCGTACGTCAGCCCCAACTCCTCGAACGTAGCATGTGGCACTACGGCGTTTCCACCGTCCGTCTCGTCGAGATAGGCGCTGCCACCTTTCCAGAGGCAATACGTCGGAATAGTGGTGGCCAGAATGCCAAGCGATTTCAGCGCCAGCAAGTCCTCGCGACGCGCACGGGCAATATGCTGCATCACCCATCGGCGCCCGTTCAGCGGAAATCTTGCGTCCACTTCGCGAAGCACCGGAACGATCTCATGCAGACGATCGCCCACAATGGTGTTGACTCGCAAATCATGCTCGGCCGCGAGGAAACACAGGGCCCGATAGTCTGCCGGCGTCACGGCCTGCTCGACGAAGCCCGACCATCCGGTGTTCGGCAAGTCCTGCCGCGCGCAACAGGCCACGGCGGCGTCACCTCCATAGGCCAGATGGACGCCGCTCACGCGCAACCACGGGTCACCAAGACCTCGCCCACGGGCCACTGCCAGCCAATCCCGCATCGCACGTGCCGCCTCAGTCAGGTTGTCCCACGTTGGGCTCACCACCAGGCTGGTGCGCATGGTCAGCTCCCCCTCCTCCCACAACCGGCGATACACGGAGATTGTCTCCGGCGCCGAGCCATGGCCTTCGTAGATGCTGGTGACGCCCTGCGCATGATAAAGGCGCTGTGAGATACGTAGCCCTTGAATCCGCTCGGCAAAGCCGAATCGGGGCACATCCGGAAGCAAGTCAAACTCAATCGTCGGGCGATTGTTGTGTTCGACGATCTCGCCGTTCAGTTGCCCCTGTGCGTCCAGCCCGATCTCCACGCCGACGCAGCGTGACTGACTGGCAGGCGTGAGTCCGTTCCTCCGCAGCGCCAGACTGTTGAGTGCCGCGCGTCCCGGCGGCTTGCCCCAGTTGCCGAAGTGCGCCGGAATGTAGACCGGGTGATCCGGTGCGGCTGCGTCGAGCTCCTCGCGAGTGGGCATGCGCGCCTCCCGCAACTGTGCGGGCCCGCCGAAGTAGTAAGGCGGCGTACCCACCGGCATGGTGACGATGTACTGCCCTTTCGGCGTCAATCGCGCCCGCTCGCGAACGACGTTCAACACGTCCGCCACGCTGCGGGCCTGTGCAAGCGAAGGGCGAAGCGTCTTCAGCCCTTCTCGCTCCATGTGCGCGTGGGTATCGTTAAAGCCTGGAATGACACACGCACCTTGTAGGTCGCGTACGGCTTCGGCCTGCTGCGCGAGCGCCATGGCAGCGTCATCCAGCGCCACCACGCTACCGTTGCGCAGCGCGATTGCGTGGGCGCGCGGGTGCCGGGCGTCGAATGTATGGATCTGCCCGTTATGCAGGACGAGCAGACCTCGTGTCGCTCCCATGTCTTAGCTGACCGTGTGATACCACGGGAACAGCTTGCGCGTCACCAGAAGGAACAAGCGATCCGCCAGGAAACCGAACACGCCCAGCAGCACGAGTCCGATGAACATGATCTCCACCTGGAAGAGCTGATGTCCCAGCGACATCATGTAGGCAATGCCCTGTGTCGACCCGGAGAGTTCCGCGGCAACCAGCACGACCAGCGACACCGCAAGCGCCTGACGGACGCCGGCCAGAATAAATGGCAATGCCGCCGGCAGTACTACGAGGAACAGCTGCTGCAACCGCCCCGCCCCCAGGGAAGCCGCCGAACGAAGGTACACCACGTTGGTGTCGCGCACGCCAATGAAGGTGGTAATCCAGATCGGGAAGAACGCTCCCCAGGCAATCAGCGCAACCTTGGGTGCCTCGCCTATGCCGAACCACAGCACTGCCAGCGGGACCACGGCCAGCGACGGCACTGAGCGAAAGCCATGCAGCACTGGTTCACTCACATACTGCAGCAAGGGAATGCGTGCGGTCAGCACACCCACGGAAATGCCCAGCACCAGAGCGATGACAAAACCTGATATGGCACGCAACAAGCTCATGCCGATGTGCCCGAAGAGTTCACCTGACCGAATCAAGGGGATAGCGGCCTCCAGCACCTTGGACGGCGGCGGAAACAGCGCCGGATTGATCCACTCGAACACATGCGGAATCGCCTCCCATGCGAGGAGAAACAAGGCCACGCCCAGCAGATTCAGCGCGATGCGTCCGCGACGCCGGCTTCGCTCCTGTCGTTCGGAATCTTGCTGGAATCGCTCGGCCAGCGACACCGTGTCGGCGACTGTGGCTGCCGCGCCACCTTGACGCCTGCCTTCCGCGCCCAGTTCGGGTTGCGCAATACTCGGGAAACTCATCCTGCACGCCTTTCGTAACCTTCCGCCAGCGCCGACTCGATTTCGGCATAGTGCTGCGCGAACTCCAGCGAACCGCGCTGGCGCGGGTACGGCAACTCGATTGCAATATCGGCCCTGACGCTTCCAGGGTGCGCGGCCATGACCACCACTCGCTGCGCGAGGAAGATTGCTTCATCGATGTTGTGGGTAACGAACAGCACCGACACGCCGGTCTCCTGCCAAAGACGCAGCAAATCATTCTGCAGCGACGCCCGCGTCATCGCGTCCACTGCGGCAAATGGCTCGTCCATCAGCAGCACCTGAGGCTCCACGACCAGAGAGCGCGCCACGGCAATACGCTGGCGCATGCCACCAGACAGTTCATTGGGATAGCGATCCGCCGCATGGGACAGATGTACCCGCTCCAACGCCTGCAGTGCACGCCGCTTGCGCTCCCCGGCATCCACCTTCAACGCACGCAAGCCGAACTCCACGTTCTGGCGCGCGGTCATCCAGGGAAACAGCGCGTACTCCTGGAACACGGCGCCGCGCTCAGGGCCCGGCCCCCTCACTAGCTCACTGCGAAAGCGCACCGCACCAGCGGTCGGCTTCACAAAGCCTGCCAGCAGATGCATCAGCGTGGTCTTGCCACAGCCCGACGGGCCGATCAGGCAAACGAACTCTCCGGCGCGAACGTCCAGCGATACTTCGTTCAACGCCTGTGTCGGCGTGGAATCGCGTACCGCAAAGAACTGCGAGACGTGCTGGAACTGAATAAGCTCACCCATACACGATCACCCCAGACTGACACGGCTCGGGTTGATGGATTTCAACGTCTCGTCGTGGATCACGCTGCGAAACAGCTCCCGCAAATCGCCCGTGGGACGAGGGGCAAGCTTGTTGTCGATGGCCCATTGGGCCTGGCTGACCAGATCTTCGACGAAGCTTTTGTTGAACTCCACCTTGAACTCGAACGTAGAGGTGAACTGGCGGATCTCTTCTGGCGTGCTGCGAACGCGGCTCGACACCTGCTCCGGCCAGGCTGCGTTGGTGTGGATATGGTTCTCCGCATCAAGCAAGGCATTGACTGCATCGGACAGCAGGGGCTTTCGACTGCTGAGCGTGGCCTGATTGACCAGCAGCAACTGATGGCTACGGAAGTACTTCTCGTAGCCATTCTGGGTGAGAAACACCACCTTCCCGCCACTCTGACGCTGTGCGGCACTGCCAGCCAGTGCCGTCCAGGAGAATGCGTCGATATCACCGCGTACCAGCGCACCTACCAGGTCCGAAGGCGCGATATTGATCTGCGTGATGTCACCTGGTGCCAGTTTGGCGAACTCCAGATACTTCGCCAGCGCATACTGGCCCGACGTGCCAGCGGGGGTGCCAATCTTCTTTCCCCTGAGACTTGCCGGGTTCCTGGGATCAATCCCACTGCGCTCGCTGGCGACGATTTTCATGTCATACGAGTAGCGGCTGAAGTTCGCGAGTACCGCCGGCTTGAGGCCCTGCAGCACGGCAAATACCAGTGGCGTATCCGTCGTCGTCGAAAAGTTCGCCGAGCCACCCAGCAACGCCTGCATGGCGTCACGGCCCGTCGTGAAGTCCTGGACGCGCAGGTCCACATTGCGCTTCTTCCAGTAGCCGGCGCTCTCGGCCACCGCTGTCAGGGCCCACGTGTAGCCAGCACTGCCTGTGGCTAGCGTCGCCTGTTCGCGCTGTTGCGCCAGCGACAGACCGGGCAGCACGCCTGAAACACCTGCCGCCGCAGCGCCGATTCCCCGCAACAGCGAACGTCGACCTCCGTTGACGTAGGAGGCCTCGAAGACCGAACTCATGTACCACTCCAAGCAATTGCAAACTGGGCAATCTTAGGAATCCACCTGGTGGCACACAAGGAAGCATTTCAACTATCGAACTGCGGAACTGGTTCGTAGATTCAGCACATAAGACCGTTTCATCGCACCGGGAAAGGCGACTCGCCTAACTGCTCTCACCGCAGGCATCCGCACAGATCGAGCGTGGCAAGGACGCAATTCCGGCGCGGTCATGGCAATTGCTCTGGCGGCAGTCAATTCACGCGGTCTTAGACCTGGCCACTGGGTTTCCCTGATATCGACGAGGTAGCATCTCGGGCGATTTCGGCCAGGCGCTTCTCTCCAAAAAACCGAAGCATCGTCATCTCCGCAGAACTCAGTGCCTCATTGATGTGGCGATTCACCGCAGCCTCTACCGGGCATGCCGGGTTGTCGTCAGCAGGGCCGAGTGCGAAAAGCGCGGTGTGTGCAATCGCCACGTAGACATCCTTTACCGTGAAGTCCTCAAGGTCTCTCGCAAGGTCCCATCCGCCCCCTCGTCCACCCGTGGATTGGACGTAACCTGCATCGCGCAGCGCCGCCATCGTTCTTCGAACCACAACTGGGTTGGTGTGCAGCATCAATGCAATGTTCTCAGACGTGGTTGAACCACCGCGTAGATGCATGTGCACCAGAACGTGCAGGAGTCGGGCCAATCGGGTGTCGAATCGCATGAAAGCAGAACTATTGAGTTTCCGTAATGTTTGATGTTACGCTAATGCAATGCGTGCTGTAAACGACCATGATTCCGAGCCACGATGAGCGCCTACCGTCAGAACTTTATTGAAGCCAACGGCATCCGACTGCATGTCGCAGAGCAAGGCGAGGGGCCCTTGGTGCTGCTTTGCCACGGGTTTCCTGAGACATCGCATGCTTGGCGACATCAACTCGCAGCACTGGCGCAAGCTGGTTTTCACGCTGTCGCGCCAGACTTGCGCGGATATGGGTTGAGCGACTGCCCTGAAGGTATTGGGCAATACACGACGCTTGACGTTGTCGGCGATCTCGTTGCGCTCGTTGGCGTACTCGGCGAAAGCGAAGGGGTCATCGTCGGAAACGATTGGGGTGCGACTATTGCGTGGCAGGCGGCAATGCTCCGGCCCGACCGATTTCGGGGTGTCGTGGCGCTCGGCGTTCCGATGATGGGCCGCGCGCCATTTGCGCCAAGTCGCCTGTTTCCGCAGAACGACCAAGCGTGGTTTTACACCCATTACTTCTCCAAACCTGGACTCGCCGAAAGCGAGCTTAAGCGAGACGTTGCTGCGACCCTTCGCAAGATCTACTTTTCGGCCTCGGGCGATGTCGGCGTTCGCGGCGCCAGCACTCCGAACCCGTTCGGACTGGTACCCCGGGGCAAGCAATATCTCGATGCCCTCGGTGATTTCCCGTCATTGCCGGATTGGCTTGGCTCCTCCGATCTCGAAGCGTTCGTACGCGCCTTCAATGTCTCTAGCTTTCGAGGCGGCCTGAACTACTACCGGAACCTCGACAGAAACTGGGAAATGCAAGCAGCGTTTGAGGGGCTTCGCATCGAAGTGCCTGCCCTTTACCTTGTCGGCGAAAGAGACACAGGGCTCGCTATGCCTGGCATGCGTGAAATCATCGATGCCATGCCCAAAATCGTACCAAAGCTGCGCAAGTCTGATGTGGTACCGACGGCAGGACACTGGTTACCCCAAGAAGCACCGGACGTCGTCAACGCAGCGTTAGTCGAGTTTCTCCGGGAGCTTTGACACCATCGATCATCGCTGTCCCTTCCTGGCGCGTCACCGGACATTGCCAGCTCAGCAACAAGGGACTACTACGGGTCGGTCAGGCACTGTCATTGGGAGAAGCTGCGAAGCGTGCTCGTATCGACCGGTCCGTCGAACCATTCTGCGTTCACTGGCTGAAGGCGCCGCGTACAAGGCCAACGCAGGAGCCAGCATCGTGGCGGCGCTCGACGGACTGGCGCGAACGCTGGCCGTGGAGCTGGCACCGATTCGCGTCAACGTCGTCTCCCCGGGCGTGGTCGATTCCCCGACCTGGGACTTTCTGCCGTCCGACGCGCGCGCCAGTGTGCTACACGGCATCGGCGCGGGTCTTCCGGTCGGTCGCGTGGGTACTGCATCGGAACTCGCCCAGGCGGGCCGCTTCCTGATTGCCAACGGCTTCGCAACCGGCACCGTCCTGCAGATCGACGGCGGTGATGTGGAGTGAAGCGAGCTAGATGTCCGATGACAGATCCGCAAGACCCGCCTTGCGAAAAACCCATCCAAGCAACCATAGTCCTGCGCCGGCCGAGTAAGCGACGATGCCAGCTCCGGCCTGATGTTGGTCTCCGAGCAGATAGTTCGCGCAGAGTCGCACCGGCTCTTCAACGAAGATCAATCCAACTGTCACGCCCATCCAGACCAAGTTGCCAATGAAGAAGAGTAAAACGGGCCACGGCGAAATGCGGATTGCAAGCGCCATCGAAAATCCCGCCACGCACACCGAAGCATCGCGCGCAATGCCCGTAGCCATCGACATTCTGGACAGGTCAATGGCAATGGGCACCATCCAGACGCCATATGAAAATGTGCACAGGGTACAGAGAGCGAGTCCGTAGGGCCGCATCGCGTCCATTAGGCTCCGGCGACTTATGACATATAGCTCGGCGAAGGCCCAACCCGCCGCGGCCAGACATGGCAGCAGACACAACATCAGCGAAGACATCGATGCCTCGACGACGTCACGGAGCGGGGGCAGCGCCGGAATCAGGAGAATCAGCAGAACGAAATGCCATGACTTCCTGCTCATCGCGCCGCCTGACGCACGACGCTTCGTGCAAACAAATACGCCTGTTGAAATTGCTCCATTGGATACGTGGCCAAAACCACACCATTCGCGGAAACCACGTCGAGTGCCCCGTTATGCGTGATGCCGCCCATCCCATCCGGGATCGCTATCACATCCGCCTGGCGTAGCAACGCGTTCAGTTCGCGCGAATCGCTTGCGGTGACCACCTCCCACTCTGGCAAGCTCGCCCGATACGTTGCTGCGTACGTTTTCAAGTCGCCAGCCGTATCGCGCGCGTCGAGTGAGATCGAAACAAGACCAAGTTGACCTGACAAGCCATCGGCCTTGACCTGGTGAGACAACTGCGCGAACTCGCCGCCCAGCGCGCTACATACGGTATTGCAGCGTGTGTAGATGAAATCCACGATGTACACCGTCGACGTCGCGTTTCCGGAAAACAGTTGCACACCATGCCCTTGCTGGTTCCGCACTGCAGTCGCTGGCATTCGAAGATCCAGCGACGCGATCCGCAGGTCACGCCGCTCGTCCAGTGTCCAGGCCGACAACCCGTAGGTCAGCGCGTGCAGCCCGCCGATGCCCGCCGCCAGTACGGCGGCAAGCGCCAGCCACGGCCTAGCCGCCGGACCCGCCAAGCGCGGCGTCGCCATCGAAGGATCCTTTCATTCCGGCAGTGTCGGCACGCGATGCCGCAACGGCTTCCGCCGAAATTGCCGAAGCACTATTTCCCCACTGGACGCGTACATGTGTCAGTACGGCCGCGATCTCGGCATCGGTAAGCTGGTCGGCAAATGCCGGCATCGCCCCGTTATAGACCGCGCCCTTGACGGTCAGCTTGCCGGTCACGCCTCGCAATACAATCCGTGCGACACGGGACTCGTTACCGTTGACCCATTCCGATCCGGCCAGGGGCGGAAAGACGCCGGGCAAGCCTTGTCCATTGGATTGGTGGCAAGCCACGCAGCGGCTCTGAAAGATTGCGGCGCCGTCGACCTTCGCTCCAGCGCCCTTCGCATTGCCGCGCAGGTCCGCCAGCGTGCGGCGATCGCCCAGTTCAGGCGCCTGATTGATTGGAGCCGTGGCGATGTACCACGCCCCCCATGCCACCAGAACGGCAACCATTGCCAGCACATAGCGCGGAATGGGCGCCTGATTCTCATGCGGGTCTTCATGCTCGCGCGCACGCGCCGCCTCGGCCTGCCGTGTTTCCCGAACATCGGTCATTGCAGTCTCCTGCCTTCAGCGCGCCGCAGCGCCATTGATCGGTGGCAATACGGGCCCGGTCCGGTTCAGTGACTGCAGGTATGCCACAAGATCCAGCGCCGCCGCAGTGGGAACAATCACCTTGCCAACTGGCGCGTAGCCTGGTGGCAAGGTGATGGCCTTCTCGCCGGCATCGGGAGCGTCCTTGGCATCGAACAGGTATGGATAGCTCGGCATGATGCTGCCGCTGACATAGGCACGGGGCTGGTACAGATGGCCGAGATGCCAGTCTGCGCTGGGCTGGCGCACCCCGATGTTCATCAGATCCGGCCCCGTTCGCATGGTGCCGAGAAGATGGGGGCTGTCGTAGTAGTAGTCGCCGGCAACGGCGGCTCGCCCCCAGCCACGTTTGGCATCGGGCGCGAAACTGCTGTCTCGTGGTTGCTGCGAATGACAGTAGATGCAGCCATTGGCGATATACACGCCGCGCCCACGCAACTCCGCTGTGGTGTACGGCTTCAGGCCTGGCGTTGGCTTCACGTCGTGCAACTGCAGGTACGGGATCACGACCAATGCGCTGGTGGCGATCGCCAGCATCGTCATGCCACCTGCAAGCAGTGCGTTTTCGTTGTTCATGTTTCCACTCCCTGCTCCGGCTTGCCGCCCTGGTGAAACAGCGCAGGACGATCGCGCTTGGGACCAAACCCGAAGATCGCGCATACGAAGTTCGCAACAAGACAAAGGTGGCCGGCCAGCATCATCGTGCCGCCCACCGACCGCGCCTTCAGATAAGGAATGGTCACCTGCACCGAATCCATGAACGGACGAGCGGCATCAAGCATGGCCATGCCCTGCAGCCAACCGCCAATGGTCAGACTGACGAAGTAGACGCAGATCCCGCCGGCAGCCAGCCAGAAGTGGCAATAGATCATCCAACGGTACGGCCACTCGCGACCGGTGATACGCGGCACGATGAAGTAGATCGCGCCAAAGAACGCGAAGCTCACGAAGGCATAGAGGCCAAGATGCGCGTGTGCGACCGTGTAGTGCGTGAAGTGGGTGACGCGATTGACGGCTCGCAACGCCTCGAAGGAACCCTGAATCGAGCTCAGCGTGTACATCATGCCGCCGAAAGTCACGAACCGAAGCGTCGGGGATTCGATCAGCTGGCGAAAATGGCCTCGTAGCGTCTGGTGCTGGTTGATTGAGAACGCGATGACTGGAATCAACATCATCATGCTCTGCACGATTGACAGTGTGATCAGCCACCCCGGTACCGGTCCGCCCACCAGGTGGTGCCCGCCCACTTGTCCGTAGAAGAAAGCCAGCGCCCAGAACCCAAGCAATGACAAGCCATAAGACCTGACAGGCTGCCCAATGATCTTCGGCAGGAAGTAGTAGATCGAGGCAAGCGCAAGCGGCGTGTAGAACAGACCCAGCACGTTATGCCCGAACCACCAGTTCATAGTGGCCTGCTCCACGCCGAAATGGAGACCCGGAATGTTGGCAACGAGAAAGAGCACGGGGAACCAGAACAACGCGCATCCCATGTACCAGACGGAAACATAGAGGTGGTCGACCTTGCGATTCACCAGCGTCAACACAAGGGGAAAGCCGACGAAAGCTCCGCCGATCACGAACAGGATGTCAACCTGCCAGGGAATCTCCAGCCATTCGAGTCCATCGGAAATGCCCGCCGCGATACTGCCGATACCCGCGATCAACCCGGCATTCCAGAGCGCGGCCCCCAGCACGGCCCAGCGCCCGCCCATCAGCTCGGTCTTCAGTAGGCGCGGCAGCAGAAACATCGCGATGCCAAGCCCCGCCATCGGCGCCCAGCCATAGGCCACCGCGTTCAAATGAATCGTGCGTATCCGACCAAAAGACAGCCATGGCACCGAAGCCAGCAGATCGGGCTCGTGCAGCTTGATCGACGCGGTCAGGCCGGCGACCGAAGCAACCAGAAGCCATACCATCGCGCAACAGATGAACAGGAACACGACTGGCGCGGATGACCGGTCGGCTTCTTCGCGCGACCGGTCGACAATTCCATGGCGCGCCGAAGCTGGGTCTTCCGAGTGCCCAGCCTCCTCATCGGCGAAGATCACGCGTGCCGCGGCCGGCGAGGTATCGAACAGGCCCTTCCGCATACTCCAGATGAATGCCCCGAGGGCAAACACTGAAAGCAGAAACGCCGACATCAGGATGGCGACTGTATTCATGAAGACTCGCAGGCAACGCGTATCCGACGTGAATCCGCTGGTGAGTTCGAGGCGAACGATGAAACGTGCTGGTGCCGGAGCTTACGGCCGAAGCCCGGTTACTTCACATAGCCACTTTTGATTCATTTTCAGGTAGCCATTGGAGCGGCGTCGACGCTACGAGGATCGGAGACGCTTCGGCCGATCCCGCGCTGGGCAGGCATCGCTGCCCGATGTGTCACCGGGCTCAAGCAGATTCGTCAAATCGGCGCCGCGAGAGAAGCCGGCGCGAAGCGCGATCTCGGGCACAGTAAAGGCCTCGAATGCGCGAGACGCCAGCATCCGACGCGCATTGGCGAGACGATGCGTGACAAGCAAGCTCGCAAAGGTGTCGCCGAACGACGCGAGCACACTGTGCAATTCGCTCTCTGCAATCGCCAGCGAATTCGCGATGTCGCCCGCGCTCAGCAGGGGCTCCGCGCTCCGGTTGGCAATGCAGGCGAAAACCTTGTTGTAGAGCGCAAGTGCGGCAGACGAGGCCGCGATCGGTCTTCCCGTTGTTCCGCTTGCCATGGCGAGCATGGCGCCGAGATGATCGATCATCATCGATGCCGGCAACGGTCCATCACGCAGCGCGTGTGGCGTCATCCCGGCCACGAACGCAGCCAGCGCATGATCCATTTGGCCGGCCTCGCCGCCGAGCGGCCGGCCAACCATCCGGCTCGGCTCCCGCACCCAGCGGCGCAGCCATGCTTCGGGCATCTTCACGTGGGTGACCTCGTAGGCTGACGGCATTTCGATGAGATTGGCCCTTGCCGAATCGATCAGGAATGCCTGCCCCGCCCGCACACGCGTGGCGCCCGCATGTTCCACGTACCAGGCTGCGCGTCGATTCACGATGAGGTGGTAGGTGTGTGCACCACTCCGCGCAAGCTCCGCGCGACCGCGCAATGACCGATGCGCGGATCCGCATTGCGACAGCACGTCTACGTCATCGATTTCGAGCATCGACATATGCGAGGCGAGCGCACCCGTGTGTGTGGCCTCCACCTGCATTGGGACAAGGGCCGAGGACAACGCCGCGGCGAAGTAGTCAAGTCGCTGCGTTCGGGGAACGGCGTTGGTCGACCAAGTCACGATTGCGCTCACGGCTTACTCCTCCTTCGGATCGTCGCGGGACGAGGGGCCAGCGTGCGCGCGGCGGAGCTGGTTTGGCGTGTGCCCCACGCGAGCACGCATCACCCGGGAAAAATGGGCGGCATCGGCAAACCCTGCCCGCCGCCCAATCTCGGCGACGGTCAGCCTGCTGAAGCTCGATGATTCCAGCATCCGAACCGCATCCGCGCATCGCATGGCCATCAGTACGGCTCCAAACGTCGTGGACGATCTTGCGAAGTGGCGATGGAGACTGCGTACCGAAATGCTTACGGCTGCAGCGACGTCGGCCGCGCACAGGGTCGCCTCGCGCGACTGTCCGGCCATGCAGTCGCGAATGCGATCCAGCACCGCGGCACCCTCGGTTTTGGCTGGCTTCGGTGGAACTGCGCTCCTGCTTTGCGCAAGGAACGCCAGCAGCGATCCGATGTGGTCGCCAATGAATGACCGTGGCAGCGGATAGTCGGCGAGCCGTGCGGGTTCCAGACTCTGTAGGAATGCCGATAGCGCGCGGCCCCAGCTATCGTTCGCGTCTATCCTGGCGCCGACCAGAACGGACGGTGCGGGCAGCCACTGCCGGATCCAGGCTTCCGAGAGCGCGACGTGAACGATGTTGAAATCGTTGCCGATCTCGAGATTGAACGGAATAGACGAGTCGCACATGATGACGTCGCCGGGCCCCAGACGTTCGCGCGTCAAGTGCTCCAGTGTCCATGCGGATCGCGTGCTGGTAAGCAAGTGGAATGTTCGCCCCTCGGCTCTCGCGATATTGCCCCTGTCGGCAAAGCAACGGTGCGGGGTTCCGCGCTGGCGGATGACTGTCATGCCGCCCAGGTCGGCCGCGGACATGTCCACGCCAAAGGCACTCGGCGCGCTCCCGCTCAACTGGATCGGGAAGATCGCTGTTGCCAATGCATGGGCGTAGTAGTCGTACCGCTGGCTTTGCGGAACATCGCTGGTGGACCAGTTCCTGATCAACAGGGGCGATTGGGCACGCATGGCTAGACCTCATGGTCGGAACGGCCGCCAATACCGGTCTGGTATCGGCGGTCATCTCATGGGATTTGATGCCAGTGTGCCCGCGCGCGACCAGCGCAACCGGGATATAAGTGCCAGATGACACGATCGTCTGGCCGCTGCGTGCCAATCGGCCCAAAGGGGCCAAAGAGCACAAAGGGGCCAACGAGGCCACAAGATGTCTCGCCGGCCTTCGGCGGTGCCACCGGCCGTCTCCGCAACATGCCCTTCCATCGCAAGACTACGGGGCACTGTCCCGGGCGCTAGAGCGCTGCCTTGCCAATCGACGCGCCGCCATCCACGAACAGCGTCTGCCCCGTAATAAAGCCGGCAGGCTCGGAAAGCAGGAATTCGATCGCGGCGGCCAGTTCATCCGGCTTGCCCAGACGCCCCATCGGCACCATGGACAGAAATCGCTTCTCCGCATCGCTGCCCTGTGGCGTATTGGCACGGAACATTTCGGTTTCAACAGGCCCCGGCGCGACCGCATTCACCGTGATCCCGGTGGGTGCGAGTTCGAGTGCCCACGTTCGTGTGAAGCTGATCATGGCGCTTTTGGCCGCGGCATAGACGGAGCGGTTCGCAACGCCCAGCACGACAAGGCTCGACAGGTTCACGATACGGCCCCAACCCCGCTCCCGCATGTCCGGCAACAGCGCCTGGACAAGCTGAACGGCTGGCCGCAGGTTCGACCGAAACATGTCGTCCATGGCATCCAGGTCGATATTGCCAAGTGGCGCAAGCTCGATGAACCCCACGTTGTTCACGACACCGTCGATCACGTGCTCGGACCTCAGTGTCGTCAGCGCATGTTCAGTGGCAACCGGGTCCGTGAGATCGATGGGCACCAGAATGCCGGGGAAACCGGGGTCGGCGTTACGCGCGACGCCGATCACTTTGTGCCCGGCAGCCGCCAGGCGATGGGACAACGCCCGGCCGATTCCCTTGCTCGCACCGGTGATCAGGAAAGTCTTGTGTGACATTGCATATCCAGGTTCCGTGCCGGAGCGCCCTCGCTTCGGCCAATTTTGTATCGATTGCTACGAAATTATTATAGATCGATCGATACAAAACACAACGAACACGCCGAGACCCCACATCGCCAGTGTGGTTTCGGGCCGCGTACTCCTCTTCAACGCCGCAACTAGCCCTAGAATCCGGCGGAATCGCCATTCGCGCCTACAAGATGAACGCCCACATCAAGCTCCGCGGCCGCCGTGACCTGGCTGGTCAGATCTATCGACAGATTCGCGCCAGCATCGTCGACGGACGGCTCGCGCCAGGAGAACGCCTACCCTCCACACGCACGCTGGCGTCGGAGCTCGACGTCTCCAGAAAGACGACGCTCGATGTGTTCGAGCGGTTGATCGGCGAAGGCTATCTGCGGTCTCGTACCGGCGACGGAACCTTCGTGTCCGATGAGATGACGCGCCTGGCGCCTACGCCGCCGCGCGAGCGGATCGTGCAGGCCACTGGAGCGGTGTGGGAAACGCTACCCGAGGCATTGCCCGCGAGCCGGAAAGACATGCCGGCACGCTTCGATTTCGTAGGCGGCGTCACCGACAAGCGCCTGTTTCCGTTCGACAAATGGCGCAAATGCGTTAGCCACGCGCTGCGCATCCAGGCGCGCGGAAACGGTTCTTATCACGACCCATCGGGCGATCAGGAACTGCGTCTGGCCATCTCGCGTTATCTGGCTTCGAGCCGCGCGGTGGTCAGCAACTGGCAGGACGTCATCGTTACCAACGGAGCGCAACAGGCCATTGAACTGCTGGCGCGCGCGGTCATCCGGCCAGGCGATGTGATCGCGGTGGAAGATCCCGGCTATCCGCCCGCGCGAAGCGTCTTTACCGC
Source organism: Cupriavidus metallidurans CH34 (assembly GCF_000196015.1). NCBI lineage: Bacteria > Pseudomonadati > Pseudomonadota > Betaproteobacteria > Burkholderiales > Burkholderiaceae > Cupriavidus > Cupriavidus metallidurans. The sequence continues at coordinate 913,174 of NC_007974.2, read as the reverse complement.
GGCGGGCGCCAGGGTGATCGACGTACCGGTCGACAAGGACGGTCTGCGGGTGGATGCCCTGCCGTCGAAGGCGAGGATGGTCTATGTCACGCCGTCCCACCAGTTTCCGCTAGGCATGCCGATGACGCTTGAGCGTCGCCTTGCCCTGCTCGAATGGGCGCACCGGCGAGGCGCTCTCGTGATCGAGGATGACTATGACGGCGAATACCGCTTCGAGGGCAGACCGATGGAATCATTGAAGAGTCTCGACAACGCCGGAGTCGTTGCATACGTTGGCACGTTTTCGAAGACCATCTTTCCGGAACTGCGGATTGGCTACATGATTCCGCCGTCGTCCCTGGCGGCCACGCTTCGAAAGGCCAAACAGGTCAGTGACTGGCATAGCAGCACCCTGATGCAGACCGCATTGGGCAAGTTCATGCTGGACGGATACTTCGCCAAGCATCTGCGCCACATGCACCGGGAGTACGCCAGGCGACGCGCGACGCTGCTGGAGTACCTGCAGGGTGACCTGGCCGACGTCTTCACGCCGCTACCGTCCGTGGCCGGCATCCATCTGGTCGCGATACTGGCCGACGATACAAACGAAGCAGACATCATTGCCCGGGCCAACCAGGCATCGGTGGGCCTGTACGGCATTTCCAGGATGTTCAATACCCAGCCTTCGCGGCAAGGCATTCTGTTTGGCTACGGCGGCATCGGTGTGGACGATATACGGAGTGGCCTGACCCAACTCGGTGAAACACTTCGCGCCACCCGGCGTTGATGGCGTGCGTCGAAAAATTGGTCACCTCAAAATAGCCATAAATCGGTACTAAAAGGTCACCACTTCATTGCCTAAGCTTGCGTCTGAGGCGTGCCAGCCGGCACGCATATGAACAAGCCAAGGAAAAAGTCATGACCCAACGTCTCGATTTCTACAATGCCAACCCGAACGCCATCAAGGCGCTGCTTGGGCTGGAAAAGCGCATCAGCGAATCCAGCCTCGAGAAGTCCCTGGTGGAACTGATTCGGCTCCGCGCCTCCCTGATCAACGGCTGCGCCTACTGCATCGACCTTCATACCGCGGACGCGCGCAAGGGAGGAGAAGACGATCGCCGCCTTGCCACGCTGTCCGTCTGGCGCGAAACACCCTTCTTCACAGATCGCGAACGCGCGGCGCTGGCCTGGACCGAAGCCGTCACGCTCGTATCTCAGAATCATGTGCCAGATGAAGTCTGGACCGCCGTGCGGCCGCACTTCGACGACGCTGAACTCGTGGACCTGACGCTTCTGATCTCGACCATCAATACGTGGAACCGCTTCGCGATTTCGTTCCGCAAGACACCAGCGTGAGGTCCGCCATGACAGCGCTCGCCATACGTCGCAATGTGCTTCAGGTGCCCCTGATTGCTGCCATGCTGCTCTGCACCATGGCAGCCACCAGGCCGGCACTTGCGCACGAAGCCGGACACGAGACAACAACGCCGGTGATGAAGCAGGACATCCCCGAGGCCAAAGGACGTCATGTGTTCATGATCACGGTGGCCTACGAACCGGGGCAAGCCTCTGAACCACATCGACATCCAGGTTCGATCTTTGCCTATGTGCTCGACGGTGAAGTGGAATCCCAGCTCGATGGCCAACCCGCCCGCGTCTACAAGGCGGGAGAAGCCTGGTATGAACCGCCAGGCGCAAAGCACCTGGTGTCCCGCAATGCCAGTTCCACCAAGCCTGCGAAGTTGCTTGTCTACGGGATTGCGGAGGGCAACATGCCGGTGAAGCTGCCGCTGGACGCTCGCTAGGCACCGGGAGCCCGGACATGCAGTTGGGCCGCCCGGCCTGATGTCGCGACGCTGCCGCCCGTCCTGAAATCCACCCCAGATTGACAGGGCGACGCGTCGCCCTGTCATCGCTTTTGTCGTTCGCGCATCGGCCGCCGAGGCCAATACCGCGCATCGGTTTTCGCAATCGAGCCGATTGAAAGAATCCATCGCTGCGCGCCTTGAATTTATTTGCCTAGGCAACTATTGTCCAGTCAGTTAAATATGCGGACGGCGAAATCAGTTCAGGGATGCACGTCCAGTCACTTTATCCACCACACCAATTGATGAGTCGGAAAATGGTTTGGCAATCACCCCAGGCGAAGCAGCGCGCCACACTGCTCGCGCTCTCAACGATAGTGGCCGCAGTACTTGCCGGATGCGCGAACTATGCGGGCATTCATAGCGACAAGGAGATGGCACTGCCGACGCAGATTGCCACTGCGCAAAGCCTGCCGTCCGAGGGAGGGCATTGGCCCGCCACGGACTGGGCATCACAGTTTGGCGATGCGCAACTCAAGGCCCTGATCGACGAAGCCTTGGCGGGTAGCCCATCCATCGACAAGGCACGTGCCCGTATTGCGGCGGCCGTGGCATTCAGCGAAAGCGCCAATGCGAACACCCTCCCTCAGGTAGGCGCGGGGTATTCCTGGACTCGCCAGCGACTGACTGAAAGCACCTTTATACCGCCAGCCTTTGCCGGCACGTGGCAATCGGAAAACAAGGCGATCATCAGTGCGTCCTACGAGCTCGATCTTTGGGGCAAGAATCGCGAAGCCCTCCGTTCCGCGGTCTCGATGGTCCACATGACGGAGGCCGAAGCGGAGCAGGTAAGACTGAGCCTGAGTCAGGCCATCGCCCGCAGTTACAACGAGCTCGCCCGCTTGTACGCGCTTCTGGATATTGCGCGCGATGAAGTCACGCAACGCGAAGAAGTCCTGCGGGTCACACGCGGTCGGGTCCGGATGGGACTGGATACCGCCGTGGAGCAACAGACTGCCGAAGCGAACCTCGCGGCGGCGCAGGTTTCCGTTTCGGCCCTTGAGGGAAGTATCCAGCGTACCCGCTACCAACTTGGCGCGCTGCTCGGCAAAGGCCCGGACCGCGGGCTCGCCATCGCCAAGCCGGCACTCGGTGGCTCCGAAGAAATTCATCTGCCTGACAACCTTCCGGCAGACCTCCTGGCACGCCGCCCCGACATCGTCGCCGCGCGCTGGAGAGTGGAGGCCACCACTCACGACATCAAGGTGGCGAAAGCCGAGTTCTACCCAGACATCAATCTGAGCGCTGCCATCGGCCTCGATGCTTTCGGGTGGGGACGCTTTCTGCATGCGGCGAGCCGCACGGTCTCCGCCGGCCCTGCCATCCACCTGCCGATCTTCGACGGTGGCGCACTGCGGGCGCAACTAAAAGGACGCTACGCCGACTTCGACTTTGCCGTGGCGAATTACAACGACACCCTGATCCAGGCATTGACCGATGTGGCCACGCAACTGTCGGACATTCGCTCCGTCGACGCCCAGATCATCAACGCGGTCCGAACCGACGAGGCCGCGCAACGCGCCTTGAACCTGGCGATGGCGCAGTACCGCGCCGGCCTGACCACGCAATTGACGGTGCTGAATGCGCAGACCACGGCATTGGCCAGTAGCCAGACCGTGACAACGCTCCGAATGCAACGACGCGACCGCCAGATTGCGCTGGCAGCGGCCCTCGGCGGCGGGTACACGGCCGACGACACACAAAGCGCGGACACAACCCGGTGAGCCGCCACGCCACAGATACAGGTGACATGATGACCACGACCAACCCGAACCCCACTGACAATCCCAAGGCCGCGTCCGGCGCGCCGAGAACCCGCAAGCGTCTGCTGGCCCTGCTTGGGCTGGGCGCTCTGGTGGCAGCGGCAGGCTACGGCGCGTACTACTACAGCGTGGCACGCTTTCACGAAGACACCGATGACGCCTACGTCAACGGCAATCTGGTGCAACTCACCCCTCAGGTGAGCGGGACGGTTGTCGCAGTCAATGCCGACGACACGGAGATCGTCAGGGCGGGCGATGCGATCGTCACGCTTGATCCCGCAGACGCTCGCATCGCTCTGGCCAACGCCGAGGCGGCGCTCGGGCAGACCGTTCGCCAGGTAAGTGCGTTATATGTCAACAACAACACGCTGGCTGCAACTGTTCAACAGCGGCAGGTGGACCTTTCCCGGGCGCGAGATGATCTGCGGCGTCGAACCGAAGCCTCGGAAAGTGGCGCGGTTGCCGCGGAGGACGTCGCGCACGCAAGGGACACCGTGAAGGCTGCCGAAGCCGCGCTGGAAACGGCGAAGCAACAGCTCGCCTCGAACCATGCGTTGACCGACCAGGCTAGCGTGGCCGATCACCCCAGTGTTCAAGCAGCCGCCACACGCGTGCGGGATGCCTATCTCGCCAATGCGCGAAACACGCTGCCCGCTCCCGTGACCGGCTATGTCGCCCGTCGATCCGTGCAAGTCGGTCAACGTGTCGCGCCTGGCAATCCACTCATGGCCATCGTGCCTCTCGATGGAGTCTGGGTAGATGCCAACTTCAAGGAGGTTCAGCTCAAGCACATTCGAATTGGCCAGCCAGTAGAACTCCACGCCGATCTGTACGGCGGCAAGGTGACCTATCACGGCAAGGTCGTCGGCTTCTCCGCGGGCACCGGTAGCGCGTTCTCCGCGCTACCAGCGCAGAACGCGACTGGCAACTGGATAAAGGTCGTCCAGCGACTGCCCGTGCGGATCGCACTGGATCCGGTGGAACTGCGCGCGCACCCACTGCAGGTTGGCCTGTCTATGCAGGTCGATGTGGAGACCAGGGAGCGCGGCGGAGAGCTTTCCCCCGCCAAGGGCACAAGCACACCAATTCGCACCGCCTATCGCACCGATGTGTTCGAACGCTACGGTGCGGAAGCCGACAGCGAGATCGATCGGATCATCGCCCGGAACAGCAATAGCAACAGCGACAACTCCACGCGAAACGAAACGACCAGGAATGCGCGGCCGGTGGCCAGTCCTTCGGCACTCGCCAGGGCCTCGTGAAACCGTAGTCGCCAACGCTAACTGAGGGCATCATGCCAAATCCGATGACAAGCGAATTACCGCCGCCGCTGACCGGTGGCAAGCTGGCAATGGGCAGTCTGGCCGTCGCGCTGGCCACATTCATGAACGTGCTGGATTCATCCATTGCCAATGTCGCCATCCCGACTATCTCTGGCAACCTCGGCGTCTCCGTGGATGAAGGCACTTGGGTGATCACGCTGTTCGCGGCCGCCAATGCGGTAGCCATTCCACTGACGGGGTGGCTGACCCAGCGCGTGGGGCAGATCCGTCTGTTCGTGGGATCGATTCTGCTGTTCGTCCTGTCGTCGTGGCTATGCGGCGTCGCGCCCAATCTCACTTTTCTTCTCGCGGCGCGAATCCTTCAGGGAGCCGTCGCGGGTCCGATGATTCCGCTCTCGCAAGCAATTCTCCTGGGGTCCTATCCCAAGGAGAAAAGCGGTCAGGCACTCGCGTTGTGGGCGATGACCGCTACCGTGGGACCAATAGCCGGCCCGGCTTTGGGGGGATGGATGACTGACAGCTATTCCTGGTCATGGATCTTCTACATCAACATCCCCGTTGGGCTGTTTGCTGCCGCAGTCACCTGGGCGATCTATCGTAGCCGCGAGACAACAACCCGTATTCTCCCGATCGACGCCATAGGACTGGCAGCGCTTGTCACCTGGGTGGCAGCCCTTCAGATCATGCTCGACAAAGGCAAGGATCTCGACTGGTTCGCTTCGCCGGTGATCATCAGCCTGGCCATTGTCGCCCTACTCGGCTTCCTGTTCTTCGTGATCTGGGAACTGACCGAAGCCAATCCGATCGTCGATTTGAGGCTGTTTAAAGGACGCAACTTCCTGGCCGGAACCATCGCAATATCGGTGGCCTACGCGGTCTTCTTCGCGAATCTGGTCGTGCTGCCGCAATGGATGCAGCAGTACCTCGCCTATCCAGCCGTCAATGCCGGCCTTGTCACGGCGCCATTGGGCATCTTCGCGGTGGTGCTTGCGCCGGTCCTTGGCAAACTGATGCCAAAAGCCGAGTTGCGCATTCTCTCCACCCTTTCGTTTCTCGGCTTTGCCGCGGTGTTCTTCATGCGCTCCCACTACACGACGGGAGTCGACACATTCACGTTGGTTCTCCCAACGCTGCTGCAGGGCATTCCAACAGCATTGTTCTTTGTTCCGTTGACGGCCATCATTCTTTCCGGTCTCCCACCAGACAAGATCCCCGCCGCGGCCGGACTGTCGAACTTTGTCCGCGTGTTCTGCGGCGCTGTGGGAACGTCACTTGCGACCACTGTGTGGAACGACCGCGCCATACTGCATCACGCACAACTAGTCGAAAAGGCGAACCCTGGTAATCCGAACTACAGTGCCGCGCTGGAGGCCATCCAGTCCGTAATGCACCTATCCCCTGGCCAGGCGACCGCCTACTTTGAAAGACAGCTCAATACCCAGGCGATCATGCTGGGCCTGAACGACATCTTCTGGATATCAGCCGTCATCTTCGTCGCCATTGTTCCACTGATCTGGCTGACCAAGCCAGCGCGTGGCGCGGCGTCCGGTGCGGCATCCGCTGCCCACTAGCTGTCGTCGGTACGATCCTGGGTACATCAGAACAAATCGCAGGTGCTCGCCAAACATACATTTGCTTGCGGATCAGCGTGTACCTGTATAACCTGACAACTACGATTCGATAACTCTTAGTTGCCATGTCATTCATCAGCACCGGTGTGGAATACGGGTTGCATTGCCTCCTTTACCTGTCGCGCTCACAGGCGTCGGTGGAAACCGCTAGCGTGAGGGATCTCGCGGAACTGCAGGGTATCCCCGCTGACTATCTGGCGAAGTTGTTCACCAAGCTGGCGAAGGCAAATCTCGTAGTCGCTACCGAAGGCATACGAGGCGGCTTCAGCCTGGCGCGGCCTGCAGACAAGATCACAGTGCACGACGTCGTCGTCGCCATCGATGGCGACAAGCCGCTGTTCGACTGTCTGGAGATCCGCGACCGCTGCGCGGTGTTCGACGAAGCACCACCCGCCTGGGCCACGCGCGGTGTGTGCTCGATCCATGCTGTCATGCAATCGGCGGAAAAGGCGATGCGGCATGAACTCAGGCAACACACGCTACTCGACATTGCCAATCGCGCCATCGACAAGGCACCCAACAGTTACGGGACGCAGGTGGTCCAATGGCTGACGGCCCGGTCCGTCAACCGTCGCGGCGAGAAGTCCGAAGAGTCGTTGCCGCCCGCGCGCAAGTCCGTACGGACGCGCAATCGTGCATAAAAAATCGCCTTCCAGATGGAAGGCGATTCTCATTTGACAGGCTGCTCAGAAAGCGGCACGAACCACGCCACCATCCGCACGCAGTGCAGCGCCATTTGTCGCGGAAGACGCTTGCGAGCAGACATAAACAACCAGATTCGCAACCTCTTCAGGGGTAGTGAATCGCTTGAGGAGCGACGTCGGGCGTGCTTGTTCGAAAAAGGTCTTCTCGAATGCTTCGAACGATTGACCTCCCGAGAGCTTGTCGGACCCGGCAAGACCGCGGGAGCGCCCCAAGCTGCGCGGTCTTCGTCACTCCTTCAGGAACAACGAGGCAAGACGATCCGTCTTGCCTCGTTTACTCGTTACGCCACCACGATTCGACGCGGGTCCGCCGAGGCCAGTGCCTCGGCGCGATCCGCGCTTGGCGGATAGATCCACTCGGTGTTGATCTTCGTCTTCAACGCCTTGGCCTCGGCACCAACCAGCTTCACCTCGCGCTCCCAGCCCTCCGTGTACACCGCGCCCCAGGGGCCCAGATCCAGGCAGGTCACGTACTTTGGCTGGCTGTATGGGATTTGTTTGTCACCAACCAGGTCCGCGGCCACGTTGTGTCCGGCGGACCGCCCAAGGTTCATCGCATGCTGGCATGACATCATGGCGTAGTTACCGGCATCGTCAACAGCTGCATATGCGACATCGCCCGTCGCATAGACCGTCTCAAGCCCCCTGACCTTCAGATAGTTATCGACGTGCAGACGGCCAAAGCCGTCGCGCTCGGCAGGGACTTGAGCCGTGAGCTTGCTGGCACGCGCACCGGCGGTCCAGATGACCGTCGAGGCTTCGATACGCTCACCACTCTCCAGCGTCACACCAGCCGCGTCCACGGCCGCAACACCAGACCCGAGCTTCCACTTGACGCCAAGCTCCGTCAGCGCCTGGATGATGACTGGTCGTGGTCCGGCCCCCAGATCCGGACCAATCTCGCCGGCTCGCTCGACGATGATTACATTGACCTGCGCGTCGTCTCCCAGGACCTCGCGCAAACGTGCAGGCATTTCCGCCGCCGTCTCGATGCCTGTAAAGCCTCCGCCTGCAACCACGACCGTGTTCCTGGCGATGCTGGCCGGACGCGTCGCCAGCGACTCGATATGGGCTTCTAGCGTTGCGGCGGAAGCCACCTGATCGACGTTGAATGCATGTTCATCCAGCCCGGAAATCTGCGGCTTGAACAGGCGGCTTCCGGCGGCCAGCACAAGTCGGTCGAAACCAAGCACGACGGGTGATGTCTCCGCTGCGCTGCTGACCTCCACCTGCTGATTCGCCACATCGATCCGCTCAACGTAACCCTGTACAAACCGAATGCCAACGGCCTTGAATATCTCCTGCAGCGGCGCCTTCATTCCGCCTGGATTCTGCTCGTAGAGGCGCGGCCGCACATGCAGTTCCGCCTCGGGCGCCACCAACACGATCTCGATATCCGTGCGTCCCACTTCATCGAGCAGCCGGGCCGAAGCCAGCGCGCTCCACATGCCGGCGAAGCCGGCGCCAATCACAAGAATGCGTTTGGACATTTTCAAACTCCTGCATCAATCCCTGGTTTGAGTGATCCGGCCGCACCTGCATCGCGCGCCCGTTTTCTTCAGCAATGACAAGTGTCAACTGCAATACTACGATTCTACGAGTCGTAGTTATAAAAGCAAGGAAGAATTGAAAAGCCCGGGGTGTGGGTGCGGGAATCAGCGTCGTCCTTGCACAGTCGACCCGGACTCTCTAGCATTACTACCCCTTACAGAGTCGCAGTTTATGGAGGAAGCGAGGCATAAGCCCTCAAAGAGACCACCGGGTAGCCTGCGCCGCGGCACTGCCAAGGCAACGAGATGTCACCGGATGAAGCTTGCCTAGCCAGGCCGCCGGGACAGCAGGGTGAGTCCGACCTCTGCGAACTTGAAGTGCATCAGCCCGTAGGTCGGGAAATCAATCAAGATTCCCTCGCACGCATGTCGCCTCATGAATGACTCATATCCCGGGCTATATTCCGCATTGGTGAAACTGCACACGACCACGCCGGTTTCACGGTCGCCAAGCATCACCACATCACCAACCTTCGCGTCCAAGCCATTCAGATACTGCATTGCCACCTCCGAAGCCATGTTCGATCGGTGCCAGATCCAGACGGTCCGCAGGGGCAAAAGCGAAAGATGATTATGCGGCACATTTCGCGCGAAGTCCCCAATGCAACCGGCTAAGGGCGCCGGCCCGGCTCCAGTCAATCGGCAATTGCAGAGTGCCCTTGATATGCTTTGATGGATTGACTATTCATGACAGCAACACAGAATGCGTGGACGCTACGTGCCAGCCACGCCGACGACGATCCATGAGTGGGGAAAAAGGATGGGGAACGAGCTTGGGCAACTACAACGCTGGAGCACCGATCTGGTCCCAGCGACGCAAAGACGTGAGTACTTCCAGGCCGCCACCGAGTCGGCCATCATTCCGTTCCAGTTCGAAACGCCCTATTCGCCCGATCTGAGCGCGAAGATCGAGGCTCTGGCGCTCGGTCCCATTACCGTGATGCATGTGGCAGGCTCCCCCCATATCGCGCGGAGCACGGCCGCTGAGATTTCACGACAACGCGCACGCTGCCTGAATCTGGTGCTCAGCCGAAACGTTCCCTGGAACCTGGGCTACCAGTCGAGAGTTTCGATGCGCCCCATGGATTCATTCATTACGGATTCCCAGCAGGCGCTAAGCCTCGATATCGCTTTCGACTACGACTTCGTCAATATCGGCTTCGATCCGCAGTGGCTAAGCGAGTGGGTCCCTCAGACAGGCACAGTGGTCGGCAGGCAGTTTGGCGCTGACTCGCGCTGGGCAGTGGCGCTGAACACATTCATCGCGGCATTGCAGCCCACCGCAATCCTCAATGCGCCGCTCCCGCCCCGGCTGATCGTGGACCAGCTCGGTGCGCTGATTCTTCTGGCGTCGAGCGGACCAGATCAGGTCGCCACGCATAAACACGAGACCTCGAAGCCGCTGAACGAGAGAATCCTCGACTGCATTCGTTCGCGATGCACCGAGTCCACGCTGGTCGCGCCGCAGGTGGCAGCAGACCTGGGAATTTCGGTGCGATCCCTGCATCGCGTACTGGCCGCTCAAAACGAGACCTTTGGCTTCCTGCTGATGAAGGCCCGCATCGATATCGCCGTGCGCCAATTGTCATCGCCGGCGTTCAATCGCCTCACCGTGGCTGCCATTGGCCGCAGGTGCGGCTTCACTGACGACTCTCACTTCACGCGCGTTTTCCGGCGGCATGTGGGCGTGACGCCGCTAGCCTTGCGCCGGGCTCGGCTTGCATAGCCGGGATCCAACTGGCACAACATATCGCCTGCAGATCACTGATCGAACCCTCTCCACATTCCTCAGGCTCTACGCGAAAGATCGCCCTTGAATTTTGTATCGATCTATCTAAAATACGTTTCATATCATTCGATACAGAATCTCACTGCCATGGCACGACCTCGCCAATTTGACGCCCAAACAGCACTTTCCGCCGCGCAGGACGCGTTCTGGGCCAAGGGCTACAACGCCACCTCGACCCGCGAACTGACGCAGGCGATGGGACTGACTCAACCTAGCCTCTACAACGCCTTTGGCGACAAACGCACACTGTTCCTGCAGGCGCTTGAGGACTACCTGAATCACACGCTGCGCGAACGGATTGCTCGACTGGAAGGCACCCTTCCACCGGCCCAGGCGTTAGAAGCATTCTTTGCCGAAAGCATCGAGCGTGGCGTCTCCGATCCGCAGCATCGTGGATGCATGCTGATCAATACGGCGCTCGACGCATCGGCTGACGACCCTGAACTGGCGGCGATCGTTGCAGAGGAACTGACTACACTCGGTCACTTCTTCGAACGCACCATTCGCGCGGGCCAGGCCGACGGGACTGTCGACCCGACACTCGCTGCCAGGGACGTTTCGGCCACGCTGCTGTCGGTACAGATCGGCCTGCGCGTGATGTCTCGCGTCATGCCGGATCGCGCACTGCTCGAGGCATCCGTCAGACCCGTACTGGCTCTGCTCGAACGTAAGCCGCGCGGCACGACCTGACTTCTCCCTGAATTACGCTTCGCCTCTACGCGCGGCTGCCACCTGCGTGGGGCGGCGCTCGCCCAGAGGTATCCCCCCATGTCACAGAACACAGTCACCACGCCAGTGCCAGACACCACGGATCGTGCGCTCGATGCGCGTGCGCTCCACGCGGCGCTGGCCGGACTCTGCGCAAGCCTTGTCGCCATAGGTCTTGCCCGCTTTGCCTATACGCCGTTGATTCCCTCGTTGATCCAGGCCCACTGGTTCAGCGCCGCAGACACGGTGGCACTCGGCGCCGCTAACTTCGCCGGATATCTCGCTGGCGCTGTGATCGGCCGCCCGCTGGCGACCCGGCTGTCGAACCGCCATGCTTTACGTCTGCTGATGGTGCTGGCCACCGCGGCATTCTTTGCGTGCGCAGTACCCGTGTCGGTAAGCTGGTTCTTCCTCTGGCGTTTTCTTTCTGGCTTGACGGGCGGCGCCATCATGGTGCTCGTGGCTACTGCGATCCTGCCGCATATTCCGCCGGGCCGGCGTGCATTCGTTAGCGGGATGATCTTCCTGGGGCTTGGACTCGGTATTGCAGCATCGGGCACGCTGGTACCAGAGTTGCTCAAGCTTGGGCTGGGACAGACGTGGCTCGGACTTGGTGCCGTGTCATTGCTTCTGACTGCTATTAGCTGGAAGGGTTGGCCCACCGCCGATGTGCCTACCGGCATGCCGGCACCAACTGCGGCAGGTCACCGCCCCGTCGACCATGCACAGGGTTCCAGCAATCCAGCATTGCGCGTGCTGTACTTCCAGTACGCTGCCAACGCGCTGGGATTGGTGCCAGCCATGATGCTGTTGGTCGACTACGTCGCGCGCGGTCTTGGCCAGGGTGCATCGGCCGGCGCCGGGTACTGGGTACTCTATGGCGTCGCAGCTATCGCAGGACCGCTGCTTGCGGGCGCCATAGGTGGCAAGCTCGGGTTCAGGAACGCCTATCGGCTTGCGATGTTGCTGCAAGGCCTGGCCGTGGGGTTGCTGGCCGTCTCCCACCACACGGTAGCCCTGTGGCTGTCGACCATCGTCCTAGGCACGTTCACCCCGGGCATTGTCCCGCTTGTCTTGGGCCGAGTGCAGGAGATGTTGCCCCACGACGCCACGGCCCAGCGCGCCGCATGGAGCCGCGCCACCATAGCGTTCGCGCTGTGTCAGGCGCTGGGGGGTTACGGCTATGCGTATCTGTTCGCGCAATCGCATGAGAACTACAGCCTGATCTTCCTGTGCGGCGCAGTGGCCATGGCAGTAGCATTTGTCACCGACTTCGCCGTACGGAAACCGAAGACCGACTGACGCCGCGCCCTCCCAAGGCAGACGCCCACTTGCACTCGGTCAGGATAGGCGGCGTACGGTGTGGTTTTCCTCCATGCGCACGACCACCAGCTTTACCGGATTTTCTCCGTGTGATTGAGACTGCTTCACACGACCTCGGCCGACCCATTGCGAGCCCGATAGGGCCATCTGCTCATCTGGAGTTCCAGCACCTAACCGCAGGGCCGGCGGCGGCCCAGTAGCGTCCATGCCAGCTAGCCGCCATCAGTACCCGTTCGCTTGTCGGAAGAACCTGCCCCGCTACTCCTCCCGTCATCGGACTGGCCGGCATGCTGCTCATGAGTTCTGGGTCGGACCGAAGCGGAAATCGTTTCAAGCAAGCCGCACTGACACTCGTCGCGGCCGGCGGGATTCCTCATCGCCGGCACGGCAAATTCGATGGCCATGCAATCGTGAGATTCGGAATCGCAAACATTGGCGTCTACACCCGTCAGTCAAGCTTCTGGACGATTCCGCCATCCACCCCGAGCCGAAGCATGGCACCCGCCGCGATCGGGCTAATCGGCATACCGGGCAGCGCGGGCGGAGCCGTCATGACCATCGTCGTCGAACGCCTCAACGACTCATCTCACATCATTGCCGTCGAACTGGGCATGTCTCGGCGGAGCTTCTGATCTCCAGCACCTTGCATGCTACGCAGTCGAATTTCCCAGAAGGCTCGGTAGCTACCTTCTGCGCCGGGACGCCCTTGCCCTATATAGCCGAAGGGCCGAGACCGGCCAAGAACAGACAACCGGGTTGCCATTGACCAACGACGGCAACCGACTCCACATCAGTCGATCACGGTGGAATCCTACTCAAGCATTCCTGCCCCTCCGCAGCAGCTGCGTCGGAGCCCTGCTCAAGGCTGTAGGATTGCTCGCAGCGCGCCTCAGAAACTCATCGATTGATCTGCTTGTCCTGCGACTGCGGATTCGAAAACATCTCGTTGCCGCTGACTGTACTCCGAGCGGGTATCTCCTCTTGCATGACATCCCAGTGCTCGACAACCTTTTCCGTCCGCAATACGAAATATGTCAACAGCCAGTATCGGCTTTGGCGCCCGGCCAGCATAGCGACCGTGGGCCATTACGTGGTCGCCTTCAGCGACCACCATACCAACCTCGTATCGGAAGTCGGCGGAAAGACCAGCCGCGCCAGCCTTGGATGCCTTCCGGACAGTTCGGGATAAAGAGATTGTGCTGCGTATAGGCGGTGCTAATCAGCCGATCAAACACCGTCGAGTCCCGGTCGACAAAAGCCCCTTTGAGTAGCCGTGGCCCCGGACTACCAGAACCCCAGAATCTTCCACCAGATACCTCCTACTACGGCGAAGATGACAAGTTCAAAGACACACATCACCGCGCCGACCCGCCACCATTGCCCCATCGTCACATACCCGCTGCCAAATATGATCGGCGATGTGCCGGTGGCATAGTGGGTCAGCGTCATCATGATCGCCGAGCCGGCGGTCATCATCAGCATGAAAGGTGCGATATAAGGCTGCGGAATCAACTGCGCGCCCACTGTCAGAAAGGCCAGCATCATCGCGCTGATATGGGCAGTGGTACTTGCGAAGAGGTAATGGGAAAACACGAACGCCAGCACCAATATGGCGGCAATCGAGAGCCAACCCATTCCACTGGCGGCAATGGCATCGCGCATATCGGCCGAGAACCATGCGATTACGCCAAGCTTGTTGAGCTGTTCCGCGAGCATTACCAGAGCGCCGAACCAGATCAGGGTGTCCCAGGCGCTCTTCTCCGATAACACATCGTCCCAGTCGATCGTGCCGGTAATGATCAACGCGAACAGGCCGAGAAAGGCGACCACCGTCGGGTCGAGCGTGAACGTCGGCCCCCAGATCATTGCCGGCACGTTGGCCCACAGAACCAGCATCATGGCGAAGACACCAATCATGACGCGCTCTTTGCCACCCAGGGGGCCCATGCGAGCAAGCTCACCCTTGGCGTATTCGATCGCATTGGGGGTCGCCTTCAGTTCGGGCGGACAGAGCACGCGAATGACAAGCGGCATCAGAAGCAGGCAGACGAGGCCTGGCAGCAGCATGCACAGCGCCCAGGTGGTCCAGCTCAGGTGAAGCGACTGGCCACTGGCCTTGGCCACGTAGTCGACGACCAGGGGGTTCGGCGCGGTGGCGGTCACGAACATGGCCGAAGTGATCGGGTTGGCGTGGTAGTTGACTAGTGCCAGATAGGTACCAACCTTTCCCTGAGTCCCGTTAGCCGGATCGGAATCGAAGGCGCCGGCAATCGACCGCATGATCGGGTGCACAATGCCGCCGCCGCGCGCGGTGTTGCTCGGCGTGAATGGCGCCAGTACCAGCTCGCAGATCGCCAGCCCGTAGCCAATGCCGACCGTCCGCTTGCCCAATAGCGCGATGAACATCAGGCCGATGCGACTGCCCAACCCCGTCTTCTTCAGGCCGCGCGAAATCAGGATGGCCACAACGATCAGCCAGATCAGCGGACTATCAAAACTGCTCAGCGCATCGGCAATGGCGCCCTTGGACGAGTTCGAGGTCACTTGCGCCAGTGACACGATCACGATCGCCATCATCGCCATCACACCGATCGGCATCACCTTGAGAATGATGGCGACGATCGTGGTCAGAAAGATGGCGACCAGATCCCAAGCGTTGTCCTTCAAACCAGCCGGCGTCGGTGTGAGCAGCAGCGTGACAAGCACAACCGTGGTGATGATGGCCGGCGTCAGCCGAAAAGGCACCACGGACATGAAGTAGCGATATGTCGCGACGATCTTGGCGAACATCTCCGAACCTCCTCGAAAAGGACACGGCGAAATGAAGACAGCCAATGTCTCTGCGTCTGCCGACACGAACCGTTCCTCCCGGCGGTGCAGCGCACTTGCCCTGCTTGGGCAAGCCCGCCTGCAGAATCCGTGCGAGCGGAAGTGAAACATTTCGAAAGGAGGAACAAAGCAATGCCACCCTGGAATCTCCCGGCGGAGACGCCGAATGGTCGGGCGGACCGTGCCGGTCGTCCTAGCTGAGAAGCGCCTTGGCTGCAGGCGCGACCGCCCTTCGGAAAGCGCCCATTGCCTCCCCCTTGCAATGACTTTCCATGTGCTATGTTTTATATGATCTTTTCGGCAAATGCGCCAGTGTGGCGCTAACGCCGCCGGCCACCAGAGTGCGAGAAGATGATAAGTCTGAGCATCGAAGGAAAACAGGTCGAAGCGCCGCCAAACTGCTCCATCCTGCAGGCCTTCCTGCATGCAGGGGAAACGTTGGTGGAGGGCGTTGGCTGCATGGGCCAGGGGGTATGCGGATCCTGCCGCGTCCTGGTCCGGCGGGCCGGCAAGCAGGAAGTGATCACCGCACTCGCCTGCGAGACCTTGATCGAGGACGGGATGCAGGTTGCCTTTCTCGACTTCTTCACTTCCCCGGCACGCCATGTCTATCGGCTGGAAGACATCGAGGATAGTTGGCAGGCGTTGCAGGCGATTTCTGACATATTCCCGGAAGCAGCCGACTGCCGTCACTGCAGCGGGTGCGATCGCGCATGCCCGAAGGGACTCGATGTCCAGCGCGGCGTCAACCTCGCCGTGGAGGGCAATCTTTCCGAGGCCGGCCACGTCTTCGACGAATGCGTCATGTGCAACCTCTGCACACTGGCCTGCCCCGAGCTCATCCAGCCTAACCACCTCGGCCTGTTCGTGCGACGGATGATTGCGTCGCTGACGCTGCGGCCGGCGAATCTGATGCGACGGCTGCGGGAGATCGAGCGTGGCGACATGACAATCGATCTCGACGCGCCGGGCGCCCAGCCACCACACTGACCGAGACACCCCTCATGCCTGCCGGCATCCCTTACGACGAGGCGCGCAAGCGCTACCGGCCCGGCACGGCGCCGGCGGTGCGCAGTGACAACACCTCGGCCGAAGCGCTCCTCAAGGGCTACCACCCCGACCACGGGCCGGACGCCCGCGTTGCCCTCGCCGTCGGCGTGAACCGCGGCGATTCCTGCCAGCCGGATCTCGCGCGGCATCTGCAAGCCAATGCGCTGATCGACGACGTCGACATTGCCGGTGCCCAACTCATGGCCACCGATGTGTTGGTCATTGGTGGTGGAGGTGGCGGGTGCGCCGCGGCACTCACCGCGGCAAAGCATGGGGCGCGGGTCATCCTCGCCACCAAGCTTCGCCTCGGCGACAGCAACACTGTGATGGCCGAAGGCGGGATACAGGCCGCCATCGGAGAGGACGACAGCCCTCAATTGCACTTCGAGGACACGCTGCGTGCCGGACACTTCTGCGGCGATCCCGCACTCGTAGCGCAAATGGTGATGGATGGTCCGGATGTCATTCGCTGGCTGATCCAGCTCGGCATGATGTTTGACCAGGAAGAGGATCGGCCAATCGGCGGCAACCTTCTGCGCAAAAAGCCCGGCGGCGCCTCGGCCGCGCGCATTCTTTCCTACCGGGACTACACCGGGCTGGAGATGATGCGGGTGCTGCGGGAAGCGGTGGACCTGGATCCCGGCATCGAGGTATGGAACCGCTGCCCGGCGGTCGAGCTGCTGTCCGACGAGCGGGGAAACTGCGCAGGGGCCGTGATCTACAACCTCGAATCACGCACCTTTGTGCTAGTGCGCGCTGCTGCCGTGATCATTGCTACCGGCGGAGCCGGGCGCCTGCACCTGAATTCGTTTCCAACATCCAATCATTTCGGTGCCACCGCCGACGGCCTCGTGCTCGCCTACCGGATCGGAGCGCGCCTGCGCGAGCTCGACTCGTTCCAGTACCACCCCACCGGCATTGCGTACCCTCCCCACCTTGCAGGCGGACTCATCTCCGAGGCCGCGCGCTCCGCGGGCGCCAAGCTGATCAACGGCGAGGGTGAGCGCTTTGTGGACGAACTCAAGGCACGGGACATCGTGGCCTCGGCGATATTGCGCGAATGTGCGCAGGGGCGCGGCATCATCCGTGAGGGGCAGGTGGGCGTGCTGCTCGACACGCCGACGCTCGAAATGGAGCATCCCGGCATCCTGGACAAGCGCCTTGTGACGTTGAGCCACCTTGCGCACAAGTGCGGTCACGATGCAGCGAAGGAACCCTTCCTTGTCTACCCAACCCTTCACTACCAGAACGGCGGCGTTGCGATCGACGGACATGGGACCACCAGCGTATCCGGACTGTACTGCGTGGGTGAGGTAGCGGGAGGCATCCACGGGCGCAACCGGCTGATGGGGAATGCGCTGCTCGACATCCTAAGCATGGGTCGGCGCGCGGGCGCGTCGGCAGCGGAGGCGAAGCGTTCGGCTGTGGCCAGCCGCGCAGGGATCGGCCACGTGCACGCATGGCAGCGGGAACTGACGCTGGCTGGGCTACCTTTGCACGTCAAGGCACCGATTCTCTTTCCTGGCTACGCGCATTTCGATCTGCGCGTCAATGCAGGCCTGCGCGCTGGCGTCCGCGGCCGGGCCGCTGGCGGTGTCCGGTGAGCCGTAGACGGAGCGCGCGATGGAAAAGCTGAATCAGGTTCTCCTGAGGGACGATGTCCGCGTTGGTGCGGACCTGGAGGCATGGCTCGCAATTGGCGGAGGAGAGGGGCTGGCCAAGGCCTTGTGCGATCCAGGCGCAGTCATAGGCGAGATCGAGCAGGCCGATCTGCGCGGAATGGGCGGCGCCGGATTTGCGACCCATCGCAAATGGGCGCCGGTTGCCGCCGCGGCTGACGGCGACAAAACCATCATCTGCAACGGCAACGAAGATGAGCCGGGGACCTTCAAGGACCGCTTCCTGCTGGAGCACACGCCACATCAGGTGATCGAGGGTGCCCTCATCGCCGCGGCCGCCACGCGTGCCAACCATATTGTCCTTTACGTCAACCCTCACCAGCAGCAGGCCATTGCGGTCATACGACAGGCCGTCGGGCAATGGCAGGCGCACCCCCGGTACGCCGAACTCGAGCGACTGCTGGGCGCCCCCCTGTCGCTTGGCGTTGTACCGAGTTCAGGGCTATACATCGGGGGCGAGGAGACGGCGGTGATCGCAAGCGTCGAGGGCGGATTCCCGTTCCCGCGGCGCAAGCCGCCCTTTCCCAGTCAACAAGGCGTGCATGGCGCGCCAAGCATCGTCAACAACGTCGAAACGCTAGCGCATATACCAGGAATTCTTCGCCACGGTGCTCAGTGGTATCGCGATCTCGGCATCGGTAACGCAACCGGAACCAAACTCTATTCACTCTCTGGCGACGTATTGCGCCCCGGTCTGTATGAACTACCAATGGGAACGAGCCTGGAGTCCCTGGTGTTCGAGCACGGTGGCGGCATGTTGCAAGGCAAGGAGTTCAAGGCCGTCTTTACAGGGGGGCCCTCGAATACTCTGCTGACGAAGCGTGACCTCGATGTCGCCCTGGACTTTGATTCGGTGCGACTAAGACGCTCACGTCTGGGAACGGGGGCGATGATCGTTGTATCGGAAGGCACCAGCATTGTCCGCAAGGTCGCTGAATTTGTGAGCTTCTTCGCGCAAGGATCGTGCGGCCAATGCCCACCGTGCAAAGGTGGCAGCTTCCAGTTGATGCGATTGCTGAACCGCATCGATACGGGCCGCGGTGTGCATGCCGATCTGGCAGCGCTGGAGAATCTGTGCCGCATCCTACCCGGCAGCGGCCGCTGCGGCCTCATCGACGGCGCCGTGACGGTGGTGGAGAGTTCCCTGCACCAGTTCCGTGAGGAGTACGAGGCGCTGCTTATGGCATAGGCGGCGAGGATAGAGGGCAGCGATGAAATGCACGGCACCTTAGTCCCTCACTCCTGCTATGTCAGCGGGGCTGATCCGACCCGACTGGCGGTCTGAACCAGCAATGGAGACGATGATGGAAAAAGTCGACAACCGAAAGCCGCTTTACAGATCCCTCTACTTCCAGGTCATCGTTGCCATCATCAGCGGCGTGGTCCTCGGCCACTATTATCCAACTGCCGGAGAGGCCATGAAGCCGTTGGGTGACGGGTTCATCAAGCTGATCAAGATGATCATCGCGCCAATCATCTTCTGCACAGTAGTGGTGGGCATTGCTGGCATGGAAGACATGAAGAAGGTCGGCAAGACCGGCGGGTTGGCGCTGCTGTACTTCGAGGTCGTGAGCAGTATTGCACTGCTGCTCGGCCTGTTGATCATCAACATCGTCAAGCCCGGGGCCGGAATGAACGTCGATCCATCCACCCTCGACACGAAAGGGATCGCCGCCTACACCGGACCCGGAAAGATGCAGGGCACGGTGGATTTTCTGATGAACGTGATTCCGAACACGGTAGTGGATGCATTCGCAAAAGGTGAAATCCTCCAGGTACTGCTGTTTGCGGTGATGTTCGGCTTCGCGCTGCACAAGTTCGGCGGCCGCGGCACGCTGGTGTTCGACTTCATCGAGAAATTCTCGCATGTGCTCTTTACCATCGTCGGCTACATCATGAAAGTCGCGCCACTTGGCGCTTTCGGCGCCATGGCCTTCACTATCGGCAAGTACGGAGTGAGTTCGCTGCTACAACTCGGCCAGTTGATGGCAACCTTTTACGCCACTTGTCTGGTTTTCATCTTCGTCGTGCTGGGTACCATTGCGCGACTGCATGGATTTTCGATTTGGAAGTTCATCAAGTACATCAAGGAGGAACTGCTGATTGTATTGGGCACATCTTCCTCGGAATCCGTCTTGCCACGGATGATGGCCAAACTGGAGAACTTGGGCGTCCGAAAGTCCGTCGTCGGACTGGTGATTCCAACTGGCTACTCCTTCAACCTGGACGGTACCTCCATATACCTGACCATGGCGGCTGTGTTCATCGCCCAGGCAACGAACACCGACATGAACCTGACGCAGCAACTCACGCTGCTCGCCGTGCTGCTCCTGACATCCAAGGGGGCCGCTGGGGTCACCGGGAGTGGTTTCATCGTGCTCGCGGCTACGCTATCGGCGGTAGGGCATGTTCCGGTAGCGGGACTTGCCTTGATCCTCGGTATTGATCGCTTCATGTCGGAGGCACGCGCCCTGACCAACCTAATTGGCAACGGCGTGGCCACGGTGGTGGTGGCGAAGTGGACCGGTGACCTCGATCTGGAACGAATGCGTCGCAGACTGGATGACGAGACGGATAGCGAAGCCGACGAGCCGGAAATGGTGCTCGACCAGACGGCGACCCATATGCCGGCCGTCGACCCTGCGGTAACCCGACGCGGGTAGCCGCCCAATCACACAAGGCCCCTTCTTGACGACAGGTGACGGCTGCTGAGGCCGTTCAGCCCGCTTCCCTCTCATGGTTATTTCAAGGTTATTTGCTTGCAGACACTTCTCGTCCACCGACAGAGTCTCGCTCAAGAAATTGGCTGTGCTGCCCCATTCCTGTTCAATGGTCTGCAGCAACGCCTGCAGGTAACCTGCCCGCGCTTTCAGCAACGGCATCGCCACGTTAGGCGAAATTGCCAGTAATGCCAGGCGAGCCGACAGGCCGTGGAAGCGTCGCTGGTTCCGGTGATTCGATTCCAGATAGCTGACCAGGATCGTGTCCAGTGCCACAGAAAGCGCCGACAACAACAGCATGGTGGCGAAGCCGGACCGATCCTAGCCCGTGCAACAACGCTCGGCCTGCTTCTGCCTCTTTCATGAACTTGCCAAAGGCAGATTGATGCTTGGTCGGAAAATCGCAATACACCTGCTGCATGAAGTCGTCCATGTCCTGCTGCGTGCCGGATTGCAGTCGCGTCATTAGCTCGCTACGCCCGAGTTGCCACTGCGAAATGATCGGCCCATGTGCACGCGCCTGCCATCGCGGCTGACCAGGCCACCGAGGTCGCGCAGGTTGTGGACGTTCTCAAGTGGCAGCACGGCTGCCGGTGAAGGCTACTGCAAAAATCAGGCTTGTCTCCGAAAACGTTCGAGCTAGAAGTGATGAAATCCGGCTAGTCATTTGACATTCCAGGGCCACCGTTTGACGCATCGGGACACTCGGTGGAAACCCCGGCATCAACGGCACAGCAGAACGAAGGGTACGACAGCTCTTCTGGCTACTACCGCCGTCTGATCTGGTCACGCCGAACCGCAGAGACGGGTTGCGGTAGCTGCCTTCTGCACCAGGAAGCCCTTACCTGGATAGGCGGAGCGCCGAGACCGGCCAGTTTGAGCCGTTGGATTTCCGATACTCGATGACCGAGTTGGCCCGATGAACTACAGTTCGATCTTCGAGGAAATGGCGCCGTTCCGAAGCCTGAACTGGCTTCTGAGCTGGCGCTACAGCACGAGAACGTTGCGGAACCGCCAGTTCGAAGTCGGCCCGCGAGCGTCGCCGAAGACAGGAAAGTATTTCTCCTCCCGATCCATATGCACATATGCTGAAACCACCATCAGGCAAGCAACTTCCAGGAGTTCCACCATGGCCGACGGCCAGTTGCGCGGCAGCCGCGAAGCCAGGAAGCCCACCACGCGCTGGATCAAGAACCCGGCTTGGGATCTCGTTTGGGTACTGAATGCACTGTGGTTAGCCCCCCTGGTCCTTCTGCTGGCTTGGGGTCATGACGACGTGCGCGCCAGCCCGGTGGATGGGCTGTTCTTTGCCTTTGCGGTACCTCTATGGTTCGGCCACCGCGTCTCGTCGGCCTGGTTGGCCTACGCAACCCCGGCCTACCGCCCCCTGCTCACGACGCAGCGGCTACGCTTCGTCGTGGCCCCACTGACCATCGCCGTGGCCTGCTTCACCCTGCTTCTGACGCCCGAGAGCGTGCTGCCGATACCGGTGACTGAGCGCGTGGTGTGGTTGGCCGTCCTGGACTACCTGCTGGTGAGTCACCATTTCGCCGCGCAGCATTTTGGGCTACTTAGCCTGTACCGCTCCCGCGCGGGACGAGCATCCGACGCGGTCACGCGACGGCTTGATCGGTGGTTCGCGCTTGTCGTGGGCGGTGGCTTCGTCGTATTGGCAGACGCCTTGGCTGGATCGATAGCTTTCCAGGATCGCTGGATCAACCCGCTGCCAGGAGGGATCTGGTTGGACGTGTTCGCACGCGCACTGCACGATGGCGGCATTGCCTTCGTCGCAATCCTGACTGGCCTGATGCTATATGTCGAACTGCGCTCGCAGCGTACATCGTTGCCGCGCGTGGCCTACATCCTAAGCGTCTCGTCTATGGTGCTCGTCGCCTTCCTCGCGCGCGACCCCTTCCTGTTCATCGTACTGTGGAGCGTGCAGCATTGGAGCGCGGCAATGGGACTCACCTCGCTCGCGGCTTCCGGTGGGGCTCAGTCGCCTGGCACGCACTGGCTGCAACTGCTGGCGCCCATCAATCGACGCGGCTGGGCAGTGCTGCTCGTGCTCGCCGTTGTCTCAACCTTGCTGCTACCGCTGCTGGAAGTGGAGGCCGTGACCGACGAATACGCCTACGCCGATCGCATCTTCGGTGAGGCGGCGCGCTGGCTGCGCTCCTCGCCTTACGTGCCGGCGCTGCTGGCACTGGGCTTCGCGACTGGCTTCATCCATTACTTGCTGGATCGCGCTGTTTTCCGCTTCTCCTCGCCCGACGTCAGGCAGGCCGCCCGTGGGCTGATCGAATGATGATGCCGCAATCGGTCACTCATGGCTAGTTTGCGCCCGTCGCCAAACCTTGGCCAGTTGACCGGTTGAATCCAAAGCCAGTTTGCGCCATTGCACGCTTGAGCGGAGGCATCCGCTTCGCAAACACATACCGACGACCGGCGAAGTTGCGAGCAAGCAGGGGCCCATCGCTCCATCAACGCATGGCCTTTAACGCGCTGGGAGCGACGCCGCCTCGCCTCCCTTGAGCCTGCGCAGGAACCATTGCCCTGCGGGCCCTGGTGGCGTGTCCTTTCGGTAGACCGCAAACATCGAAATAGGCGGCGTATGCGGTTGGAACTGCTCGATCTGCAACCTGACCAAATAGCCTGTATCCAGATCGTGCTGAACCATCTCGACCGGCATATGCCCCCATCCGAACCCCGCGCGCAGAAAGGCGTGCTTGGCACCAAGATCGGCCAGGTGCCAGGTCTGCGGCGAGAACACATCGAAGGTCATGCCGTCGGTCAGCGATGTCCGGTCGGTCAGCACCAGTTGCACATGCGCCTTCAGGTCGCGCGGCCGTAGAACTCCCGTGCGGGTGGCCAACGGATGTGACGGGCTGGTCACTGTCACCATTGGCACATCGAGTAGCTTTTCCGCATCCATGACCTCCGGGACGGAAGGCATCGAGCCGCTGATTCCAAGCCGGCATTGCTGCGCCAGCACGGGCTGCAGGACTGCGCCAAGTGCCTCGACATAAAGCCGCAGCGGCGTGTGAGGAAACGCCTTCCGGAACGCGCCGACCGCGTCCGTGAGCGAAGCCATCGGGTACATCACGTCCACCACCACCGAAAGTTCAGGCTCCAGCCCTTCTGCGATAGCCCTTGCCGTCGACTTGAAACCGTCCATCCCGCTCACGACCAGGCGAGCCTGCGCCAGCAGTGCCGTGCCCTGCTCCGTCAGCCGCGGATAGCGTCCGCTGCGGTCGAACAGTTGCACACCGATTTGCCCCTCCAGATTGGCAAGCGTGTGGCTGACGACGGACTGCGCCCTCCGTAGTTTGCGACCCGCCGCGGAGAAGCTGCCTTCGTCCACGGCGGCAATGAAGGTGCGGAGTTGGTCCAGCGAGACGGCGTCGAGCATCTATCTACTCTGTAGATGGGAAACATCTAGAAATATAGGCTACCGACATGGATTTCGCCCGCCTAATCTTCTTCAGCAACGGGGCACAACCCCAGCAAGCTTCTGATCCACGCAACCCATCTTTCATCCGCCTTCCTAAAGGATGCTCGTCATGAACAAGAATCTCGCAATTCCGAAAACGGTGATCCCGGCCATCGGCCGAATCCTCATCGCTGCCCTCTTCCTCGTCAGCGGTCTGGGCAAGCTAATGGCTCCGGGCGCAACGATGTCCTACATAGCGTCCCTGGGATTGCCCGCACCGCTGCTGGGCTATCTGGGCGCCCTGATCCTTGAACTGGCAGGTGCAGTGCTGCTGGTTGCTGGTTATCGCACGCGCATCGTCGCCTTGTTGTTGGCGACCTATGCGGTGGTGACGGCGCTGATCTTCCACCACGCGCTGGCCGACCAGAATCAGATGTTCCACTTCCTGAAGAACTTCGCCATGGCTGGAGGACTGCTGCAGGTAGCAGCCTTCGGCAGCGGGGCATTCGGTCTGGACGCGCGCCGCGCGCCGGCCAGCCAGGCCATCGCCTGACCAATGCACAGACAAGGGAAACCATCATGAGCATCGCCTCAGAGCTGTTGCAGCTTCACCTCCGGTGGCTGGTCGACGACAACCAGCAGTGGCAAGAGCTAATTGCCGACGACGTTGTGTGGGAACTGCCCTATGCGCCGAGCCTCGGGCATCCACAGCGGCTCGAGGGGCGCGAAGCGGTGATCGAGCACGCCGCTTGGTTCATCGGCGCGGTCAAGGACTTTCGCTTTTTCGACGCCGTAGTCACTCCCACTGCGGACCCGCACCATGCCGTGGCACGTGTCCGTGCCGAAGGGTTGATTCCGTCAACCGGACACACCTACCGCCAGGAGTATGTCGTCTTCCTGACCGCTCGCGACGGGCGCATAACTCATCTGCGCGAGTATTTCGACCCCGTTCAGGCCGCACTGGCGCTCGACGCCCCCATTGCAGGCATTCCTTCAAGGAGCACCCGATGAAAGCCATACGAGTTGCCGCCTACGGCGGTCTTGACGCAATGACGTTGGCAAAGCTGGACGACCCCGTACCGGGCGACGACGAAGTCCTCATCGATGTCGCCGCCGCAGCGGTCAATCCGATCGACTGGAAGATCGTCAGTGGCGCAATGAAAGCGTTCATTCCCCTTCCCTTGCCATTCACCCCAGGCGTCGACGCCGCCGGCACGGTGCTAGCGGTCGGACGCAACGTGAGCACGCTGGCGCCGGGCGACGAGGTGATGGGCTTCATCGGCATCGTGGGGGCCTACGCAAACCGCATCGTCGTGGACCCGGCGCGTCTGGCTCGCAAGCCGGCACGGCTGAGTTTTACAGACGCGGCGGCGACTCCGGCCGCCACGTTGACCGCCTGGCAAGCGTTGCATGAGCATGGTGAGCTACGCAAAGGCCAAAGCGTTCTGATTCACGCGGCAGCCGGTGGTGTAGGCAGTGCAGCGGTACAACTCGCGAAGCTTGCGGGGGCGCACGTCATCGGCACTGCTTCGCCCGGCAATCGCGAGTACGTGCAGAGCCTCGGCGCCGCAGAAGTTATCGACTACCATGCGACGGACTTCGCGAAGCAGGTCTCTGATGTCGATCTGGTGCTCGACCTCGTTGGCGGCACGACGCAGGCGCGGTCATGGTCCGTGCTGAAGCGCGGCGGCATTCTGGTTTCCACCGTGAGCAAGCCTGACACCGGGCGAGGCAATAAAGCGCAGGTAACTGGCAAACACTTTGCGACCCGCTCAGATGGACCGCAGCTTGCCGCGTTGGGCGCGCTCCATGCATCGGGCGATCTGCGCATCCACATCGATTCGGTCTTCTCCCTTCCAGAGGCAAGCCACGCCCTTGCAAGGAGCATGGGCGGCCATGTACGGGGGAAGGTGGTTCTGGATATGGCTGCGTAGCGAGTGACCAGGTGCCGAAACGAACCGCCGGCGAGAGCACGAACGACTCGCGCATGTCGCGCACTTCCTCGACAGGGCTTCGACCGAAGAAGCGCTTAAACTCGCGGATTGGTTGAGAGAAATGCAAATGCCCCAGCCTACTGATGGGGCATTTCTTCTGAGGCGCCAGACCATAGCGTCTGTCCAAGATGAAGTACTCCCCGGTATCCATATGGCCTCATGGATGAGCGCCATAACTGGCGCTTGACTGGGACGGCGGCTCAGGGCTCGGCTTCGGCGATTCTCCCCCATCACTTTAGGCGCCCCAATGGGGAGACAACGGAAATCCCACGGTGCACAAGGGCCGGCGGATCGTCGGCCCGCGACGGATTTCCGCAGCCGGCCAGGAGCGGACCTAGGGCGGACCGTCTGCATCGTCTGGATCGGCGCCATAAGCAGCCATGCTCATTCGCACGATCCCTTCTGTGGTTGACCGCACACTTCCGTGGAAGCAACGACCGACAATATGCAGGTCTACAACTTTGGCGGTTATGTACAAGCCGTGAGTGTTGTTGCCTCGATTGCGGGCCACGTCTAGATCAAAAAGCACAGGGGAGCCGCACAATGCTTGCTCGACAAAAATCCCACTGGATACTCTTAGGTACGCTCACGGTACTATTTGGCGTCGCGATGGCGGCATTCATGGTGTCCAGCACCGCGAACCGCGTTAGCGTTGCCTTAGTGCCCGGTACCAAAGTCAGCCTCCGGGTGTTTCGGCTTTTGCCGGCCCCGCTCCACCTTGAACTTAGGTTCAATCGACGTGGGTGGCAGGACAAACGACCAGAGCTGGGCAGCTCCCAATACAACTCAGACTTCAGGGAACGTGGGTATCTGGAGTTCAAGCAACCCGGGGAACCAATCACAGTTCGCGTGACATCGACTGCAGGGCTGGATAGCAAATTTGATGCACTCCCCGTAGATGCCTACAACGCAACGGTCATGGATCGCCCTCTAATCCCCAGCGAAAACTACAGCGCCGACCACCGATTAGCATGGGCACCAAAATCTGGAGCATTGCTTGGAGGTGTATTGCCAGGCGGGGCTACAGAATTGACTATTTCGGTTGTCGACGTTGGCCCCTCACTAGCCGGGGAGGACGTCACGTTGATAGTCGAAGCACCCGTAAGATTAAAGCAGGTTGCAGCGGGCTACGGCTGGCTATGGTGGCTCTACCTCTGGCCAGTCTTCGGGACGATTCTAGCCATCTACTTTTGTGCGCTGTGCTGGCGCAGCTATCGGGCGTTGCGCAGGTAGGACGTTCGGTAGCTGCGCCACTCGAGTGTCCGAAATTGGTTATGGTCGCCCTTGACCATCGGGTCGGCCAACGGCCGTGAAGGGTCGTTCTGCGACGGCCGCGCCCCCCAAGACCGTTGAATCTGAAGTCGAGAATGGTGGCGGCTTGCCACGAGCCTCGACCGCTGGTACGCGGAAAACTGCGTTGCCTGGCTCCTGAAGCGGCCATTCGCAGCTTCTTTCTTACTCCTTCATTAACCTCCAAAGCGTCGTTCGTCCGATCCCCAAGGTACGACTCGCAGCGGCGCGATTGCCACCGTTTTTCTGCAGGACTCGCATGATGTCGTCCCGAGTCACGGTCCCAGTCGGCGCATCGGTAACCTTGTGCCTGTCCGCTGCAACAGGCAGCGATTGCATCTCTCCAAACTCGGGAAACATGGCCCGCAGGTCTTCCCGCGCACTGCCTGAACCATCGCTCAGATAGATCGCCGCGCGCGCTACGAGGTTTTCAAGCTCCCGTACGTTTCCGGGCCATGTGTAAAGCTCGAAGAGCGGCGAGAGGAACTCCAGAATGTGCTTCGTGACGGTGGCTGGCAGGTGGTACTTTGCTGCACTCCGTGCGAGCAGATGCTGCGCTAGGCCGGGTATATCACTGCGCCGCTCACGCAAGGGCGGCAGTTCGATCTGTAGCAGATTGAGCCGGAAATACAGGTCGGCGCGAAATGTGCCGCGCTTGACCAACTCGCGCAGATTACGATGCGTCGCGGCGATGACACGGACATCGATTGGCGTTGCGCGCCCAGAGCCGAGCTTCATCACTTCGCGTTCCTGCAATACACGTAGCAGGCGGCTCTGCAACGCGGCCGGCATCTCACCGATCTCATCGAGAAAAATGGTCCCCGTATGCGCGACCTCGAAGAGGCCCGGCTTTCCACCACGCCGTGCGCCGGTGAAGGCGCCCTCTTCGTGGCCAAACAGTTCGCTTTCTATCAAACCTTCCGGCAGTGCCGCACAATTGAACGCGACGAATGGGTTGCCACGCCGACGGCTGGCATTGTGAATACCTTGAGCAACCAGTTCCTTGCCAGTGCCGCTTTCGCCTGTGAGCAGCACGGTAGCGTCGTGCGCGGCGCTGGCTCGCGCTAGCCACCGCACGCGTTCAAGCTCCGGAGAGCCGCCGATCAGATCAGCCAGGTTATGCCGCGCCACCAGATGCTTCGGCCGCTGATTGGTTCGCAACGAGCGGTCAATGCGCTGTGCGATTAGTGTGTCCTGTACAGTGACCACCGCTCCCGAGCGTGAGCCATGCTCAACGATTGGCACGCAGTTGACAATCAGCGAGCGACCGCCGATCTGTTCGATGCGCTCGTTGCTTGGCGAATTGGCATCGAGTGTTTCGCGTAGGTGCGGGCCGACCGCCCCCAGGAGCTGTGACGCCACATCGCGGGAGCGGTCCATGCCGAGCAGATCCAACATCGCAGGATTCACCACCTCAAGCTGCCCACCCTCGTCGAATGCCGCAACGCCGTCGCGCAAATGCGCGACGATGGTGTTGAGTCGCACGCGCTTTGATTCCTTCTGGCGACTCATGCGTGCCAACTCAATGGAGCGCTCGAACGCTTCCTCCACAGCGCCAATGGAATAGAGAAATACGCATTGCAATCCCGCCTGCAGCGCCAGATCGCATGCCATGCCAGGACCAATGATGACGGTGCAGCCTTCTGCCGCAAGCGTATCCACGGCCGCACGCACCTCGTCGATCGAACGGTATGCGCGCTGTTTCAATGCAACATTCAGCCAGCCGCTGAGGTTGGCCAGTTCCCTCGACACCGAATCGTGCAGCACCAAACCGATGGCCTCACCCGGCCACGCTGTGATGGCCTGCGTGATAGCGTTCAGCACGTCGAAGCCATTCACCTTTACCATCACCACGGGCACACTGAGATTGTCACGCAGATACGCGCCGTTCGAGCCGGCCGCCAGCACGACGTCAACCGTGCCTGCATCGACGTACGCCTGGAGGGCGGTCACGGCAGCCCCGTAGCCCGCGCGAATCGAGAAGAAACGCGCCAGCTCGTTGTAGCGAGGCGCGACGGTCTCACACAGCGTACTCATCCGGCTGATGCTGACCAGCGCGATGCCCGGGCGGAGCTGGTTTGGATGTGAAATGAGCGTTGACATCTTGGAGGCTCCTGAGTGGAACGCTTTTGGAACGCCCCGAGAAACATGTGGAACATTGTCGCATGAGCGTGCTTCCGGTATGAAATCTCGTAAGCCATTGTTTTTGAAAGAAACAACGGCAGGTGCGGGAACTTGGCACGATCCGTGCGAAAACACCGTCTCCTACTCTGGAGACACATCAAATGACTACCTTATCCGCCGCCCGCCGTGCGGCATTCCGCGCCAAGGTCAATGAACGCCGAGGGCTGCTGGTGGCTGGCGCCTTCAATGCAATGAGCGCCCGCGTCGTCGAGGAAACCGGGTTCGAGGCGCTATACCTGACGGGAGCCGGCGTTACGAATATGTCGCTTGGCCTACCCGATCTCGGTTTCATCGGCCTGCATGAAATTGCCGAACACACCGCGCGGGTCCGCGATGCGGTCGCGCTACCATTGATCGTCGATGCCGACACCGGTTTCGGCAATGCGCTCAACGTACGGCACACGGTAAGAACGCTCGAACGCAGCGGCGCCGATGCGATCCAGATTGAAGATCAGGTGATGCCCAAGAAATGCGGACATTTCTCGGGCAAGGAGGTCATCGCGACGAGTGAAATGCTTGGCAAGATCCGCGCTGCCGTTGATGCGCGCGAGGACCCCAACCTGCTGATCATGGCGCGCACGGATGCCGCAGCGGTGCATGGCATGGAGGCTGCCATCGAGCGCGGCCATCGCTTCATTGAGGCGGGGGCGGACATTCTCTTCATCGAAGCGACCGAGTCACTTGCCGACGTCGAGCGTTTGCCCAAGCTGATCGCTGCGCCACAACTGATCAATATTGTGATCGGCGGGAAGACGCCAGTACAGTCGCGCGAAACGCTAGCCAGCCATGGCTACGCACTTGTGCTGTATGCGAATGCAACGCTACAAGGTGCAGTGCTTGGTATGCAGAGGGCGCTCAGCACGCTGCGCACGAATGGTCGGCTTGACGAGGATGCGACGCTGGTGGCGCCATTCAGCGAGCGGCAACGCTTGGTCAATAAGCCTCTATACGACCGGCTCGATCGCGAATACGCAGCAAACGATCATTGAACGGGAGGGCCACGCCGGAAGAGTTTCCAAGAGGATCGTGGCTCCCGGACAACTGAACAGGTAGATTTCACCGCAGCGCACAGCACGTTGGGGTCAAGGTAATGGTTGGCGGCTCAGCGCGCCCACGCGCGGGAGGCCGACGACTGAGACCGACCATAAGCAGTCCTCCCTGGCCCCAACTCCGAACGTCGTCTGAGCGCCACCAGACCGTCGCCAGCCTTGGCGCGCATTGAAGGAATGCTGGCGCGCTTCGCATGTCCAACTGGGTCTTGGCGCCCTATACTGGGTCGACCTATTCAATAGCGCGAACTCCACGTGAGTTGTCGATGAGCACCCCATGAGGCGCAGCCAAACTTTTTCCCTGGACATAGGGTGGCAGCCCTTGCTAAAGGACTTCGGCCTACGACCGGATCAAATTCTCCGCAGGGCGGGGCTTCCCGAAGACATGCTTTCCCGCGGCGAGCGAGGCCTGACCACCGACGAGTGGTTCCGTTTCTGGCGTGCCCTGGAGACCGAAGCAGCGGACACCATGTTTCCATTGCGCATCGTCGAAGTAATTGCGGCGGAGTCTTTCGATCCGCCGCTGTTCGCAGCCCTATGCAGCGCCAATCTGATGCAGGCGGTACAGCGCCTTGCCAAATACAAGCAACTTGTCGCTCCCATGAGCCTGGAGGTGGACGTGGGAACGTCGAGCGAGCTAACAGTGTCGCCCCGCTGGCTGTCGATTCAGGCCGATGTACCGTATTCCTTGCAGGTGGCCGAGATCGCGTTCTTCCTGCGATTGACCCGCCTCGGGACCCGCGAGCCCATCAAGGCATTGCGGGTGGTACTTCCCCAACTGCCGCCGAACGCCTACGTCCGGCGTTTCGAGAAGTTCTTCGGCGCACCTGTTACACCGGGGGAAAGTCCAAGCGTCACATTCTCTGCCGAAGATGCCTTGCGTCCGTTTCTCACAGTGAACGAAGGCATGTGGCGGGTGTTCGAGCCTGACCTGCGCCGCCGGCTCAGCGAACTCGACGCAACAGCGGCAACGGCGGAGCGCGTGCGCGCCGTCCTGTTGGAACTGCTGCCGAGCAACGCCGCCACCATCGAGAAGGCTGCCGAGCGTCTGGGCATGAGCAAGCGTACGCTGCAGCGTCGCCTTGAAGACGAGGGCGAGAACTTTCGCGCCTTGGTCAATGCCACGCGAGAACGCCTGGCCCGCCACTATCTGGGGAATACCAAGATGTCCAGCGGCGAGATCGCCTTCCTCCTCGGCTTCGAGGATCCCAACTCCTTTTATCGCGCATTCCAGGAATGGACCGGGCAAACGCCTGACAGCGCCCGTCGTGCCATGCACCTGAACTGAGGAGACGCACACCTTGTCCACGCCTATCGATCAACGCAAGGTGCTGCTGGCCGGCGCCACCGGACTCGTGGGAGGCCTGATGCTTCAGGCTCTGCTGGCGGACCCGACCGTCGCGCAGGTGCATGCCCTGAGCCGTCGCCCATTGCGCATCCGCCATCCCAGGCTTCAGGTCCATATCGTGGATTTCAGCCGGTTGCCCGCGCTCCCGCAGGCCGACGAGGTGTATCTGGCGCTCGGCACCACGATCAAGGTGGCGGGCAGTCAAGCGGCGTTCCGCGCTGTCGACCTGGAGGCCAATCTGGCTGTAGCCAAGGCCGCGTTTGCCGCGGGGGCCAGTCGCGCAGGTCTGGTCAGTGCGGTTGGCGCAAACGCGAAGTCCTCCACGTTCTACAGCCGCGTCAAGGGTGAATTGGAGGACGCCCTCAGGTCGTTGGGGCTGACGACGCTGGTGATCGGGCGACCGTCGCTGCTGCTGGATTCTCGGGATGGACTGCAGCAACCGCCGCGCATCGGTGAACAGATTGCCATCCCGATCGCGAAGCTGCTGGCTCCCCTGCTACCCGGAGCCTATCGGCCAGTGCATGCACGCGCAGTCGCGCTGTCACTGGTCAAGACCGTGCCTGCAACCGAGGGGGTGGTCATTCTGTCTTCCAGCATGCTCGCCAGCATTGGCAGCGAGCCCTGAGCACGACGGGGACCATGCCTTGACGCCACTCGCGAGGCGTTTGGCGCTTTTTGCTTGAATCGTGGCGCCGATCGCTAGAGGCCCAACGCCGCTCGATGCGTACAGTCAATGGCAAGGAAGGCGAACCGAATCCGGGCCGCCTTCCACCTCAACCCCATCAGGAAAAGTCACCATGCATTCCAAAGTTGCTCTCGTGACGGGCGCTTCTTCCGGTATTGGCGAAGCCACCGCACTCAAGCTTCTCGCCCAGGGCTACACGGTCTACGCGGCCGCGCGTCGCGTGGAGCGGATGCGCAGCCAGGCCGACGCCGGTGTCCACGTGCTAGCGATGGACGTGACGGACGACGCCGTGATGCGGGCAGGCATAGAGGAGATCATCGCCAAGTCGGGCCGCCTCGACGTGTTGGTCAATAACGCCGGCTATGGTGCCTATGGTGCGATCGAGGACGTGCCGCTGGACGAAGCGCGCGCCCAGTTCGATGTCAACGTGTTCGGTGCCGTGCGCTTGATCCAGTTGGCGCTGCCACATATGCGCGCGCAGCGATCTGGCACCATCGTCAACATCACCTCGATGGGCGGCAAGATCCACACGCCTATGGGTGCCTGGTACCACGGCACCAAGTTCGCGCTGGAGGCGATCAGTGACTGCCTGCGCATGGAAGTGGAGCCCTTCGGCATTGACGTGGTGGTGATTGAGCCGGGCGGGATCAAGACGGAGTGGGCCGGCATTGCAGCGGAAAACCTGCTGAAGGTATCCGGCACGGGCTCGTATGCGCCCCAGGCCAGCGCGATGGCAAAGTTGATGATCAACGAGGCCAACGGCAATCGTCAGTCGCCACCCCAACTGATTGCAGAGACTATCGCAAAGGCTGTCAATGCCGCTCGTCCAAAGACACGTTACGCCGTCGGCTTCGGTGCCCGGCCCATGATTCTCATGCGACGCCTGCTGTCAGATCGCGCGTTCGATAGTCTCATGCGCATGGCTGCCAGAATGCCCCGCAGTGCGCAGCGGCGCTCGTGCGGCGCAGCCAGTTGAGTGAGGACAGACACGATTACGCCAAGGCGTTGAAACACGCGCAGCAGTTGCCGGCTCGACCGATTCCACGAACCCGCGTATATGGCGCTAGTGCGCCTGCATGGGCAGAATCACGATCTGGGACCCGCTTTGCGCGCCTATCGTAGCTGCGTGGAGACGGCGCGGAGCACGCGGGGAACAGCGATCGGCGTTCGCGTCTATCTGCTGCGATAGCCCGAATCCCGAGCAGCTCCGGGCTAATACGGGCCCTTTGGACCACATTTGACCGACAGCCCAGAAACCAGCCTGTCGTTGGGTCCGACCTTAAGGGGTGTCGGCCTGTCACCTAGAATATTCTCAAGGTATTGCGTAACCCGGCCGCGCCGCCAACGCAAGCTACTGGAGACCGTTAGAGCCACATCTCAATCACTGACGGGTGGTCCATGGTGCTATTACTTCGCTATCTGGGAGTCTTGGGAATCTGCGGCTTGTTCACTGCATGCGGAGAGATTCCGTCCAGGCATGCCACGTGCGGCGCTGATTCCTGTCGCCCTCGGCACGAGCACGAGATGCTGCAATCCGGCGAGGCGTCATGGTACTCGGCAACGTTCCAGGGGCATCTGACCGCAAACGGAGAACGCTACGATAGCAGCGCCCTGACTGCCGCCCATCGAACATTACCGCTCGGCAGCCATGTGCGCGTCAGATCGTTGGCTACCGGAAAATCGGTTGTCGTTCGCATCAACGATCGCGGACCATACGTCAACGGCCGAATTATCGATCTCTCTTATGCTGCGGCGGAAGCGTTGGGATTGCCAGATGCGCGGTCGATGCGGGTGGAGATTGAGCGTTGATTTGCTTTGAGTGCGGATTCAACCAGCGAAGGCAACGCACTAAACGCGCGGCCCTCACATGATTGAGGCAATGCGGTGGTCGGGCGCGCACGAGACCACCGCTTTACCACCTGCCATATCAGTCGATTCGCGCGCCCGATGCCTTGACGGCCTGTCCCCACCGCTTCTGCTCGCTGGCGATCGTCGCCGCAAAGGCGTCCGGCGACTGCCACGCTGGTTCGGCCCCCTGGAATTCAAGCTTGGCCTTCGTATCTGGGTCCGCCAGCACGGTACGCAGCGCGGCCGACAGCTTGTCGACAATGTCCTTCGGGGTGCCGGCCGGTGCCAGCACCCCGTAGAAGCCCACCACCTCGAATCCCTTCAGGCCGGCTTCTTCCATTGTCGGCACATCGGGCAGCGCCGGCGATCGTTTGCCCGACGTTACCGCCAGCGCGCGTACCTTGCCCCCTTTGATGTACTGGGTGAACAACGGAATGGAGTCGGCCATCATCTCCGCCTGGCCACCCATCACGTCCGTCAGTGCCGGCGCGCTACCTTTGTAAGGGATATGAACGATGAACGTGCCCGATGCCTGCTTGAACATCTCCGGCATCAGATGCGAGATACCGCCATTGCCGCCCGATGCAAAATTCAGCTTGCCCGGATTCGCCTTCGCATAGGCGATGAATTCCTTCAGATTCTTTGCGGGCACGTTGTTGTTGACGACCATCACCAGCGGAATCAGCGCGGTACGCGCCACGGGGGCAAAGTCCTTCGGCATGCTGTAGGGCAGCTTGGGATAGATCGCATTATTGATCGTCATCTGGCCCGTATTGGCAATCAGCAACGTGTAGCCATCCGGCGCGGACTTGGCGACGTTGTCCGATCCGATATTGCCGGCGGCGCCGGCCTTGTAGTCGAGCACGACCGACTGCCCGAGAATGGGCTGCAATTTTTCGGCGAGAATGCGCGCGTGCGTATCGACCGGCCCGCCCGGCGGAAAGCCCACCACCATCCGGATTGGCTTCTCTGGCCACGCCCCATGCGCGGCGCCCGCGGCAAACGCCAGTGGGGTCAGGGCCAGAGTGGCAAGGGCGTGCAGGACACGGCGGGCAACAGGCATCGTCATTTTTCTCTCTCCAGATACGGCCACGCTCTGCGAGGCGTGGATCGGTCCGGTATTGTGACGTTTATATGACATATTTGTGAAGCCCCTGAGCCGCATCCCAACTGGCATGCCAACCACACGAGAACAGTTCCGCGTCTTGACTTGCGCGCCCGCTTCTGGTCATTGGCAGCCAGGCCTAATAAACCAGAAGGAGTGCAATTTGAAAGTCAAACGTGTAGTGGCCAATATTGAAGTCGCTGATGTAACGCGTGCTCGCGCCTTCTATCACGATGTTCTTGGCCTTGAGCTCCTGATGGACCACGGGTGGATTCGAACCTACGGCTCGCAATCTGAAATGACTATTCAAGTCAGTTTTGCAACAGAGGGCGGATCCGGCGCGCCTGTGCCGGACCTGTCAATTGAAGTGGACGACGCGGACGAGGCGCACCGGCGTATGCGAGATGCAGGCTTTTCCATTGAACATGGGCCAGTCGACGAGCCTTGGGGCGTGCGCAGGTTCTTCGTCCGAGACCCCTACGGAAAGCTGGTCAACATCCTCGCTCACACGTAGCCGCATGTGCAGATGCCAGCGTGGAGCGGTCATGAACTGTGAGGCGAAGCAGGCCGCGATTTCCGCTTTGTGCAGATGTCTGCCAAACAGAACGCTCCAACTTTCGACGCTCCACCTTTCGATATTCGCAGTTTTGTTCTAGGTGGATTCCATCGATACCGATGTCGGAGTTCCTCCAATCTTGGAGCGCGGCGAGAGCCAGTAGTCGCTTTGAAGCACCATATCGCAGCGCCGCACGGCGCCTGCGCCTGCGCCTGCGCCTCTCGCGGCGCTGCGATAGCCGCAGGTGTTCCTAAGGTTCTCGAAGAGCGTGCGTCCTTATGATCTGCGCGAGCGAAACCGATGCGATCGCTCATATGGAACGTTCCAATGCGGGGTTGCCAATTGAGGAATTGCCCATTGCGCTGCCCGCCGACACCGATGTAGGACGAATGCTGACTGCTCGCACAGTTTCTTGCTTGCTACGCTCAATTAACCAGTCCGGGCTAATCCATCAGCGGGGCGTGCCCGCGTCGAAAGGAAGCAAGGAGATCGTCATGAGGAAACTGTACGCACTTATCACTCTCGCAGGCATGCTGTTGATCGCTGGCTGCAACACCATTTCAGGCGCGGGCAAGGACATCGAACGCGGCGGCGAGAAGGTGCAGGGCGCCGCGGAGAGCACAAAGCAGAAGATGTAGTGTGCTGACAGGTCAGCTGCTTCGTCGCCAAGGAGAAAGACACCATGAGCGAAGAACCATCGCGATCGTCTATGAGCGCCATACGCCGTGATCCGGAGAAGTCGGATATGCAGCGCGCGGGCAGCGCCATCCAGGAGCACGCGCCGCTGACTGACTTTCGGTACGGCAGTCATTGCGGCGTGGAACGTGGCGTAGACGTGGCAGATTAACTACAGACGGGCCTGTCGAGCGAAAGCACCTTGTCTCACCCCTATCACGTACGGTTCGGTGGCAAGCAACCCGAGGGCGTAGAAAGCTACAGCATGTACTGCATGGGCCCAGGCAGCAGAGCGCCGCGCCGGAGTTCGAGGGGATGCCCGCGCCCGTTCCTGCAGTGCTGGGGCTGAACGTTACGGACTCAATCGGCGACACGGTGCTGCCTCAGTCTGACTCGTATCTCGTTGTTGTCCTCGACGAACGCTTCGCGCAGACGGTTGATGCGGGTACGGTACGTGCAGAGGCGCACGACGGCATCGTGACATTGCGAGGCACAGTACGTGACGCCGCAACGTGCACGATCCTGGAAACCGAGGCTCGCAACTGCCCCGGCATCAAGGCCGTTCACAGCGAGTTACTGGCACGAAACAGGTCGCGGACAAACAGGGGATAGCCACCAGCGCGGAGGCGCATGTGCTGTTCGGAGTGGTCGCGGCGATCAGCATGACCCTCGACGCAGGAATTGATGCGAGATTGATGCGCAGACGGTGAGCACCCGGTCGGATCCGGCGAATAATCACCCGACGAAGCCGGTTTTCAATTCGCCGGTAAGGGACCTCCGCCGATTGCGTGCCGATCGGCATCTACTGGCGAACCGCACGGTATTAAATCGGAACGTCCACCATCTGGATTGATCCGTCAATTGAATGTCACTGTGGACTCTTTGGCCAAGGTCCGCAGATGGCCGATAGCTACCTTCGGCGGCCGTGTCATGCGGCCCCTGAGGGAAGCAGCGCCCCTATGTCCGCGTTCGGCCATGAGGCAACATCCGCCCATCTGGTCGGCCGGACGCTCAGACGTCGGCACTGCGCTGCAATCGGTCACTGGGCCCTGAACGCCGAGCCTTACTTACTCGGCAATTCCGGCCAGTCGGTTGCGTTGGCCAGATATCGAGTCCGGCATCCCACGCAGAGGATCGCATTCAAACCTGATCCCCACGTTTTGCCATTGCCTTGACCAGAAAACTGGAGTCGTCGCTGCGGGTTCCGTGGTTGCACGTCGCCGCCCAAAAGCAATTCGTCCCCATGCACAGCCGCATCGGAAAGACATCCGTCGTAACGAGGCCGCGCCTGCGCTGCTATCGACCGAACGCCAGGACGATCTCGTCGATCGTCACGCGGACGCGCGCGGTGTGCCGCAGATCCTGATGCGTTACGAGCCAGACCTCATACGGTGCACCGCTAGTGCGGTCTGGCCAGATCCGCACGAGACCATCGCGTTCGCCCATCGGAACGGGAATCTCGCTGATGCCGAGGCCGGCCTTGAGTGCCGCGCGCAGAGTCAGGTTCGTGTTCAGTCTTGCGGCGATACGGCCATCCGTCAGCGGTTCTCCAATGAACGACGGCGCGCGCGCCTTGGCGAAATGCGGCTGATAGACGACAAGATCGTGCCCCAGGAATCGCTCCCCGGGTACTGGTTCGCCGTGGCGCCGGATATAGGCTGGCGAGGCAAACAGCCCCACGTCCCAGCTCGCAAGACGACGCGCGAGCAGATCCGGGTTTCGCGGCTTGACGGTTCGCACCGCGATATCGGCTTCACGCTTCGCGAGATTGAGGACATGCGTCGTCGTGTCGAGGACCACCGATACGTCGGGGTGCTGTGCATGCAGGCTCTCGATCGCCGGCACCACGTACTCCTGCGCTAGTGCGTCCGTCGTCGAGAGCTTCACCTCGCCGGCGAGGCGCTTGTCCATGCCTTGAGTGTGGCGCACTAGATCGTGCGCGGACTGCTCCATCGCCTCCGCGGCGCGGATCGCGAGCTTGCCGACCTGTGTGAGCTCATAGCCATTCGAGGTGCGCAGGAATAGGGTCGAGCCAAGTGCATGCTCGAGCACCGCAAGCCTGCGGCCTACCGTCGCCTGGTCGATGTCGAGCGCGCGGGCGGCGGCGCGCAACGTCCGTTCCCGATAGAGCGCAACGAAGATGCGCGCGTCGTCCCAGTTCATGTCGCCTCCCGCATGATGCAAATTTGCATCATACGACCAGCAAATCGCTGCGTGTCAAAGGACCGGCAGCCTCCCTACACTTTGCTTCAACGATGCACCGATCAAGCAAGTTGCTCGAATCCGCAGTGCATCCGGCATTTTGAAAGGATGAACTCATGACACACGCAACGCATACCATTCCTGCAGCAATGGTCGCAATCGAGATCACGCAACCAGGGGGGCCCGATGTTCTTGCGCCGGTGCAGCGGCCAGTTCCCGTGCCGGCAGCCGACGAAGTATTGATCCGCATTCATGCCGCCGGCGTGAACGGCCCCGATGTCATGCAGCGCAGGGGCTTGTATGATCCGCCACCGGGTGCCTCGGACATCCCCGGACTCGAAGTCGCAGGCGAGATCGTGTCCGTCGGGCGCGACGTGATCCGGTTCGCAGTAGGCGACCTCGTCTGCGCACTGGTCCCGGGCGGCGGCTACGCGGAGTACGCAGTCGCGCATGAGAGCAATACGCTGACGATTCCGGAGGGTCTCTCAATGGTTGAGGCAGCTGCGCTGCCGGAGACCTTTCTAACGGTATGGCTGAATCTGTTCCAGCGCGGCAAGTTCTCGGCAGGCGAAAGCGTGCTTATCCACGGCGGCGCATCCGGGATCGGCACCACGGCGACGATGCTTGCAAAAGCGTTTGGCGCATCAAAGATCATCACGACAGTCGGCTCCGATACCCAGCGCGACGCGAGCATTGCGCTGGGCGCCGATGTCGCCGTGGATTACCGCAACGAGGATTTCGTCGAGGCGGTAGCACGCGCGACGGACGGGCGTGGCGTCGACGTGGTTGTCGATATCATTGCCGGCGACTACGTCGCGCGCAATTACGCAGCGGCTGCGATGGACGGCCGCATTGTCCAGATCGGCGTGATCAAGGGTCCGGCGCAGTCACTCGACTTATTCCCGATGCTGGCGAAGCGTCTCACGCACATCGGCTCAACGCTGCGCTCGCGCACACACGAGGAAAAGGCGGTGTTGATCGAGGATCTCGAACAATCTGTTTTTCCGCACATTCGGCGCGGCGCGGTGAAGCCAGTTATGTACAAGACCTTCGATCTCGGCGATGCGCGCCGCGCGCATGAGCTGATGGACTCAGGCACGCACATCGGCAAGATTGTGCTGACGACCCAAGCGGCGCACAGCGCTCCATAAGCGTTTTCCAGCCCTCCCCGGTACCACGGTACCGCAAGCAACGTCGAGCATCTGCATCGCGATACCGGTGCGACCTATTGCTGATCGAGTAGGTGCTATGGTCGCGCCGGCCCATCGGTAAAGGGGCGGCCTTCCCCAGAGTTTCGCTGGCGTGTTCTACAGACACCGATCGACCGCTATCGCGCGGCGTCCGGCGCACACTCGGAAACGGCCTTTTGTTCGCCAGTATTGCAACAGGCCACAAAGGGTCGTTCAGGGACGGCCGCGACATGGAGGTGTTGCATCGATCCATTGAATCCACATACCGATTCTGGTCCTTGAGGTACTCCTTTCAACAGCCACGGAAAGAAGCTCGCGCGTGTCTCAAGAATGGGCCGAAGAGCAGATGAATTGGTTGGTTTGACCTCGCCGTGAGACTCCTAACGCGCCGGGGTGGCGGGTACAAGGCTATCGCTCCGCGAGCCGGCCAAGCCTGCCGTCTGCGCCGAATCCCATTCTCGCCTTGCAGAGGACAAGGCGGCCCATGCGTTCTACCACATCGAACAGCGAGTTCTGCCTCCGCCTCTCACACTGAACAGATGGTCTCGCCTATCCTGAACAAGCTTGCCGCGCTCGCGCCGAGCGGAACAGGCAGACTTTTCCGGAGACTCGCGTGTCTGACTACTACCTTTTTGCCGGCCGACTGTTCATTGCGGTTATGTACGTGCTTAGTGGCGCCAACAAGCTCCTTTTCTTCAGTCATGGGCTGGACGAGGTCAAATCGCGCAACCTGCCGTTCCCGCAACTAGCGCTGTCCGCTACGATTGCCGTCCAGCTCATTTGTGGGCTGGCCATCATGGCAGGATTCCAGACCACGACGGCGTCGCTCTTGCTGGCGCTATTCACGCTAGCGACGGCGGTGCTCTTCTATGATTTCTGGAACCAGGAGGGTGCGCAGCGTACGCTCATGTTCACCGGGTTCCTGGAACACATCAGCATCATTGGAGGTTTCGCCCTGCTGATGGGTGCTGGGCCCGGAAAATTTGTGCTGCTTCCCTAGGTTCCGACATGGAAGCAGAGGCGCTTCGGGCAGACGTGGCGACGGACAGACTGACCAGTGCATTGCGTGCATACTGGCAAGCCGATGCCGGCCGCTGGCTCCATGCCGCCAAGACCGCGCTAGCCGTGCTCATGGCCACTTGGCTAAGTATGCGACTGGAGTTATCAGCACCGCGCACCGCCATGGTTTCGGTGGTGATTCTGATGATGCATCAGCACAGCGGCATGGTGTTTGCCAGGGGTTTCTACCGCGCTGCGGGCATGCTCGTGGGCAACTTGGCGGCCTTGATGCTGTTCCATGCCTTTCCACAAGAGCGGGTGTTGTTCTTTGCCGGCCTGTCCGTCTGGATCGGCCTGTGCGTGGCTGGCGCAGCCTACTATCGCAACTACCAGTCTTACGGCTTTGTGCTGTCGGGCTATGCCACCTGCATAGCCGCAGTGCCTTCGATCAACAATCCCTACGCCATCTTTGACAACGTGGTTGTCAGCCTCAGCGAGGTGTCGGTGGGGATCCTCTGCGCGGGCCTGGTGAGCGGTCTGGTCTTTCCACAACGAGTGAAGGCGATGCTGCTCAGCGCGGGGCACCAACATCTGACAAGCTTCATCAGCTTTATCCGACAGGCCGTTGGCGGGGGTGAGTCCGGGGACGCTCTTGGGTTAGCCCACCTTCGCCTGATGGGCGAGCGGGCCCAGCTAGAGAGCCTGCGGAGCGCCACCGTATTCGAGGACCCGGAGATGCGGGCGAACAACGCCCTGATGATCCGCCTGAACCACGATTTCCTGGATGCCATCGCGCGGTTCCACAG
The DNA here is from genome assembly GCF_000196015.1 of Cupriavidus metallidurans CH34. NCBI lineage: Bacteria > Pseudomonadati > Pseudomonadota > Betaproteobacteria > Burkholderiales > Burkholderiaceae > Cupriavidus > Cupriavidus metallidurans. The sequence goes on along the minus strand of NC_007974.2, from coordinate 870,940 downwards.
CATTCACCAACTGCAGGCGCGCGTCGCGAAGGTGGCGGATCATCGTGCCGGAGAGGCGCTCCACGCATTGTTCGAGCGTCTGCTTGCCATCCTGCCCAACGCTGAGCCAGGGTCCCGTCTGAGCCTGGCACAAGTCCACGATTTTCATGCGGGCCTGCAGGCCCTTCGGGCCGAACTGCCGGCGCACATCATGTCCACAAGAACGTCCTTGTCGGACGCTTCGCCCGCCACGCGCGACCGCTTTTCTGCTGGTGCACTCTTCTTCGAAGACGGCATGGCCGACCTGCTTGCGTTCACCGGCAGCTTTATCGCGATACGCTCACAACATTTCCCCGGCACAGCGCCCGCCAGCGACAGCCGCCCTGACAAGCTGCCGAACTCCGCCAATCGCGCGTTTGCCATCGCATCCGGCGTGCGCGCTGCTGTTGCCATCCTGGCCTGCTCGTGGCTTTGGATCGCCTCGGGCTGGAACAATGGCGGCTCCGCGCTTATCGCGGCGACCATCGCCATCGCCCTCTACTCGGTCATGCCGCAACCCACCACCGTTGCCAGGCACATGCTGATCGGTTGCCTGACGGCCTGGGTGGCTGGCATGGCGTTCAACTTTGTCATCTTGCCGCGGGTCGACGGTTTCCCGCTGCTGGCAGTCTGCCTGGCGCCGATCATCCTTGCAGGCAGCTATCTAGGAACCTTCCCGGCGACTGCAACCATCGGACTTGGATTCGGCATCTACTTTTGCTTTCTGACGAACCTGACAAACCCTGCGCTCTACAACCCAGTGGGCTATCTGGACGCCGGCCTCGCAACACTGATGGGCATCGGAATGGCTTCACTGGCGTTCGCCACCATCGTGCCCACCGGCAGCCGCTGGCTGGCTGATCGGTACTTGCGCCAGTTGCGTGCGCTCGTGGCCTCGAGGGTCTGCTATGGCTCCCTGAGGGGCCTACGCCTCACCTTCGAAAGCAATATCCGCGACTTCGTCCAGTATGCCGGCACGCGGGCTGGCAGCGGCAGGTTCAGTCAGGAGACGCTGTTGAAGTGGTCCTTCGCCACGCTAGAGATCGGCCTGGCTGTGATCGACATACGGGAAGCCGTGGTGCGGCATGTCATGCCGGGACCGTGGCAAGAGCAGCAGGACCTGTTGCTAGCGGCCATCTCCGGCTTGTTTCGGAATCCTTCGACTCAAGCCCTGGAGCAGGCGCTCGGTGCGATCGATCAGGTGATCAATGAAACAGCGGCGTCCGTTGACTGGGCTGGCGGTGCGTCCGGTGTGCTCACAGCCGGCCCGGCCCGAGTGCGTGCCCAGTTGCATGTCATCCGACTTACCCTGCTGGACAGCGCATTTCCGCTTGTCGACTCGCTCGCAGGAGCGGCTACGCACCCTGTTTGAGTTGTCCATGGTATTCGCTGCCCCCCCCGCTCGTCTCGTTTCCTGCTGCTGCGCGGCTGCCCTGGCGTTGGCCGGCTGCGCCGATACGGGCGGGATCGCTCCAGCGTCCACGCTCATCGATGCTGCCAGCGTTGACCCCGGAACGGCATTGCGCGCCACCCAGGGCGATGCAGGCTGGCCACAATTAGCCTGGTGGAAACGCATGGGGGACCCGAACCTGGATGCGTTGGTGACGCAATCTGTTGGCGGCAATCCTGATATGCGCATTGCACTGGCCCGTGGCCAACTGGCCGAAAGCGCAGCCCGCATAGCCGGCGCGGCGACTGAACCTGGCATAAGCACGGGCGGAGCCTTCGGCCGCACGCGCTTTCCGCGCCTGGCCACCCCGCAGCCCATCGGCGGCCATACCACTTGGAACAACCATGTCAGTGTCGATCTCGCCTACGACCTGGACCTGTGGGGCCGCAACCGCGCCATCCTTCAGGCCGCGCTGGACGGTGTCCAGGCGACGGCCGCAGAAGCCCGCACGGTCCAGATCAACCTGGAAACGTCCGTTGTGAGGGCCTATGTGGATCTGGCGCTGCAGTACGCCTTGCTCGACGTAAACCAGGCAAACCTCGTGCGTCAGCGCAATATCTATGACATCGTGCACAAGCGCGCCAGCCGCGGCCTTGCTAGCGAACTGGAGGTAAGCCAGGCGCAGACGCAGATTCCTGCGCTGCTCGCGCAAGTGCAGCAGTCCGAGCGGCAAGTCGCGCTGGCGAAAAACCAGATTGCCATCCTCAGCGGCCAGGGCCCCGGCGCGGGCGAAAGGCTCCTTCGCCCCCGCCTACTGCTGGAGACGCCGGTAGCAGTGCCGTCCTCACTACCGGCCGAACTCGTCGGGCACCGTCCCGATGTGGTGGCGCAGCGTTGGCGCGTGGAAGCCGCGGCGCACGGCATCAAAGCCGCGAAGGCCGACTTTTATCCGAACATTGACCTGGTGGCGAGCATCGGGCTGGCTTCGGCCGCATTCGGCAATTTCTTTACCTTTGTCAGCCGCGACGCAGTGGGCCACAACGTCGGCGCGGCTATCTCGCTGCCTCTGTTCGACGGTGGACGAAGACAGGGAAACTACGGCGTAGCCACTGCCAGCTATGACTTGGCGGTAGAGACCTACAACAAGACTGTCCTTGCCGCCTTCCAGAGCGTGGCAGATGAGGTGATCTCGCTGCGTTCGCTTGGGGACCAACAGCAGGATATCGAGGCATCGCTGAAATCTGCGCAGCGCGCGTATGAGCTGGCCGAGAAAGGTTACCGGGGCGGCTTCACCGATTACCTGAACGTACTCGCCACCGAAAGTGAACTCAGACGGCAGCAGCAAGCCTTGGCACTGGTGCAGGCCGCGCGGCTGGACACCTGGGCGCGCCTGATGCAGGCCCTGGGCGGGGGATTCGACGCCGCAATGGACCAAGATTGACCCAAACCGGAACCACTGCCATGCCACGCGAAATTGCCTTCTTCTCGGTGCTGATGCCATCGCTGCTACCGGTGTTCCTGGCTTGCGGCGTGCTGTACTGGATATTTGACCACCTGCTGGCACGCGCCGGAATATATCGGTTGGTATGGCATCCGGCCCTGTTCCGGGTCGCGCTATTCGCCTGCCTTTTCAGCGGCATTGGACTCCTGCTTTGGGACTGATGCGCCAGAACCGCCACATGAAACTCAATCTCCAATCCCTGCTCCGCATCCTGGCAACCTGTCTGTTGGCTACGGCTGCCATTGCCCTGGGTTATAGCCTTTGGGCCCACTACATGTACTCGCCCTGGACCCGCGACGGACGGGTACGTGCCGAAGTGATCAACATTGCCGCGGATGTCTCCGGGCTGGTGGCCCGTGTGGCCGTGCGCGACAACCAGGAGATACGCAAGGGCGACCTGCTCTTCGTCATCGATCAGGAACGATTCCGCCAGGCACTTGCACAGGCCGAGGCACAGGCCCAGGCGCGAAAGGCGGAACTCGACATGCGACATCAGCAAGCCATGCGCCGGCGCGATCTGGACAGTTCGGTGATCTCCGTCGAAAGCCGCGAAGATGTCAGCGCTCAGGAGAAGCAGGCCCTGGCCAACTACCAGGCCAGCCTGGCGGCGGTGGACACAGCCAGGCTGAACCTGCAACGCAGCGAAGTACGCTCGCCGGCGGACGGCTACGTGACCAACCTCAACCTGTATGCCGGCGACTATGTAAGCGCAGGCACCGCGCGAATGGCGGTGATCGACAAGCATTCCTATTGGGTCTATGGGTACTTTGAAGAAACCAAGCTGGCCAACGTGCAGGTCGGCGCGAAAGTGGAGGTCCGTCTGATGTCCGGTGGAGCCTCGTTGCGAGGACACGTGGAGAGCCTAGCGCGAGGCATCGCCGACCGGGACAACCCCACCGGCGCAAACCTGCTCGCCGATGTGAATCCGGTGTTCACCTGGATCCGGCTGGCGCAGCGCGTGCCGGTGCGAATACACCTCGACGAAGAGCCTGCCGGACTGCCGCTCGCGATGGGAACAACGTGCACGGTCACGGTGCAGCCGGGCAACCCGTAGGACCGGCAACGCGACGCCGCCCGCTGTCCCCGGGGCCGGCAGGCGACTTACTCAGTTCTTTAGACCGGCCAGCGCGGCGATCCGCGTGGTTTTCCGGGTCTGGTCCTCAATATAGCGTGCGAACTGCTCGGGGGTGAGCCGCATGGGCACCATGCCTTGCGCCGCGAATTTTGTCTCGACGAAATCCCGATCATTGAGGATCTCCAGGATCGTCGCGTTCAGTTTGGCCACCACCGGCTTCGGCAGCTTTGCCGGACCCAGAACACCGTAGACCGCGGAGATGTTCATCTCGCCAAAGCCGGCCTCCGTGAACGTCGGCACGTCTGGCAATGCCTGCGTGCGCTTTTCCCCGCTGACGGCCAACACCTTGAGCTTGCCCGCATCCAGGAAGCCTTGGATCGTTGGCAACGCGGGGAACGTGAACAGAATCTGGCCGCCAATGACATCGCTCACGGCCGGAGCCGAACCCTTGTACGGGACATGGGTGAGATCGGTTCCTGCCAGCTTGTTGAACAGCTCGCCCATCAGATGCGGTTGGCTGCCATTGCCGAACGAACCATAGCTGAGCGCGTGGGGCCGGTCTTTTGCGTAGGCCGTCAACGCTTTCATGGAGTTGACCGGCAGGCTAGCCGGGACGGCCATCACCAGAGGCACATAGCCAATCGTCGCGACCGGAATAAAGTCACGTGAGACGTTATACGTCAAGCCAGGCAGGACCACCGGATTGAGCACAAATGTCGCATCGTTGGTCAGCAGCAGCGTGTACCCGTCGGGCTTGGAGCGGGCCACCAGGTCCGCTCCGATGGCGGTATTGGCGCCACTCTTGTTTTCGACGATGACCTGCTGGCCTAGCTTCTCCGACATACGGTGCGCCAGTTGGCGGGCGATGATGTCGGTGGTGCCGCCCGGCGCGTAAGGCACGATCAGACGGATCGTCTGCGTGGGGTATGTCTGAGCCTGGGCAACGCCGCCACCCAACAGCCAAGCCGTGCCGAGCATTGCAAAACGCCCCGTCCAGCGGGACGAGAGAAGGATCGCAGCAGCAGAAAACCTCGCGGTCGTACGATGGGCATGCATATGGTGTCTCCTGATTTCTTGTAAATGTGGGTGTGGGACATGAGTGGCTTGCGCCCGCTCATAGGAACAGCCAGGGCTCGTGCCTGATTCTGTTCAGCTCGTAGCGACGGATCGCCTCCTCGTGCTGCAGCGCCAGCCCGATGTCATCCAAGCCATTCAGCACGCAGTGCTTCTTGAATGGATCCATCGAGAAAGAAATGGCGTCGCCCGAGGGTGTCGTCACCAGTTGTGTTGCCAGATCGACATGCAGGCGGTATCCCGGCGTGGCGTCGACCTCAGCGAAAAGCCTGTCAACGACGTTAGCCTCCAGCACGATCGGCAGCAGGCCATTCTTCATGCAGTTGTTGCAGAAGATGTCCGCAAAGCTGGGGGCGATCAGCGCGCGTAGCCCGAAGTCTTCAAGGGCCCATGGCGCATGCTCGCGCGACGATCCGCAACCGAAATTTTCGCGCACCAACAGCACCGAAGCGCCTTGGTATCGCGGCTGGTTAAGCACGAAATCAGGATTGCGCGGCCGCTGCGAACAGTCCTGCCCTGGCTCGCCAGGGTCGAGATAGCGCCACTCGTCGAACAGATACGGACCGAATCCGCTGCGCTGGATGGATTTCAAGAATTGCTTCGGCAAGATGGCGTCCGTATCCACATTGGCACGGTCAATAGGCGCCACCAGCCCATCGAGTACTGTGAAGGCCTTCACGCTGACTTCTCCTGCAGCACGGTGCTTACGTCGACAAAGTGCCCGGCAACCGCCGCTGCCGCGGCCATTTGCGGGCTGACCAGGTGGGTGCGACCACCGGGCCCCTGCCTGCCTTCGAAGTTGCGATTTGAGGTGGATGCGCAGCGCTCACCAGGAGCAAGACGATCGTCATTCATGCCCAGGCACATTGAGCATCCAGGCTCACGCCACTCGAAGCCAGCGTCGATGAAAACCCTGTCAAGGCCTTCCGCTTCCGCTTGGGACTTCACCAGCCCGGAGCCGGGCACCACTAGCGCCTGACGAATGTTCGACGCCACGTGGCGGCCGCGCAGCACGTCGGCGGCGGCTCGCAAGTCCTCGAGCCGTGCATTGGTGCACGACCCGATGAAAACCTTATCGAGCGCGATAGATGCCACTTTGATGCCGGGCTCCAGCCCCATGTAGGTTAGTGCCCGTTCCATGCCACGGCGCCTGACCGGATCGGCTTCCTGTCGCGGATCGGGAATGCGCTCGTCGATCGCCACCACCATTTCCGGGGACGTGCCCCATGTCACATGCGGCCGGATCGTCGCAACACCAATGTCCACGACCGCGTCGAACACTGCGTCCGGATCGCTGCGCAGCGTGCGCCAGTAGGCGCTGGCACTTTCCCATGCTTCACCTTGCGGCGCCTGCGGGCGATGGGCCAAGTATGCCAACGTGGTTTCGTCCACGGCCACCATGCCAGCGCGAGCCCCCGCCTCGATCGCCATGTTGCAGACGGTCATGCGCCCTTCCATACTGAGGCCACGGATGGTGCTGCCGGCGAACTCGATCACGTACCCGGTCGCTCCCGCCGTACCAATGCGTCCGATCAGCGCCAGCGCGATGTCCTTGGCTGAAACACCTGCCGCCAACTCACCTTCTACCCGGACCAGCATCGAGCGCGGCTTTTTCATCCACAGACACTGCGCGCTGAGCACCTGTTCGACTTCCGAGGTACCGATACCGAAAGCGAAGGCTCCGAAGGCGCCATGTGTGGATGTATGTGAGTCGCCGCAGACAATGGTCATACCGGGCAGCGTCGCGCCACGCTCGGGACCCACCACGTGCAGAATGCCCTGGCGCGGGTCGTTCATGCCGAAGTTCACGATTCCAGTCGCAGCGCAGTTGCGCTCGAGTGCGTCGACCTGCGCGCGGCTGATCGGGTCGGCAATGCCCGCCGCCCGTTCGGTAGTTGGCACGTTGTGGTCGGCCGTGGCCAGCACCGATGCAGGACGCCATACCTCACGGCCATGCAGGCGCAGCCCCTCGAAGGCCTGTGGGCTGGTTACCTCATTGACCAGGTGCCGGTCGATATAGATCAGCGAAGGTCCGTCGGACTGCTCGTGAATCACGTGGCTGGCCCACAGCTTGTCGAGCAGGCTGGCTGGTGGATTGGCTTGCACCATGCTTATGGTCTCCTCTTGGTCAGGTCATGGTCATCAGGTCATCGCCCCGCGCCGACAGGCGGCGCGGGATGGAGTTCGGAGCGCTTGCCGGCCTTGAGCACCTGCCCCGAGACATCGTGCCCCACTATCTCCATCACCGCGAACACCGACTCATATAGCGCCACGTCGATGAACTGCCCGTCGCTACCATTTGCGCGCGGGTGGTGCATTGCCAGCAACGCACCGATCACACCGTAGAGCGAAGCCAGCGTGTCGCCGATGCTCACTCCCGAGCGCACCGGCGAACGATCCGGATAGCCCGGCACGTAGCGCAACCCGCCCATCGACTCCGCAATCGCCGCGAAGCCGGGGCGATCCTTGTAGGGGCCGGTCTGCCCGTAGCCCGACACCCGTACCATGGCGAGCGTCGGGTTGACGGCACGTAGGTCTTCCCAGCCCAGACCCCATTTCTCGAGCGTGCCGGGGCGGAAATTCTCAATCACGATATCGGCCTCTGCCACGAGGCTGCGCAGGATTTCCTGACCCGCCGCCGAACGCCGATCCAGTGTGATGGATTTCTTGTTCCTGCTCTGGCCGTACCACCACAGCGAAGTCCCGTCATGCAGCTTGCGCCATCTGCGCAGCGGGTCGCCGTCCTGCGGCGGCTCGATCTTCAGCACGTCGGCACCGAACTGCGCCAGCAGTCCGGCTGCGTAGGGGCCAGCGATCAGCGATCCGAGCTCGACCACCCGCACACCCTCAAGTGGCATGGCTGCCCAGCCTCGGGCTTGCTGTCGGACATGTTTCCGGCTTGGGTCATTCAGCTACCTCCCACAACTGTCTCGTTCGTAAAAAGGGCATCCGCCCAAGTGCGGATAAAATGCGGTCATGACATCAACCGACCTGCCCCGCCCACCCATCAGTGAGGCACCCTCGCCCCGACCGGACGAGGGTCATCGTGACTACGTAGCGGCTCTGGCGCGTGGACTGGCCGTCATCCAGGCGTTCACCGAGGGCTTGCCCGAGATGACCCTGAGCGAAGTCGCCCAGGCCACAGGCATGACCCCGGCCACGGCACGCCGCGCATTGCTTACGCTGCAATCGCTCGGCTATGTCGGCGCCAACGGGCGCCGCTTCCTGCTGCTGCCGAAAGTGCTGTCGCTCGGCGCGGCCTACCTCAGTTCGATGAACCTGCGCGATGTCGTCCAACCGTTCCTGCAAGAGGTGGCCGACCGCTTTCGCGACGCCGTCTCCCTGGCGATCCTGGATGGCGATAGCGTGGTCTACCTGGCACACGTGCCAAGCAGCCGACGCATCGTGTTCCGGGCATCAGTCGGCTACCGCCTGCCCGTGCATTGCACTTCGCTCGGTCTTACCCTGCTGGCCCACGCTCCGCAGGCACAGCAGGACGCGTTGCTAGCCAAGGCGCCGTTCCAGAAGTACACCCCGATGACGCTCAGTGAAGCGGACCAACTGCGCACGGCCCTGGAACAGGTTCGCGAGCAGGGCTACGCGCTGCAGGAAAGCCAGCTGGAGATTGGCGTGCTGTCGGTCGCGGTGCCGGTGCGGGATGCTTCCCGCCGCGTCATCGCCGCGGTCAACTGCTCCACCGAATCCGGGCGAGCCGACACGCAAAACCTGCTGTCCGAACGGCTGCCGGCGCTACGCGAGGCTGCCGCCATGATCGAATCCGCGCTGCTGCGGGCCCCAGCGCTGGCGCACTCCATCACCGCTGCTGGCTAGACCACGGGCTCCATTGCCACGTCCAGCGTGATGAGCTGATGACCGTCGCGCTCGGGATGTGGGGTGACTTCGACGATATGGTCGGCGATGGTCGAGAAGATGCAGTCGACCGAATTGGCTGGTTCCCCGGCGAAGTAGACCTGCGAGGTCAGTGTCTGGTAGCCCGGATGCAGCACGCGGTAGTGGATGTGGGGCGCACGCTGCCGGTTGCGACCAAGCCGCTTCATCAGCACTCCCACCGCCGTATCCTCGCGGCCGATGATGTAGCCGCCCAGCCGGATAGTGAGCACCCGGAAGCTGCCCTCCGTATCGCAACGCAGCTTGCCGCGCAGGTTGTCGTCGGACTGTGAGTCGTCCTCGTTCTCATAGCGACCGAGTTGGTTGGGCTGCCAGACGATAACCTCCGCGCCAGGCAGCACGCGGCCGCTCACCGCATCCCTCACCCGCCCCCTCAATTCGAGCCGTTGGCCGGGTTCGTCATCGGCGGCAAGCTGGCAGGGGTTCGGGCCTTCGGCAATGCCGTCCTTCGGGAACGGACCGGTCACGTTCTGTGCGGTCGCTTCGCTGCCGGTGCGGGCCAGGTCCAGCGAACGCATGGTCAGGCCCATCATGTCGCACAGCATGATCACCTCATCGTCTCGCGCCACCTGCCCAAGCCAGGCAGCGATGCGGTAGAGCTCCACATCGGTCAGCTGCAGTTCGTCGAGCATTGCATGGAAATGGCGAAGCGCGATTGCGAACTTCTCCTGCAAGGCCGAGTCGGCGCCGGCGGCATCCGTGCACATTGCGGCCAATGCTCGCGATAGCGTGGGGTTGTTGGTCTGGTCCATCGTTGTCTCCATTTTTGTCAGGGTTGCGGCTTGTGGCAGCCGTCATACGGGTTCCGCTCAGCCGGCAACATCCGTCGCGCGCGCCAGCAGGCACGCGTCTGCCTTCAGCCGGTGCTTGGCCGGCTTGTGCGTGGGGGTATGTGGAATTTGATCGACCTTCACGACGAAGCGCGGCAGCTTGTGCGCGGCCAGGCGGTCGCGCGCCCAGTCGACCAACTCGGTCGCGCCGACTTCCCAGCCCGCTCTCAGTTGCACGGCCAGCAGGATCTCTTCTTCCCCAAGCTCGGCCGGTACGCCGATTGCCGCGGCCTCCTCCACCGCAGGATGCTCACCAAACACGCGATCGAGTTCCGCGCCCGAAACGTTTTCTCCCTTGCGACGGATCACGTCCTTCTTGCGTGCGACGAAAACGTAGTAGCCGTCGTCGTCCTGGCGCACCAGGTCGCCGGTGGCGAACCACCCGTCGCGGAACGCCGCGTCGGTCTGAGCGGTGTCGCGGTAGTAGCCCTGCATTAGGGTCGGTGTGCGGATCAGCAGTTCGCCCGAATCACCGGCGGCGACATCCTTCCCGTCTTCGCCAATAATGCGCGCCTGAGGCGGGGAGATATCTGGATCGGGGTGGCGTGAGATCAGGCCCATCGTGCCCAGCTTGTGTGGGCCATGGAACGGGTTGGCAATGACTCCTGGGATCTCCGTCATGCCATAGCATTCAATCAGTCGCGCCACGTGAAACTCATGGCGCATTGCGCTCACCATCTCGCTCGTCTGCGGCGCGATAAACATCTTGGAGATCCGGTGGCCGGGCACGAACTCCTCGCGCGGACGCCGCGCGAGGATGCTACCTGCTGCCGCGACCAAGTTGACCTCCGTCGCGCCGCTTTCCGCCGCTAAGCGCCAGAACGACGACGCCGAGAACCGGCGCACCAGCACCAGGCAGCCACCGCAAGCCAGCGCGCCGCCTACCGAGTACATCAGCGCGTTGATGTGGAACAGCGGCATCACGCACATCACGCGTTCGTTCGGCTGCAGGTGCATGCGGCCGACAAAAGCTTCGGCCGTCAGCACGTAGCCACGCTGGCCGTGCATGGCGCCTTTGGGAAAGCCGGTCGTGCCCGACGTATAGATAATCATCGCCGTAGAGGCGGCCTCGGCCCGCAGTTCGGTATCGGCTTCCGATTCGCCGGTCAGTGCCTGTCCGTGCCCGCCGGCCTCATTGGCACGCAGCCAGACATCGCCGCCAAGCTGCGACACGACGGCCGCGGCCGTGTCGAGCGTGTTCGGCGAACAGATCAGCCCACAGATCTGCGCATGCTCGAAGACGTACAACGCCTCATCCAGCCGGTAGTCGGGATTGGCCGGAACCAGCGTGGCGCCAAGCTGCGCCAGCGCGAACATCAGCACGACGGTGGACGGATGGTTGGCGGACAGCACACCAACACGGTCGCCGGCGCGGATGTGCATATCGTGGCTGAGCCACGCCGCGGTGCGTGCGATGCGCGCAGCCAGTTCGCCATAGCTCCATGTCTCTCCCTCGAACAGCAACGCAGGCTTGTCGGGATGCTGTGCCACGCGTGCTGCCAGGAACGCTGACAGCGTGAAGTCGTGCGCGCGGTATTGCCGTAGCACCTCCAGCGGCGACAACTCCTGAGCTTCGATCAGGTTGTCGGATGGGTTCATGCTGTGCAGACCTCCGGCCCGATATAGGCAACGGCATGTTCAGCCGCATCAGCCAGCGCGAAGCCTATTGGCAGACGCGTCTCCTCCTGCAGGTGCGCGATCAGGCTGGCCACGCGAGCCAGCAGCGGCACGCCCTTGAGAGCCCCAACAGGGTAGCCAGCATCCAACAGGACGGCAGGGATTGCTCCCGATACATTGAGCGGAATAGGGCGGGGAAAATGCCGGGGCACTGCGGCGGCAACCGCCTCCAGTGCCGCCACATGCCTGCCGGCCAAACCCAATTCTCGCGAAACTTCCAGCAAGCGATGGGCGCGTGGGTCCCCTTCCTTGTGCGTCGGGTGACCGAATCCCGGCAAAGGCTTGCGCTCGCGACGCAAGGTCGCGACCACGGTATCGGCACTCTCCTCCAGGGAACGCTCACCCTGCGCCGTCAACACTTCCTGCAGCATCAGCCCAGCGGTTTGCGATGCGCCAAGGATGACCGACCCGCATCCCAACAATCCAGCCGCCACTGCCCCCTGGAGGGCGTCAGGTGCAGCCGCCAGCGTCATGCGGGCTGCTTGTACTGATGGCACCAAGCCATGCTCGGCAATAGCAACCAGGCAAGCGTTGGTTATCGCCACCAGCCCGCTGTCTGGTACGCGGCTGGTCAGCAGAAATAGAAAGTATTCCGTAAAGCCCATGTGACCGATCAGGTCGCGACTCAGGTTGCGACCGTGCACCGACACACCATGCATATCCACAAAGGCGATTGCCGTAGCCGGCGGTTTTGTATCTGGGGACGATGCTTTCACCCTGCCTCCTTTTTTTGCGCTATGCGCAACGCTTTGCGTATAGCGCATATACTAGAACTGCTTTTCTATCGATGCAAGTAAAAATATTCCGTACCGTACGGTACTGCCATGTTAAAAAAAAAGCCTGTCAAAGAAACAGGCGAAGGGCATTGTTCGCGGCAGTCACGCGGACGCATGCCAACGGGTCGAGGCTACATGCAGGAACGGAGCGGCGCTTCAGCCGCGGCTCCTGCTAGTACTTACTCGGTGCGGTCGTATGAGAACTGGATGCCGGCCGTGCCACCGGTCTCGATAAACAGGTTGATGAAGGCGGGTACGGTCTCCGCGCGCGACCAGTCGCGCTGCAGTTCGCAAAACAGCTGGGCCACGCTGATCATTTTTCCGCCGGCCTGCTCGATGCGGCGCAGCGCTGCCTCATGCGCGGCTCCGGATGTACCGCCAACTGCATCAACCACCACATAGACTTCGAAGCCTTCGGCCAGCGCGTCGAGCGCAGGGAACGTCAGGCAGGCTTCAGTCCACAGCGCAGTCATGATGAGCTTCTTGCGGCCGGTTGCCTTTACGGCTGCGCGGAACTCGACATCCTCCCAGGAATTGATGGTCGTGCGATCGTAGGTGGGATAGTCCTTCAGCACTTTTGCGAGCTGTGGAATGGGCGGCTTGTTGAGGCCGGTCTTCACGTTCACAGTCGAATGGATGATGGGCAGCTTGTAAGCAATCGCTGCCTTCGCCGAACCAACGATGTTGTTGATCAGCAGTTGCCGGTCCATCGAGGCAATCGAGTTCACCTGCACTGGCTGATAGTCAATGACAACGAAGGCTGCGTTCTGCGGTGTAAGCAGATGGTCTTTGAGTGGATCGCGGATGGGTTCGCTGGCCATAATAGCCTCCAAGAAGAATTGGTAAACGCTCGCCATACGGCACGGGTGCCACTTGTCCATATGGAGTTGCTGCGAGCCCTTGCAGCATATGTGAGACCGGGCTGTAGCGTGATAGCCAGCCACAGAACCCGCCGTTCGATGCAGCCGAACAGCCTGAAGAAGCGCTTGCGATCAGTACATTCGTTGCCTAGCCTGCCCTGTAGCGATGTCGCATGAAAGGGCGGAGGGCTGGCATGGACGAGGATCTCTTTGTGCTTGTGGTCCTGTACGCGAAAGCGGGCAGAGAATCGGAGCTACGCGACAAGCTCAGGGCCGTAGTGGAGCCCTCGCGCAGAGACACTGGCAACCTGCGGTATGAGTTGTTCGTGCAGCAGGACGATCCAAGGCGCTTTGTCTTTGTCGAGCATTGGGATAGTCCCGGCGCCCAGGAGGTTCACCACACGCAGACCGAGCATATTCGCCGCTTTCAGGAAGAAGGCAGCGACGCTGTGGAGCGGATTGAAGTTTCCTACCGTATGAAGCGCCTGGATTAGTTGCCCTACCCTGCGGCGGACGACTTTGCCACGATCAGGTCAATCGCAGATTTGACCAACATGTCAATTTGCGCCTCACCCGGGTGCTCGCCAGTGGCCAGTGTACGGTGCAGGACGCCGGCAATCACCATGCTGTGGAAGAGTTGCGCGGCCACCTCGGGCGTGGCGTTCAGCTTCGTGCCGGTCGACTGCTGTCGAGCCAGATACCCGGCCACGTATTGGCAGGTGGCGAGCGGCCCTCGTGCGTACCAGACTTGGCCAATCTCCGGGAAGCGCCGCGCTTCCGCGATGATCAGTCGCAGGAACGCCAGGTGGCTTTCCTCCAGTAACGACTCCAGAAAACGACTTGCAAGGTCCCGTAAGCCATTGGCTGTATTGGTGCGCGACGGCTCAAGCTTCTCCACCTTCGCCAGGAAGCGATCGCAGAGCGCTTCGACCACGGCAACAAACAGACCGTCCTTGCCGCCGAAATAACTATAGACGTTGGTCTTTGACCCCCCACACGCCTTCACGATCTCGTCCAGGCTGACGCCATCATAGCCACGTGCCAGGAAAAGCATTGCCGCGGTTTCCAGGATCGCGGCACGCTTGGCTTCTCCCCGGCGCGTAATGCGCATGGCGGGCTTCTCTACCGAAGCGGGCGATTTCAGCGTTGGCGACGAAGTGGCTTTCACAGGAAGAGTCGGGACCATATGGATGAAGGACGGCGCAGTCTACCAAAGGCGGCTGTTTGCGACACATAACGGCACCCATGTCACACCCCACAAACAAAACAGTACCATACGGTACGGTTGTGATATATTGCATCCGTCGACAGTGCAGTTGACCCCGCTCAACGAAGTCCTCTTTCAACCCGATATTGGAGTCCAACCATGAAAGCCATCGTCCTAGCTACCACCGCCCTCCTAGTCGCGACGTCCAGCGCGCACGCAGCACCTCGCAAGCCGGATCCCTTTACCGACGGCGGCCGCGCGAGTGCCACACAAGCGCAAATCGCCGTACGAAACACTTCGCAGCCACTTGTCGAGGAACAGTTCCGCACGCTTGCTGTTCGCAAGGCAGACCCATACACGGATGGCGCGATCAGAACTGTCGACGTCTTCACCGACGGCGCCTGATCGCGCATCATCGAATGCCAGAGCGCCGCCCCTTATGGGGTGGTGTTTCCCTGAGCCGAACAGCATGTTTGCCGCGGTGCACCTTATCCATACTGCTTCGCGGTGCTAGTCTTTTCCCCCTTGCATATTCCCTTCACTGCGGCCGGTTCCGTGCCGCTTGCCCGCACCGGGCCGACAGGAGATCACCATGGCGCCAGTGATGCCCATCTCGTCCGCCAGCGACAACGACATCGATACTCAGGAAACCCGTGAATGGCTGGACGCGCTGGAAGGTGTCATCGCCCACGAAGGCCCCGAGCGAGCGCATTTCCTTATTGAACAGTTGATCCGGCGCGCGCATGACGCCGGCATCTACCTGCCGTTCAGCGCCAATACGGCCTACGTGAATACGATCCCGCTCGACAATCAGGCGCACAGTACCGGCGACCAGGGACTGGAGCACCGTATTCGTTCATTTATCCGATGGAATGCCATCGCGATGGTTTTGCGCGCGGGACGCGATACGAACGTCGGTGGACATATCGCCAGTTTTGCCTCAGCGGCGACGTTATATGAAGTCGGCTTCAACCACTTCTGGCACGCTCCGTCCGCACAGCACGGCGGCGATCTGGTGTTTTTCCAGGGCCACTCAGCACCCGGCTTCTATGCCCGCGCCTTCCTGGAGGGAAGGCTCAGCGAGGCCCAGATGGACAAGTTTCGCCAGGAAGTCGGCGGTCAAGGTATCTCTTCCTATCCGCATCCCTGGCTGATGCCGGACTTCTGGCAGTTCCCGACCGTGTCGATGGGCCTGGGCCCGATCATGGGCATCTATCAGGCCCGCTTCATGAAATACCTGCAGGACCGCGGCTTCGGCGACCATCGCGCACGCAAGGTCTGGGTATTCTGCGGCGACGGCGAAATGGACGAGCCCGAATCCCGCGGCGCGCTGGGCATGGCCGGGCGCGAACAACTCGACAACCTGGTGTTCGTCATCAACTGCAACCTCCAACGCCTGGACGGCCCCGTGCGTGGCAATGGCAAGATCATTCAGGAACTGGAATCCGAGTTCCGCGGCGCCGGCTGGAATGTGATCAAAGTCGTATGGGGCAGTAAGTGGGACGCCCTGCTGGCCCGCGACAAGGACGGCATCCTGGCGCAACGGATGATGGCCTGCGTCGACGGTGACTACCAGACCTTCAAGTCCAAAGACGGCGCCTACGTGCGCGAACATTTCTTCAACTCCCCAGCCCTCAAGGCGCTGGTGGCGGATTGGTCCGACGACGACATCTGGCAACTCAATCGCGGCGGCCATGATCCACACAAGGTCTACGCCGCATACCACGCAGCGGCGCACCACACCGGCCAGCCCACCGTGATCCTGGCCAAGACTATCAAGGGCTATGGCATGGGCGAGGCGGGCGAGGCCCAGAACATCACCCACCAGCAAAAGCATATGCGCGTGGAAACACTGGGGCAGTTCCGCGACCGCTTCGGCCTGCCACTCACCGACGAGCAACTCGCCGATCTCAGCTACCTGAAATTCGAGGAAGGATCGCCCGAACACGCCTATCTGCATCAGCGCAGACAGGCCCTTGGGGGCTACCTCCCATCGCGCCGCCGCACGGGGCCTGAACTGCCGGTGCCGCCATTGTCCGCATTTGATGGGCAACTTAAGGCGAGCGGCGAAGGACGCGAGTTCTCCACCGCCATGAGCTTCGTGCGCATCCTCAATACGTTGCTACGTGACAAGGCGCTCGGCAAGCGCATCGTGCCGATTGTCTCGGACGAGTCGCGCACGTTCGGGATGGAGGGCCTCTTCCGCCAGATCGGTATCTGGTCGCAGCAGGGCCAGACCTATACGCCGCAGGACGCGTCGCAATTGAGTTTCTACAAGGAATCCAAGGACGGCCAGATCCTCCAGGAAGGGATTAACGAAGCCGGCGCCATGGCAGACTGGATTGCCGCGGCCACGTCGTACAGCACGCATGGCGAGCCAATGATCCCCTTCTTCATCTTCTATTCGATCTTCGGTTTCCAGCGCTTTGGCGATCTGGCCTGGGCCGCCGGCGACCAGCGCGCGCGCGGCTTCCTACTGGGCGGCACAGCGGGGCGCACCACGCTCAACGGCGAAGGCCTGCAGCATGAAGACGGCCACAGCCTGGTCTGGGGTGGCACCATCCCCAACTGCGTCTGCTACGACCCCACGTTTGCCTTCGAACTCGCGGTCATCATCCAGGACGGCCTGCGCCGCATGCTGCAGATGCAGGAAGACGTCTACTACTACATCACCGTGATGAACGAGAACTACGAGCATCCGGCGATGCCCGAGGGCGCGGAGCAAGACATTCTCAAGGGCATGTACGCATTCCGCCGCACAAGCAACGGCGAAGCCCCCCGCGTGCAGTTGCTGGGCGCCGGCACGATCTTCCGCGAAGTCATTGCGGCGTCAGCCATGCTGGAGCAGCACTGGGGCGTGCAGGCCGACCTGTGGGGTTGTCCCAGCTTCACCGAACTGGCACGCCAGGGCAACGAAGTCATACGCTGGAACCTGCTGCACCCTGACGAGGCGCCGCGCACATCGCATGTGGAACACTGCCTGGCCGACACGCGTGGCCCGGTTATCGCCGCCACCGACTATGTGCGGGCGTTGGCCGAACAGATCCGTCCGTTCGTGCCGCGTGCGTACACAGTGCTGGGCACTGACGGCTATGGCCGTTCGGATACTCGCGAACAACTTCGTGATTTCTTCGAGGTGGACCGCCGCTGGATCACACTGGCGGCCCTGAAGGCACTGGTGGATGAAGGCACGCTGGAGCGCGGCGTACTGAGCCAGGCCATCGCCAAGTACGGCATCGATCCGGAGAAGCCCTACCCTTTGCGCGCCTGAGCCCAATTTCAACGTTTGGGCGCCTCCGCATACAGGGGTACCACTTCGGCGCTTTCCATCGACGAGCCGGGAACTTCCCACGGCGGCTGCGAAAGCGAAGCCTGCAGGAACTGCACGAGGGCCCTGAGCTTGGCCGAACCGAATGCGTTACGGGGATAGACGGCAAAGATGCCATCCTCCACCGGCGTGGCCCCTGGCTGAACCTCGATCAGCCGACCCGCCCGCAGGTCTTCCCAGACGATGAAGCGTGGCAACACGGCCAAGCCATGGCCGGCAAGCACGGCATCACGCAGCACCTCGCCGTTGTTGGCCGTGTAGATGCCGCGCGGCGTGATGGTCTTCGGCGCTTCTTCATGCGCGTCCGGCTGGAAGGTCCAGATTTGGCCCGGCAAGGAATTGCTGTATGACAGGCAGGCATGGTGGCCGATATCCTCGACGGTTCGGGGAAGTCCGGCGCGCGCCGCATAGTCCGGGCTGCAACACACCACGCGGCGACTGGGCGCAAGCTTGCGCGCGATGAGGTCGCTGTCGCGCAGCCGCGTAATGCGGATGGCCACGTCGTACCCGCCGTAGGCCAGATCGACCAACCTGTCGTCCAGTTCGAGACTCAGTCGCAGCCGTGGGTTGGCGCGGCCGAATTCCGCAATGAGCGGCGACAACCAGCGTGTACCAAAGCTCATGGGCGCCAGGATGCGCAGTTCGCCACAGACTTCCTGCGCCGCCTCCGAGACACTCTGCGCGGCTTGGGTAAGCTGACTCATGGCTGCGCGCGCCTGCTCATAGAAATACCGGCCGCTCTCGGAGGGCTGCATGCGACGCGAAGAGCGCTGGAGCAACGATGCGCCGAGTTCCCGCTCCAGATCGCTGATGCGCTTGCTGACAACGGATTTGGATAACCCCATATGCCGCGCTGCCGCGCTGATTCCCCCTAGCTCGACGACCCGCAGATAGGCCTCGATCTCTTCCGTACGTAATGACATCTGTTGCTCCCCGATCACACCATAGGCATGCCTGCTAGTGGCCTTGTAAGGGTTGCAATCCGCGATGGCCATTTGCTGCATTGATGCCTACAGCTTAGTATTGGGACGACGCCGGCTGTAGATATAAAAAATGATCGGCAGAGTCCCATAAATTGAACAACCAGACATGCCCATGCAAGACCTGAACGATCTCTACTACTTCGCGCAGTCTGTGGAGCATGGTGGATTCGCCCCGGCAGGACGGGCATTGGGCATGCCAAAATCCAAGCTGAGCCGCCGTATCGCCATGTTGGAGGAACGCCTGGGCGTGCGGCTGATACAGCGCTCGACCCGCCAGTTCGCCGTCACCGAAATCGGCCGCGTCTACTATGAGCACTGCAAGGCCATGCTGATGCAGGCAGAAGCCGCGCAGGAGGCTATCGAGGTCATACAGGCCGAACCACGGGGCACCCTGCGCATGACTTGCCCGGTGGCACTCCTCCAGGTCCATGTCGGAACGATTCTCAGCGAGTTCATGGCACGGCATCCCCTGTTGACCGTTCATTTAGAGGCCACCAACCGGCGGGTCGATCCCGTTGCAGAGGCCATCGATTTAGCCATCCGCGTGCGCCCGCCGCCGCTCCAGGACAGCGACTTGGTCATCCGCGTACTGGCCGAGCGCAGCCAGTGCCTTGTTGCCAGCCCCGCGCTTGCCCAAGCCCATGGCATGCCGCCTGCCCCCGCCGAACTTTCGGACTGGCCCAGCCTGGCCATCGGGACTCCCCAGCAGGATCACACGTGGCACCTGTACGGGCCCGACGGCGTACAGGCCACGATCCATCACCGTCCACGTTTGGTAACTGGTGACATGATTGCCTTGCGCAATGCGGCAGTGGCGGGGGTAGGCGTCTGTCAGTTGCCAGTGATGATGGTGCGTGACCAGTTGACAGATGGTTCCCTCGTCCGCTTGCTACCCGACTGGGCGCCTCGGCGCGAAATTCTTCATGCGGTTTTTCCCTCGCGGCGCGGCTTGCTGCCCGGCGTCAGATTGCTGATTGACTACCTCGCCGAACGATTCGAAAAAATGGAAGAGGACTAGACCAGAGATTCAAACGGCCGCACGGTGCATGGAGCCAGCCTGTGGCCATGGCACCGCCAGGCCGCCGCACCCTCATCGTCCGCGCCATAGGACGCTGAGATGCAGATCCGGGATCTACTGATCTGAGTGCGGGACACCTACTCTCCTGCAATTGCGCGGCACCGCCGCGAAACTGGAGATTGCAATGAAGAGAGTCCTCGGTGTCTACAGCGCACCACGTTCTCACTGGGTGGGCGACGGCTTCCCCGTGCGCTCGATGTTTTCCTATCAGAGCCATGGCAAACGGCTCAGCCCTTTCCTCTTGCTCGACTACGCGGGCCCTGCCGATTTCAGTCCGGGCCAGCAGCCGCGAGGCGTCGGTGTCCACCCGCACCGAGGCTTCGAAACCGTGACCATTGTCTACAAGGGTGAAGTCGCGCATCGCGACTCAACCGGCCAGGGCGGCGTGATCGGTGCTGGCGATGTGCAATGGATGACGGCCGGCGGCGGCATTCTGCATGAAGAGTTTCACTCCGAGGCCTTCACTCGCACCGGCGGGCCCCTGGAAATGGTTCAGCTCTGGGTGAACCTTCCCGCCAGGCACAAGATGACGGCGCCCGGCTACCAGGCCATCGTCGATGCCGACATTCCCGTCGTGCCGCTTCGTGATGATGCCGGCACGGTCCGCGTCATCGCTGGCCAGTACGAGGGCAAGGTCGGCCCCGCGCACACCTTCACGCCGATGAACGTATGGGACATGCGCCTGAACCAGGGTGGCATCAGCGAGCTACCGATCCCATCCGGATGGAACGCCGCACTGATCGTGCTGCGCGGTACGGTGCGCGTCAATGTCAGCACAGTGGCTGGCGAAGCCCAGATGGTGCTGCTGGATCGTGTTGGCGAAGATGTGTCGATGGAAGCCAGCACCGATGCTGTCCTGATCCTGCTGGCCGGCGAACCGATCGACGAGCCGATCATCGGCTATGGACCTTTCGTGATGAACAGCCAGGATGAGATCCTCCAGGCGTTTACCGACCTCAACGGCGGCCGATTCGGCACGGTTGCCCAGCAGACCACCAGCGCCTGAGCGTGTGCACGGCCTTCCCGTCCATCAACGCAGGCGCTAACGGCTACAAGGTCGTTGCGGTGGTGGACGCCTCGGGCACATACTCGAAAATGGCCCACAAAATCACGCTGGCTCGCGTGGTGCAGGTGAGCGTCGTACCGATGGATACAGCAGCCATCGCTTCCGAACGGCAGCGCACTTGGCATCGCGACGACGCGCAGCAATGGGCAGAGATCTACACCAGGATTTTCCCGGCCAAGCCGTTGCTTATCGAAACCTGCATGAAGGCGCAGTCCGTGCAGAAGGATGGCGAAGCCCTGGACTCGGCCCGCAATCACCATACCCGACCGTCGACATTGAGACGATTGAGAAGTAGATGGCCATCGAGATGGTCGTGAATCGGGGGCGCGAACGCTGCGCCCAGGTAGAGCACCCCGAACACCGCGTAGACAAGTAACGAACCGATGCTGAAAAACGCGAACAGGCTGCTCGCTGCGAGGCTCGGGCGATCGCAATAAGACAACGCTTTGCACGTCGCTTGACGCCAGAGATGCTGCCGCTTGGATCGCGGTCGCTCAGTTCAGTCGCTTGCCGGCCGTTTCCGCGACCATGGCCAGGCCCACAAGCGATACGATGCCGCAACCGATCACATATTGCGCGGGGGCATTCGCATTGCCGGTCACGGCGATCAACCAGGTGGCCAGGAACTGCGCGAAACCACCAAACACCAGCACGCCAATGCAGTACACGATCGACATGCCAGTCGCACGGATGCGCCGCGGAAACAGTTCCGAGAGCATTACCACTGACGGCACGACGTTCAGCACCAGCATCAGTGACAGCGCGGCAACAACGCCCAGCAGCACGGGCAGGGTCGGCTGAGCATTGAGCAGCAGGAAGCCCGGGTAGATCGCGACCAGCATCGCGATACGCGACCAGAGGATAAGCGGTTTGCGGCCGATCCGGTCCGACAACCTGCCCGCGTACGCAGACAGTGCCACCTGCACCAGTGCGCCCACACAGCCTGCCGCCATGCTGACCCCGGCCGGGATCTTCAGCACCGAGATGGCGTAGCTGGTCATGTAGTGCAGCACGATATAGGTGGCCGAGGTGCCACCGATGGTGATCAGTACTCCGGCCACCACCATGCGCCAATAGCGGGTGAAGATCTCGCGCAGGCCGGCGTGCTCCTGCCTCGGCGCGCCGCCCTCCTGCACGACGCCGGTTTCATCGAGATGCCGGCGGATATAGAGACCAACGGGAATCACCAGGATGCCGATCGCAAAAGGGATGCGCCAACCCCAGCTTTCGAGCGCTTCCGGTGACAGGGTGTTGGTCAGCGTCAGTCCGATCAAGGCACCCATGTCGGGATGCTCAGTTATTGCCCCAAGCCCTTGCTGGTGTGCGACGCCATGCGAGGCTGGGTGCAGCCGGTGCGAATTTCCGAGCAGTTCGAGACCAGCCGTCTGGGCATCATCGGTCGGCGCAACACCATGCGCAGCAACGCCGCACAGTGTTTCGTGGAGTGCTTGCTGGAGGAAGTCCGCCGACGGTCACGGTCTGCGGCCCCGGGGCGACGCCGAATTGTTTGACTTGCTGGACGTACTCTTCTGATGGGAGTGCCGCTGAAGGATCTTCGCGGCTGACGGAAGATGCCGTCAATCGCCTGACATCGCCCGGCTATTCCGATGGCCTTGCATTCGGGGCCGGTCTCGGCTGGCGCTCGCCCGATCTTCCTGGCAGGCCGGTCACGCAACATCCAGCTTCTCCAGCCAATCGATCAGGTAGTCATACATCGCCGACAGCGAAGCGCCCGCCGACTGGATTTGAGCCGGGGAGCCGGTCTCCAGCAGACCATCCAGCCGATCGAGCAACTCGTGCAGGTATGGCTGCTCCATCACCGAAATCGCGCCACCGGCACGATGACACCACTTGCCCAGTCCTGCGGGCGTCGGCGCCGCCAGCTGCGCACGCAAGGCGTCGCGGTCTTGTTCCAGGGATCGCAAGAAGATCTGGCGCACGTCGCGCTCCGCCAACATGGGCTCCAGTTGGGACCGCAGCCCGACGGTATCGATGCATTCCGGACGGAATCCGCCGGATTCGGGCGTCCGACGGGCCGGTGATGCTTCCCGAGATCGAACCTCCGTCTTGGGCGACGGTGCCTCCGGACCTCCTTGCAATGCGGTCTCGATCGTCTGCTGTAGCGATGCCAATGTCGCCGGCTTCACCAGGAACGCGTTCATGCCCACTTCCATGCACAGGACATGCTCTTCCCTGGCGACTGTTGCAGTCAGTCCCACCACGGGCAGCGCTCGGACGGACGGCCGATCACTCGCCCGGATCGACCGAGTCAAGTCAAATCCGTCCATGACCGGCATGTGGCAATCAGTCAGCACCAGATCATACGTATCGGCCCGCAGCGCCGTTACCGCTTCCTGCCCGTTGGTGCACACCGTGCTGCGGTAGCCCAGCAGACGCAATTGCTGCCCGATAACTTCCCGGTTGATGGGATGGTCCTCGACGACAAGGATCCTGGCGCCCTGGGGCACCAGATCGTCTGCTTTCCCCTCTCCCGCCCGCGAGGCCTGTGGTGAGGCTGGTGCAATGCCCTTGAGCAGCGCTTCCAGTGCTCCCACAAAAGCCGTCCATCGCAACGGATTGCTGCCGAGCGACACGCCAGACTCATCCTGGCTGTAACCCAATGGCAGCAATTCATCGGTCAGGTGAATCGCAAACTGGCCCTTTCGCCCGGCTCGCTCCATCCGATCGGTAATTGCGATGCCATCGTCCGGAGTCTCATCCTCCGGGCTGACGCAGCGCATGCCGGCGGCCTCGCCGTAGGCGATCAGGGCCGCACGCCTGCTGTCATCGCTGACAAGAACGGATAGCGCCCTGCCGCGGAGGTTCGGCAAATCATAGCCCTGGCTGACGACTTCGCATGGCACCCGGAGTACCGCCGTCGTACCCACCCCCGCCTCGCTCTTCAGGGTTATCTCGCCGTCCATGAGCTCTGCCAGCGTCCTGACAATGGTTAGCCCCAGCCCGGTTCCACCGAATCGGCGTGCGGTACTGCGCTCGCTTTGCATGAACGGGGCGAACAGGCGAGCGAGATCCGTCCTGGCAATACCGATTCCAGTGTCTTCCACGACCACGACCAGCATTGGCAACCCGGTAGCACCTGGCTCCATGGTTGCGCGCAACATCACGCTGCCGTGATCGGTAAACTTGATGGCATTACCTAGCAGATTGAACAGAATCTGGCGCAGACGGATGCCATCGGCCTGCACGATGGCCGCCACCTCCGCGCTCACCCTTTGCTTCAGACGCAAGCCCTTCTGGAAAGCTTGCGGCAACAGCGAGCCGAGCACGCCGTCGAAGAGTTCCCGAAGATCCACCGGCGCTCGCAGGATGGCAAGCCGCCCGGCCTCGAGTTTGGCGTAGTCCAGAATGTCGTCCAGTATCCGTCCGAGTGCCTGGCCAGACTCGCCGGCCAACGCGACCATGCGCTGCTGCTCGGCCGTCAGCGGCGTTCTTTGCAGCAGTTCGATCAGGCCGAGAATGCCATTCATTGGCGTGCGGATCTCATGGCTCATCATGGCCAGAAAACTGTCCTTGGCTCGCGATGCCGCTTCGGCCGCATCCTTTGCCTGCGCCAGTGCGTTGGCACGCTCGCGCTCTTCCGTGAGGTCCACATAGTAGCCGTGCCACAGGACGCCGCCATCCGGCTCTGTCTTAGGCACGGCATGGATGCGGATCCAGCGTGTTTGTCCACGGATCAGAAGACGCATGTCCGCGCTCAAAGGCCGCCCCGTGGTTTTGGCCTCTTCGGCTGCGGCCAACGCCGCGATGCGGTCCTCCACGTTGGCCATGCCCAGCAGCGGATTAGCCGGACCAATCAACGATTCTGATGAGCGACCGAGCAGTTGCTGCGCATTGCCGCTCACCCACTCATACGAAAAGACACCGTCGCGCTCGCGCATTCGGAAAGCCGTGGCGGGCAAATGGCGAGTCGCGTCCACAAGCATGGCCTCGGCAGCTTGGGCCTTGGCTTCGGCGTTGCGAATCTCCGTCACATCCACCGCGGCCGAGATGACCCCGGCGAACTCCGGCCCGACTCTCTTGATGGGTTGCGCCCAGCACAGGTAATAGCGTTGCTTGCCATCGGCGTCCACGTAGTCCACCGCAAACTGCTGCAGCTGTTGGGTCTCCAGGGCTCGCCGGGAGCCCGCTTCCAACGCTTCGGCTGCGCGGTTGCCCGGCACATTCAGCTCTGTGGGCAAGTGACCAACCATCTGCTGTCTAGTCATCCCCGCCCGCGACTGGAAGGCGGCATTGACTTCAACGTATCGCCCTTGGGCATCCTTGACGGTGATCGGAATCGGGACGGCGTCGATCAACGTGCGCTGGAAATCCAGTTGCGCCTGAAGCTGCTGTTTGGCGAGTCGCCTGGCGGACGCCTCCCGTCGCAATCGATACTGCGAGCGCAGCAGGATCCCGATAATAACGATGACGGCGACCAGGTATGGGGCGATGCGTCGCAGGACCTGCTGCCATGAGGGCTCCAGAGCATAGCTGGCGGCGATGTAACGGCTCTGGATCGCGAGGCGCTCGACTTGCGGCATGTATTCCATGGCACGGTCAATGAGCGGCAGCAGCCGTGCTCCCAGCTCGGGGGACAAGCCAAAGCCCATGTCCAGCGTTTGTCTGCCGGAACCTATGATGCGCAGCGTCCCCGCGAAATAACGTTGCAGCTCCACGTCCACCGTAGCCAGATCGTCCACATATGCATCGGCTTTCCCATTGGCAACCGCCTCCATGCCGGCATGCACGGAACTTACGACGGACAACTGCAGATGCGGGACGGCTGCCCTGAGCAGGCCCTCCACACCACTCGCCTCACAAACGACCACACGCTTGCCAGTCAGGTCGTTGAGGCCTTCGACCGCCACATCCAGCTGGCGCCCCACGATGACCATCGGGAAGGAGGCATAGGGCCGGGTCACCGGCAGGCCAGCCAGCGCTGGATCCTCGGCCACGGCGACGGCCATCAGGTCCAGCTTGCCTTGCCGCAGCGCTTCCACGGTCTGCGCAAAGGGTGCGGCACGCTCACGCTGGAACCGTACGCCGAGCGTGCGACCCAGATATGACAGGTAGTCAGCCGCCATGCCGCCGGGTCGTCCTCTGTCGTCGACGTAACTATAGGGTGCCGACCCCGCGTCGAATGCCACCTTCAGCACGGGCAGCGATTGCAGAAACGCCCGCTCCTCCGGCGTCAGAAAGAACTCTCCTGCAGGCGACGACGCTACGATCGGAGGCGTCACCCAACGACCGATAATGGCGCGCCGCGCGTCTTGTGGCATCGTGGCGAGCCCCTGATTGACGGTGGTCTGTAGGGCGGCGGCGGCCGGACTGAACGCGAAATGCAGGCCGCCACCGGGCTCCCGGTAGCCTGCCTGAACGGCCAGGCCTTTGTACTCGGGCCGTCCCAAGTAATAGTCCGCCACTGGCTGCCGCGTGGGGTAGTAATCCGCCTGGTTGTCGCGTACGGCACGCAACCCGCCTTCAGCGTCCTTCACGGGCACAAACCGCGCATTCGGGAACCGTGCGCGAAGCCGCTCGTCCATGAAAGAGCCCGGCTCCACCGCAATCCGTGCCTGCTCCAATGCGACGGCATCCTGCCCCGCTGCCCCTGCGCGGCCGACGATTGCGGCAGTGGCATCGAAGTAGGCCTCGGAAAAGCGCAGGCAACGCGCGCGCTCGGCAGTCTCGCCAACGTTCAGCACCACGTCCACCTGGTTGGCGCACGCGGCGGCCAGCAGGGCAGGCATACTGGCAAACGTGGTCGTGACAATGCGCACGGGGCGGTCGCCAAGCGCCGCGCGCAGGAAGTCGACACCGATGCCGCTCACCTGTCCGTCTTGCACGATGGCAAACGGCGGCCAGTCGTTCTGCACTACCCCAACCCGTATCGTTTGCGCCGTGGTAGCAATGGGCTGCTGCGCCACTGCGTCATGCCAGATGGACATCAACAGCAAGAAGCCAACGCAC
This sequence comes from Cupriavidus metallidurans CH34, assembly GCF_000196015.1. Taxonomy (NCBI): domain Bacteria; kingdom Pseudomonadati; phylum Pseudomonadota; class Betaproteobacteria; order Burkholderiales; family Burkholderiaceae; genus Cupriavidus; species Cupriavidus metallidurans. Next base: position 844,201 of record NC_007974.2, on the reverse strand, counting down.
CGTAGCAGACCGAGCAGGTCGATCCACCGAATCCGCCTCGTCAACAGGCGCACACCATTCATGCGGTACTCCAAGAAAAAAATGGCGCAGGCAATTCTTTAGCGGGCGGATTTCTTCTTTCGAGGTCCCGCCTCAGATCCTTGGCGATCATGCGCATCAACTTGATGCCGCCACCTATGCCAACCTGAACTCGGCGCGATGCTCTCGTCTCTCAGAGTTCGACAGGGGCGATCCAGCGTCGGGGCAACCCGGCATCGGCACGCGCAGCATCACCTGCGTACCAACACCTAGTGTACTGTCGAGCATCAGCTCACCTCCCATCAGTTGCGCCAGTTGCCGAGAAATTGCCAGGCCCAGTCCGGTTCCGTCGAAACGGCGCGCCGGTCCGCTCTCGCCCTGCACGAATGGGGTAAAGAGCCGTGCAATATCCTCCGGTGCGATCCCGATGCCTGTGTCCGCCACCGAGACCACCAGCACGTCCTCGCCGGCGCTGGTCGGCTCAACACTGGCGAGCAAATCCACGCTGCCGCACTCGGTGAACTTGATCGCGTTGCCCACGAGGTTGAGAAGAATCTGTCGCAGCCGAGCCCCGTCGGCCACGAGTTGAACCGGAACGTCGGGCTGCACCCATTGCTGCAACTGCAACCCTTTGGCCTGCGCGCGCGGCGCCAATAGGCTCAGCACATTGGCGAACAGCCCGCGCAAATCAAGTGGCGCTAACGCAAGACGCAGCCGGCCCGCGTCCATCTTGGCGTAGTCGAGCACATCGTCGAGGATCTGTCGCAGCGCCTGACCTGCCTCCGAGGCCAGACGCACTTGCCTTCGCTGTTCGGCTGACAAAGGCGAATACTCCACCAGTTCCAGCAGGCCGAGGATGCCCTGCAACGGCGTGCGGATCTCGTGGCTCATCATGGCCAGGAAGCTGCTCTTGGTGCGCGCCGAGGCCTCGGCTGCGTCGCGCGCCTGGGCCAGCGCCATCATCTGGGCACGCTCGTGCGTGACTGCCGCCTGCAGCCTCGCGATCAGCGTCGTGCGCTCATGCTCGAGCGCCACCTTCCGCAGCAGGCCCGCCCGCAACTGTTCCAGCGCGACAAAGATGGCCCCAATCTCGTCGGTCTTGGGCCAGACATGTGTCGGCCCGTCGTATCGCCCCTCGGCCAGCTCAACGGTGGCCTCCGTCGCTAGCGTAAGTGGACGCAGCACCCGCTTCGCGAACAGCCAGAACGTGGCTGCGACAAACGACGTGATGATCGCGAGGATCGCCAACAAGCCACCAAGCCTTCTCTTCGCGCGCGTCGTGTCAGCCTGCACTTCCGCCTGAGCCACGTCGAGCACGGCGTCGCGCATGGCGACGATCGGCGCCATCAGTGGCACGTAGGTGCTGGCCAACTCTGCCGTCGTCGGCCGAGGTTCCGCCGGACCGATCGCCTCGACCTTCTGGAGATAGGCGAGGCCGTCACCGAAAAAGCGCTTGTGCAGCGCAGTGTCGGCGTCGCGTAGCCCGGGTTTCGACGCCAACTGGAAGCTGACGCGCTGCTGGATCTGGTCCCCCAACGTCTGCACGCGCCCGAGATCCCCCGCCAGGCGCTCGCGCTCCTCGCTGTGCATCGGACGATTGCTGACCAGTGCGCTGGTGAACTCGGAGCCGGCGCGACCCGCATACTCGCGCAGTTCGGCGGCAAATCGCGCACTGACCGCGTGCTGCGCCGCCACAGGAGCGGAGCGCTGCAGGCGCGACAGCGGGCCGTCCGCGACGCGCAGGATCTCATCGACGATGGTGAACATCCCGCTCACGGCCCGTTGCACATCATGTCGTTCCGACAATGGCCGGGCGATTAGCCGGTCGATCTGGGACCGCGCTGCCGCCAACTGCGCCCGGGCATGCTCGAGGCTGCCTTTGGCCGCGCCGCACTCCGGGCAGTTGGCACCGTGCAACATTGCTATGGCCGCAGTCAGACTGGCGTCACTCTGTTCCCGCGCTCGCAACAGCGCGCCGGCGGCGACGCCAGGCGCTGCGCCCAACGCGGCATTGGATGGCCCCCGCTCGGCCGAGACCTTCTCGGCGGCAACCAGCGTGGCGCGAAAGGCCTGGAGCATCGCCTCGCTGTGTTGCGCCACGGCGTATGCCCGCCACTCCTCGGTCCAGAGATAGCTGCCGAAGCCCACGATCGTCGCCACCATGGCAAGCGTGATCAGGCGGAATGCGTGTTGGATGCGCATGGATGAAGCGTGCTCTCAGGATTGTCGCTTGTGTGTGCCACGCGTGCCTCTTACGAGACGGTCGACGGTGATCGACCCGGTTATGTTGGCTGGCGGCGGGCTGTATCGGCGCGCGATGCAGGCCACCTTTGGCCGACTATCGCTGGATACGTTGGAACACGCGCAGCCGTGAGGGCTGTGGCGACGCGTGCCTGCATCCACATGACAAGACTTCTTGCACACCGCGAGCGACCAGCCCGCCACACAGTCATTGATAGGTCATCGTAAATATCATCGATGTATTGGCAGAACCCGGCCCAACGGGTGTATCGATCTGATAGTACCTGGCCTTCAGTGGAATCGTGTAGTCGCCGCCGGTGCTGCTGCTATATCCGCTAAACGTGATGGGCGAGGACAAGGCCAGCGGGTTGCCATTCCCGTCGAGCAACTGGACGCCAACTCGGTTGGCCGTCGAGCCGCTATTCAGGGCCACCACCGTATTGCCGGTACCCGACACGATCGACGTTACCGGATCGATCTGGTATTGGATCGTGTTCAGCCCGGACGGGCAGCCATTCAGCGCAATGTTGAAACTCGTCGACGAGGTCTTCGAGCCCACGCCAGAGAATTCCGACGACAGGTGATTTCCGAGATTGACAGTCACATCGGGCGTGGTACATGCACGCGCCACAATGTTTGTGGTGCCGTTGATCTGCAGGTTGGTGACGACCGCCGCATCCACGAGCGCGGTGGTGGAAGTCGACAGCCACATACTGGCCACAGGACTCGCAAAACTGAGCGTCCCTGGGGAAACTGGCCCGGTAACGACGAGCTGATACCCAAAGCTGTCCCAATAGCCGCTGAAAGGTCCGGTGGCGCTACCGGACCATTGGTACACCGTAGGGAGTAGTGGTACTGGGTGATTGCTGGCTTTCCCGAGGACCTTGATACCGATGCCAGGGACATTGGTGGCGTACACATCCGCGACAGACGTCGTGGTCCATGAGCCGGCCATGGCATCGACCGCATATGCCGTCACGGGGCAGGTGCCAGAGGCCGTAGGGTTGTTCTGTCCCGGGGGGGCGTAGCTAAGGATCACCGTACCCACCGGTGCGTTGCGAGCCACAGTAAGGGTGCTGGGTAGCGTGTAGATGTAATCCGGATTGGCGGTCGTTACTGTGCACGCGGCAAGGGCTCCATGGTTCACGCCGAGGGCCAGCAAGACCGGCAGCACAAACCACCGGAGTGCAGCTTTGATCGTTCTATACGTCACGTTCATCCTCTCAATCGCAATTGGTTCCAAGCGGGTTTCATGATCTGATCTGTCACGATTGACTTGATCCTCATTCCGCGCACGTCGCCTGCATCAGGGCCACCGAAGCGGGGCGGTCGTTCCGCTCCTGAGGCAACTGGTAGCGCAGTTGGCATGATTTGGCTGCGTCCTCCCCCAGCGCCACGCTGAGGGTGCCGCTGTCGGTCTTGAGCCCGCGCGCGATGATGCGCCCGCCCTGACCCACCGTGCCCACAGGCTGGCCACCCGCGTCCCGCACCTCGGCCCCAAACGGCAACGGCTTGCCATCAGCACGCCTGACCTCGAGGATCGCCATGCGGCCGGCGTTCTCGGTGTCGAACTTCAGCTTCACGATGGCCCCGGCGGTCGGCGCCACCTGCTGCATGGTCGACTTCAACTCCACATTCATCGGCAGTCCCTGTGGATCAATCTCGACCTGATTGCGCGCAAACGGCGTCAGGTTCGATACCACCGCATGGCCCCAAGGATCCACGCGCAGGCCGCTGCCGTTGGTCAGCCGCGCGCCGGCCGCATCCTTGGCCTCCACGACCGCCACCGTATCGCCCAGGCTCGGTGTGAACGCCACGCCCCCCGCGTACGCCACGATGCCGCCGGCCAGCCCTGCGCTCATCTGCGTGTAATTGCTGCTCCTGCTCGCACTCGCGCTGAGCGTCGTCACCGGCGATACATAGGACACATTGCCACCTACGCTGGTGCTGGCCGCCCCATTGCCGCTGTTGCGGCCCACGTTGATACCGTAGGCCACGGCGTTGTCCCTGCCAAGCGTGCCCGTCACCGTTTCGTGCAGACTGGTGCTGCCCGAGGAATCCTGCTGCAGGCTGGTCATCGAATACGGCGCGCGCGGACTCTTGCCCAGCGGGATGCCCACGTTGAGCATCACGCGGTTGTCCCACTTGTTGGTCGTGACGTTGAGCTGGCGTGAGACCGAGACGCCGTAGTTGATACGCTTGTAGCTGTTGTTGTACCCAGCCTGGAGCTGGGTATCGCGGCCATTGCGGTTCCAGTAGTCCTGCACAGAACCCGACAGATAGAAGTTGCCCCAGCCCTGCCTGAGGTTCTGGTTGACAGTGACCTGGAACCTACCGCGCTGGATGCCACTCATGGCAGAGGCCATGCCGCGTTCATCCAGGTCCCGCAGGTTCATCGCGTCGGCCAGACCCAGATAGCCTCCGCTGGAGTAACGGTAAGCGGCCAGCGTAAGGTTGGTGTTGGTCGGCTGCACCAGCTTGCTGTAGGAAAGGCGCACGCTCTGGCCACTGCGGCTGGGCTCATTAACCAGCCACGTGGTGGCATGGGTGATGTCCGCGCCGAAGGCGCCATAGTCGGTGTTCAGCGCTGCCCCCAACAGGCCGGCGATGTAGTGAGGCGATGCCACGAAGCCTCCGTAGCCGGTGAAGAGATTGGTGAAACCGTGCTGTACCGTGCCCTGCAGCAGGAGCGGCGAGATATGAACGCTCGGATTGCGGTACTGGCCCGCCGTGACGCTATAGCGCGTGACACCGGGGCGCAGCGCGTTGACGGCGGCCGCGTAGGGCACACGCGAGACATGCACGCTGCCGTCGGCCTCGGTGACGCTGACTTCCAGGTCACCGCCGTAGCCAGTCGGATAGAGATCGTTGATCTCGAACGGACCGGCAGAAACCGTGGTGTCATAGAGGATGTTGCCATTCTGGCGGATCTGCACCCGCGCGTTGCTCTGGGCAATGCCACGTACGATCGGCGCATAACCGCGCTGCGACTCGGGATACATGCGGTCATCGCTGGCCAGCTGCACGCCACGGAAGCCCACGCTGTCGAACAGCGACCCATCGGTGAAGGCCTCGCCAATCACTAGCTGACTCTTGAGCGGCACGATCGAGCGTTGCAAGTTCGTCTGCACGCTCTGGTAGTGATTACCAGTCTGCTGGTCGTGTGTGAAGTTTCCCCGATGATGAAAACGCCAGGCGCCGATGTTCACGCCGGCGTCCAGACCCAGGTAACCCTGGGTCGAAGCGATGCCCTGGCTGTCGCTGTGATACACATTGGCGTTGTACTGCAAACGCGCGGCGTTGATGCCTTCGTCCCAGTACTTCGGATCCACATAGCCGCGGGCCTGGCGCGACATGTTCGCCTGCGGCACGCTCACGTCCAGGCGCTGCTCGCCATTATCAAAGGTTGCCGTTGCATCTTCGATGATCTCCGGCAACGCGACGCAAGCCCCCTCGCCCTCCAGGCGTGCGCTGGCCTGCGGCTTGAGCTTGGTCAGATCCACCCCCATGCGCTCGAGAAGCGCCCGGTCAAAGCACGGTTGGACATTACTGCCATTCCCGTCGACGGCGCGCAGCGTCACGTCGGCGCGGCCGATCCAGGTCTGGTTGACATACAGGTCGGCGCGGTAAGTGCCGGCCAGTGCCGCGTTTCCCCGGTTGAAGCGGCTCAGATCGATCTGCTCGCCGGGTGACTGGCGCAGAAACATGCTGCTGAACTTCGCCTCAGCCACCAGGCTCCCGCCGTCGGCGGCCATGGCGGCCGCGCTGGCTACCAGCAGACACGCAGCCAGACTGATCTGACGGCGCACTGGGAGAGTTGGAGATGACTGACGCATTCGGGAATCAGATAGAAACAGCGGACAGACTGCTGCCCTGATCGGCAGACCGGGGTCTTGCCCACAAAGGAAGGAGTCTGGAAAGGGGCTGCCCTAGGCAGCCGACGAGAGCATCATGGAGTGACGGCGAGCGCGGCCTCTCCGTCAATGGCGCCACCAAAGTCGCTGATGGCGTGGTAGTGAACCTTCAGGCCGGGCGCGGGAGTCGCAGCGGTGTTCAGCGCAAACACCTGTGTGTCTCCGGGGCCGACCATGCCGCCATCATCGAATTTCACCGACTTGCCATTGCCCTCGATCTCGAAAGCAGAGAACGAGATGAAGTACGGCGTTGGATTGCGAACCTGCACCTGCTTGCCGCCCGGCAGCAACCGCCACTCGGTCTTGGCTGGCGCATCCTGCGCCGTGCCGGCCAGCCCGGCCGGCCGGAAGAAGAGCTTGATGCGCGTGCGGAAGGCCAGTTGCAGCTTGTTGGCCTCCCCACTGGCTTCGGGCGGAATCTCCAGCACGTTCAGCCAGAAGACCGATTCCTTGTCCCGCGGCAGCGCCTCACCGGTATAAAAGATCCGCAGCGTCTGCCCCTTACCAGGGTCGATGCGCGATACCGGCGGTGTTACCGTGAACGGCACGGAGATCTCCGAGGGTGCCGCTTTGGGATCGCCCTTGTCCAGCCACACCTGCGTGAGCGCTGGCACCTTGCCCTCGTTGCTCAGCCTGACCGTCGTCTCACGCTCATTGGCGTTAAAAATCACGCGCGTGCCGGCAAGGACCACCGATGCCTCGGCCTGCAACACAACGGCCAGACCGAGTACCAGCAGCAAAGTCGTGGTCCAGACATATCGAATCATCCGCGTGCGTGTCATGATCATTTCAGGAAGACAGGGTCAAATCCAAAGCAGGTGGATGGCAGAACTGTGAGATTCCGCCATCCGTTTCCGGCTTAGTTGTAGGCGATGGTGTACATCACGCTGGAGTTGGCCGACCCTGCACCGGCCGCGCCTGTGGCGTAGTACTCGGCGTAGTACGTCAGCGTGGCCGACCCCCCGCTGATGCTCGCCGATAGCGAGTTCTGCGACGCATCGGCAAAGCCGGCCTTGACCAACGTCTGGTCACTGCCGTTGAGCAGCTGGATCTGCACGTTGGAGGCGGTACTGCCGGTGGTCAGCATCAGGCGGCCTGCGGAATCGGTCGTCGGGCCCGCTTCGAAGTAGGTGTGTGCGCTACTGCCCGTGCAGCTGGTCAGCGCGATGTTGAACGACGTACGGCCTGCGGTATTGCCCGATGCGCTCAAGGTACCGGCCGCTACGGTCGGCAGCGTGACGGTGAAGTCAGGAGTGCCGCCATTGATAGTGCAGGTATTGGACGTGACCTGACCGTTGAAGGTGATGGTGCCGTCGGCAGCGGCTGCAAACTGCGAGGCTAGGCCGAGCGAGGACACAACCAGCGTGGAGAGTAGGAGTTTTTTCATGTTGGAGAATGAAGATCAACGAGTTTGAAATGCCCGCGCGAAGAAGGAGCTGTCCAATCGCGGCAACCTATCCAGTACCCCAAGGAACTGCTCTTCGCGGATGCTAAACGCGTGCCAGCGTTCGGCCCGGCCTATGTTCGCGACAGCCCATGCGGCTGTAGCGAGCGTTGCGGAGCTTAACCACTGCACTTCCAAAACTTAATAGGCAGCCACCTAAACATGCGGGCGGCCTGCGCCATATCGTGCGACTGGCTGCGCTGGAGCCGCTACGGCATCGAGATTAGGCCCAGGCCCATTGGCTGATTGCTGTCACTGCGCGGAGAATGCTTGCCGAAGTGAATACGCGCGGCGAACGCTGATCGCAACCATGGCTCCGATCGACCATGGCCATGGCCTACAGTTGGCCAATGACTGCACCGGTTTGAGAGGGGGAAGCGCGTGGAGAACGGTGTTTCAACAGGAATGCTCGACGCCATGGTTGCGGACCTGAGCGGCCGCGAGATCGCCGAAAGGTATGCCGCCAGTCTTTCAACTGAGCAATGCCATTGCCGTCCGGCCCTGCAGGCCTGGCTCGCAAAGGAATGGCCTGCGCTGGGGCTTTGGTCGGCAGGCTGTCGACATCGGCGCCGACATGCTCGCAACAGGCTAGCCAACCGCAGCTTGCAGAGCGGCGCTCTCCAAACTGTATCGGTTTGACTTCCCCTCCGGGCTAAACCCCGGAGGGGAAGTCAAGGTATCAACCAGATCATGGAAGCCAGCCCGGACCTAATGCTGGACGGCGGCGAAGCGGCCAGCGAGAGGGACCACACAGAGTGTGACTGCGAGTTGGCGGCCCGTTCCGACGCAACCGCCGAGGCATAGTCCAATGGCGTGGATACTCTTGCTTGTCGTGGTCCGGAGATTTACCCCACCTGGAAACCACCATGTTCGGCGCCACGCCCACGGCAGCGACGATGGGACATGCGAAGTCGTTCAGATCTGATCCTGATGAGCTCGTTTCTACAATCAAGCAAGTCGCACGGTGCAGACAGAGCAGAGACTGAAGCTCAGGGACATTTGACCCCGGCGCGTCGATTGTTGGCAATTCTGCGGCGTCCAACGGCCACCGCCCGTCGCTCACCTTGTGGGCTCTGTTCTCAGCCTTGTCTGTTCTCGCCATTCGTGCCGAGTTCAAGTTCTTCGGCCAGGTACCGCTTCTCCTCCTGGGCGAACATATCCCGGACATGGCCGCGGCGCGGCGCCTTGGGTAACGCAATGTGCCAGACCTGAAGCAAGGCATCGAAGCTCGCTGCTGAGGGCTTCGGCCTCGGTTCCCGAAGAGTGAAGCCTGTGGCTTCGTAGCGGGTATCTTTCGCCGCACAGCTGGCGCTTACCCGGCTGCGACGGATTGTGCCGGCCGCCCGGAGGATCTCCAGTGCTCCTTCGGCTTCGCGTGGCGTTGCAACCAGCCCCATCTGCATCATGTCAATCCGGCTAAGAATCCTGCCCTGCTGCAGCACCGCCAGGATGCGCTGCGCGGCAATGCGGGTTGGATGCACGGTCATGATTTCCCGTAGACCATAAGCCTGATCATGGCAGCGCGCATGACAACGCCCAGGATGCCGCGGCTACGAGTCTGCATCACGTACGTAGCCGATCAGTAAGAGCGAACACCCGGAGCCGCAAGGCTCTCAATCCTCATTACGCCACGCATCCAGCCACGCGCGACGAATGCCACACCAGCGAAGATCACACCGAATACCAATGAGAAGGCCAGCATCAGGCCTATCCCCGGCCCGGATCGACGGTCAGGAAGTGACGGCCCCGATGTGAAGCGCGTATTCACGAGGTACTTCGTCTGCAGTGTCTCCGCCAGCAGATCGATCCCGTTGACCACTTCGCGCACCCGATCATCGTCAAGGCGTACGTCCTTGAAAGTCTCCGCGCGCAAGTCCTTGAAGTCCTTAAACAACTCCTCTCCTGATTTCACGGAGGGGTTGATCTTCTCCGCCCCCACATAGAACTTAAGCCGCAGATCGTTTTGCGCTGCATCGCGCTCCAGCGACACAAGGGTATTGCGAATATCTGCAATGCTCGATTCCACACCCACAAGCTGCATCACAGGAGACAGATAGCGCGAGCCATCCGTGTTGGACGACAGTAGCTGGCGCGATTCGTACTTCGAGGCCTCGGGATACTTCGCCGCAATCTCCTTAAGCGCGTTGAGCTTGCGAGTCGCCTCTTCAAGCTCAGCGCGTTTGCCGATCAGCTTGTTATCGAGTTTCTGCTTCTCTGCCCTGACTTCCCCGGCGCGCTGGTGAATGACGTCAAGCAGTCCCTGACGAAGCATTGCATCCCTGAGGTAGTCACCCATCAACCTCACACGCGCTGCGGCAGATTCTGGCGATGCCCCGCGAAAGGAAATGGTGAAACCAAGGATACTGGAATCAAGCGGAGCCTTCATATCGGCGAGCAACCTGAGATCCTCCTTCGTATAGGCCATAACAACCTTGACCCACTTGGTCATGAGTTGCGGGCCCGTGACATCCGTCAGATACTGCGCGTCTGGGGTGCCAGTCAGCTTGTTGGCCCGGAGATAGCGCCGAAAGCTGTCCTTGTCCTCGAAGGACGAACGCTGAATATTGAACTCCGTCAGGGGCCTGCTAGCTCGCAGAAAGCCTTCACTCTGGTAGGGGCGAAGGAAGTAGAATATCAAGGCAAACAGTACCAACGATGCCATGGACATCGTTAATAAAAACGGCTTCCTGTTTGCTCCCAACCAGCGCACGACCGATCTCGTCAGCGCCGCCCAATCCAAGCCCTGACCAAGTCCCTCCCTCCGATCCATCGCGGCAAAACTCCTATTCTATTTCTTCGCAGAAACTCAGACCTCTGGGTATGAGCGGATAACGTGGCCATGGCACAGCTAGAAAATTAGCCGTGGGTAAGGAGACCCGAATTGGCATTATTAGCTTTGCAAACAGGAAGTTCCGTAGGACGCGGCCTAAAATGTGCGATGAAATCAGCTGGCGTTGTCACGTTGGCGGAGTTTGGCTGCCATAGGATGCGGGGGGGATGAGACGCCGCCTCATGCCTCAGACGGCTTTTAGGTGAGTTCGGTGAACTCACGCCACGCCGAGATGCGGGCCGCGAGGTCTTTGCAGTAAAGCGAATTGCGCAGCAGATGCCGCATGAGGGCGAAACGCCTATGGATCGGCCAGAAGCTCGAGAAGTCGGGGCTGAAAGGCCTCTCGCGGAATCCGGCGTACGCACAATGGAGTTTGGGATGCCATTCTGCGACAGCGCCACTCACCATTAGCGCCCCCCGGACTCGCCCTGCAGTTGCTTGATCCGCGTGAGATTCATCTCGATCGTCGCTTTGTACGAGGCAAGGCCACCGCCATTTCCGGAACCGTAGGAGGCCACCACGCGATTGCTTTCCGCGGTTCGAAACGCACGGTATGCGCGCTCAGCCTTGTCGAAGGCCATGACGGGTTGCAACGACCGACTGCCTTCGCTTTCGCGCTCTAGATCAACCATTGCAGCGCGCGCCTTTTTCTCGGCCGCGACAAGTTCGACCTCCGATTGCCTTACCGCTGCCGGATAGCATTCGCGTTGCTCAGCATTCGTTTCTTTGGCTGCACACTGCTTGTATAGGGTTTCAGCAGTTGTTCCAGCCAGCGCCGTCTGAGTGCACATGGCAGCGAACACGAACCCTGCCGCAACCTGATGGAGTACATTGGTCTTCAATTATTTCCCCTTCATGGTTGTTGAAGAAATCGGCCTACGTCTTGACGTATGGACACGAAGGTCCCCGAGAGGTTCTCACTGATTCCCGCCTTCCATAGGACCCCACCGTGAGAGACACCACGCTCACACAGCAGCTCGTCGCTGTCATGCAGGCCAAAAATTAACCGAAAATACCAGCGCACCGCGCAGCTGACGACCACAGCGCACGTTCATGGATAACCGCCCTACGGATGATCGAACGAGCCAAGCCTTGGCCCCGCACATCACACATGGACCAAGGTTGGCTGTATCTCGCGGTGGTGCAGGATATGTACTCGCCTAGGGTGGTGGCTCAGCGATTCGCAACCAGCGCGTGTTCGAGCAACATATCCGCCATCGGCGCCGCTGCGGGACTCAGGGATCTGCTGCGCAGGGAAAGAATGCCAAGTTCACGGTGAACCTTGGGCCCTGTCAGCGGCACGAAGACGAGATCCCGGGCATTGGATGGCACGCCGAGCGAAGGCAGTATGGTCACGCCAAGCCCTTCTTCAAGCATCGCAATCAGCGACAGCATGTTCGAGACGAACAGATGGCTGCCTGCCAACAGCTCCATTTCCGGTACGCCCTCGATCTGCTTGTGCGCCACAGTCCCGATCATCGGCAGGCTGGCGATCTCACTCCATCGCACCGTGCGTCGGTTCGCAAGTGGGTGATCAACACGGCAAACCAGTCCGAAGCTGTCCTTGATCAATGACTGGAACCGCAGCCGCGTGTCGTTGCCGACACGGCTGCAGAGGCCAAAGTCCACCTCGCCAGCCAGAACCATCGCCTGGATATTACGAGAATGATCATCGAGCACCCGAATCTCGATCTTCGGGTAGCGCTCGATATAGCGGCGGATAAGCTCCGGAAGCCACTGGGTAGCAATGGTAGGCACCGAGGCAATGGCTAGCGTCCCCTCCTCCCTGTCCGCTAGTCGCTGCATCGCGCCAACCGCGCGATCGAAGTGATCGATCAGGTCTCGCGCGTACGGCAGACAGGCTGCGCCAAGCTGTGTGACATCCGCGCGGCCCGGCTCGAACAGCGCGCCGCCCAGGCGTTGTTCAAGCTCCTTGATGGACCGCGACAGTGCCGGCTGCGACCGGAACGCTTCGCCCGCCGCGGGGCGGAATCCGCCATGTTCCACGACCAGCAGAAAATGGCGCAACTGATTGATGGTCACACTGGACGTCATTGGCATGTCTCGCACGGGCTGATGCCCCCGATGCATCAGTTATGCGACTATTATGCACGCCGCGTCTTCTTCGGCGTGGCATTTCCGAATACCATCAGTACGGACCGCCGCCCTCCCCGGCAACGTCCGTCCTGAGCCGCGCCATGTCCAGGATCAGTATGTGAGAGTACGAAATCTGGATAAGCGATTCCGCTTCCATGCGTTTTAGTTCCTGGTTCACCTTCGGCCGGGACCAGCCCACCAGATCCGAGAATTCCGCTTGGCTCATGCGCAGCGTGAGCGAGACCCCTTCTTGACGCGGTATGCCATAGTCAGCGGCGAGCATCAGCAGGACCTCGGCGCACCGTTGCCGGAGTGTCAGCAGCAGCAGGCCCGCACGGTCCGACAGGCACTGGCGCGAACGTGCACACAAGACCTGGATGAAGGCGCGCTGCAACTCGGCGTCGGTCGACATGGCAGTCTCGACCAGCGACTTGTTCAGCCAGCAAACCGTTAGGTCCGTGTGCGCCACGAAGTCCTTGGACGCCATGCCGCCATCCAGAAATGGCACGAGATTGAACAGTTGGCCTGAAGCCATATAGGCGGAGGTCATGCGCTTGCCGTTGCAAGCATGAACCCCCGCTTGCAGGATGCCTGATAGCACGATGCCCAGGCGCCTGACCGGGTCACCGCGTCGCACCACGATTGCGTGCCGCTTCATATGCCGGACGACGCCACCCCTCGCGAAGGCTTGCACCGTTGATGGCTGGCAGGCTGCAGCCCAGGCCGCCTGGCGCAGCACGGCGCCGATCAGCAGGCTAGTATCCGGGCCAGGAGTGACCGGCACTGCGTCGGCGTGAGGCCGCAGCACCGGTGGTATATGGGCCCGGCACTCAGGTATTTCCGTGCTCATGGCTACGGCCATCTGCTCAATCTTTGGTGAGTTGCCGATGCGGGGGCGGCACGTGTGGTGCCTCCCGCCAGCATCGTCGGCTGAGTCTATTCCGGTTCGATACCGGCGGCTTTGGTCCATTCGGCCCAGCGCGAGCGGTCCGCCACCATGTGAGCACGCAAGGCCTCAGGTGTCATCGTCCTGGGCGCCATACCCTGCCGCTCCAGCGCGGTCCGTATTGCCGGTTCACTGATCGCGTCGGAGACCAGCGTACTCATTCGCTTAACCACGTCTTCCGGCGTGCCTGCCGGTGCAGTCAGGCCGAGCCATCCCTGTACCTCGAATCCTTGCAGGCTCTCCGCGACAGTCGGGACACTAGCCAACTGCGGCATGCGTTGCGAGGACGTGACGGCGATCGGTGCGAGCATCGGGTTTTGCAGCGCAGGGGCGGCAGACAGCGAATCGAGAAAGGCGAACTGGATCTGCCCACCAAGCATGTCGGTGATGATCTGCGTGATGTTCCGGTAAGGCGCACCTGCGTAATCCAGCCCGGCGCGCACGCGCAGCAGCTCTGGCGGGACACGCGACGAGGAACTGTAATAGCCGTAGGTCATGTTGCCTGGATGGGCTTTTGCATAGCGAATCAGTTCAGGCAGCGACTTGAAAGGACTATTCTTCGGCACCACCAGGATGGTGCCGAACGTGCCGAACATGCCGACCGGCGCAAAGTCCTTGATAGGATCGTAGGGCAGGTTCCGGTACAGACTGACGTTGGCCGCATGTGTCGAGTTGGATGCGATCAGGAAGGTATAGCCGTCGGCCGGCGCGCTCTTCGCCGCCTCGGTGCCAATGATGCCGCCAGCGCCCGGACGATTCTCCACCACGACGGCAGCGTTCGCGGGCAGGCGCTTCTGCAGGAAGGCCGAGAAGGTCCGCGCGACAAAATCCGCTGCACCTCCAGCGGCCGAAGGCACGATCAATCGGATCGGGCGATTCGGCCACGCGTTCGCCTGCGCCGTTGCCGTGCCCGACATCATGCCAGTCGCCATGGCCGTCGCGGCCAGGGCCAGCCGCAGCGTCGATCGTCTCGTCTTGTTCATTGTGTTCTCCTCGCTAAGTCTGTTGTATTCGATTCAGCCGGTGATCCCGGTCAGTCGCACCAGCGTGTTCAAGGCCTCGTGGTATGCCTGCGGGTCGTCGACCATGGGGGTATGCCCACCGTCAATCCAAACGAGTGCCGATCGGGGGATGCCGTCCGCAAGCTCTTGCGCAAAGCTCATGGCGCGACGCTGGTCATGTCGCCCGTGCGCGATCACGGCCGGGCAGGCGATTTCGCTAAGCCGTTTCCGCACGTCGATCTGGCGCAGCGTGATCACCGCCTCAAGAAACGCTTCGCGGTTGATGTGCACCATGTACTCACGCATCTTCTGCCACAGCTCCACCGGAGGCGGGCACTGGAAACAACTGAGCAGAAACGCATCGCTGGCCTCTTCGGTCCATGCGTTGCGCACCCGGTCCGGCAGGTTCGCATCGCCATGTCCTGCCGTATGTGCGCCGGTATTCGACAACAGCAGGCCATTCACCTTGTGCCCGGCTTTCAATGTGGTCAGCAGCGCGAACATCCCGCCCAGGGAATGACCGGCGAGCAAGGTGGGGCCTTTGCGCTCCTGCAGCACGCGTGCGAGTCGGGTCGTCAGGCTCTCAAGATCCCAGGGGCCGGGCCAACTGGCCCAATCGACTCCATGGACCTGCAAGGCATCGTGCTTGACGTAATCGAAGATGGCTGGCGAGCATCCACCTCCGGGCAGGCCCAGCAACAACGCGCCCGGATGCCCCAGCACATGTCCCGGAAGCAAGTCCGTCGAAGATTCGGTGAAGTTGGTGTTCTGTTGCATATCGACATCGTATGCGGCTGTCGACGTATCAGGAAACGCATAATTTGCATTCAATGATGCGTTAATCGCATCACCTCGAACTGTGGGCGGAGCAGAGGTGCCAGTGGACATCGGAGCTGCATCCTTCCACGCTTGCGGCAGCGTCCGGCGGATCGTTGCGCATGGGCTGCGCTTTGACGGCAGTCCTACTAGATCGTCAAGACTGTTCCAAATTGCCTTGAGACGCTTGTTGAACCTCCTTATCGTGGCGGCACGCTTACAGTAGTGCCGGCGGACGGCGCAAGGAACGTCAACGTGTCCATCAGAGAGACTGCGCTCAAGGCGCTTGAACCGGTTGAATCCCGTGCCCCAGTGCACTCTGGCACGCATATCTACAGCATTGCCTCCGCAACTGCGGGCGGTGCGGAGGCCATCGCCAGACTGCCGTACTGCCTGCGCGTGCTGGCCGAGAATGTGTTGCGCCACATCGGGACCAACGACGTGGAAGAGGCGGACTTCTGCCGCTTGCTTGCCTGGCACCCGAGTTCTGGCGATGTGATCCCCGTACCGTTCCATCCTGCTCGTGTGCTGATGCAGGACTACACGGGGATTCCAGCGTTAGTTGACCTGGCAGCGTTGCGCGATGCGATAGCTGATCTTGGCCAGCCCGCCACGCGGATCAACCCACGGATTCCTGTCGATCTCGTCATTGATCATTCGCTCATCGTGGACCAGGCAGGTCACCCGGGGGCGCTGACCTACAATCTTGGCCGCGAATTCGAGCGCAACACGGAGCGTTACCGGCTGGCGAAATGGGCCACCGCGGCACTGAGCAATGTGCGCGTCGTACCGCCTGGCAATGGAATACTGCACCAGATCAACCTTGAGCATATCGCCGGGGTCGTCTGTACTCAGCAAGCGGGCTTACATGTTGTCGCCTTTGCCGACACGATGGTCGGCACTGACAGCCATAGCACCATGGTCAACGGCATCGGCGTGCTCGGCTGGGGCGTGGGTGGCATTGAAGCCGAAGCGGCAATGCTCGGGCTACCAATGACTGTGCCGCTGCGCCGCGTTGTGGGTGTTCGCCTCAGCGGCAGTCTGCAGGCCGGCGTGACGGCCACCGACCTCGTCCTCACGCTCACGCAGCGCTTGCGCGCATTCAACGTGGTCGATACCCTGGTCGAGTTCTTCGGGCCGTCGCTCGCGGCGCTTGCCGTGACGGACCGCGCCACGATTGCCAACATGGCACCCGAGTACGGTTCCACCGCAGCTTTCTTCCCGATCGACGCGGAAACCCTGCGTTACCTGGCAGCAAGCGGCCGGGATGCTGCGCAGGTGGCACTTGTCGAAGCCTATGCCAGGGCGCAAGGCCTGTGGCGTTCGGCTGACGCGAGGGAACCCGAGTACAGCAGCGTGCTCGAGTTCGACCTGTCGAGCGTCCGTCCGTGTGCCGCGGGTCCGAAACGCCCTCAGGACCGTGTCGAACTGGACGCCATCGGCGACAGCTTTCGCGCGGCCTTTCCGTCGGCAGCCCCTGCGCGGGAAACGCTTTCCGACGGCGCCGTGGCGATTGCCGCTATCACGAGCTGCACAAACACCTCCAATCCCGCGGTCATGATTGCCGCAGGCCTGCTGGCACGCAAGGCCCGCGCACGCGGACTGCAAGCGCGCCCATGGACCAAGACGTCGTTGACGCCGGGTTCACGCGTGGTCGGCGCGTATCTGGAAGCCAGCGGCTTGCAGGCGGACCTGGACGCGCTGGGCTTTCACGTTGCCGGCTATGGTTGCGCCACCTGTGGCGGGAACTCGGGCCAGCTCGATGAGGCGGTCGAGCAGCAGATTCGAGACGAGAACATCGTCGTCACTGCGGTGTTGTCCGGCAACCGCAACTTCGAGGCGCGCATTCATCCGATGGCCCGCGCCAACTACCTGATGTCACCACCGCTCGTTGTCGCCTATGCGCTCGCCGGCAACATTCAGGTTGATCTGACGCGTGAGTCGCTGGGCAACGGTAACGACGGCCAGCCGGTCTACCTCCACGAGATTTGGCCGACGGACGCAGAGGTGCAGAACGTTCTCAGAACCGTCTTGACCCCTGACCTGTTCGAGACCCAGTACAGCCAGCTGTTCGACGGTAGTCCCGCATGGCGCGCACTTGAAGCGCCATCATCGGCGCTGTTCCCGTGGGACTCCAGCAGTACGTACATCCGCAAGCCACCGTTCCTCGATCACTGCGACGGCAGTGCCACCGCGCCTGTGGAAGATATCGTGGACGCACGAATCCTGCTGATGCTCGGCGACAGCACGACCACCGACCACATTTCGCCCGTCGGCAACATCCCAGCCGACAGCCCGGCTGGCTTGTACCTGCGCGACCACGGCGTCAAGCCCGTCGATTTCAATGCATATGGTTCCCGGCGCGCCAACCACGAGGTCATGGTACGCGGCACCTTTGCCAACATCCGACTCAGTAACGAGCTGGTCCCTGGCGTGCTCGGCGGCCAGACGAAGTGCCTGCCGGGAGGCGAGATCATGCCAATCCATGACGCAGCGACAAGGTATGCGGCGCAGGGCGTGCCTCTGTTGATCATCGCCGGCCGCGAGTACGGTACGGGTTCGTCACGGGACTGGGCCGCCAAAGGTACGAACTTGCTTGGCGTGCGTGCAGTCATTGCCGAGAGCTTCGAGCGCATCCATCGCTCCAACCTGCTCATGATGGGTGTGCTACCGCTCGAGTTTCCATCCGGTGTCACGCGCAAAACCCTGGGCCTCGACGGCACGGAGACGTTCGGCATTGAAGCGATCGACGAGCAAGCGCGCCCGGGTGCAACCGTACGGGCCACCCTACGCCGCGCTGACGGGTCTTCCGTCGTGTTGGAGCTCGATTGCCGGATTGACACGGCAAACGAGTTCAAGGTCTGGCGTGCTGGCGGAATGATGCGCTTCGTGCTGCACCAGCTGTCATAAGCGCCGACGGCAGTCGGCGGGCTCCAGCAGTCTTCCTGCGCAATGCCTTGACCGAGCCATCCCGTTTGGCAAGGCGAGCCCATTGATCTTCTGTTTCGCGGCGAATGCATAAGTTTCGTTGACATCTGTTCGGAAAGCAGCGCTCCGTTCTATGCAACGTCACTTAACAAGTCAATCCATTCGCAATGTTTGTTTGTATAAGCCAATACCCAATATGGAGGAGAAAGTGAAGTTGAAGAGAAAAAGCCTGGTTGTCGCCACAGTCAGTGCTATGTTCGCAGCGAGCGCCCAGGCACAGAGCAGTGTGACGTTGTACGGTGTCGCCGACGCAGGCATCGAGTACGTCAGCCATGCGGGTCTGGACGGCACAGGTTCCGCCTATCGCGTTTCGTCCGATAACACCTCAGGGTCACGCTGGGGTCTGCGGGGCAAGGAGGATCTGGGCGGCGGACTGAGTGCCGTCTTCGTGCTCGAAAGTGGCTTCAGCATTGACACGGGTACCATGGCACAAGGTGGTCGATTGTTTGGCCGCCAGGCTTTCGTTGGTATCTCCAGCCACCTGGGCCAGATCACACTTGGCCGCCAGAACAATACTCTTTTTGATCTGTTTGCCGGGCTCGATCCGCTGCGCTACGCCACCTACTCGCTGCTTTCGCAGGATGCCCAGTTCGCAGGCCGTCCCGACAACAGTGTCAAGTACACCGGAAACTTTGGCGCGCTGACCATCACGGGCCTGTACAGCGCAGGATACGATTCGAACATCGCTAACGGCACCGAGGTTCCCGGTTCCCCACGGGTAGGCCAGGAGATGGGCGCAGGCGCATCCTATACGTCTGGAAACCTTGGCATGGCGATAGCTTATGACCAGCGCCGTGGCACCTCGGTGCTGAATGCGAGCGCTGTCGAGCGTCGCTACGTGGCTAGCTTGATCTACACCACCGGCCCCTTCTCGGCCGTTGCCGGATATCGGTACCTGCAGGGAGGCCTGACGCCGACGACCGGCATTCGGTCAAACTTGTACTGGGTAGGCGGTGGATACGCGATCACGCCTGCTTTGAGGCTGAACCTTGGCGTGTACTACACGGATCGCCGCGATTCCCCAAGCGATTCGGCGAGCTATGTGCTGCAGACCCAGTACGCGTTTTCCAAGCGAACGGATCTGTATGTGAACGCTTCGTACATGAACAACAAGGGCAAGTCGAACCTCGGCGTTGTCACATCGACGACGGTTGCACCTGGTGTCAGCCAGACCGGCATTGTGGCTGGTGTCAGACATATTTTCTGACGCCGGATAGGCGACGGGTTCGATTGATCACTTGTCCGCGATTGTTGAGGGATCGCGGACGTTTTGACGAGCATCGCCAGGGCTTCGGTGGTCGGCGTGAAATCCAATGCCCCGGGCGCCGTTGAGCACCGCGCACCTGTTCCAAGGTGCGGATTCTTGATTCTTCCAAGCTGATGATCATCCACAGATGATCAATGGTCTCCCTGGCTATCCAGCCGCCCGCCGGCAGTCAACCCGATCGGTCCTTGGCAGCTTGAGGCTCATCGTCCGCTGAAAATGCGCCAGAAATCCCCCCATTTCGGCACCTTCATGCCCAGGTGCCATTGAACAGCGCTGATGCACTACAGGAACTGAAACCGTACTGAGATTCGGCGCAGGCCTATAAGCTCACTGCATTCCCAGAGCCCCTGCCAATCGAATCCGGGCAGCGTCCTGCGGCACAGCGCTACCTCGAGCGCATCCGTCAACTCAAGCACAGCACCGCTTGCCCTCGTTGCGGACCACGCCCCTGCGCGTGCGGACCATTGCAACGACCTGGAAACGGCTTCCGTTTCCGGGCTGCGCCGTCCAGATTGATCACAGAAGATGGCATGCGAGCATGTCGATGAAGTCTGAGCAACGGGTGGAGATCGCGGCGTATACGCTGGCTTCGCGCGAAAGCCTGGGCTCCTCCCGGCATCTTCCAAAGTTTAGGCGTTGGCTTATAGATCCGTAGTCGGTGCTAGCGGAAAGTGGCGTAGGACGAGCGCGAGTACAAAGTGACTTTATTCTGGACTCGACATCGCGTAGTGGCTATCCACGTTGGTGCCGTTCTTGCCGCAACAGGTCTTGCAAAGAGCAATCTTGCCGGCGGACTGCTATGTCACGATGGCCGATAGAGTTCTCGCGCAGGTGGCCGCGGCGTCCGCAGCGGTGGCCTGCGAGGGTCCCTGTTCCGATACCAACCGGGATCTGCATTTCGAGCCCACTCGCGGCGCATTGTCCGATGCCCACATTCTCGTTCTCTGGGATACCTGCGGTGATCGGAGATTGCCCATACGCCGAACACTGCCGCTAAGGCCGACATCCATCGCTTTCCCCGACTATTCCATGAATCTGGTATTCCCTTCGGTACAGCTGCTCTCCTTATGTCCTCGTAGATGCGCACCAAAAGGTGTCATCCTCGCGCACAGCGCTTATCCGGGCCAGCTGGTTTCGACCGAGCATCGGGCCATGCCCCGGTCGATCAAGGTGATGTTTGACCTTGCACTTGAGCGCGGCTCCGCGTCTTCGATGTCGTGACCACCCCGCCACCGTACATCGCCCGCAATCGGGTGACTGCATTGCTGCAAGACGGCGGGCTTGAAATGCACTACCAGCCCATCGTCGGGCTCAAATCGGGCAATGTCATCAAGGTCGAGGCATTGGCTCGCCTTCGCGACGGCAACTGTCTGCTGATGCCGGGCGAGTTCTTGCCCGCCCTGTCAGGTGAAACGCTTCTTGAGCTTTATTCGAAGGGCCTGGAGCAGGCATTGCGACAGCGCACCGCATGGGTGCGCCAGGGAGTGACACTCGGGCTCTCTGTCAACCTGCCGCCTGAGGCGCTGGGCGATGACCGCTACTACGAAGCGACGTGCGCAGCGCTGGTCGCGAGCCGGTGTCCGCCTGGCACGTTAACGCTCGAATTGCTTGAGAGCGGCGAGGTGCCGGAGGGGAGCATTGCCATCGCGATGCGGAAGTTCAAGGCGCTGGGAGTTCAACTGGCGGAAGATGACCTCGGTGCCGGCTACAGCAGCCTGACGAGGCTGCGTCAGTTTCCGTTCGACTGGATTAAGCTGGACCGCGGGATCGTCAGACTTGCTGACGGTGACAAGACCGAAGCGCTGCGTTTCATTTTTCTACTGACGCGCCTCGGACACGGGCTTGGCAAGCAGGTCGTGGTGGAGGGTGTGGAGTCCGCCGATTTGCTGGAGGCAGTCCGGTTGCTCGGCGTCGACGCCGCGCAAGGCTATGGTATCGCCCGCCCCATGCCGGCCGGCGATGTTATGCCGTGGTTGCGCAAGCAAACTGAACGACGCGATTCCGGCCATCCGAGTACGTCGCTGGGCAGGCAGGCTTGCCTGCTCATGTTCGAGGAGCAGCTACACCTGATGGCAGGGAGCGTGTCGCGTGGCAACGAACAGCCTCATAGGCGTATGGCATTGCAAGTTGATAACCTGAAAGCAGAACTGGATGCCATCTCCGATCCCAACAGTGACTGCGCGCGAGAGGCGAAGGCACTGCTTCATGCAGCGATATCACAGGGCATCAATAGCCCTGAGTATCGTCAGGCGCGCCGGGATCTGGTGGCAATGATATGAAGGTTGGCTTTCAGATGCCGGATAAAGGCGGCGCGGAATAGGATGGAGACCACGACACGCTCTGTCGTCCTTCAGCGTCTTGATCACGCAGCGCAAGGCTGTACGTTGACCCGCGCTATGGTCAAGCCTGCCCAGGCACCCTGCTTGGCGACGTAGAGCTCATGCGTACGATCGCCAAGGGGCTCTTGCCACCCTCCCCCCCTTATCGCGATAGAACCGCCAAACGTTCCAGTAAGGGAGTTTGATCGATGGAGGGAAAAAAAACCCAAGTCGCGGGGAGCGGCTTGGGGTGCGGGAATTTCGGTTTTAGGGGTCAACCACAACCGAACGGGGTAGCCAACGAGAGATCGTTGACTACGGCATCGAAGATACTCGGTGTAGTCCTGGACTTCTATAGGCCAAGCCCTAAAGAGCGTAGCGTTGCGCTTGGCATCTTCCTGATGCGACGTCTGTCGACGCACCACCGCACGATGACGCGAAATAGGACTAACTGCCTAAAGACGGCGCTTGTCGCGCACCCGGTTATGCGACTCTGGAATCGAAGGGTGCCGGGGTCGGCGCTGGATGGGGTGCAACTAGACACTGCACGGAATCTCTCTCCAGTACCCGGTAGGCACAAAGCACCTTACGAACCCCGGGGCGGCCGATTGCCCCCCAACTAGCTACCTCAGTGCGGGCAGCCAGATACGTGGCTCCTTGTCACTGATGCTCATCAGCCCCAACTGAAGCTGATCGGCAACACGCGAGGCATGGTGTTCGGCCAGTTGCTGAACATCGTCGGGCACCGTCACGCCCGCAACGTCGCTGGCGAAAGCATAGTGACCGTGCAGCGAACATTTTGGATTGCCGGTATTCCTTGACGGCGTGAATACGGCGCTCATCTCTCGAAACCACTGTCGCAGTACCGGACTGCAGCTGCCGGCATCGCTATACCTGGTTGCCACCGACGTTCCGGCTGGCAAGCATTTGCGGCCCAGGAATCGCGCTAGCGACGCCGGGTCAACGGCAGCGTCGAAGGCGACCAGTTCAACAGACATGGCGCACTATCCAAAGTGAATGATCTGAAGGTATTTTGCTGCCCAAAATATCCGCCACGCCATAGGCTAAGGCTGATAGCAAACAAGGAAGACATAACGATGTCGAATGCGCCTCCCAGCGAATGAAAGGAACTCTCCAGTTCAGAGGCTGCGGCAAGAGCCGGCATCAAAATGCCTTGATGAGGTTCCTGCTTTCATCGCGCCAACGGAAGGGCGAAGTCATGGCTGCTTGCCTCTCGCTTACTAAGCCGGAGCCGCGAGCACACCAGCTGACCGAGATGCCAATGTGTAACGTCTTAGGCTGTTCTGCGCGATAAGCAGGCCTGCTACGGCTCGTCTGAGTCCGCCGAGGCAAGATAGCGGCCGAGCTCCATATCATGCGTCAGCCCGAGCTTTGCCATGGCAGCGCACTTCTGCACGCTGATGGTTTTCCTGCTTCGGTTAAAACGCGCCGCGATTTCTCTGAGCGAGAGCCCCTGCGCGAGCAGGCGCAATACCTCTCGCTCACGCGGGCTTAGTCGCTGCAGCGCAGCTTGTGGCGTGCCTCCGTCGTCCTGGTCGAGGAGATGCGCCAGCGAGGCCGGAGCAACGAACTTCCTGCCCGCAAGGACAACGCGGCAAGCCTCGGCAACGTCCCGAGTACCGCAGGTTTTCGAGACGAAGGCGGAGGCACCCGCGGCTATCATGTCGCGGACGGCCGGCGGCGAGGCGTTCATAGAGAACACGATCACGGCTACATCGGGACGCATACGCTTGATGCGTCCGATGAGTTGCAGCCCGTCACCCGCTTCGTTGAGGGAGAAGTCGGTGATGACAATACCCACTTCTGGATCGTTCAGCGCATTGAGGATCTCATTGACACTGGAGGCAGTGACCACCTCCGAGAACTGTCCTATGCGGGCAAGTTCACTGCGGAGGGCAATCACAATGATGGGGTGATCATCGCAGACCAGTACTTTGGGGGCTTGGTTCATTCGTGACCCCGCGTTCGAGGCATTGGGCAGTGTGGTCAAACAAATTTAGGCAAGGAGCCGCTGCATCGCTCCGCGACCCGTGCCAGGCACTTGCCATTTCATGCCAGGTTCAGCGTAACCAACCAGCACGCGCATACCCTGTTAGGGAACGTGATGGATTAGCACCTTGCGGCCGGCAGGTGCCAGCATCGGAGAATGATCCCAGCGCCTCGTGTAGCGTCGGCTACAGTCAGGTCAGCAAACTCCGTACCCCGAAGTCAGCCATCTGCCGTGACGCTGCCCAGCACAGCCAGCACATTCGTTGCCGCGCCTACGCCCATGCTCACGTAGGCCGCATCGCTGACGCCGCCAATGTGCGGCGTCAGGATGGCGTTCGGGATCTGCTGGAGCGGATGCGGGGCGGTCATCGGCTCGACCGCGAAGCTGTCCAGGCCAGCCGCATAGAGCATGCCGTTCGTGAGGGCCTCGGCCAATGCCGGTTCGTCGACCAGGCCACCGCGTGCGGTATTAATCAGGATCGCGCCGTTCTTGAATAGGCCCAGCGTCTCGCGATGCAGCATGCCGCGATTGCTCTCCGTCAGCGGGCAATGCAGCGACACCACATCCGCATTCCGGTAGATATCGTGCAGATCGTTGACTAGCTCGACGCCATCCGGCGCTGCATTCGCATAGGGGTCGAATGCGATCACGCGCATACCCAACACCACACCGGTCACCGCTACGCGGCGACCGATTTCGCCAAGACCGACGATACCCAGCGTGCGGCCGTTCAGTTCGATGCTCTTATGGATCGATTTGTCCCAATAGCCCTCACGCATGCGGTCGTTCAGATGCGGCACGGACTTGGCACAGGCCAGAATCAGCGCCCAAGCGTGCTCAGCAACGGCGGCGGCATTGGCACCAACCGCGGCCTTCACTGCGATGCCGCGTTCGGCTGCGGCCTTCTGGTCGATTACGTCGATACCGCTGCCATGCTTCGAGATCACCTTCAGCGACGGCGCAGCATCCATGATGCTGGCGCCGATCCTGCCATAGCGCACGATGATGGCAACAGGATCGGTCTCCTTTGCCAGTGCCAGCAAGACGTCTTCGGTACACGATTTGCCGGCGAAACGAACCTCGAAGTCCTTGAGCAGTTCGAGTGCCTGGGGTGCCAGATCATTGCCCGTGACCAGCACCACCGGTTGCTTCTTCACGCTCACAGCGATTCGCCTTCGGCCAGCACGCCAGCTGCACGCAGTTCCTTGTCGAGCCAGCCCGGTCGCAGATCGCCAGCCTTGATGGCAGCGATGCGCTTGGCTTCGGCATCGACCTTTTTCTGCGCCAGTTCCAGAATCACGGGTACCTCTTCGCGCGGGATCACGACCACGCCGTCAGCATCGCCAACGATAAGATCGCCCGGATTGACCGCAACGCCAGCCACCGAGGCCGGCCAGTTCACCAGGCCACCGATAGCCTTCGTGGGGCCGCACGGGTTGGTGCCGGCCGAGAACACCGGGAATTGGCCATGGGCCAGTTCGTGCGAGTCGCGCACTGCGGCGTCGATCACGAAGCCCGCCACACCTGAGGCCTGTGCCTGCGTGGCCATGATTTCGCCACACAGCGCTGCCGTCTGATCACCCTTGCCATCCACTACGATGACATCGCCAGGTTTGGCGATAGCCAGGCCCACATGAAACATCAGGTTGTCACCGGGACGCACCTCGATGGTCAGCGCAGGACCGCACACCTTCATGGTGGACGACAGGCCCTGCACGCGCGCGTTCAGCGTGCCGCGACGGCCGACCACGTCGGCCAGGATGGCGGCCTGGAACTTTGATGCCCGCTCAACCAACTCAGGCGAGACGCGAACAAAGTCGCGACGAATCGCGGAGGACAATTTGGCTTGGGTGCTCATGGACGACTCCAGTATGACGGGACAAACAAAGGGATATGACTAAAGCGGAATACTTCGTGGATGCCGCGGGCTGACTCTTGGCAATGCCCTGCCAGTTGTTCCTCCGCCCAACCCTGCGTCGGACAACAACGGGCCGGCACCACACACAGTAGGATCAGTCCAAGCTCGCGCCCGAGTTCTTGACTATCCGGCCCCAGCGCACGATCTCGGTCTTCAGCAATTGGCTGAACTGCTCAGGGCTGCCGCCGAGCACGTCACCGCCTTCTGAACGCAGCCGTTCTGCCACGTCGGGTTGCTTCAGCGCCTCGTTAATTGCCAGGTTGAGTTTCTGCACGATAGGCGCCGGCGTGCCGGCAGGCGCCAGGATGCCGAACCAAGAGATAGCGTCAAGATCCTTGTAGCCCGATTCGGCCAGTGTCGGCGTATCAGGCAACTGATGGGAGCGCTTAGCCGATGTGACCACGATGGCGCGCATATTGCCGTTACGCACATGGCTCAGCAGCGTAGGAATAGATGACATGTACAGATCGACTTGGCCGCCCATCACGTCGGTCATGGCCTGCCCCGCGCCTTTGTACGGCACATGCCGCAGCTTGATGCCCGCCGCGTCTTCGGCCAATTCACCGGCCAGGTGAGCCACGGTGCCATTGCCGGAGAAGCCGAGCGTGATCGCATCAGGCGCTTTCTTGGCGGCCGCCACCACGTCGGCAAAGCTTTTGAATGGCGACGATGCCGGCGCTACCATCACGATTGGTGACGATGACACCAGGGCCACAGGAGCCAAGTCAACCAACGGCTTGTAGGGAAGCTTGGGATACAGCGTAGGGTTGATTGCCAGATTGCTGGTCTGCCCCATGACGATGGTATAGCCATCGGGCGTCGCCCTGGCAGCCGCATCCACACCCAAGTTGCCGCCCGCGCCGGGTCGGTTCTCGACGACTACATTCCAGCGGTTCTGCTCAGCGACCTTCTGTGCCACCGCACGCGCGATCATGTCGGTGCCCCCTCCGGGCGGGAACGGCACGATCAGTCGAATCGGCTTGCTGGGATAGTCGGATTGGGCAAGAGCCGAACTCACCGGAGTCGCCGCAGCTACCACTCCGGCTACGACGATGCCCACGCAGGCAGCCAAGGTACGATAAAGCGTTGAAGAACGCATGGCAGTGTCTCTTTCTCTGTTTTTTTCAAACATCGCCAGATACTGGAACCGGCCGAAGTTCGACTATAAAAAGCGAATTTGCGTAGCAATGGTGAGGCGTGTAGTGAAACTAGCTGGCCATCTCACTCGCCAATGCGGCCGCGCCTCTCCACTGCAAGAGAAAGGGGCTCCCCGAAAGCAGCCCCTTATGAATCCATCACAAATCATGGGAAAGTGTCGACATCTATCCAATACGAAACATTCGATAGATCACAGCAAGACATCCAATGGATTCGTTGAGAATTATTTCCAGAACGAAGATCGCAAAGAATAGGCCATCGCCTAAATATTCATCCTTAACCAATTAACCAACAATAGAAATATTTGTGCTTGGAATACCTTCGATTCGAGGATCAGAATCATCAGCTCGCGTATCGGATCAGTCTGTATGCGGTTATGAATTCTTACTAAAATCGGAGGAAGATAATGAAGTTCAAACTACTGGCCATTGCAGCCACTTCGGCAGCCGCTTCGCTGGCGGCAAGCAGCGCCTATGCGCAATCGAGCGTGACTCTCTATGGTGTTGCCGACGCAGGCGTGGAGTACTTGAACAAGGCCGCCGCATCGAATGGCGGCGTACAGCCCGGCACGAAGGGTCAAAGCCTTTTTGCGCTTCAGTCTGGTAATCAGTCGGGCTCCCGCTGGGGCCTGCGCGGCATTGAAGACCTTGGTGGCGGCCTGAAGGGAATCTTCACGCTGGAAAGCGGATTCAATGTTGACGATGGCAAGATGGGCCAGAGCGGCCGCCTGTTTGGACGCGCCGCGTACGTCGGTCTGCAGAATCAGTGGGGGCGGCTGACTCTGGGTCGTCACACCACCCCTGGCTTTGACTTCGGTTTGGCCTTCGATCCGATGAGCATTTCGAGCCGCTACTCGATCACTTCGCAGGATCCGTGGTTCGCCTCGCGAGCAGACAACTCCGCCAAGTACATGGGCACGTTCGGTGGCCTGACCGTGTCCGCTCTGTACAGCCTCAACAACAACAACCAGGAAGTTCCGGGAAACTTCACCAACGGCCGTGAGTACTCATTCTCCGCGATCTACGCTGCCGGCCCGTTCTCGGTCGGTGCCGTGTACGACCAGACGAACCGCTCACAAGCTACCGCCCTGTCAACTAACAAACTGACCCGTCACGCCGCTATCGCCGGTACGTACGCGTTCGGTCAGGCCAAGGTCTTCGCTGGCTACCGCTATGCGCACGCCTACAACGGCGATGTTCTGGTAGGCACTCCGAGCCACGCCAACGGTTCATCGAACCTGGCTTGGGCTGGTCTGGGTTACCAGGTAACGCCCGCCCTGTCACTGGCAGGTGCCGCCTACTACCAGAACCTGCGTAACGCCAACGCCGGTAACCCGTGGCAATTCGTTGCCTTGGCTGATTACTCACTTTCGAAGCGGACCGATCTGTACGCGTCGATGTCGTACGCCCTGAACAACGGCAAGTCGACCCTTGGCGTGAACGGCTTCAATGACCAGTTGGGTTCGGCAACCTCGTCGAACTCGGAAGGTGTTCAACCGGGCGCAAACCAGTTTGGTGCGGTAGTCGGCGTTCGCCACAAGTTCTAAGCACAAGGGACTAAATCGGATAAGCCCAGGAGATTCCTGGGCTCCGGGGCCTCGGCATGTTGGCGAATCACTCGCGCAAGAAGACGCGATGACGAAGACGACATCGCAACTACAGCATCGCTGGGCCTGAGTATCGGCAAGGGTCCTTTTCCACCATCAGCCGCGGCCTAATCATCAACGCCTGCAGTTTAGGCCGCGGCCTACTGAACCGCGCCCTCACCAGCCGGACAATATCTCCCTAGTAAGCTGCGTCGCACCTGGCATGAAATGGCAAGTGAATGGTACTAGGCGCGGAGCGATGCAGCGGCTCCTTGCCTAAATTTGTTTGACCACACTGCCCAATGCCTCGAACGCGGGGTCACGAATGAACCAAGCCCCCAAAGTACTGGTCTGCGATGATCACCCCATCATTGTGATCGCCCTCCGCAGTGAACTTGCCCGCATAGGACAGTTCTCGGAGGTGGTCACTGCCTCCAGTGTCAATGAGATCCTCAATGCGCTGAACGATCCAGAAGTGGGTATTGTCATCACCGACTTCTCCCTCAACGAAGCGGGTGACGGGCTGCAACTCATCGGACGCATCAAGCGTATGCGTCCCGATGTAGCCGTGATCGTGTTCTCTATGAACGCCTCGCCGCCGGCCGTCCGCGACATGATAGCCGCGGGTGCCTCCGCCTTCGTCTCGAAAACCTGCGGTACTCGGGACGTTGCCGAGGCTTGCCGCGTTGTCCTTGCGGGCAGGAAGTTCGTTGCTCCGGCCTCGCTGGCGCATCTCCTCGACCAGGACGACGGAGGCACGCCACAAGCTGCGCTGCAGCGACTAAGCCCGCGTGAGCGAGAGGTATTGCGCCTGCTCGCGCAGGGGCTCTCGCTCAGAGAAATCGCGGCGCGTTTTAACCGAAGCAGGAAAACCATCAGCGTGCAAAAGTGCGCTGCCATGGCAAAGCTCGGGCTGACGCATGATATGGAGCTCGGACGCTATCTTGCCTCGGCAGACTCAGACGAACTGTAGCGGGCCTGCCTATCGTGCAGAACAGCTTTGCGCGGAAGTCTCTGAGTACACTGACTACATACGTTGCATGCAGGCGAGCGAGCGTTGTCCATAGACATACTTGCCGCGGTACAACATGGCGAAGTTCGAAGAGAAAAAGTGCGCCAGCCCGCGGGGAGCCGACTGACGCCTAACAGGCTGCTGAAATACCGGCAGCGAACGTCAGCGCGACGACTTGCTGAATCGTTAATCTGAGGACTCCATACAATCCCACGTTCATGCGCGGCGCTGACACCTTCACCGAAAGTTTGTTCACCATGCGGCGGCTGGAAGATTTCGTGCCGAAGTCCCACCCCCTGCGCGCGATCCGCACCATGGCGAACCAGGCGCTGGCGAAGATGGATCGGCTGTTCGCGCAAATGTACGAGGCCGATATCAAGGGTGGCCGGCCCAGCATCGCGCCGGAGAAGTTGCTGCGGGCCATGCTGCTGCAGGTGCTCTACAGCGTCCGGTCGGAGCGCCAGCTCATGGAACAGACGCACTACAACTTGCTGTTTCGCTGGTTCATTGGCCTGGCGATGGATGATGTGGTCTGGGTGCCCAGCGTCTTCAGCAAGAACCGGGAACGGCTGATCAAGCACGATGCTGTGATCGACTTCTTCAACGAAGTGCTGGCCATCGCGCAGAAGAAGGACTGGCTGTCGGGCGAGCACTTCAGCGTCGACGGCACGTTGATTAAGGCGTGGGCTGGCCACAAGAGCTTTGTACGCAAGGATGGCGACGACCAAGACGATAACGACGGTGCTGACTTCAAGGGTGAAAAGCGCAGCAACGAGACGCACGAGTCCAAAACCGATCCCGATGCCAAGCTGTACCGCAAGGGCAAAACCGCCAGTGAACTGCGTTACATGGGTCATACCCTGAGCGACAACCGCCACGGCCTGGTGGTGAGCGCCATGGTGACCAATGCGGACGGACACGCCGAGCGCGAGGCCGCGAAGGTCATGCTCAACGATGCCAGGCAGGTGATTGAGGACCTGAATGTGGAAGTCACCGTGGGTGCGGACAAGGGCTACGACGCGCACGAGTTCATTCAAGCCTGCCTGGAGTTGAAGGTGACGCCGCACGTCGCACAAAACACCTCTGGCCGCCGCTCGGCCGTTCCCGACGCCATTGCAGGCACCAAGGGTTATGCCATCTCACAGCAGAAGCGCAAGCTGATTGAACAAGGCTTTGGATGGGCCAAGACCGTTGGGCGCATGCGCCAGGTGATGGTGCGCGGACTAAAGAAGGTCGATCAAATGTTTGTGCTGAGCATGGCCGCCTACAACCTCGTGCGCATGCGTTCGCTGGGACAAATCCGTCCGCAGTTGCAGTAATCGCGGCAATGAGGCCGGAAACGGTCGCCAAATCAACGAAAAAGTCGGTGAAGTGACGATCAGCTTCCGGATTGTGAAAAATAGCGAGCCCATCAGCCTTGCAGAGGGAAGCTTCGCTTTTATGCGGCTAGTACTTCAGCAGCCTGCTAAGGGGAACGAGCGAGAGGTGTCCCATGGACACCGCCTTGCCATGAGAGGAAAGCCCGGAGGCACTCTCACGCAGCATTTTTAAGCAATAACACCACCTGGGATATAGGCCTCGTCCTAATATTCCTTCGAATGGTTTTACAGAAAGATGCCATGGTCATGCGTTTGGCTGCATAGATGCTGAAACAGGCTTTTACTTGGGCGGCTAAGGAGCCTGTGTTTGCCGATGCTCGTCGCGAACGATTAGCGACAGTGAATCGCCCCGAGTTCAGTGGCGGCTCCACTCTTGGAAAGAATGGAGCCCATAAGCGAGCAAACCAGGTTTCCCCCTGAGATCCGACAGCAGCGCATCGAATATCCATCGCCGTGGGCAGCAGTTGAATCTATCGCACCGACAATCGGCTGTACGAGCCAGACACTGTTGGGGTGGATCAAGCAAGTCGATCTGCAAAGTCTTGCAGATTGCTCCGTCGGGCTATCGGCGCCATGCCGCGCGATCTCACGATCCGTCTCGGCGCTCCGCGCGAGCCAATCGCGGTTGGCTCGCGCCAATGCCGCAGGGGTGGATGGGAACGCTCGCGGATGCGCCGCGTGAACTCACGAGACCGTTCGAGATCTGCCTCCAAAGCCGGAGGCGTGGCGCGCAATCGATGCGCAACCGTGCAGGCTATAACCACAGCACCTCGTGTAACGGCCGGAACAACCACAATCGCTACACGACGGGCGCGTGGATCATTCGGTTCTGAGCACCGGCCCTCGGACACGACAGTGCCGGGACGCTGTCTCCTTACGCAGCTAGGCTCGTGCGGCGGCCAGTCGCTTCCTGACGCTGTCAAGCAGGCATTCTGCTGGCGTCGAAAGCCGCGCATTCCAACGTGTAATGAGCGAGATGGGGTGTTCGACTCCCTCGCAGGGCAATGCCCTCGCTACCAGGCCCAGTTCCGAGACGAACTCCCGAACGTAGCCGGGCAAGACCGTAACCCCGAGCCGCGCCTTCGCAAAACTAATTGCCGACAGCACCGTCCCGACTTCAACGGAAGTTGAGTACGCCAGATGTCTCGACGCAAAAACGCGATCGATCGTCCGCCGCGTGCTGAACGTTGAATGCAAGGAGATCTGTGGATAGTCGGCAAGCAACTCCCAGCTAACCTTGCGCTTGCGTGCCAGTTCGTGGTCGCCGGCACAGATCACGAACATGGATTCGTTGTACAGGTGCTCGATCGAGAGCTTGGGATGAGCTTCTTCCATCGAAACCAGTCCGAAGTCGGCCTTTCCATTAACCACGTACTCGATCGTCTCGTCCGTCGACAACTCATGCATGCCGATCCGGATCGCCGGATGGGCTTCGTGGAACGCCGAAACCGCCCCCCGCAACAATCCCACGCACATCATTGGCGACGATGCGACGCTGACTTCGCCAGCTTCTAGGTTCAGAAGGCTCTGCATACTGCGCTCGGCGGCATCCATGGTCCCGAGCACTTCACATACATGGCCATACAACTGGTGCGCCAACTGGGTTGGTGTCACCTTGCGAGTCGACCGTTCGAAGAGCCGCTGCCCGACCTTGGCCTCCATCTCCTGGCACACCTTGCTCACCGCCGACTGCGTCATGTGAATGGTCTGGGAAGCTCCGCTGAAACTGCGGAGTTCGTACACGACGCGGAATACTCGGAACTCCCTGAGTGTGAAGTTCATGGCGCAGGCAATTGGATGGACAGTTCGATGGTACATGACCGCTTCGTCCGATTACTAGCGCCTGTCAGCTTTTCCTCTTGCGCTCAAGGAACCGCGCCATGTAAGCATCCGGTTCTGACCCAGCGTAGACGTCGCCAAACACCGCAATGCTGTGCTTCAGCCCCCGCTCGATCGCAGGATCTTCCCACGCGCGCAGCAGCGACTTCTGCGCACGCACGGCTGCCGGCCCGCACTCCAGTATCTCGGATACCGTATGCGCAACTGCGGCATCCAGAGCGTCGTTGGCGACGACCTCGTGGACAAATCCCCAGGCATGGGCGCGCGCCGCATTGATCGAGGAGCCAGTCAGCAACATCCAGCGTGTGTTCCCCTCACCGATCAGGCGAGAAAGGATGTTTGCATGAATGACCGACGGGATGCCGATCCTGACTTCCGGCATGGCGAAATTGGCATTCTCGTCAGCGATGCGGATATCGCAAGCGGCGGCGAACTCCATGCCGCCTCCCATGCACCAGCCCGACAAACGAGCAATCGTCGGCACCGGGAAATCGCGGACCGCCTCGCACAGATCGTGCAATCGCGTGATGAACGCCACCGCCGTCTCCGGCTCAAGCCTGGCCAGCTCCTTGATGTTCGCGCCACCAACGAATGCCTTCTCCCCCGTCCCGCGCAACACCAGTACCCGGACGTCAGGGCGGCGAGCCAGCCGACGCAGCGTTTGCGTGAATTCGACGATCGTGTCCGAGTCCAGAATATTCAGACTGGTGCCATTGGCGATGCGCAGTGTCGCCACGCCTTGCTCCGACACATCGAGTGACAGATGTTTGATCTCTTCCGTGTTCACCATTTTTGCCGTTTCCTGATTCATTCTTCCAGTTCCCCTGCCGACTGACCAAGCATTGGCGCCGGCGTTGCAAGATTATTTCGCGCGGCTGGCGAGCGAAAGCGAGAAACGATACGCCGTTGTCCACCGTCGCCAAAATCGCGCTGATCAAAGAAGCCAACCGCGCGAAGCTGCGCATCTTCCAGCAGGTCTTCCACGCGATTGACACGCGCGCACGGAATATCCGCGGCTTCCAGCAGCGCCACCCACGCGTCGGTGGTGCGAGTCAGCATGACCTGCGAGAGGTGACCATAGATGACGTCGTAGTTCTCGGCCCGTGCGGGCGCAGTTTGAAACCGGCTGTCGCGCTCGAACGTCGCGAGATCATCAATCGCCTCGAAGAACGACTTCCAGTGCTTGTCGTTGTAGACAACCGCCGCGATGTAGCCATCGCGCGTCCGATATGGCTTCCGGTGCGGTGTCAGCAAGCGGCTGTATCCCATGGCGCCAGCCGATGGTTCGAACGACGCTCCGCCGAGGTGATCCGCAAGGACGAACGCCGCCATCGTCTCGAACATCGATACGCGGACCGTATCACCGTGACCCGTGCTTTTGCGCGCGAACAGTGCTGCAATGGTGGCGTGCGCGGCGGTCAGGCCGGTCACCCTGTCCGCTATCAGCGTCGGCACATACTGAGGCGCGCCACCCGTCTGGCGAGAGAACAGTTCGGCCAGCCCCGTCTGCGCCTGAATAACGTCGTCATACGCCGCACGTCCGTGCAGCGGCCCACCCTCTGCATACCCGGTCAGTTCAACATAGATGATCGACGGATTCAGGCCGTGCACGGCCGCTTCATCGAGCCCCAACCTGCGCATGGCTTGCGGTCGCACGTTGTGCACGAGCACGTCAAAGCCCGGTAGCATCTCTCTGAGCGTTCGGACATCTTCCTCTTGCTTGAGATCCAGCACGACAGACGATTTTCCCTGGTTCGCATGAAGGAACATGCTTCCCATGCCAGGTGCGCGCTTGTTGCCGGCATGGCGCATCACGTCACCATCAGGCGGCTCGATCTTTACGACCGTCGCCCCATAGTCGGCCAGAATCTGCGTGCAGACGGGACCCATGATGACCGACGTCAGATCCAGCACACGGACGCCCGCAAGCGGCCCTGTCGTATCCGGTGCGCGATGCGTCATTGCTGCTCCACACCCGCCTTGGTGGCCCTGGACGTCCAGATGCCGCGCTGAGCGACAGTGAATGCCGCAAAGTCACGCGTGCTGGCCGGAGCCGCAACCATGCCGAGCTTCGCAAGCTTCTCCACGACGGGGGGACGTGCCACGGCGTCGTTCACGGCCTTGTTCCATCTCTCCACGACGGCCGTCGGCGTGCCCGCCGGCGCGGCCAGCCCCACCCATACGACCAGGTCGAAGTTCTTGTATCCGGCCTCCGCCATCGTCGGCACGTTGGGAAGCTCGGGCAAACGCCTGGGACTCGTGATGGCCAGGCCATCGAGCTTGCCACCGTGCAGGAAACTCATGACGACCGATGTATCCGCCACCATGTAGTCGATCTGCCCACCGAGCAGATCGGTCACCGCAGGAGGCTGACTTTTGTAGGGAATGGCGTCGGATGGCACGTTCGCCATCTGCGAGAACGTGGCGGCCGCGATCTGCGCCGAGCCGCTGCCGTAGCCATAACGCAGATGGTTCTTCTGCGCGTACAGGGCCATGTCCATTGCCGTCTTGTATGGCGCATCCGGACGCGTGACCAGCACCATGGGGATCGTGGCGATGCGGGAAATATGAACAAAGTCCTTGATCGGGTCGTAGCCGGGACGCTTGAACAGCGCTTCGATGCCGGAATGCGTGGAACTGCTCGTCAACAACAGCGTGTAGCCATCCGCCGGCGACTTCGCCACATAACTCGAGCCGATGATGCCGTTGGCGCCCGGCCGATTGTCCACGATGATCGTGCCAATCGACGAACGCACCTCCTCGGCAACAATACGCGCCGCCGTGTCGGAGGCACTGCCGGCCGTGAAAGGAACGACCAGCTTGATCGGCTTGTTCGGATAGCCGTCGCCTTGGGCAAAAGCGTGTGGCGCAACGATGGCGGCGGCCAACAAGGCGGCAATACGTGTCTTCATGAGTGTCTCCTCTGTCTGATGACCGCCATGTTGTTCCGATCCATTCATGCAAACAAGCGAATTGTCTTCATAGATTTATCATCAGATGGAATATGTCGGAAGGAGACAGGGAAGCGATGCTGCTTGATCGCCTGATGCCGGCCAGTCAGCCTGCCAAACAGGCGCCGCTCACTTGGCTTGATCAAGCGAGGTGCGGGCGTGTTGATCGCGCCGGCCTATGCGGCGGACATTGCTAAGGAATGGGAATGAGGAATTGGGAATGCGAACGATCCACATCGTCGACACTCCACGCGACGCGGATCGCATCTCGCTGATCCGGCGTCGGCTAGGACCCTCCACGCTCGCGACACGCCAGCTTCTTGGAGAGTTCATTCCGCAACTGGAGCAGATAAGCTCCTGAACCTGCGAACCGCCCCCCTACACGCCGCCAAACTCGGACCACGCAATCTCGATGGCGTCACGCAGTGAGAGCAGCACAGGCGCATATCGCGCCTCCAGCGGACCATCGTCATCGTCCCCTACCGCGTACGAAACACTCAGGGTATAGAGCACACCATCCGGGCCCATCACTGCCGTCGCGATGCCCTCCATGCCGAGCACGACGCGCGAGCGGCAATAGCCGTCCTTCTCGTACTTCGCCCTCGACGTGTCGATGCGCTCCTTGTACTTCGGCCACTTCTCGCCGTAGTGGCTCGCGAGCCTGCCCATCAGCAGTTGCCGCCGCGATTCCGGCAGGCCGGCAAGGTACGCGTGCCCGGTTGAGCTTCTTACCATCCCGAATCGCGTTCCGGTCATTGCGGCACGACTCATCAGCCCACGACCTTTGCGAATTGTGTGGAGATAGACCATCCAGAACCCATCGGCGGCCGATAGCGTGACGTTGATCTGCTCCGCCATCGCTACCTGGGCCATCAATGGCAACACGGCATCCAGCTCCGAGCGTCCGATATGGAACGAGCGCGCCAGGCTGAGGCATACCGGCGCGAGGCGATAGCCCTTCGACACACCGTCGTATTCGAGGTAACCGCCTTCCACCAGCGAATGGGTGAGGCGACTGACCGTGGGCCTCGGCAGGCCGCTGCGTTCGGCGAGCTGAGCGTTGCTCAGCACAGGCGCGCCGCTGACGAATGCGCGCAGTAAGTTGAGTCCGCGCAGCAACGTCTGGCTACCCGGTGTGGTGCGCGAGAAAGGCTCGCTCTCGTGCGTCGGTTCAAGCATGGCTTCCTGCCGGCTTCGGTCGCTCCGGTCGTGTCAACTGTCGAAACGACCATACTGCGGCCCGCTCTCTACGCGGTCAATGCTCGATATCCCGCGACCATTCCATTGAATCCCAATCAGAAGGAAACGTCGTGCCGCACTTACGTTGCCTTGATTCCGATCCGTCCCCGATGCATGTCCGGTTCCAGACAGCGATACCCGGCCTGCCCGATGATTTGCGCGTGGACAAGGACATCTCATTTGGCAATGATGACGGGGCACCAAGTGCCATGTCGTTGAAGGCCCCGTCCACACAATGATCTATGTCAGAAAATGTGCTTTATCCCGAGGGTCGTGCCGAACTGATTGCTGCCCGGCGGCGTGTGACCGAAGCCGGCCGCGCCATTGCCAAGACCCATGTTCGAGTTCTCCTGATTCAGTGCATAGCCCAGCGTCAGGTAGGCCTCGGTACGCTTCGAGAATGCGTACCGGCCCGTGGCGACGAACAGCCACGGGTCACCACCGGTGTTGCGGAAATCCTGGTAATAAGCGGCCGCGCTAAGCGTCACCGCCGGCCCCGCCTGCCACATCACGCCAGTCCACCACAGGTTCGACGCTTGATTCGACACACCTGGCAGCGCACCCACGAGAATCGCTCCATCGTAGGCCTTTGCCCATCGGTAGCCGGCGAACACCTTGAGGGTGGAAAGCGCATAGGTACCGGCCACCGTGGCCCGACGCGACGTGGCGTCGCGGTTCGTGGTCAATGTGCCGGTGTTGACCTCGTCATAGGCCGTGCCAATGCTGAACGGACCACTGTTGTAGCTCAGGCGAAAGCCGAACTCCCGACCTAGCTTGGCATTCCCAGGCACCTCGCTGCCATCCACCGTGGTACTTTCCGCGCCAAAGCTGTACATCGCCGTTGCCGTCAAGCCGCCGAACTTCCCCACGTACTTCATGGTGTTATCCGGCCGGGCGACCAGGGCAAGATCCTGATTGAAGATGGACCACCTCGGCGACAGCGCCATCGGGTCGAACGCGCCGATCATGTCGAACAACGCGCTCTGCTGACGCCCAAACAGGATGCTGCCCCATTGGCTCTCCAACCCCACATATGCCGATCGCCCGAACAGCCGTCCGCCCTGCGCTGATTTGCCAGTGTCGACATCAAAGCCACTTTCGAGCACGAACACCGCTTTCAGCCCTTGGCCAAGGTCCTCGGATCCGCGTACGCCCCAGCGCGAACTGGAAAGGCTGCCCGACGTCTGCCTGACCACGCTGCCTCCGCCCACCTGGTTGTTGGTGAAGCTCACGCCTGCGTCCACGACGCCGTAGAGGGTCACGTTTGCCCGGGATTCCGCCGAAACGCAGCACGGCAATGCTGCGAGTGCGGGAACTGTCAATCTCGCCTTCATTCTTTTCCTCCAAGTTGGAAATGCCTCAATTTCTGGCTGAGGCTGGCCAGGTCATGGCGTGTGGACGCGCTCCCGCTTGAGCGGGAACGCTTCACGCCTTATTGATTTCGTGGCGCATCAAAGCGCTGGACAAAGCTCCGCCCTGCCGGCTGTCATCGGCGAACGGTACGTTGCTCGTGGATGGGTGATCGAGTTCGGAGCGCGCGGCTACGGATTGCCCGTAACCAGAATGCTTGCGGCCTTCCGATAAAGGTCGGCTTGCTTCTCGAACAGCGTGACGGCGTTACCGCCGATGAAAGCAGCGCGCGCGATATCGGGGCTGCCGGCAATAACGGACTGAGCCCCATGCTGCGGCTGCGG
Source organism: Cupriavidus metallidurans CH34 (assembly GCF_000196015.1). Taxonomy (NCBI): domain Bacteria; kingdom Pseudomonadati; phylum Pseudomonadota; class Betaproteobacteria; order Burkholderiales; family Burkholderiaceae; genus Cupriavidus; species Cupriavidus metallidurans. Next base: position 805,535 of record NC_007974.2, on the reverse strand, counting down.
TGCGTGAAGTATCCGCCGTCGTGACGATGCGCGACGCGAGGTCGCGAGGTTGCGAGTTGCCATCCTTGTCTCCTTATTTGATCAACTGCATGGATGGCCAATCACGTGAAGCGGCTCGGTGGGCGCTGACGAACCCAGTACTCGGCTAACCATTGCATGCGTGCGCGTTGTCGATCTGCGTCGACGAGAACACGCACCAGTGGCGAGTATCAAACACTTGACCACGCATTGCCAGACCACCGTTTCGGTATCTGAAACGAACCCATGGAGTTGATATGGAAAGAGAAACGATAAGACGAATCGGGCTGATTCGCGCCTTGCCGGCATCGAACATGCCGCCGACAAGGCCGCCGCTCATCGGGCGTGCAATCCGCCGTCGCCACTGGCGAACCACTGCAGCAGCAACTGATTGATTTCGTCCGCTCGTTCGTATTGCACCCAATGCCCGCCGCCGGGAACCAGGTGCCATCGCCGAGTCGACAAGTTTCCCGCGATGCGCGGTGCCACTTCCAACGGGTCAGCCGTCACGTCATGCTCGCCCCAGATCAGCAGCGTCTTTCCGCCATAGCTGTCGAGCGCCTGTCCGAGCACCGGGCCGCCGCGCGAAATGGACTTGCTGCGAAAGCGCGTGGCCATGCAAGCCCGTTCGTGCACCGCCATGGCCAGCGCATCAATGCTGGACGGATCGTGAAGCATCAGTGCCTTGAGGTTGTGCCTCAAGCCTTGCAGCATCTGCTCGCGGTCCTCCGTGCGCCAGTTGACCATATCGAGTCGCTGGCGCCGCATACCGCCATGCCCGGCGGAGCCCAGCAGCGCAAGCTTCTCGACATTCGGCAGCGCGGCCGCCAGGCGGGCCGCGACTACACCACCGAAAGAGAAGCCCGCCAGCGCGAATCCATCCGACGCGCCGAACCGCTGTCTCAGACTGGCTGCCACTGTATCGACCAGCCGATCCAGCCGGTCATCCGCGTGAGGATCGCCGTCGAGCGTGCCAGATTCACCGAAACCGGGCAGGTCAGGCAGCCATAGCGTGTGTTGCTGGCTCAGCGCCTCGATATTGCGCACCCAGTGCATCCAGTTTCCATGACCGCCATGGATCAGTACCAGGGGGGAGCCACGACCGATCTCGCGCCAGACCATCTCTGTGGGACCGGATCGGTCCCGGTGGACGATTGCCCTGGCGCTGAGCCGCTCAAGGATCTCGTCCGGCGTCTCGGGCCGTGGGGTCGTTGTAGATATCGGGCTCGTCATATCGCAAATACGTGGGGACGTGGGAAATGAAGCGCTGTATCTGACCACGCACGGCGTGCCCGAAGCAAGTCATGGACGAGAAAAAATCGCCTCGATTCGCGTATGTGAGTTTCGCCCTTATCCCTGCTCTTCGCTGCCCCATCATCTGATCACGCCGGGCGTCAGCCAGTCGGGACCTCAGACCTTCAAGTCCGCCAGCATCTGCTCCGCCAGAAAGTCGCACGGTAGCCGCGCCGATTTCGCGCTACGCGCCAGCACGACCTCCAGCGGCGCAAGCGGCGGCAGTCCTTCGGACTCCCCCAGCACGGCGAGATGCGCCGGTACGCTGCATCGCGCCAGCGGCGCTACCGCCAGTCCAGCCTCGACCATGCTGATCAATCCAAGCAGACTGGGGCTTTCATACGACATCCGATACTGAATATCGGCCTGCTGCAGCGCTGCGATGGCGCCGGCTCTCGCGGCACTGCCGTGGGCGAAGACGGCGATCGGGAGCGGGCGCTCCCGCCAGATGGGTCGGCCACCGCGGGCCGAGACCCAAACCATCGGCTCATGGCGGATGAAATCCCCGGTGACGCCGCGCGCCTTCGTGATGCAGGCCAGATCCAGCGTGTTGTCCTTCAGCAATGGAATCAGCGCGTGGCTGGGCAGCCCGATGACACGGATCTCCACGCGCGGATGAGCCGCCGCGAATCGGCGCAGGACCGAAGGCAGCAGCGACGACGCGTAATCGTCGGGAACGCCGATCGTGACGCGCCCGCGAATCTCCGGGCGAACCACCACCGACCATGCCTCCTCCCGCAACGCCAGCATTCGCCGTCCGTAATCCAGGAGCGTCCTGCCGTCCTCGGTCAGGGCGACGTTGCGCGTGGTGCGCGTGAAGAGTGGCTTGCCGAGCACGTCCTCGATCGCCTTGATCTGCATGCTCACGGCCGATGGCGAGCGATGCAGGGTCTCCGCCGCGCGCGCGAACGACCCGGCATCGGCCACGGCAACGATCATCTCCATCACATCGAGATCGAGCTTCTTCATTTCATCAGAAAATCTGAACAATCGGATCAGTATAATCCGTTTTACTTAGTTATCCCGTGGTCCGATACTGCCAGCATTCCCGATCAAGGATGGTTCTGGACCAGGTGCAGCGCATGAGAACGATGTACGAATTCATGGCCGTGGGCGGCCTGCTGGCGATCACGCCGGGCCCCAATATGGTCTACGTGATGGCGCGCTCGGTCTCGCAAGGCACCCGGGCTGGGCTGACTTCACTGGCGGGCGTCATGCTCGGTTACATGACCTACATGCTCGGCGCGGCATTTGGCATCAGTGCGCTGTTCCTGGCGATTCCTGGCGCCGCGCGCCTGCTTGCCATCGCCGGTGCTGCCTACCTGCTCTACATGGCCTGGCAGATGCTCAAGCCAGGCGGCCGGTCCCCGCTTCAGATCCAGGCAACCCAGACCGAACGGCCGCGTCGCCTGTTTACGATGGGCGCGATGACCAGCCTGCTCAATCCCAAGCTCGCGCTAGTCTTCCTGTCGATACTGCCGCAATTCATCGACTATCAGGCTGGCGGCGTCCTCAGGCAATCGTTGGTCCTGGGGCTGGCCCTGACCGCCGCTTTCGCATCGGTCAACGCGCTCGTCGCCATATCGTCGGGCCGCGCAGCGGCAATGATGGGAAGCCACCCACGCTGGCTGCTGGCGCAGCGCCTTGTGGCGGGCGGCGTGCTTCTGCTGCTCGGGGCAAGGATGGCGCTGGAAGCCGCGCACTGGCCGGCGCTGTTGTAGCGCCATCACCCATTTACGGCGAGTTCATCCTCAAACTTCCCCGGATCGACGGCGGATGGACGATCCACGGCATCGTGGTATCCACGCCCGTATCGTCCAAGCAGCCCTCGAAGGTGCCGCTGCCGGGATACTGCTGATGGACCGAGAGCGTGACAGCGATCATGGCGGCGCCATTGGTGCAGATGCCGACGCTGCCGCCCGGCTCTGCCGGACGTATCACCTGCCCGCCCATCACATCGCCGCTCTGCAGGGTGCCGTCGGCTTGCCACCAGTGCCATTCGCCCCCAATGACGGTAGCCTCCACCACAGTGCTCGTATCGACCACGGCGCCCGGCTCGGCTGGCGGCGGCGCCGTGCGGTCGAAGCTGGCAACCCAGAATCCGCCGTGGCCGGCAATCGTATCGCTGCACGGTTCGCCGGTGCCGGTGTCCGATCCCGAGAACGTCACGCGGCTGGCGCCCGTGTCATAGGCCACGTCCTCGTACACATCGACGCCCGAGAGGCAGGCCTGGGAATGAACTTCCGGATACGCGCAGGCCGCGCACCACGGGAGCAGCATGGCCGACGCGACGCGCCGGACCTGCACATTGAAATCTGGAGTCATGGCGACCTCCCGGTACATCTTGTTCTTCGAATCCTTCCCATAGCTTAGGAAGCCCAACGCCTTCCTGCCGGGTCATTTTGTCGATAGGAGCGGCGCGGCATCGCGGGGGATAGCGTCCCTCGGATTGATCCAGCCAGTGAGTGCCGCTGGCGCATCATTTGCGCTCGTCGAAGTATCCGCTGCGCCACTCGGCTGGCATCCTTGGCGTGCTCTCCTAGACTGGAGGCTTTCGTCACAAGAGACCCGCAAGGAAAAACCATGGCCGCGATCGAAGTGAAGGTGCCGCAGTTGTCCGAATCTGTCTCGGAAGCCACGCTGATGCAGTGGAAGAAGCAAGCCGGCGAGGCCGTCAAACGCGACGAGATCCTGGTGGAACTGGAAACCGACAAGGTCACGCTGGAGGTGCCGAGTCCGGCCGACGGCGTACTGGCAAAGATCGTCCAGCCCGATGGCGCCACGGTCCATACGGACGACGTGATCGCGGTGGTCGACACCGAGGGGAAAGCGGTCGCAGCAGCCTCACCCGTGGCCGCTGCAGCGCCGGCATCCGCCCCAGCGCCCGCACCGGCCCCTGCCCCGGTAGCCGCCGTGGCATCAGGTGGCGCTGGTGCCCCGGCATCGGCCAAGGCCGACTTCGACGTGATCGTGATCGGCTCCGGCCCGGGTGGATATATCGCCGCCATCCGTGCGGCCCAGCTAGGCAAGACGGTAGCCTGCATCGAGGAATGGAAAGACGACGCTGGCAAGCCACGGCTCGGCGGTACCTGCCTGAACGTCGGCTGCATTCCAAGCAAGGCGCTGCTCGCCTCGTCCGAGTACTTCGAGCAAGCGAAGCATGGGCTGGCCGAACATGGTGTGCAGGTCAAGGGCGTCACACTTGATCTGGCGCAGATGATCCAGCGCAAGGCTGCAATCGTCGACAAGTTCACCGGTGGCGTGGAGTTCCTGTTTCGCAAGAACAAGGTCACCTGGATCAAGGGCCATGGCAAGTTCAAGGGGCGGGCCGCGGATGGCGTGATTACCGTGGAGGCCAGCAACGGCGGCGAGACGACGTCGCATACGGCACGCAACGTCATCATCGCAACGGGTTCGAAGGCCCGCCATCTTTCGGGCGTGCCGGTCGACAACAAAATCGTCTCCGACAACGAGGGCGCGCTGTCCTTCGATTCGGTGCCGAAAAAACTCGCAGTGATCGGCGCCGGGGTGATCGGTCTCGAACTCGGCTCGGTATGGCGACGGCTCGGGTCCGAAGTCACGCTGCTGGAAGCCCTGCCCACATTCCTCGGCGCGCTTGACGAAGCCGTGGCCAGGGAAGCCGCCAAACAGTTCGGCAAGCAGGGGCTCACGATTCACCTTGGTGTCGACATCGGCAATATCGAAGCCACCGCCAAGGGCGTCAGCATCGCCTACAAGGACAAGGACGGCGCCGAACAGAAGCTCGTCGCGGACCGGTTGATCGTGTCGATCGGGCGCGTGCCGAACACCGACAATCTGGGTCTGGATGCCGTGGGCCTGGCCGCCGACGCGCGTGGCTTCATCCCCGTGGACGACCAGTGCCGCACCCCGGTGGCGGGCATCTACGCTATCGGCGATGTCGTGCGCGGCCCGATGCTCGCCCACAAGGCCGAGGACGAAGGCGTCATGGCCGCCGAGGTCATCGACGGCCAGAAGCCACACATCGACTACAACTGCATTCCGTGGGTGATCTACACCGAGCCCGAAATCGCCTGGGTGGGCAAGTCAGAAGCCCAGTTGAAGGCGGAAGGCCGCGAGTTCCGTTCCGGCCAGTTCCCAATGATGGCAAACGGCCGCGCGCTTGGGATCGGACATCCGGATGGCTTCATCAAGATGATCGCGGACGCAAAGACCGACGAAATCCTGGGCGTGCACATCATCTCCGCCAATGCCTCGGATCTGATCGCCGAGGCCGTGGTCGCCATGGAGTTCAAGGCGGCATCGGAGGACATCGGCATGATCTGCCACCCGCACCCATCACTGTCCGAGGTCATGCGCGAGGCTGCGCTGGCGGTGCGAAAGCGGGCGCTCAATATGTAGTTGGCGCTATCGGTCGTATTGCTCGTATTGATCGTACTGGTCGTCTTTCCCAAGGTAGCGACCCAGGACCGACTGGAGCGTCTCGTAGCTGACCGGCTTCGTCAGCACCATGCCGATGCCGGCCTCCAGGCATGCGAGTCGCTCCTCGGGTCCAGCGGTGGCCGTGATGGCGACGATGGGCAGGTCGGGGGCCACCTGCCCCGCCTTGCCCGTGCGGATTCTGCGCGCGAGCGCCAGTCCTTCGATGCCGGGCAGGCTGAGGTCAGTCAGCAACAGCGCGGCCGGGCCGCTTTCCAGCGCCCTGAGCGCGTCGGCACCGTTCTCGCAGAGCACCACCTCGCAGCCACCAATGCCCTTGAGCTGGTCCTCCAGCACGAGCAGGCATACGGGATGATCCTCCGCGACGATGACGCGCGGCAACGGCAGGTTATTGGCAGGCTTGGACACGGTACGTGGCAACAGAAATTCGGCTGTCGATATTGTGCATGTCGACGCCGCGGCGAGGTTGCTGAAAACTCCGCAACTTCCCGCTTCAGTTTGCAGCCTTTTCTGCAGCCCCTTCCCATTTGCCGCTAGGCTGACACGTTTCGCATTGCCTGACCCGCCAGCCGACGGCGGAGATTGTCCAGGAAAATGTCGACCACACGCGCCGCATTGCCGTCCGAGAAACCGGCGCTATGCGGCGTGGCAATGACGTTCGGCAACGACCATAGCGGCGACGTCGCCGGCAATGGTTCATGCGCGAACACATCGAGGTAGGCGCCGGCCACCCTTCCTTCTGTCAGTGCTTCGATCAGCGCTGGCTCGTCCACCACTTCTCCACGCGCCACATTGATCAGCCGCGCACCAGTCGGCAATCGCCGCAGGGCCGCGCCGTCGACCAGCCCACGCGTCCGGTCCGTCAGCGGGCAGGCCAGTATCAACCAGTCCGTACGGGGAAGCACCTCGTGCAGGGTATCGAACGCAAAGGTCTCGAACCCTTCGCCAGCCGGCGTCGGCTGTTGCCGGACCACGGCCACCGACATGCCGAGCAGGCGCAGCATGGCACCGATCTGCTGCCCGATCGGGCCCCACCCCACAATGGTTGCGGTCTGCCCCCGCACGTCACGCGGCAATCCCGTGCCTAGCAACGGGGCCCAGCGTTGCTTGCGCTGCGCGGCGAGCAGTAGCGGGAAATGCCTCGCCAGCGCAAGCAATCCCGCCAGCGCGGTTTGCGCCACCACGCCCGCATTGGCGCCTGAAGACGTGGTGACGGTCACCCCGCGCTGCCGCAACTGGCCGAACACGGCGCGATCGGCGCCAGCCGAATGCACATGCACCCATCGCAACGCGGGCGCCTCGAGCATCGCCGAATAGAAGCGCTGCGTAGCCGGCAGGATCTGATGCTTGGTCGATAGCCCGGTCACGTCGCGCGACACGAAGGCGATATCGGCATCGACACCCTTCGGGTCATCGGTGGCAGGCGCCAATACAGGCAGCCACGGCGCGCCGTCCATGGACAGATCGATCGCGGCGCGATGCTCCCTCAGCGTCGGTTCGGACAACAGGATGCGCAATGGCTGGACGGAAACTTGAGACTTCGGCTGAGTTTGAGACATGTCTGAATTTCAATCGACAGTGGCACCGGAGGCCTTGACCACGACCTTCCATTTCTCGTATTCCTTGCGCGTGAAATCACCGAACTGCTGCGGCGAGCCGCCGGCCGGATCGGCGCCTTCACGAACCATCTGCGCCTGCAGCGACGGCAGGATCTCATTCACGGCCTGATTGACCCGGGTGACGACCTCGGCCGGCGTGCCCTTCGGTGCGAAGAAGCCGAACCACGAGCCAGCCTCGAAACCGGGGAAGCCCTTCTCCGCCACCGTCGGCAGATCCGGCAGCGAGCGGGAACGCTTCGCACTAGTCACCGCCAGCGCACGCAGCTTGCCAGCCTGGATCTGCGAGATCACCGATGGAATCGTGGCGAACATGAACTGGACGCGCCCCGAGAGCAGGTCGTTCAGCGCATCGGCGCCCTTGTAAGGCACATGAGTGGCCTGGGCACCGATGCGTTCACTGAACATGAAGCCCGACAGATGCGACGACGTCCCCACCCCGGTCGAGCTGTAGTTGAGCTTGCCCGAGTTCGCCTTGGCATAGGCCACGAACTCGTCGAAGTTCTTTACCGGCAGCGCGGCCGGCACGACGAGCACGTTCGGCACGTCGGCGATCTGCACCACCGGCACCAGATCGGCCAGCGGGTCGTAGTTCAGGCGCTTGTAGAGCGTCTGGTTGATCGAGATCGGCCCCACCGAGTTGACCAGCAGGGTGTAGCCATCGGCCGGCGATCGGACAACGTACTCGGTGCCGATATTTCCGCCCGCGCCGGGACGGTTGTCCACCACGAAGGATTGCTTGAAACGCTGGGCAAGTTGCTGGCTGACGCTACGCGCCAGCATGTCGGTAGTGCCGCCTGCGGTGAAGGCCACTACCACACGCACGGGCTTGGCCGGATACGGAGTGCCTTGCGCCGACGCCTGCGCGGCGAACGTGAAACCAGTGGCGGCCAATGCAGTAGCCAGCCATCGAACGGGGGCGAATCGATGCATGTCTTGTCTCTCTTGTTTATATAGTTCTTCTGCGCACCGGGACGGTTTTGCGCGCGCCCGGCGCCATGCCACCAGTCGGGACCCGCGATTCGGGGCACGGATCCCGCCGGTTCGCCGCAAGCCATCCACGCCTCTGCGGGCGTTGGATGGCGTTCAGGCTTTCTTCTTCAGATGCAACGGGAATGCGTTGCTTCGGCTTCCTAGTCGCGGAAGCTGGGGTCCAGGCGATCAAGCTTGCGCAGCAGCGCCGGCCACTCCATGACGCCGTACGGACGGCGCGTGCCCGGCTGATAGTTGTTCCACGTGGCTTCCAGCACGTCCGCCGGCACCTGCTGCAGCGGCGTGTTGCACGACATCGCCGCCACTTGCGAGCGGCAGGCCAGTTCAAGCCGATGCATCCAGTTGAACGCCTCGCCCACGGTATTGCCAACGGTCAGGGCGCCATGATTGCGCAGGATCAGCGCCTCGCCCTTGCCCAGGTCTTCGAGTAGCGACGCCTGTTCGGCGGTATCGAGCACCACGCCCTGATAGTCGTGATAGCCGATCTTCAGGAAGCGCATCGCCGTCTGCGTGACCGGCAGCAGGCCGCACGCCAGGGACGACACCGCCATCGACGCCCAGCTATGGGTATGGATCACACACGCCACCTCGGGCCGCGCGTGATGCACCGCGCTGTGAATCACGTAGCCGGCCTTGTTGATGCCGTAGTTCAGCGAACCGAAGTCAGGCTTCGACAAGATGTTGCCCGCGTGGTCCACCTTGATCAGGCACGATGCTGTGATCTCCTCGTACATCATGCCGTACGGGTTGATCAGAAACGCATCCTCTTCATCCGGCACGCGCACCGAGATGTGGTTGGCCATCATGTCGGCCATGCCATAGAGCTCGACCAGCCTGTAGCACGCGGCGAGATCGACGCGCGCCTGCCACTCCGTGTCGCTACACTGGCCGCGCATCGAGGGAATGTTAAGCACACCCGGTTTCGTCATGATCCTGTCTCCCTTTTCGGTTTCTTGATTCGATTCGATGTCTTAGTCGGCGCCCAGCGCGAGATCGCTCGGCCGGCGCTTTTCGATGTTGTACTTCAGTAGCGCCGCGCAGCGGTAGATGCCATGCGCGAACTTGCCGTACGGCAGCGTCAGGAACAGCGCCATGACGATGCCGAGGTGAACTGCCAGCGAGGTGGCCATCGCGCCGGTATCACGCAAGGCCAGCAACACCAGTCCGCTCGCGCTGGTCAGGAACAGCAGCGCGATGAATCCACGGTCCATCGGCTTCTGATCCGGATCGCCAGTGCGCGGGTCGCGCCGCACATTGAGCCAGAACAGACCGGCGGTGCCGATCAGCAGGCCGATGCCGCCGACCGTGCCAAGCAGCACAGGCAGGCTCGTCAGCGCGTAAGGTGCGTGCAGATCCAGCAGGTAGTGATACAGCGTGGCCACCGTCGTCGCGGCAAAGCACAGCATGAAGCCGTAGAACGTGAAATGGTGGAAGCGCCGGCGCAGCAGCGTGAACGCGTCGTCCTCGTTGTTGCAGCCTTCGCCGTGCCCACCGCCGAGATACTTGAGCCGCAGCGCATCGTGCGCGGCGCCGCCCGCGGCCGCACCGCCGTCATCACTGGCTCGCGTGCCGGGCGTTACCTGCCGCCAGAACCGCGTCACCCCGATCCCCAGTGCAACGATGGCGAAGACGAACACCACGCCGAACATCACTGCCAGCAGGTTGTGCGGGAAGATCGCGTAGAAGTTGCCAGCCAGCGGCGCGTGCAGCAGGCTGCCGCGCATCGCCAATACCATCAGCAGGAACAACGCCAGGCCGCCAGCCAGCGCCAGCGCCGTGGTCAGCCCCGCGCGCCGGTACAAACCGCCGAGCGCGGCGGGGAAAGCGTAGTCGCCGTAGGTCTGCACGCGCACCTTGGCCATCGCCTGCGGAATATTGACCGCGAACTCGTGCGGCGGCGCGTACTGGCAGGCGTGATAGCAGGCGCCACAGTTGTGGCACAGATTAGCCAGGTAGTGGATATCGGCCTTGGGAAACTCCAGCCGGCGCGTCATTGCCGGGAACACCGCGCAGAAGCCCTCGCAATAGCGGCAGGCGTTGCAGATCTGCAGGGTGCGGGCCACTTCGCCCTCGTCCGCAGTCAGCGGCAGCGCGCCACGCGCCAATGCCGCGGCCTCGCGCGTCAGCGCTTCAAGATGTTGCATATTCCTTTTCCGTTGATGCCTGTGAGGCACGCCTGGCCATGCCCTTTGCCGCCTTGGCGGCCTGCGTGCCGGCAATCCGGCCGAACGCGGTGCCGATCGCCATGCCGACGCCAGCGGTATAGCCCTTGCCGAGCACGTTGCCAGCCATCATCTCGCCGGCCACGAACAGGTTGTCACTCGGCCTGCCATCGAAATGCACGGCCGACTCTTCGTTGACCTTCAGTCCCAGGTACGTGAACGTGATGCCTGGGCGAAGCGCGTAGCCGAAGAACGGCGCGGTGTCGAGCGGCCGCGCCCAGTGAGTCTTGGACGGCGTCACGCCCTCGGTGTGGCAATCGTCCAGCACCGTGTGGTCGAACTTGCCGACCCGGCACGCGGCGTTGTAGGCGTTGATCGTCCGCATGAACGTGGCTTCGTCGAGCCCGAGCTTGCGCGCGAGTTCCGGCAGCGTATCGGCCTTCACGCCCGGGAACACCGGCGGCATGAAGCGTCCGATCGCCTTTGCGTCGATGATCGAGTAACCGATCTGCTGTGGCTGCTGCGCGACCAGACGGCCCCAGATCGCATAGCGCTTGGGCCAGAAGTCCTCGCCTTCGTCGTAGAACCGCTCGGCATTGGCGTTGAGCACGACCCCGAGCGAGACGCAATCGATTCGCGTGCAGATGCCACCGTCGTAGAGCGGCGCGCGCGCGTCGATCGCCACGCAGTGCGACTGTGACGGGTCACCGATTGCGTCGGCACCCGCGGCAATCATGTGCTTGAGCAGCACGCCCATGTTGAAGCGGGTGCCGCGGATCAGGAAGTTGTCGGCGGGCCATTCGCCCCGCTCGTTCTGGCCCCAAGCCTCCCGCAGCCACTCGCGGTTTGATTCGAATCCGCCGGCCGCCAATACGCAGGCGCGTGCTTCAATCCGCTCTGCGCCGATACGCGCCGCCACGAAACGGCTGCCATCGAGCTCGATGGCGTCGACTGGGGCGTTGTAGCGAATCTGCACGCCAAGCGCCTCGGCACTGCGGTAGTAGGCATTGACGAGCGCCTTGCCGCCGCCCATGAAGAACGCATTGGTGCGAGCCACGTGGAGCGCGCCAGACAACGGTGGCTGGAAATGCACGCCATGGCTGCGCATCCAGTCCCGGCACGACGACGACGCGCGGATTGCAAGCCGCGCCAGCTTCTCGTCGGTCAGGCCGCCGGTCACTTTCAGCAGATCCTGCCAGTACTCTTCTTCGGGGTACGCGTCGACCAGCACGTCCTGCGGAGCGTCATGCATGCAGCGCAGGTTGCGTGTGTGGGAGGAGTTACCGCCGCGCCATTCGCGCGGCGCGGCTTCCAGCAGCATCACGCTGGCGCCCGCTTCACGGGCCATCAGCGCGGCGCAAAGGGCGGCATTGCCGCCGCCGATCACCAGGACGTCGATCATGACCGGGCGTCCTGAGTGCGGGGATTGGGGGTGGGGGTGGAAATTGACACGCCTTTCTGAGCCTTCCTGAAGTCTGTCCGGGACTGTATCCGCCTGCTCCGCGCCTGCTAACCCGTTGACTGGCATGGGGGCATCACGATTTGTGATGGGACAACCAGGCCGGGCTCGAAGCGGAAAACAGATGGCGGAGGATCGCGATGCGGCAGCAGGGGCGGCCTTTCAGATCCGTCTCATATCTATCCCGGCGGCGCTGGCCCAGAGTATCGAACAAGGCGCTCACGGTGCCGCTCTCTCAACGCTCAAGGAGCCGTTCACATCATGGATGACACCATCGAATTCAGTACTTCCAGGCCAGCCAGCCAGACCGGCACGGAAGGCCCCTGCCCCCATCTGCTGGCATTGCGGGGCTGTATGCGGCACGATGGCCCGCCGCTGACACCCGGGCAGATCGACCTGCTGATCGAAGCCTCTGTCATGGAGGAATTCATGTCCAGCATGGGATGGGCCCCCACCACCGTCGTCAATGCGGGAGACTGGCCGGCACTCGAGGACATGCCGTACGCCGGAGGAGCGGCGAACCCGCTGTTCGGCTGCCTGGCCCAGACCTACCGCGAGCAGGGCGTGGAGTTCTATGTGCCGAACACGGATTTCTTCCGGCCACTAGCCGCTGGCCAACCCGGAAGGCGTCAGGGATGATCGGGCTGGATACCTGCGTGCTGGCGCGGCTGATCCTGGACGACGATGCCGTGCAGTCGCCGATCGCCGCCGGTCTGATCGCCAGTCTGACCTGTCAACGCCCCGGCTACGTGTCGACGGCGGTCATCCTGGAACTGGCATGGGTGATGCAGCGGCGCCGCTCGCGGCCCGAGATCATCCGGGCCATATATCGCCTGCTCAGGAGCCGGGCGCTGCGGGTCGAGGGCGGTTTCAAGTCCAAGTGCAACAAAAACTCAATGCACTAAATCCGGCTGCTGGGCCAGCCGCGCCAAATGCTCGGCATAGACCTCGATGGGCTTGCGCCACCCCAGAGTCATCCTGGGCCGTCCATTGAGCTCATCGGCCACAGCGTCCAACTGCTCCTGGCTGTAGCCACTCAGATCAGTCCCCTTGGGGAAGTACTGGCGCAAGAGCCCATTGGTGTTCTCGTTGCTCCCCCTTTGCCAGGGACTGTAGGGGTCGCAGAAGTACACCTTCATGCCTGTGTTCTCGCTGAGCTGGCGGTGCTCGGCCATCTCGCTGCCCCGGTCGTAGGTCAGGGTCTGGCGCATCGGCTGGGCTATTGTCTTGAGCTTGTCGCTGAAGGCTTGCAGTACATGCGCCGCTGTGGCGGGGTTGGGGTGTGGCAGCTTGACCAGCACCACCAGACGGGTGGTGCGCTCGACCAGCGTGCCAATCGCACTGGCGTTAGCCTTGCCTTTGATCAGATCACCCTCCCAGTGGCCGGGCAACTGGCGATCCTCGATCTCGGGTGCTCGCACATGGATGCTCAGCAAGTCTTGCGTCTCCTTGCGGCGATCCTTTCCCCTGGAGCGGGGCCAACGTTTGGCGTGGGCCATGCGCAGGCAGGACACCAGCTCCTTCTTGAGCTCTCCCCGGGGCTGGGCGTAGATGCAGGTGTAGATGCTTTCGTGTGAGGCTTGCAAGCGGCGATCCTGTGGGTGAAGACGCTGGAGTTCGTTGGCGATTTGCTGGGGCGACCACTTGTGGCGCAGGTAGTCGCAAACCAGCGGGAACAAGGGCCCTTGGCGGTGCAGCTTGGGGCTGGGACGGGCTTGGCGTTTGCGATTGTCACTGCGCTGCTGGGCGAACTTGGAGGCGTAGCCCTTGCCGCCTGCATTGCGATTGCACTCGCGGCTGATAGTGCTCTTGTCACGCCCCAGGGCCCTGGCTATGGCGCTGAGGCTTTGCTTTTGCTGCAGCCCCAGGGCTATCGCATGGCGTTCGGTCTCACTCAACTGCTGGTAATTTTTCTTGGTCATCTTGGCCTCAATTCTCGGTGTTGCACTTCGGAATTGAGGCCGCCGAGTCCGCTCCGGTCGTCTATCGCGCGTTGTCGATGTTCGCCTCGGGGAACACCGGTTTCACCAACTGCCTGATCGACCGTGCCGCGCACGCAGAAGGCTGCGAATACGTCGCCACGTTCGATCGCGCCGCCGGCCACATGCCCGGCTTTCGCGATATTGGGCGTCATCCGTACCCGCTATCCCTCCACTAAGAGGCGCTATCAAAATGAAGCGAAGCGATTCTGGCTAGGGTGAAGCAGGGGTTTCGGCTCGTATGCGAGCCGCCTGCGGAACGGCATGTGCCTGCGAGCACATGCGCGCCCTGCAAGGGGGCGGCCGCAGACAGTACAAGTGGACCGGCCAAGGCCGCGCAACGACGCCAGAATCATTTTGATAGTGCCTCTAGCAGCCGTGCCCCGCGCCAACCTCCCGATCGCACCAGACCACGCGCCGTATCGGCCAGCACCACCCGCAGCGCCAGCGCAGCGGGTGACAACTCATCGTCCGACAGACTGCAAAGCAGGTTCTGGCGACCTACCTGCGGATCGTCGATATGCGCCAGGTGAAAACGCGTTTCCGCATCGGGATAGCGCCCCACTGCGGCCCATGGCTGCAGCGTGGTGCCAAAGCCCATGTCGACGGCATCCATCAGCATCGCCAGCGAATCGATCTCCTGCGTGACATGCGGTACAACCTTGGCCCGGGAGAATGCCGCATCGAGCGTGCTGCGCAGACCATGAACACCGGTGGGCATGATCAGCGGCACCTCGGACAGATCGGCCATGGTCAGACGCGTGGGCGGCTCGGCCTTGCCCTGCGGCAAGGCATTGCGGGACTGAATCAGGAAGAGCGTTTCCTCGAGCAGCGGCATGACCGTCCAGCGCCGCGCGGCATGCGTATCGAACAACACGGCCAGATCGAGCTGGCGCGCATTGAGCATCGCGGTCAGGTGTCCCGACAGGCTCTCAACGATATGCAGTCGCACGTCGGGATAGCGCTCGCGCATCGCGCGAATCAGCGGCACACCGATCACCGAGGCCGTGGTCGGCGCCAGCCCGACACTGACCGTACCGGTCAGCCGCGCCTGATGCGCAGCGCGCCGCGCCTGCTCCGCGTGACGCAGAGTAAGCTGGGCTTCGTGAAAGAACGCAAGGCCCGCTTCGGTCGGCGTCACGCCGTGTGGCGTCCGGCGCAGCAGGCGCGTGGCCAGTTCGCTCTCGAGCCGGCTGATCTGCTGGCTGACGGCCGATTGCACCATGTCGAGCTCAAGCGCCGCCCGGCTCATGCTGCCGAGTTCGACCACCCGCACGAAGTATTGAAGCTGGCGCAATTCCATCTGTGTCCCCTGGCATCGCCACCGCCGATTCCGGCGGCAACGATCGTCATCTCGTGGGACGTCTTATACCAGATGCGAAACGCGGCGGACCGAGATGCCGGCTCCGGGGTCTCAGGCTTCGTTGGCGCCGCTGTACCAGTCGACAGTCTGATCGAGGTAAACCAGACCCTTCTCAGCCAGACCCGGACGCATGTTGTACATGTCGACGCCCAGCACGCCGGAGGCCAGCTTCTCGCGCTTGCCAGCTTCCAGCGCCTCCCGCTCGGCCGCCTTAGCGGCGATGTCCGCCGCTTGCGGTCGCGCCACGACGACCACACCGTCATCGTCCGCGACAATCACGTCCCCAGGGCGTACCAGCGCGCCGGCACAGACCACCGGTACGTTGACCGCGCCCACGGTCTCCTTGACCGCGCCCTGCGCGGAAATCGCACGGGACCAGACCGGGAAGCCCATGACGTTCAGCGTCGACACGTCGCGCACACCGCAGTCGATGATCAGCCCGCGCGCGCCGCGCGCCTTCAGCGATGTTGCCAGCAGATCGCCAAACACGCCGTCTGTGCAGTCGCTCACCAGGCCCACCACCAGCACATCGCCGGGCTGAACCATTTCCACGGCCACGTGGATCATCCAGTTGTCGCCGGGATGCATCAGCGCCGTGACAGCACAGCCCGAGATTGCCGAACCGGACTGGATCGGCCGCAGATACGGCTTCATCAGTCCGGTTCGGCGCTGGGCCTCATGCACCGTCGCCACGCCGAACTTGCCAAGCGCTTCGACATCACGCGACTCGGCGCGCAGGATATTGCGATAAGCGACGGTTCTCATGCCAGGACCTCCGAGACTTGCGGGAAAATGCGGGCATAGCCCTCACCATGGGTAATCTTGCGATCGGAATTGCGCGTTGCCTGCGCGCCCCGCTGAAGCGCGACGCGGGTGTAGTACTCCCACAGGTGTTCCTGCGCGGCCATGGTCGTGAACGCGCGCTGCTTCTTCTCCCAGACCGCGGAGATATCGAGCAGCACGTCCGGCTTCCAGTTGCACTGCTCCGGCTGGTGCGGCTCGAACAGGAACACAGGCGGCGCGCCGATCACCGGCACCTCGGGCTTGTAGCCATGCGCCTGGGCGATGATGCGCGCTTCCTGCGCCACGTGAGTGGCCAGTGGATGATCGAAGTTATAGATGTCTTCACGCGAGTGCGTCAGCACCAGTTCCGGGCGAATGTCGCGATAGATGTCGGCCAGCCGCAGCAGCGCCTCGTCGGGCACGCGCAGCGGATAGTCGCCCAGATCGAAGCATTCGAGCGTGCCGCCCAGGATCTCGGCAGCGCGCTCGGCTTCCTCGCGACGCGCGACTTTGACCCGGTCCATCGTCATGCCCGGCTGCCGCCACATCTTCGCGGACTCGCCGCGCTCGCCGAACGACAGGCACACGATGCGCACGTGATAACCGCGCTCGGCGTAAAGCGCGATGGCACCGCCCGCGCGCCAAACAAAATCAGCGGCGTGGGCGCTGACCACCAGGATGGAAGGCTTTGCAGCCGAGGCTTGTTGTACGGACATGGCAATACGAAAGACGTTTTCGAGAAAATGGACGCAGTCGGGCGCCCGGATGTGGCCTCGATCAGCCGCTCAGTTGGGCGCTCAGCCGGCCACTTAGTCGGCGGTAATCCCGGCCTTGCGGATTACCCCGGTCCAGGTCGTGGTTTCCGAGCGGATGAACTGGCCGAACTGCTCGGGCGTGCCCGAGACGATCGTCACACCGAGCTGACCAAGCTGCTTGCGCACGTCGGCATCGTTCAACGCGGCGTTGGCCGCCGTGTTCAGCGCCTTGACGACCGGCGCGGGCGTCTTGGCGGGCGCAACGAGTCCCCACCAGACCGAGGCGGTGAAGGCGGGCAGCCCTTCCTCCTTCGAGGTCGGGACATTGGGCAGCAACGCCGAACGGCTGGCGCTGGCCACCGCCAGCGGCCGCAACGTGCCGGACTTGATATGGCTGATCACTTCAAGCGGATTGATCGGCATGAACGTCAGGCGTTCGCCGATCAGGTCGGTAATGGCGGGCGCGCCGCCTTTGTATGGAACGTGCAGCACGTCGATGCCGGCGGACTCCTTGAGCATTTCGCCTGCAAGGTGGCCCGAACTGCCGTTGCCGGCCGAACCGAAGCTAAGCTTGCCCGGTTCCGCCTTGGCTTGGGCGATCAGCCCCTTCATCGACGTGATGCTCGACTTGGCCGGCACCACCACCACCAGCGAAGCCTCGCCAATCCGCGCCACTGGCGCGAAATCCGTGGCCGGGTTGAAGCTGAGCTTGTTGAACAGCGCCGCGTTCGTCGCCAGGCTGTTCGATGCCATCATGATCGTGTAGCCGTCGGCCGAGGCCTTGGCCACGAAATCCATGCCGATATTGGTGCTGGCGCCGGGGCGGTTATCGACGATGATCGGCTGCTTGAGTTGCTGGCTCATTCGCTGGCCAACCGAGCGAGCCACGATATCGACCGCGCCGCCCGCCGCATACGGCACGACCAGCCGGATTGGGTGGTCGGGATATGCGTCGGCACGGGCCGTCTGGGCGCCGATTGCCAGCGCGGTGGCTAGCATTGCGGCCAGAATCGGGCGGCTCCCGCCCTGCAAAGCATGAATACGAGCGAGCCCGCGCAGCATGATGTCTCCAGATGTTATTGATCTCCTGGCACATTCTCGGCGCGGGCCGTGATACTGTCCAATATGTTTTCAGGTGGCTCGTTATTTCGAATTCGTATCAATGGACTTTCGCCAACTTCGCTATTTCGTGGCCGTGGCCGAGGCGCTGAGTTTCAGCGAGGCCGCCCGCCGGCTGCATGTCAGCCAACCGCCGCTCAGCATCCAGATCAAGGCACTGGAAGATGAACTGGGCAGCCCGCTGCTGGAACGGTCGCGCCATCACGTGGCGCTGACGCCGGCCGGAGAACTGTTCCTGGAAAAGGCACGGGCGGCACTGGCCAATCTCGACGAAGCGCGTGACGTGGTCAGGCAGGTGGCCTCCGGAGAGGCAGGAGAGATACGCGTGGGGTTTACGGCGTCCGTGCCGATGCAGGATGTCTTTCCGCGCGCCGTGCACGCCTTCCGCGAGGCACATCGCCATGCCCGGCTCGAACTGGTGCACATGTCCACCGGCCAGCAGCTCCAGCAACTCGAAAGTGGCGAAATCGACATTGGATTCCTGCGTCCCTCACCGCAGTTCCGGCCACCGGCGCGTATTGAAGTGCGGGAGGTCCTGGCGGACCGTCTGGTGGCGGTGCTACCGCTCGGCCACCTGTTGGCGCGATCGAACGAGCAGACGGAGATCGACATCAGCGAACTGTCCGGCGAGAGGTTCCTGCTGTTTCCCCGCGGACTCGGTTGCGGCCTGTTCGATCACGTGACCACACTGTGCAATCGCGCCGGATTCGCGCCGAATGTCGCGCAGGAAGCGCGCGAGGCCACCACGATCATCGGCCTGGTAGCCAGTGGTGCCGGGGTGTCGGTGCTACCGGCGATATACGCGCGCACGGGCATCCCCGGCGTGGCGTACCGCGCCATCGCCGGGCCCGACGCAGGCAGCCGCATCCTGATGGCGCATCGCGCGGATGCGCTATCGCCGATCATGAAACGGTTCGTGGGATATTTCTGAGGTTGGGAGTTGCCGATTGCTGGCTCCCCTCTTCCGCTCGCGGAAGAGGGGAAAAAACCAACTGCAGATCAGCCGCCTGGCGCCGTCACCAGCCCATCCGCGCGGAACATCGCCTTGATCCCGCGCACCGCCTGACGGATACGCGATTCGTTCTCGATCAGCGCGAATCGCACATACTCATCGCCGTAGTCACCAAACCCGATACCGGGGGAAACCGATACCTTGGCCTTGGCCAACAGTTGCTTGGCAAACTCTAGCGAGCCGAGCGCGCGATAGGGTTCCGGGATACGGGCCCAGATGTACATCGAAGCCTTTGGAATATCGACTGGCCAGCCCGACTCGATCAGCCCGCGTGCCAGCACGTCGCGGCGCGACTGATACTGGGCGGCAATTTCCTTCACGCACTGTTGGTCGCCCTCGAGCGCGGCGATCGCCGCCACCTGCAGCGGTGTGAACGTGCCATAGTCGTGATAGCTCTTGATACGCGTCAGCGCGGCCACAAGGTCGGGATTGCCGACCATGAAGCCGATCCGCCATCCCGCCATGTTGTAGCTCTTGGACAGCGTGAAGAACTCCACCGCGATGTCCTTCGCGCCCGGCACCTGCATGATCGACGGCGCCTTCCAGCCATCGAAAACGATATCGGCATAAGCCAGGTCGTGCACCACGAAGATGTCGTGCTTGCGCGCCAGCGCAATCACGCGTTCGAAGAAATCGAGCTCCACGCAGGCCGCCGTCGGATTGGACGGGAAACCCAGCACGATCATCTTCGGCTTCGGGTAGCTGCCACGAATCGCGCGTTCCAGTTCGGCGAAGAAGTCGATGCCCGGCGTCAGCGGCACTGAGCGGATGTCTGCCCCCGCGATCACCGCGCCATAGATGTGGATCGGGTAGCTGGGGTCGGGCACCAGCACGGTGTCGCCACGGTCCAGCGTGGCCAGCATCAGGTGCGCAAGGCCTTCCTTCGAGCCGATCGTGACAATCGCCTCCTTGTCCGGATCGATATCGACGTCATAGCGTTCGCGGTACCAGTGCGAGATCGCGCGACGCAGGCGCGGGATGCCCTTCGACGCCGAATACCCGTGCGTGTCCGGCCGCTGCGCGGCGTCGACGAGCTTGGCCACGATATGCGGCGGCGTGGCGCCATCGGGGTTGCCCATGCTCATGTCGATGATGTCCTCGCCACGGCGGCGGGCGGCCATCTTGAGCTCGGCGGTGATATTGAAAACGTACGGGGGAAGACGATCGATGCGCGCAAAGCGGCGCTTGCCGGAATCGGCAGTCATGTGGAGTCCTTTACGTAAGCGCCCGGAACCGTCCGAGCGACGTCGCGACCGTTGTCTCGGTCGCTGGGGACTGAATTTAGCAAGACGCGCGCAATCGCACAACCAATAAATGGCACACGTCGATCAACGCGCGTCGCGCTGCGTTACTGGAACATGCCGCCGGGTGGCTGTGTCGGACGATCCGGAGGAAGATGGCGCACGATGCAATCGAGCGCATCGGCATTGGACTTGGTACCCCCCATCGACCCGGCAATCGCGTCGCGATACTGCGGCACATTGATGCGGCTGTAGTAAAGCCTGGAGGTTTGGTCGAGCCAGTAGACGTAGTCGCTGTCGCTATCGGTGGTGCCGCTGCGCAGCCACTCGCCCAGGTTGTGGTTGCCAAGCCGCGTGTCGGCGCACGCATCCTGGATCGTGTTCAGATATTTGTTGAGGCCATGGGCCTCGTAGTTACGCACGGAGTCGGGGGCGCACGCCGCAGTGCCAACAGTGGCGACGATGGCGGCGGCAACAGCGAACAATGGCGACAGGCGAAGGCGCGGCATGGCAGATCCCTGTGTCGATGAGCGTGGCGATTAGTGTATCCGCGCCACGCCCCTGCCGGAGCCCGCGACGAAAAATTTCAGATGTCGCGATTCAACTCTTCAGTCATCGATCGTTTCATGCACCGCCGCATTGCCGCGTTTCCAGTAAGCCGATGCGCGAATACGCGACTTGTCGATGCCGCGCTCGCCCACCAGATACTGGCGCACCTCGCGCATCGCGGCGGCCTCGCCAGCAGCCCAGACGTAGCCTTCGCCCTGCGGCAAACTGAGCCAGCGAAGCGTCGGCGCAAGCTGGCTACCCTCGGGTCGGCCTTCGCGGTGAACCCAATGCACTTGCGCATTTGGCCCGGTCGCGAGCGGAATCTGCGCCGAGGCATCCGACACTTCCGCCACCACGATCACACGGGCGTCCGGGCCCAGCTCCTCGATACGGCGAGCCATGGCCGGCAGCGCAGTGTCGTCGCCGATCAGCAGATGCCAGTCGAACCCGTGCGGGATCACGAACGAACCGCGTGGGCCGCCCACGCCGAGATACTGGCCCGGCTGCGCTTGCGCCGCCCAGGTGGAAGCAGGCCCGTCGCCATGCAGCACGAACTCGATGTCGAGTTCGCCGGCTGCGTTGTCGTATCGGCGGGGCGTGTAGTCGCGTGTCTCTGGCCGGGGCTGCCCTTCCGGAAAACGGATGCCGTCGGCCCCCACTTCTGGCAACGCAGGCTTTTCCGCTCCCGCGGGCGGGAAGAACACCTTGATGTGATCGTCGAACGAGCCGGAGACGAAGTCCGCGAGGTCTTCGCCGCCCAGTGTCACGCGCAGCAACTGCGGCGATACCCGGTGCGTGCGCAACACCTTGAGCAGGCGCATCTTGAGCGGATGGCGGACGCGCTCGACTGTCAGATTGCGGTCGTCATTCATGCGTTCTGGTCTCCCGATTCGATGTCATCCGCCGCGCGGTTCAGGATGGCGGCAATCCGGCGCTGTTCGTCTGGAGACGCACCGCTGCGAAGCGCCAGCGCCTGCTTGAGTCGCATCCGCGACGTCACGAACTCGGGCACCCATCCGCCCTGCTCGGGCTCGCGCTGCGGCTCGCCGCGCATGGCCCGGCGCATCCAGTCCATCTTGCGTGCCACGTGCTGTAGCCGTGCCAGCATCTGCTCCAGCCGCTCACGGTTCTCTTCCAGATAGGCGCGGCCGGCGTCTGCCAACTGGTAGCGCTTCTTGTTGCCCTCGGTATCGACCGTTGCGTAGCCGAGGTCCTCCAGGAAAGTCAGCGCGGGGTAGACCACGCCCGGGCTCGGCTTGTAGAACCCGCCCGTGCGTGCCTCCAGCGCCTTGATCAGCTCATAGCCATGCGACGGCTTTTCCTCTAGCAGCGACAGCAACAACAGTTGCAGATCCTCGGCGCTGAACTTGCGGCCACGGCGCAGGCTTTCGCCATCGAAGCCATCGGAGCCGTCCCAATCTCCACCGCCGCCACGGGACCAGAAGCTGCCACCTCGGCCCATCGCGTGGATCAGCACGCGCAAGCCATCGTGACGCTGCCCGCGCCAATGCCCATGCCCATGCCCATGCCCATGCCCACTGTGTCCACCGTGCCGCCCTTGATGACCTTGGCGACCTTCACCCCTACCATCAGAACCAAAGCAGTCCCTCATGATTGCACTCCACCAAGTCTTACGATGCATCTTACGATATATATCGTACGATATAAAGTCAAGGACGAATTCTCGGGCGCACGATACGGGAACGTTCCTGTCATAATGCAAGCCACTACGCAAACACCCAGGACACCCAAGGCATTCCACGCAGTACCCTTTCCGCAATTCAACCTGGCAGGAGGAGACACCGTGCCTGAGAAGAAAGCCATCCTCGTCGTCGGCGCCGGCGACGCCACCGGGGGCGCCATCGCCCGCCGCTTTGCCCACGAGGGTTATGTCGCCTGCGTCACCCGACGCGATGTCGACAAACTCGCGCCACTGGTCGAGCAGATTCGGGCCGAAGGTGGCGAAGCCCATGCCTTTGGCTGCGACGCGCGCAAGGAAGAAGAGACGGTTGCCATGATCGAGCGCATCGAGCGCGATATCGGGCAACTGGAAGTCGCGGTGTTCAACATCGGCGCGAACGTGAATTTCCCGATTCTGGAGACCACCTCGCGCGTCTACTTCAAGGTCTGGGAGATGGCCTGCTTCGCGGGATTCCTGATGGGCCGCGAAGCCGCGCGCGTCATGGTGCCCCGGCAGCGCGGGTCGATCTTCTTCACCGGCGCCACCGCAAGCACGCGCGGCCGCGAGGGCATGTCGGCATTCTCGGGCGCGAAGCACGCGCTGCGCGCGCTGGCGCAAAGCATGGCACGCGAACTTGGCCCGAAGAACCTCCACGTCGCCCACCTGATCATCGACGCCGCCATCGACACCGCCTTCATCCGCGACAATTTCCCGGACCGCTACGCCACCAGGACACAGGATGGCATCGTCAATCCGGAGCACATCGCGGACACTTACTGGATGCTGCATCAACAGCCACGCGATGCCTGGACCCACGAACTCGATCTGCGTCCCTGGATCGAACACTGGTAATCGCCCTCAAGCCAGCATTGCCAAGAAGCACAAAGCCGGACGCAAAGCCGGACACAAAGGAGACATGCAATGAACAAGCAGGTGGAATTTTTCTTCGATTTCGGCAGCCCCTACTCGTACCTGGCGTACAAGGAACTGCCTCGCGTGGCGGCGCGTACCGGCGCAACGATCATGTGGCGGCCGATGCTGCTGGGCGGGGTGTTCAAGGCCACCGGCAACCATAGCCCGGCCGAGATTCCGGCCAAGAGCAAGTGGTCGTCCGGCGATACCGAACGCTGGGCCCGGCGCTACGATGCACCGTTCCGGCACAACCCGTTCTTTCCGGTGAACACGCTGGCCCTGATGCGTGGCGCGATCGGCTACCAGCGCAAGGGTGACGCCGAGTTCCACCGCTATGTCGACGCGATCTTCAGCGCGATGTGGGAACACGGCAAGAACCTCAACGACCCGAACGAGATCGGCAAGGTGCTGGTGGCGGCGGGATTCGACCCGCGCGAGGCACTGGCGATGCTCGACGACCCCGAGGTCAAGGCCGAACTCAAGCAGGTGACCGAGGAAGCCGTGGCACGCGGCATCTTCGGCGCGCCAAGCTTCATTGTCGATGGCGAATTGTTCTGGGGCAACGACCGGCTGACGTTCGTCGAGGAACAGCTCGCCGGCTAATGCCACCCGCCCGGGTAAATCCCCCTCGGGCGGGCCTTCAGACGAACCATCAAGCCGCCAGCTTGAACGTTGTCACGGCGGCGGCAAGCTGGTTGGCATGGGATTCGAGCGAATCTGCGGCAGCAGCAGCCTGCTCCACCAATGCAGCGTTCTGCTGGTTCACCTGCTCCATCTGCGACACCGCCTCGCTGACCTGCGAGATACCTGAAGACTGTTCGATCGATGCAGCCGAGATCTCGTTGACGGTATCGGCCAGTCGCCGCACGGCCACCACGATGTCCTCGATCGTGCTGCCGGCCTGCTCTACCTGCGCGCTGCCGGCGCCTACCTTGTCGACGGACGAATCGATCAACGACTTGATCTCCTTGGCGGCTCCTGCGCTGCGCTGAGCCAGCGCGCGCACCTCGCCAGCCACCACCGCGAAACCGCGACCCTGCTCGCCAGCACGTGCCGCTTCCACGGCGGCATTGAGCGCAAGGATGTTGGTCTGGAATGCAATGCCGTCGATTACGGCGATGATGTCCACGATCTTCTGCGAGCTGGCGTTGATCTCGCTCATCGTCTGCACCACGCCACGCACCACCTCGCCACCGCGCGATGCCAGATCCGCCGCATCGCGGGCCAGGCCGCTGGCGCGCGTGGCGCTCTCCGCGTTATTGGCCACCGTCGACGTCAACTCCTCCATGCTGGCGGCCGTCTGCTCCAGCGCCGACGATTGCTGCTCGGTACGCGACGACAGGTCGGTATTGCCCGCGGCAATCTCCCGCGCGCCTGTTGTCACCGCATCGGAGCCCGCCCGCACCTTCGCCACGGTGTCCGTCAGCCCATGCTGCATTCGCGACAGCGCGCGCAGCAACTGTCCGATTTCATTGCGGCCGGCTTCGGGCACCTTGATCGTCAGATCGCCGTCCGCCACGCGCATGATCAGGTCGCACGCCTGGTGCAGCGGCGCCACAACCAGCTTGCGCAGCGCCAGATGCACGACCACGATCAGCAGCACCGACGCCACCATGCCGACACACACCAGGATCAGCACCCGGTTGAAACGGGTGCTGATCCTGGCGATCACGGCTTCAGTGTGCTGGGTGGCGAGCGCCTCGAAACGCTCGACATCAGCTGAATACTTCATACCTGTCGCGGTGATGTCCTTGTCGTTGATCGCCACGAAGCCATCGGGATCATCCTTACGCAATGCTTCGAGTCCCCGTTGCACAGCGTCATTGTGTGCCCGTGCGACAGCAACCATGCCGTCGCGTGCCGAGGCATCCAGGCCCTCCAGGACAGGCGCGCTGGCAAAGCGTTCCAACGCATCGGTGGACTTGCGGATCGAGCCCTCCGCATTGCCGATTGCCTCGGCGTTGATGCCGCCGCCAGCTTTGGCCGAGTTGTACGCACGCGTCAGCGCAGCGCGCGCGCGTGTCATGTCCTTGTAGGCGCTGTTAAGCAACTGCACGTGCGCCGATACCTGATGCATGTCCTCCGCGGACTCGCTGGCTGCGTACAACTGGGTCACGCCCAGCGCGGCGCCAAACACGATCATCAGGCCGAAAATCACCAGGGTCGCCAGCAGGCCGTGGCGGATGCTCAGGTTATTCATGGGGCTCAACAGATAAGGGTGCAAGCCCGCCTTAACGACGCCCTCGTCTGAAGCTTGAGCCTACCCATGATCTTCATTTGCGATAGATCAAATGCGAGGCTTGCGAGAGGCTTTTTCAGCACTCCCGGGCGACGGCATGGCGGACCGTGCTACGCTGTCTCGCACATCGTGTGGTACGTATCGCCGGTCCTGTCCCCCAGTCAACCGCCATCTCGCCATGTCCATCGCCTTTGACCTGCCTCCCGCCGCGCGTCCCGGCCAGCCCGTAGACGCCATCGACACACCTTCGCTCGTCGTCGACCTGGATGTCTTCGCCCGCAACATCAGCCGGATGCAGGCCGCGGCCGACGCGGCCGGCGTCAAGCTGCGTCCTCACGCCAAGGCACACAAGTGCCCAGACGTTTCAGTTGCGCAGATCGCCCAGGGCGCAGTGGGCATCTGCTGCCAGAAGGTAAGTGAGGCCGTGCCGTTCGCGCGCGCCGGTATCCACGACATCCACATCAGCAATGAACTCGCCAGCCCGGCCAAGGCGGCGCTGCTGGCCGAACTGGCCCGGCATGCGCGCGTGAGCGTGTGCGTCGACGACGTCGCGCAGATCGACGCACTGGCCAGTGCTGCCTCGGCGGCGGGCAGCGCGGTCGATGTCTTCGTCGAGATCGACGTCGGCCAGGGTCGCTGCGGTGTGCGGGATGCATCCGACGCTCTGCGGCTCGCAGAGCGCATCGCGAATCAGTCGGCACTGACATTTCGCGGCCTGCAGGCATACCACGGCGGCGTCCAGCATCTGCGCGGCTGGGCCGAGCGTCGTGACGCCGCCGCACGGGCTGCCGAGCGCACTGGTAGCGTCATCGCACGCCTCGGCGCAGTCGGCGTGCGCTGTGACGTGGTGACCGGGGGCGGCAGCGGCAGCGTGGAGTTCGACCTGACCAGTGGGGTCTATACCGAAATCCAGCCAGGTTCCTATGTGTTCATGGACGCGGACTACGGCAGCAATGCCTATACCGGCACGCTGCGCTTCGAACATAGCCTCTTTATCGCCACCACGGTCATGAGCGTGGCGGCGGAAGACCGCGTGATTCTGGATGCGGGACTGAAGTCGATGGCGGTCGATTCCGGGCTGCCGTGGATCTGGGCCGAGGGCGCGGCGTCGACGACGCTCGACTATGTGGCGGCCAACGACGAGCACGGCATCGTGAAGCCACGCCGCGCCGACACCCCCGAGGCATTGCCCGCACTGGGCAGCCGCGTCATGCTTGTGCCGGGCCATTGCGACCCGACCCTGAATCTTTATGACGAGATCGTCGGCGTCCGGGCCGGCGTGGTGGAATGTGTCTGGCCGATCAGCGCGCGTGGGCTGAGCCGCTGATTGCCGGAACTTGAGCGCCCGCCCGCTACGCGAGTTGGGCGGCGATTTCGTTCAGATCGGCCCGCGCCCAGATCACGCCGGTCCAGGCCTCGAAACGGAGATCCGACAATGGAATCGGCATCAGCGTGCCAAGCCAGTCAGTCGGCGCCGCGCCGCAGCGCAATCCGTTGGCCACCATCGTCATGGCCTCGGGCACGTCGATTTCCGCCACACGCGTGACGGTCGGCCACGGCACCAGGCGCACGTCCAGTGCCGACAGGCCGAATCGATAAAGACCGAATCGGGTATGCAGCGCCCCGCGCGTCAACGTGTGACGCGCCTGACCCAGCCCGTCGTCCTTGCTCGCCGACGGGTCCCACTGCTGGTTGCGTGAGAACCAGAGAATCTCCTGCTTGCCCAGGTGCGGCTCCCGCATCAATGCCGCGGCCGGCACGAGACGCCCGGCGCGCGCGATCGCGGCCAGTGGCGTGCCCACCGTGTAGTGCCAGACATAGTCGGGTTGGTTGTTCATGATGCAACTCCTCCAAGCGCCCTGCTCACTTACCAGACTGGGGGCGGGAAGCCCTGATCACAAGCAAGGTCACGGCTTGTTGCACCCGCAACAAGAATGGGGTCAGACGCATCCAGCATGGGTGCCACCTCCCTGCAGCCCAGGACTGGCGCGGCTTTCTGGGAAATATCGGTAAATTCAGGGCCGCGCCACTGCGTCAAAATTCGAGGGAAGCGTCTAAAACCATAGCACACGGTTTGGTGCATCGCAGCACAATATTCTGATGATTCAGATAATTTGACCGATTGCCCAACTGGTCCAAGGCACAAAAAAGGCCTATGCCGTCATCGGAATTCTTGGGCCCGATGTCACTGCGAGGACAACCTGGCTGCTTACGCTGCAAAGCGCATCGCGAGTCACGCGACGCGCCGCTGCAAGACAGCAGCGGCCGGCCATACCCCGCACGAGACACCGACCATGATCGACGCAATCCGCACCATCACCCGGGCCCGCACCCGCGGGTGCCTGGCGGCCCTGCTGCTGTGTGCGACCCTTGCCGCCTGTGGCAGCGATGGCGACGGCAGCACCGGAAACTCCGGCACCACGCCACCCACCGGTACCACGCCACCCACCGGTACCACGCCCGGCGGCGATACTCCCGATTCCGCCAAGCCGCTCATGAAATGCGCGCCCTGAGCACCGATGGACGCCACCAACAACGACACGCTTGACCAGGGCAGAACCGCTATGAACTCCAGCAGCCGACGCAATTTCCTGAAGATGGCCGGCAGCAGTGCCGCCGCCACCGCCGCGCTTGCCGCATTCCCGCCGGCCATCCGCCGCGCGCTGGCCATTCCGGCCAACAACGCTACCAAATCGATCCGCGACGTCGAATACGTTGTGATCCTGACGCAGGAGAATCGCTCGTTCGATCACTACTTCGGCACCATGAACGGCGTGCGCGGCTTCAGCGACCGCTTCCCGATTCCACTGCCGGGCGGCCGCAACGCATTCCAGCAGACCTACGCCAGCAACAACATCAACCGCGTGGTTCTGCCGTATCACCTGGACCAGACCGCCGGCAACGCCCAGCGCGTGAGCGGCACGCCTCACAGCCAGCCCGACGCGCAGGCCGCGTGGGACCTCGGCCGCATGAGCGCGTGGCCCACCGCCAAGAAGACCCAGTCGATGGGCTACTACACCGAGCAGGAACTGGGCTTCCAGTACGCGCTGGCCAATGCCTTCACGCTGTGCGACGCCTACCACTGCGGCTTCCACGGTGGCACCAATACGAACCGGCTGTTCCAGTGGACCGGCACCAATGATCCGTTTGGCAAGAACGGCGGCCCGGTGATCGACAACAGCGGCGACTCGCTCGACGCCACCGGCGTCAACTACACCTGGACCACCTATCCGGAACGCCTGCAGGCCGCCGGCGTGACCTGGAAGGTCTACCAGAACATGCCGGACAACTTCACCGACAATCCGCTGGCTGGCTTCAAGCAGTACCGCGCGGCCAACGCGGCGCTGGGCAATGCCGCCAACGGCTCGCCGTACACGCCGTATACGCCGGCCAACGACACGGTGAACCCGCTCTTCAAGGGCATCGGCAACACCATGCCCGATGGCGGCTTCCTGCAGGCACTGCGCGATGACATCGCCGCCGGCACGCTGCCGCAGGTATCGTGGATCGTCGCACCTGCGACATACTCGGAACACCCGGGGCCGTCGAGCCCGGTGCAGGGCGCGTGGTACACGCAGCAGTTGCTCGACGCGCTGACGGCCAACCCCGCGATCTGGAGCCGCACGGTCCTGCTGATCAACTTCGACGAGAACGACGGCTTCTTCGACCACGTGCCGCCGCCGTGCGCCCCCGCGCTCGACGCTACGGGCAACCCCGTCGGCTACACGACGATGGATGCATCGACCGAGTACTACAGCGTCGACAAGACGCCGTTTGGTCCCGGCCCGCGCGTGCCGATGTACGTTGTGTCGCCGTGGAGCCGAGGTGGCTGGGTCAACTCGCAGGCCTTCGATCACACCTCGATCCTGCGTTTCATCGAGCAGCGCTTCGGCGTGGCGGAAACCAACATCAGTGCCTACCGCCGCGCGATCATGGGCGATCTGATGTCGGCGTTCGACTTCATCAACCCGAACAGCAACACGGCCCTGGCCTTCACGCCGTTGCAGAAGACGGACGCCGACACGCTGCGCGCCGCGCAGGATGCCAAGGCGCAGATTCCTGCGCCGACGGTTGCCGCCCAGTCGATGCCCACCCAGAAGAACGGCACACGCCCGTCGCGCGCGCTGCCCTACACGCTGCATACCAGCGGCTTCGAGGACCCGTCCACGAACACGGTCTGGCTGCGTTTCAAGAACGACGGCACCCAGGCCGCGGTATTCCACGTGTACGACCGCCTGCATCTGGGCGATGTGCCGCGCCGCTATGCGATCGAGGCGGGCAAGTCCTACGACGCGAAGCTCGACGTGAGCCGCGACAGTGGCCGCTACGACCTCTGGGTGCTTGGCCCGAATGGCTATCACCGCGCGTTCGTCGGCGATATCAGCGCGCAGAAGGCTGCCGGCGGCGGTGCCGCGCCCGAGATCCGTGTGTGCTACGACGAGGCCAACGCCCAGGTCTGGCTCACGCTGATCAACCGCGGCAGCGCGACGTGCACGTTCACGGTCAAGCCGAACGCCTATCGGAACGACGGCCCCTGGACGTTCGAGGTCCCGGCCGGCAAGGAGGTCGACCAGCACTGGCCCGTGGGGTCGCAAGGCAACTGGTACGACTTCACGGTCACCACACAGCAGGGTGGTTTCATGCGCCGCTTCGCCGGCCGGCTGGAGAACGGCACGCATACGGTCTCCGACCCGGCCATGGGCGCCTGACAACGGCTCACCGCAGCTGGTCCGGCAGCCTCGCAGTTGCCGGGCCGGTGAGCCGCCCGGCCAGATAGTCGCTCATCCGGGGATGCCCACTGCATCCCCGGGCCCGATTCCATGTTGAAGTAACGATGCCCCTCGGCGTCGGCGCTGTCATCACCTCCCTCGCGCCGTGAAGCAGCATGATGGCCAGCCCCCCGGCACCGGATTGGCTACGCACAAGCCTTCGTCACGCTGTCATATTTCCGCCTTATAGTCGGCAGCTCTCCCGTTTCCGTTTGGAACCCCATGCTTGGCGATCTGCTGATGACCTTCTACGAGGTGGCGCGACAAGGCAGCATCACCACCGCCGCTCGCCAGTTGCGAGTCAGCCAGCCCACGGTCACCGGGCGCATCCGCCAGCTCGAGGAGCTCTACGGCGTGGAGTTGTTTCATCGGCGGGCCAGCCGCGTGGACCTGAGCGATACCGGCGTCGCGCTGATGCCGCTGGCCGAACAGATCGTGCAGCAGGAGAGCAATGCCGACTTCCTGCTGCGCAATGCCGGAAATCTCCGTATGGGCAACCTGCGGATCGGCGCAACCGGCCCCTATTACATCCTGCGCAGCGTGGCGGCGTTCCGGCAGCGCTATCCGGCCATCGGCGTCAGCATCCAGATCGGCAACTCCCGGCAAATGCTCGATGCGCTTTTCGAGTACCGCATCGATGCCGCCGTGTCGTCGCATGCGGTCAATGACGATCGCCTGCACCGAGTCAGGCTGGCAGCGGACCCGATGGTGCTGGTAACGCATCCCGCGCACCCGTTCGCACGCCGGCCGCGCGTTGAAGTTTCCGAACTCGCCGCCTGTCACCTGCTCGTGCGCGAACAGGGCTCGATGACGCGAGAGGCCACGGAAAGCGCGCTCCGTGCCGTCGGAGAGGAACTGCCGGCGCACACTGTGATCGGTAGCCGCGAGGCCATCTGCGAGGCCATCCGCCACAACCTCGGCGCAAGCGTGATGCCGATGGGTGAAGTGCCACGCGACCCGGCCTTGACGGTGGTGCCGTTCGCCAGCCGCGCACCGGTGATCCACGAATACCTGTATTGCCTCAACAGCCGGCGCGAGACAAGGCTGCTCAGCGCGCTGCTGGACAGCCTGGTACTGCCTGGCGCCGCCTCCGGCCGCCATTGCGAAGTGCCGCCGCCAGCGCCTATATTGAACTGATCCGCCCGTCTTCCAAGCGCCCTCCGCCCCAAACGCCTCCCATCGATGACCGACACGGGCCGCTCCAGCTTTCCCGAGTACGACCAGCTACTCGCGCTGCTGGAACTCGGCGCGCCATGGTTTCGTTCGAAAATCGCCTGCGATGTGACCGTGCAAGGCCACTCGTTTGCCGTGCACGTGGCCAGCCTGGGCACCGACGCACCAGACGCCCCGGCCATCGGCATCTTCGGCGGCATTCACGGTCTGGAACGCATCGGCACGCAGCTCGTGCTCGATTACATGCGCTCGCTGCTGTGTCGTCTTGCCTGGGACGACCTGCTGCATCGCCAGTTGCAGACGGTGCGGCTGATCTTCATGCCGATCGTCAATCCAGGTGGGATGTATGCGGCAACGCGCGCCAATCCGAATGGTGTCGATCTGATGCGTAACGCGCCGCAGGATGCCGATGCCGCCGTGCCGTTCCTGGCCGGTGGGCAGCGTATCGGCGCCTGGCTCCCGTGGTATCGCGGCCGCGCGGGCGCGCCAATGGAAGCGGAAAGCCGCGCGATGCTTCACGTGGTAGAAACCGAACTACTGCCGCGCCCGCTGAGCTTCGCCGTCGATTGTCATTCGGGCTACGGCTGGCGCGACAGCATCTGGTTCCCGTACGCGCGCACGCACGCACCAATGTCCCACTTCCCCGAGATGTACCTGCTCAAGACCATGTTCGAACAGGCCCATCCGCATCACGGCTACGCATTCGAGCCGCAGAGCCACCAATACCTGCTGCACGGCGATCTGTGGGACTTCGCGTATGACCGCGCGCCGCCGCAGAACCTGTTCCTGCCGATGACGCTCGAACTGGGTTCGTGGCTGTGGATCAAGAAGAATCCGCGTCAGATTTTCTCTCGCGCCGGCATTTTCAATCCCATCAAGGCACACCGCACTGCACGGGTCCTGCGCCGGCATGTCAGCCTGTTCGACTTTCTCGGCCGGGTAGCCGTGGCGCCCGACCGCTGGCTGCCGAATGGAGCGCAGCGGGATCACCTGCTGGAGCAGGCGCGCGCGCACTGGCAATATGGGCCGCCTATGCCATGAGCGCCTGGATCTTCCTGCGCGGCCTGACCCGTGAGTCACGCCATTGGGGCAACCTGCCGGCGCTATGGACATCGCGTGGGCTTGGGCAGCCGCTGCTGATCGACCTGCCCGGCAACGGCACGGCGCACGACGCCACGGTGCCGGCCAGCGTCGACGGCATGATGGAAGCGGTTCGGGCTGCGGCGCGTGCATCGGGCGTGCCAGGACCATGGCGCGTGCTGGCGATGTCGCTCGGAGCGATGGTGGCAACCCGATGGGTTCAGGCGTGGCCCGACGATGTGGCGGGGCTGGTGCTGATCAATACGAGCATGAGGCCCTTCAGCGCGATAACGGAGCGCCTGCAGCCGCTGAACTGGCCGGCGCTGCTCGGCATGGCGAACCATTGGCAGGATCGCGTCCGCTGCGAACGGACCGTGCACCGACTGACCTGCGAGCGGCTCGATACGCGCGACGCCGACATCGCCGGCTGGGTCGAGATCGCACAAAGCGCGCCGGTCTCGCGCAAGGCGGCATGGCTGCAGTTGCTGGCCGCCGCACGATTTCGCGCCATGACCGCCGCGCCGGCATGTCCAACGCTGATCCTCTCATCCGATGCCGACCGGCTGGTCAACCCGGCCTGCTCGGCGCACCTGGCGGCAGCGTGGCGCTCGGATGGCGTCAGCCTTATCCGTCATCCATGGGCAGGACACGACCTGCCGCACGACGATCCACGCTGGCTGTGCGACACAGTGGCCGCCTGGAAGCAGGACAAAAAAATACCGCCGGACGGCTGATGCCCTCCGGCGGATGATGTGTCCTGCAGATAGTTCGGTACGCGACTCAGGCGTGCGCTTCGAGCAGCGCCGCGGCGCGCTTGTTGCACAGCGCGCCAAGCAGCGTTTCGGCCGCCGATTCCAGACGGTCCTGCGTGCCGAACAGGCGCGCCGCAATCAGACCGCTCTGCAGCGCCCCGTAGATCACCTGCGCCAGCATGGCGGGCGGCACCGGGTACGGCGTGTCACGCTCTTTCTGGCCGCGCTCGAGCAGCTTCGCCAGCCAGTTTTCGTTGACGTGATAGAAGTCCTTGAGCACCGAGTGCACCGACTCCGGCAGGCTCAGGATCTCGGTCGACAGCATCCCGGCCAGACAAATCTGGTTCGACCCGCAGGTCTGGCGCAACGGCTCCAGGTACTGACGCGCCTGGTCCAGCACGGGCAGGTCGGCGCTGATGCCAGCAAGCCGCTCGCTAATCCGCCGGCTGTACTCCTTGACCGCTTCCAGGATCAGATCGTCCTTCGACGGGAAGTAGTAATGAATGCTGGAGGTCTTGACGCCCACCAGCTCGGCCAGGTCGCGATAGCTAAAGCCGTTGCATCCGCGTTGGCGGATCAGGATCAGCGTGTGTTCGAGCAGTTGCTCGCGGACAGGTTGCGTTTTCATGGTCGCCACTTTATCTACACGAAGATAGATACACAACCGGGATTTTCCCGGAGCCAACCAGCGGCCATTCAGGCCGGGAACCCGCGACGGAGGTGGCGATTGCGAAGCCACGCCACTTTCCGGCCGCCGGGAATCCGGGCGTTCGGCCCGGACGATTTCATCTTAGCGTGCGTATCGCACCATGAAACCCCGGCGCCCTATCGAGGGCGCCGGGCTTCAGCCGACAACCGCCCGGTCGGGGCGGCCATGGCGCTGGTCAGGCAAGCGCGCCGTCGGTGTAGACGTCCGGGGTCCGGGCACCGTCGAAGTACGGGTTACGTGCTTCATTGCCACGGGCGCCGTCCAGATACGGATCGACCTTGCGAGCCGGGCTGGCGGAAACACCACTGCGATCAAGGCCGGCTACGAAACGCGCGCCATCCAGGTACGGGTCAATGGTGCGTTCTACCAGGCCATCACGGTTGCTGATGCTGGCCGTCAGGCCGTCCCGGTTGCTGATACGGGCGCCATCCGTGAAAGCGTCACGGTTGCCGATATGCGCGCCTTCGGTAAAACCATCGCGATTGCTGATGCGAGCGCCTTCGCTGAAGCTATCGAACTTGCCTTGGCGGGCGCCATCGGTGAAGGCGCTGCGCTGGTCGTTCACACGATACGTATAACCGTAGACCTCGCCATGCGAGGTGGAGGCTTGGGCGGCGCCCGTCACGAATGCGGCGGCAAGGGCGGCGGCGGTCAGGATGGTCTTGGCGTTCATGATGCTCTCCTTCTTCAAGGGGCCGGGCAATCCGGTTCAGGTTGTGGATTGCGGGGCCGAAGTCTGTGCTGCAAATTCGCGGCGCTCTTCTTCGTCTTCTTTGCTGAATGTTATCTACTACTAGATAGACTCAAAGACTTAAAAAAAGAACCGTTTCCGGTACTGCGTCACTGTCTGGTGTTGCTTGGATTGCCCGCTGCGCTGGTTGTTTGCGCTGCAACGTGTTCGTCCATGCCGTGAATACTATCTACCTATAGATAGATAAGCAAGCAGAAACTTGGGACGCCACTCAAAAACTTTTCTATTGCCCCGATCGAAATCATCAATCACGAAGATAAGTAATTGATTTTACGAGATAAAGTTGAGGAAAATCCTCTTCTGAAGCCTGCCGATACTTTCCCGACGGGCCTTGCAGGTGATAGGGTTACTCACCCCTGCCGACAGTCGAGCATCGCAATGCCGCCCCCAAAAGCGTCCCCCGCCCCCAATTCGTACCGGCGTTGGCTGGTTGGCGCCGCAGGGCTGGCTGGTGTGGCGCTGCTGGCCGGCGTCGGACGGCTAATACTGTTCCGCGCAATCGAACGGGAAGCGTTCGTTCCGGCCCCGGGCGGCACGGCAAGGCCAGACGATTTCGGCGTTGCATCGCGCCAGTTTGCATTCGCAAGCGGCAACCGCATGTTGCGTGGCTCATACGTCGCGGCCTCGCCCGACGCGCCCGCACTGTCCGTATTTCATGGTGACGAGGAATGCCTGGCCGACTGGGCACCCGTCCAGGCGCTATTGCACGCCGCAGGCATCAGTTCCTTCGTCTTCGATTACAGCGGCTATGGCGCCAGCACGGGCCGGCCTTCCGTTCGCCACCTGCACCAGGACGCCCTGGCTGCCTATGCCCAGTTCCGCGCAGTTACACCAAAGGCGTCGCGGCACTATGTCATGGCGCACTCGCTCGGTAGCGGCGTATTGCTGGATGTTGTGGGCGATCTGGCGCCGGCACCCGATGGCATGGTCATCGGCGCCGGATTCCGCTCTGCGCGTGCCGCCGCAGTCGTCACTGGCCGGGTGCCGCGCTGGCTCGCCTGGATGTTGCCGGACCCATGGAATAACATCCGGCAAATCCGGAATCTGACCATGCCCATCCTGCTGCTGCACAGCAAGCGGGATGAGACGATCCCGTTCCGGGATGCCGAATGCCTGGCCCGGGCCGCGCACGGGCCCCGGCGGCTGGAAGCCTTCGAGGACCTTCCGCATGACGCGGCGATCGAGCCCTCCTACATGACCCGTTTCTGGGCGCCAGTGATCGCCTACCTGAAGAGCGGGAAGCTCTGACGGCGATAAGCGACAGGCTACAGCTTGAACTCGCCCACCACTTTCTGAAGCTCCTGCGCCTGCTCGGCCAGCGCCGACGAAGCCGCAGCCGCCTGTTCGACCAATGCGGCGTTCTGCTGCGTCACATCGTCCATCTGGGTCACCGCTACGTTCACCTGCTCGATGCCGTCGCTCTGGTGCTCGGAAGCCGTCGCGATCTCGCCAAGGATCTGCGTCACGCGACGCACCGCCTGGACAATTTCCTCCATGGTCTGCCCGGCCTGGCCGACCAGCGCCGAACCGCTTTCCACCTGACGCGCCGAGTCGTTGATCAGCACGTTGATCTCCTTGGCAGCCGCAGCACTGCGCTGGGCCAGCGTACGCACCTCGCCGGCCACCACGGCGAAACCGCGACCCTGCTCGCCCGCGCGCGCCGCTTCCACGGCGGCATTCAGGGCCAGGATATTGGTCTGGAATGCGATGCCCTCGATGACGGCGATGATGTCAGTCACCTTGCGCGAACTGACGCTGATGGCATCCATCGTTTCCACGACATTGCCGACGATCGCGCCACCGCGCTCGGCGATGCCGGACGCCGAAGCCGCAAGCCCGTTGGCGGTGCGCGCGCGTTCGGTGTTCTGCCGGACCATCGCAGTCAGTTCGCCCATGCTCGACGCGGTTTCCTGCAGCGTGGCCGCCTGCTCCTCGGTCCGCTGCGACAGATCGGTGTTGCCCACGGCGATTTGCTGCGATGCCGAAGAAATCGAATCGCTGGCGGACTTGATGCGCGTAACCAGGTCGGTCAGCATGTCTTCCATCTCTCCCAGGCCGCCGAGCAGACGACCGAAATCGCCACCGCGCGCGGTTTCGAAATCCTTGCTCAGATCGCCGGCAGCCACCGTCTCCGCGATGAATTCGGCCTCCTTGAGCGGCGCCTCGATCGCACTGGCCAGACGGGCCCAGCACACTACGCTGAACACCGCCACAGCCGTGCCCAGCCCATAGAGCCAGCCTCGCGTGCCCTCATCGGTGATCTGGCCCAACGCCAGCGTCATCATGACGGCCACCAGCACCACCACCACCCCAAATGCCGCGCCCAGCCGGATGCGCATGCTCAAGTTATCCCACGCCATCTTTATCCGCTCCTCTTTCGTGCCCCGCGTTGTCCGGGGCTATCGATGGACTAACGGAGCCAGCCAAGCAACCTTTACCCCTCCGAAAGAGTGGGACGCGAAAAGACAAAACCGGGACAGAAACAATCGGGCGTGGCATTCGCGCCACCATTTGGTCATCGGCGCGTCATGCCATTGTCATGCGGGAGAAATGCCTGCAGTTGACCGATGTTGCGTGCGGCAGACGGAGTGTCGTTTTTTTGCCGATGGCAGGATTCGACGGCGCGGATCGCGTCAGAGGCCGGCAGTGGCAACTCCGCCACAATCGGCGGGATCGCCCGGCCCAGTGCCCCAGAAACGGCAAGGCCGGGACGCGCAGCACGCGGCATCCCGGCCAATGGGCAAACAATCTACTCCTGCGTGCGGCGTACCGCAATCATTCTTGTGGGCGACCCCACATGAACCATGGTGACCCATCGTGTACCTTGCGCCGGATCGTCTATATTTGACCGCAATGGCGCTCACATCCGATCACGACTCACCGCCGTAGACAGCCCCTGGAGGTAAATGCCATGCGTTCGCTTGCAAACTTGTTCAGTCCACCGACGCCCGAAAAAATCGCCGAGAAGGAACTGCAAGACATGAGGCTGACGCTTTTCCAGGCAGAACGCCGCCTGCTGGAAGCGCAGATGCAAGTCGACTACTACCGGAACATGATCGCTTTCCTGGAAGAAGTGGGAACGAGCGGCGTGGAAGGTGTGGCCGATCGGCGCTATGCGATCACCCATGCCGGCACGGACGCCACCGCAACACCCGCACGTGCCGCACCGGGCCTGACCACGGTGCCGATCGTGCCCTCTGCCGCCTGACGCCGCCTGACGCCGCCTGACGCCGCCTGACGCCGCGCCGGCGTGGCAACACCCGCATGGGCTCGTTCGGGCCTGTGCGATACTGGCCGCCTTCCCTAGCTTCGTGCTGTTGCACTGGAACCGGCCATGAGCGAACCGCTGCCCGCCATCGAAATTGAAACCGCGCCGAACCCGGCGTTCTCCGTGATCTGGATGCACGGGCTGGGCGCCGATGGCAGCGACTTCGTTCCAGTCGTCCCGGAACTCGGATTGCCCGAAACCCTCGCCGTCCGGTTCATCTTCCCGAACGCCCCGGCGATACCCGTGACCTGCAACGGCGGCTACGTCATGCCGGCCTGGTATGACATCTACTCGCTCGATGAAGCGGGCCGCCGTGCCGACGAACGAGGCATCCTGCAATCCCGCGATGCCATCCGCACGCTGATCGCACGCGAAAACGCGCGCGGCGTGCCAACCAATCGCATCGTCCTGGCAGGGTTCTCGCAAGGTGGCGCGATCGCGTACACCACGGCCCTGACCCATCCCGAAACGCTCGCCGGGGTGATTGCGCTGTCGACATACATCCCCTCGACCGACCTGATCGCATCCGAGGCTGCACCGGCCAACGCCGCCACGCCGATCCTTGCCGCCCACGGCACCGAGGACGGTGTCGTGCCGCTGATGCTCGGCACCCGCGCGCGCGACTGGGTGGCCGCCGCTGGCCATCCGGTCACATGGCTGACCTACCGGATGCCGCATTCGGTCTGCATCGAGGAAATTGTCGATATCGGCCAGTGGTTGCAGGAGCGCTTTGTGTGAGTGCCGCGACGATTGCCGCGCTAACATGGCGGCCGTCCGATCCAATCTGCGGTCCGAGGTACGTCCGTCGTTCCTGATAAAGGAACCCCTGCGGTGCTTCGTGCGGGCCTGCGACGTTTGAGGTTCGCAGGCAATCAGAAGGCTGAGGGTCTCAGACCGACCCTCAGCGGTCAACGAACTTCCTCGACAACGGGCATTCACGCATATTTTGCGTCGCGCGTCGCGAAGCAGCCCGAAAACTACGACTGCGTTGAACCGAACCGACTCAGGCGTATTGCGCGAGGCCGTTACCGAGGGACCAGTTCTCCTTTGCGACCTCGACAAGGCTCACAAACACGTCCTCGGGCCGGATGCCAGCGCTCTCACTGAGCAACTCCGCGATCCGGCGGAACAACAGCTTCTTCTGTTTCACCGTGCGGGTATTGTTTGCGGTGATCTGGATGAACACGAGATCGTCGCTTCGAGCGACACCAAGATAAGACGCGCCGTAGCGGAAGTTCGCCGCGTCATGCTCCGTGGCGGTCATGAACTGGTCGTCCTCGGGAACCTCGAACGTTTCGTGCATCGCGCGATAGAGGCTATCGAAGATAGCTTGACGGTAGGCTTCCGGCTTTCCGGCGCGCAGTGAGACGTGAACGAGTGGCATGGTTGAGTCCTTTCCGTTGTGGCCTGACTGAACATTAAGAGCCATCTGCTATATTGAAAAGCCATGATGACCCAATATCAGTAATAACAATTGGAAATGAAAAGGCACCCGCTCGACTTGGATGCCGTCCAGGCTTTCGTGCGCATTGCGGACCTTGGCAGCTTTACGCGCGCGGCTGAAGCCATGCGGACGACGCAGGCCGCTGTCAGCTTGAAGCTGCAACGGCTCGAACAGAGGCTCGATTGTCGGCTGGTCGAGCGGACCCCCAGGTATGTGGCGCTGTCGGCGCAGGGCGTAGCCTTCCTTGAACACGCCCGCGAACTCCTGGAGGTACACGAACGCGCGCTCGCCGGAATGACAGGGAGACGGCAGCGTCTTGTCATCGGTATCAGTGACCACGTTGCGGGACCGGAACTCCCCGCGCTGATCGCGCGCATGAACGCACAAAACCCCCAACTGTTGATCGAGATCCGGATTGGCTCGTCTGGCGACCTGCTGCAAAGCTTCGACCGGCGGGAACTCGATACGGTGATCGTCCGCTTACACGTTGGTCGAAGCGACGGCGAATTTCTGACCGACGAGAAGTTCGGCTGGTTTGCGGCGCCGAGCTGGAAGCATCGCGCCGGCGATCCGCTGCCGCTTGCCACACTGGCCGAACCTTGTGGCGTGCGTGCGATGGCCGGCCAGTTTCTCGATGCGGCCGGAGTGCCCTGGACAGAAGTTTTCGTTGGCGGCGGCGTTGCAGCAGTCGCTGCAGCCGT
Organism: Cupriavidus metallidurans CH34; assembly: GCF_000196015.1. Lineage (NCBI taxonomy): Bacteria > Pseudomonadati > Pseudomonadota > Betaproteobacteria > Burkholderiales > Burkholderiaceae > Cupriavidus > Cupriavidus metallidurans. Next base: position 765,295 of record NC_007974.2, on the reverse strand, counting down.
CGTGGCCGGGCTTGGCGTGGCGGCATTGGCTCCACGCATGCTGCCATGGGGCGCAGTTGACGTAGGCTCCAAGCTCGGGCTTCCTGACTTGCCACGCTTGCCAGTTCTGCTTCACTCGCGAGTCAGCGACAGCCGTTCGCGCGAGGCGCTTGCCGCGCTTGCCGCCGCCTTCAAGAGTGCAGTGCGGGGTAGAAACAACTAGTCGGTCACACACTGGAATGGCTGCCAGCGGTATTGGTTTGCCAATTGGCAACGACCTAGGTGGCTGTCTCGAACATCTCAAACTGGCAGACCTCGGCCGACTGACCAGCGACTCCCCGGAAGCCGGCAGGTGCACGAGACCAGGGTCAGGCGGATGCGGGAGGGTTTCACTTTCGGCCTCCCAAGTAGGTTCAGGTTATCCAGGGTTATCCCATTTATGACATCCTCCTACTTGGATTTACGACATCCCCTCTCCCCCTACCCCCGATATCCACGCATGATCCCCGCCGCTCCCCTGCCCCGCATCGACTTCAACACCCGCAAGGCCCTGATGTTCGCGCTGACCGCCGAACGGCTGTCAGCCTTCTACGAACACGGCCAGTGGATGACCGAGGGCCAGGGCGCCACGCTCGCGGCCAACTGGCTGTCACGCTCGAAACTGCAATTGGCGCTGTCGGAACGGCGTGTGCTGTCCGACCTGAGCGATCAACTCGCCCGGCAACTGGCCGAAACGCTGTCTCGTGAAGCCGGCCTCTACGCCTCGCACGAGATGATGGAAGCCCTCGATCCGAACTACCAGTCCGCATTCGCGCACGACATGCTCGATGAGTGCGAGCGGATGCTGCGGGAGGCCGGCGTCGAGGAAGACTGAGCATCTAATGGCACTTACAAAGTGCTAGCAGTGTTCAACGACGCCCACAATGGACTGTTCCTGGCGGCACCACGGCACACCAGCAAGTCCGTGTTCCTCCAGCACGATCTCCGCCCCGCGCTGTCGGAACGGGGTGTGCTGGTCATCTCCGTCGATGGATGAGCGGCCCAGCCGTGCGCTTACCGCAACCCCGATGCCCTCTACCGCGCCTCCACCGCAGTCCGCTTCGGGTTCAGCAGGTCCGCATCGAGCCGCCGGAACACCATGGCCGACGCCAGCGTGATCATGCCCACACTGAGGAAGGCCAGCCGATAGGCCGGAGCAGCCACGCCAAGCTTGGCCGAGAACAGACTCACGAGTCCACCGCCAATGGTCACGCCGAGGCCGATCGCGAGCATCTGCACCATCGAAAACAGGCTGTTGCCGCTGCCCGCGTCTTCGCGCGACAAACCCTTGAGGGTGACGCCGTTCATAGCGGCAAACTGCATGGAGTTGGCGGCGCCGAAGATCGCCAACTGCACGATCGACAGCCCGAGCGGCCAGCCCGGCGAGATTGCCGCGAACGACGCGATCGAAGCCCCGACGATCACCGTATTGACGAGCAGGAATATGTCGTAGCCGAAGCGATTCACCAGCGGCACGATCCAGCGCTTCGAGATGGTCCCGGAAATCGCTACCGGCAATAGCATCAGGCCCGAATGAAAGGGTGAATAGCCTAGCTGGAGCTGAAACAGCAGCGGCAGCAGGAACGGCACGGCGCCCGAGCCGATGCGGCAGACAAGATTGCCGACCAGCCCCACGCTGAAGTTGGGCTCCCGAAACAGCGCGAGACGGAACAGCGGCGTGCGATGGCGACGCGCATGCGGAATGTAGAGCAGCGCGCTGGCAATGCTTATGGCCATCAGCGCGGCACTCAGGCTACTGACCGAACCACGCTCGAGCGCTAGCGAGAACGTGACCATGCACAGCGACAGCAGGCCACAGCCTATCCAGTCGAACGGCGGCGCGGCATCCACTTCGCCAGCCGGCAGGTAACGATGCACGGCGAACAGGCCGACCAGCCCCACCGGGACATTGATCAGGAAAATCCAGTGCCACGACGCGCTCTGCACCAGCCATCCGCCGAGCACCGGGCCAAAGATCGGCCCGACCTGCCCCGCGATGGAGACAAAGGCCAGTGCGGCAATGTACTGCTCGCCGGGTATGTTGCGCAGCACCGCAAGCCTGCCGATCGGCAACAGCATCGATCCGCCAATGCCTTGCAGCACCCGCGCGATCACCAGTTGGGTCAGCGTGTGCGCCGTGGCGCAGAACACCGAACCAATCACGAAGATCAGGATCGCGCTGAAGTAGACGCGCCGTGTGCCGAACCTGTCGGCCAGCCAGCCAGACGCCGGGGTCAGCATCGCCATGGTCAGCGTGTAGGCCACCACCACAGGCTTGAGATCGAGTGGTTTCTCGCCCAGGCTGCGCGCCATGGCGGGCAGCGCGGTGTTGACGATAGTGGTGTCCAGCGTCTGCATGAAAAAGCCGGCGAAGACGATCCACAGCATGGCCTTCTGGGAGAAGGCCTGATCGGTGGCGGAAGCAGAGGCGGTACGCATAGGCAATTCTTGATGGGGCGGCGTCAGTCCGGGTAATCCCGGAGACGTTCGAGCATGGTACCTAGCGGACACCCCATCGGGAACCCCTCTGGCTTTGTTGACTGCGATCGGATTTACCGATGACAATGCGGCGATGCTCAATCCCGTTTGGATCCAGACTTTCGCAACGGTGGCCACCGCGCGCAGCTTTACCGACGCGGGGCGTCAGCTTGGCCTGTCGCAATCGTCGGTCAGCGACCATATCCGCCGGCTCGAAGGCAGCGTGAGCCGACGGCTGTTTGTGCGCGATACCCACTCGCTGGCGCTGACACCCGATGGCGAAGCCCTGCTCGTTCATGCCCGGCTGATTCTCGAATCCCTGGCCCGTGCCGAATCCCAGTTCAGCGGACCGCGCCTGCAGGGGCGCGTGCGCCTTGGCACCTCCGAAGACTTGGCGCAGGGTCCCCTGCCGAATGTGCTGGCTGCATTCCGCGCCACGCATCCGGACGTGGAGCTCGAGATCACCATCGGCATGACCAGCAAGCTGTACGAGTGGATGGAAGCGGGCACGCTGGACCTCATCGTCGGCAAGCGGCGCGAAGGCGAGCGGCGCGGCGTGCCCCTTTTCCGTGGCCGGCTTGAATGGCTGGCGCGGCCCGGTACGGTTGTGGATGTGCGTCAGCCTCTACCGCTGATCCTCGTGAACGAACCGAGCGTGACGCGCTCCGTGGTGCTGGACACGCTGGCCAAGAACGGCTGGCGCTGGCGCGTCGTGTGCACCAGCAGTAGTCATTCCGGATGCATCGCAGCGGCGCGCGGCGGGCTCGGCATTACCGTACGGGCCGAGAATCTGACCGGCGGCGGTCTGGTGCCACCGGTCAATTTCGATGCCCTGCCAGCACTGCCGGACGTGGAGTTCATCACGCTGGCCGCACGCCGGCTCACCGAGCCGGCCGACACGCTGCTGCAACTGATTCGCAAGAGCGACCTGCGCGCCGCGCGGGTCGATTGATGCCTGCTTAGGCTGGCAACGCGCCCAGCGCCTGATAGGCGGTCAGCAGGTGATAAGGCGTGGTGGAAGGCATCTCCGCTCGCACGACCATACCATCGGGCGCCAGGCATTCGTGCCAGCCACCGGCATGGAGAAAGCGCGTTCGGAAGCGGTCAGTCCAGACCGCGAGCGTATCCAGCGCTTCGCCATCATGATCGACCGATCCCTTGACCGCCAGCGCCCGGGCGAATTCGGTCTGTGCCCAGATGCGCTCGGTGGCATCCAGTACGCCCCCCGCCCCATCCAGCGCCGCGCAGACACCCAGCGTGTCGTCCGCCACGCCGTGGCGGCGCGCGAAATCGAACGCCCGGCGCAATGCCGATGACAGTGCCACATCGGCGAACAATGCCGGGGCCGTCATGACCAGCGAATACCACTCGAATTGATGTCCCGGCTCGATCCGATTGCCGGCGCTGCCTTGTGGCAGTTCGGCCACGCATCCATCGGCGGCATCGACAAAGCGTGCGTGCACCGCATCGGCCAGGTCACGGAGCCGATTGGCGAACCATGTGTCGCCAGTGGCTTCCAGCGCCGCCAGATAGGCTTCGGTCAGGTGCATGACCGGGTTCTGCAGCACGCCGCTGCCATTGGACGTGAAATCCTCGGCCAGGGCCGCGTGATACAGCCCGCTGCCATCGGCAAAGCGGCTCTCGATGACATCGACCGTGCGACGCAGCAGGTCCAGCGCCACCGCGCTGCCGCCAGCGCGGTGGTAATGCGCGCAGGCGAAGACCACGAAGGCGTGGGTGTAGAGATCGCGCGTCGAATCGAGCAGCTGGCCGTCGGCGTCGACGCTGTAGATCCAGCCGCCTGCCCCATCGCCGAAGTGACGTTGCAGCGCTGCAAACAGGGTATCGGCATGCGTCAGGTTGCCGGCCGTCGCAAAGACATAGAGCTGGCGCGCGCACGCCATCGCCCGATAGCGTTTGTCCGGCAACGGCTGGCCGGTGGCGCCGTCCAGTGCCTCATGCGCCAGTTGCATCGCCGGATTCCATCCCGCGCCGGTCCAGGGCGGCAGGACGGCCGTATCGAAATGGGCGAGCAGCGCGGAGATCCGGGCGGTAAGGGTCGGCGGCGAGACTGGCATGTCGGATTGGGTTCGGGTGGGCCGGATAGTCGACCCGCAAGACCGAAGCCAGACAAGATAGCAGGCCCGGAGATACGAGGAAAGGCCGCCGACGCCGCACCGCATCATTTCGGGGTGGCAATGCCCCGCGACGCTGACTATGTTGAAAGTCCGCCGGGTTGTCGTTCCTGTCATGGCCCGTCGGCAAGGGAGAATTGCCATGCCCACCACCCATCCCATGACCCTGACCGACCACCGCCGCACGCTGGTCATGCATGTGCTTGAAGACCCTCCCGGACGCTATACGTGGCGAATCGTGGTGGAAGAGAAGTGCGGCGGCGCTGAGTGCGACAGCATGATCGAAGCAGCGGCCGACTACCCCTCGCACGCCGAAGCGGAAGCGGCCTGCTGGGCTGCCGGCAACAGCATGTTGGACACGCCGCGCGCGGCGGGCGAAGTCACTGACTCGCAAACGCTCCACTAAGCCCGCGCGCCGGCAAACGCTCCCGGCCTGGGCCGGGGTTTCCTTCAAAGGACGAACTAGCGATGGACAAGCCCACCGTAAGCCCCCGCCGCTTCGTCGAGATCCTGAACGAGCGGCTCACCCGGCATCCCCTCTACCGCGAGGGCATGCACGTGTACGCCATCCCGCCCCATTCGGAGCATCCGCACAGCCTCGTCTGCGTAGGCCCGCGGGGGACCGAATGCGTCTGCACGACGATCGAGGCCATCGTGCGTGGCGAGTGCGACGTCTTCCCCGACATCGCACGGGACTGGCGCCCTCGCCCGAACCCGCCCGCGCACGAACACCGCGCGCGTTAGCGGTCGATTGGCGATCACGATCCGGCGGGCTATGGCCCGCCGGATCGATTTCGACTGCCTTGAACGACACAATCCTGCGCTGATCGCTCCGGCTGGATACAATGGCTCCGCAATCCCCTGCCCGGAGCGCCGATGAAGAGAAATTTCGAAGCGGATGGCATGACCGTCGACCCGTTGGTCCCCGAAACCGGATCACAGTCGGCCAGCACCACACCGAGCCCGGCGGCGCGTGCCGCCGAAGTGGCTGCCACCGTTGCCCGAGCGGCCATCGACCAGGCCGATTACGCGATGCGCAACTGGACCGACCCGGTAGAGGGTCCGGTGCGTGCCGGGTCCCCCGAGCATCTGCGCATGTTCTGCAACATGCTTCTGCAGACCCACAACCCCTACAAACCCGCCGTCATCGACTGGCCGAAGCTCTCGCCGGAAGCGCTCGAGCGCGTGACCTCGCTGCCGATCTGGGACATCGCCGTGCAGACTGAAGGCCGCGCGTCGATCCGCGTGCACAGCTTTGCCCGGCTTCAGCGCGACCCGCTGTTGCGCAGCGCGCTGGAAATGGATGGCGACGAGGAGGCGCGGCACAAGGTGGTGCTGGCCAAGCTCGTCGAGGCCTACGGCATCCAGCTGGAACCCGAGCCCGAATATCTGCCGCCGTCCGACATCGAATGGGGCTGGCTGGTTACCGGCTACAGCGAGTGCATCGACAGCTTTGCCGCGTTCGGCCTGTTCGCGGCCGCCAAGGATTCGGGCTACTTCCCGGCCGAACTCGTCGAGACTTTCGAGCCGGTGATTCAGGAAGAAGGCCGCCACATCCTGTTTTTCGTCAACTGGGTGGCCTGGTATCGCGCCAGCCTGCCCTGGTGGCGCCGCCCCGCGTTCGCCTTCAAGGTGTTCCGCGTCTGGCTGTTCCTGATTCGGGAGCGGATCGGCCTGGCTCGCCAGATCGAAGTCGACGAGCATGGCGGCGCCCAGGACGCCAACTTCCCAATGAACGCCGCCGAAACATTGGCCGACTCGCTCACGCCCGGCTCGATGATCGATCTCTGCCTAGTGGAGAACGATCGGCGCATGGCGGGGTATGATGCGCGGCTTCTGCGTCCGACCACGGTGCCCAAGCTGGCGCGCTTCGCACGACGCTTCGTAAAATAATTCGCCATGCTGTTTGGATTGTCCCTGCTGACCCTTGTGGTCTGGTGCGTGCTGGTCTTCGCCCGCGCCGGTTTCTGGCGCGTGCGCAAGCCCGCGCCCTCTCCCGCCCCGGCCGAATGGCCCACCGTGGTCACCGTGATCCCGGCCCGCAATGAAGCGGATGTGATTGGCCGCGCCGTCACCGGTGTGCTGAGCCAGCGCTACGCCGGCCGGCTCCATCTGGTGGTGGTGGACGATCACAGTACCGATGGCACGGCGGACATCGCGCGCGCCGCGGCCCTGTCCATCGGCAAGGGCGACGCGCTGACCGTGATCGGGGCACGCGACCTGCCCGCCGGCTGGAGTGGCAAGGTCTGGGCGCAATCCGAAGGTCTGGCCGCCGCCGACAAGGCCGCGCCAGAGGCCAGGTACGTCTGGCTGACCGATGCCGACATCTGGCACGGTCCGAATGCGCTGGCCGAACTGGTGGCCCGCGCCGAGGACGAGCAGCGTGATCTGGTCTCGCTGATGGTGCGCCTGCGCTGCGATTCCGCGTGGGAACGCATGATCGTGCCGGCATTTGTCTTCTATTTCGCCAAACTCTACCCGTTCGCGAGCATTGCAAACCCGCGCAGCCGCGTGGCCGGCGCGGCGGGCGGCTGCATGCTGGCACGGCGCTCGGCGCTGGCCTGTATCGGCGGGTTCGAAGCCATTCGCGGCGAGTTGATCGACGATTGCAGCCTTGCGGCGAAGATCAAGGCAGGTGGGTCGATCCGGCTCGATCTGGCGGATGACAGCATTTCGCTCCGCCCCTACGACGACTGGCAGAGCCTCTGGAACATGATCGCCCGCAGTGCCTACACGCAGTTGCACTACTCGCCGTGGATGCTGATCGGGGCCACGCTGGGGATGATCCTGACCTATCTGGCCCCGCCGGTCCTGGCGCTGGCTGGCGGCGCGGGAACCTGGCCAGCCTGGCTGGCCTGGCTCCTGATGGCCATCAGCTACCGGCCGATGCTGCGCGAATATCGCCAACCCGTATGGATGGCACCGCTGCTGCCACTGACCGCCCTGTTCTACCTGGGCGCCACGCTGGATTCTGCGCGGCGCTATTACCTGCGTCGTGGCGGCCAATGGAAAGGGCGCTCGCAGGCGCCCGTACGGTCGTAACGTCCGGATGGCGGGGCCACCCCGCCGTGCCGATCGGCTACTTCAGATAGCCGGCTTCCCGGAACCACGTGAGCGCGTCGCGCAGCCCTTCCTGATAGGGGCGCGGCGCGTATCCAAGCTCACGCTGGGCCTTGGCGGAAGTGAAGAACATCCGATATTGCGACATCTTCAGCCCGTCCACGGTCACGAACGGCTCCTTGCCGGTGAAGCGCGCGATGGTCTCGGCCACGCGGGCGACCGGATAGAGCGGCCAGCGCGGCAACTCGATGGTTGGCGCCTTGCGGCCGGCCATGTCCGCGATGTCAGCCAGCATCTGCCGCAGCAGCACATCCTGGCCGCCCAGGATATAGCGCTCACCGATGCGCCCTTTGTCCAGTGCCAGGAAATGACCGTTCGCCACGTCGTCCACGTGGACCAGATTCAGGCCGGTATCGACGAAGGCCGGGATCTTGCCGGTGGCCGCCTCGACAATGATCCGGCCGGTCGGAGTCGGACGCACGTCGCGCGGGCCAATCGGCGTGGAGGGATTCACGATGACCGCCGGCAGGCCTTCCGCCACCAGACGCTCCACCTCGCGCTCGGCCAGCACCTTGCTGCGCTTGTAGGCGCCAATCGCCTCATGGCCGGCCATTGCCGCCGTCTCGTCGACCGGCGCCGTGGCGCCCGCCACACGCAGGGTGGCCACGCTGCTCGTATAGATGACACGCTCCACGCCAGCTGCGCGCGCGGCGTTCATGACCGTGACCGTGCCCTCGACGTTCGAACGCACGATTTCTTCCGGATCAGGCGCCCAGAGCCGGTAATCGGCTGCCACATGGAACAGGTAGCGCACGCCGGCCATGGCGCGGGTCATCGACGCGGCATCGCGCATGTCACCTTCGACAATCTCCACGGGCAAGCCGGCCAGATTGGCGCGCGGGCTGGTCGAGCGCACAAGCACGCGCACCTGGAAGCCACGGTCGAGTGCCTGTCGCATCACAGAGGAGCCCAGGAATCCCGACGCACCTGTAACAAGAATGCAATTGTTAATTTCAAATCCCCTGACAATGCTGCCGGCGCGGCAGGCTCTTCTGCCCCGCAGAAGCCCACCCACAGCCGGATTGCGGTGCAGCATTCTCGCCGGAAACGCCCTGTTGGCAAATTCCCACGCGGCGACACGAAAACTGACACCGGTATATAGTAACCACCGTAGTCCGGAAATGTGATCCCGGGAATACCAAAATATAAATGTCTTCTAATCTTCACAAGAGGGTCGGGGGGCCATTTCGATGCAGGTGATACTTGCTCAACCTCGCGGATTTTGCGCAGGTGTCGTCCGCGCGATCGAAATCGTCGATCGAGCCCTCGTCAAGCATGGCGCCCCCGTCTATGTGCGACACGAAATCGTACACAACAAGCATGTGGTGGAAAGCCTGCGCCAGAAAGGCGCGCGCTTTGTCGAGGAACTCGACGAGGTGCCTGGCAATGCAGTGACGATCTTCAGCGCGCATGGCGTGTCGCGGGACGTGGTCAGCGAGGCCGCCCGCCGCGAACTGCACGCGATCGACGCGACCTGCCCGCTCGTCATCAAGGTTCACAATCAGGGACGCCAGTACGCGGCAGCGGGCCGCCACGTCGTCCTGATCGGCCATGCCGGCCACCCCGAGGTGGAAGGCACGATGGGGCAGATTCCGGGCAAGGTCATCCTGGTCCAGAACGAGGCCGATGTCGCCACCCTGGACCTGCCGAATGACGCACCGGTCGCTTACATCACACAGACCACGTTGTCCGTGGACGACACCCGTAATATCATTGCGGCGCTCGGCGCGCGGTTTACCAATCTGGTTGGCCCGAGTACACGCGATATCTGCTACGCCACTCAGAACCGGCAGAGCGCGGTGCGCGAGTTGTCCACCCGCGTGGACGTCATCCTCGTGATTGGCGCCACCAACAGTTCCAACTCGAATCGCCTGCGCGAAATCGGCACCGAGAGCGGCGTACCGAGTTACCTGATCGCCGATGGCAGCGAGCTGGACCCCACGTGGGTCCGCGACGCCGCCGTCGTCGGCATTACCGCGGGTGCCTCGGCACCCGAAGAAATGGTGGAAGACGTCATTGCGGCCTTGCGCCGCCTTGGTCCGGTCGAAGTTTCGACCATGGAAGGGATCGAGGAACATGCCGAATTCCGCCTGCCGGCCGAGCTGGACAATGTGAAGCAGGCCCCGGCGGCCAGTAGTACCACTGAACCCAGCGACGCACGCCTTGCCGACCAGACGGCGGCAGGCTGAAGCAACGAACCTAACAGGAAGCACCCCCTTGGCCATTCCCTTTCTGCAGGTCGCCCGCGTAGGCGCCTACATCGCACGCAAGCATCTTTCCGGGCAGAAGCGCTACCCGCTCGCCCTGATGCTCGAGCCCCTGTTCCGCTGCAACCTCGCCTGCTCGGGCTGCGGCAAGATCGACTATCCGGACCCCATCCTGAACCAGCGCCTGTCGGTGCAGGAATGCCTGGAGGCCGTGGACGAGTGCGGCGCCCCGGTGGTCTCGATCGCCGGTGGCGAGCCGCTGCTGCACAAGGACATGCCCGAAATCGTGCGCGGCATCATCGCCCGCAAGCGTTTCGTCTACCTGTGCACGAACGCGCTGCTGATGGAAAAGAAGATCGACCAGTACGAGCCGAGCCCGTACTTCGTGTGGTCGATCCACCTGGATGGCGACCGCGAAATGCACGACCATTCGGTGAACCAGGAAGGCGTGTACGACCGCTGTGTGGAAGCGATCCGCATGGCCAAGGAGCGTGGCTTCCGCGTGAACATCAACTGCACGCTGTTCAACGATGCCAAGCCTGACCGCGTGGCCAAGTTCTTCGACTCGGTCAAGGCGATGGGCGTGGACGGCATCACGGTCTCGCCGGGCTACGCCTACGAGCGCGCCCCGGACCAGCAGCACTTCCTGCACCGCGGCAAGACCAAGCAACTGTTCCGCGACATCCTGTCGCGCGGCAACGCCGGCAAGAACTGGGCGTTCAGCCAGTCGACGATGTTCCTGGACTTCCTGGCCGGCAACCAGACCTACAAGTGCACGCCGTGGGGCAACCCGGCGCGTACCGTGTTCGGCTGGCAGCGTCCGTGCTACCTGGTCGGCGAAGGCTATGTGAAGACCTTCAAGGAACTGATGGAAGACACCAACTGGGACGCCTACGGTGTCGGCAACTACGAGAAGTGCGCCAACTGCATGGTCCACAGCGGCTTCGAAGCCACGGCTGTGGCCGATACGTTCGCGCACCCGATCAAGGCGCTGGGCGTGAGCCTGCGCGGCGTGAAGACCGATGGCCCGATGGCCCCGGACATCCCGCTGGACAAGCAGCGTCCCGCCGAATACGTCTTCTCGCGCCACGTGGAAATCAAGCTGGCCGAGATCGGCAACCTGAAGAAGGCGCAGGGTAGCCGCGCCGAGGCCGTGCAGGCCGCTCAGGTGCACTAAGCCTGGTTCTGGTGACGTGAAAGCAATCGGGGTCGGCATTGCCGACCCCGATTGCTTTTCCGGACCACTCAGGCCATTCAGGCCATTCAGGCCCACACAGGCATCAAGTCCGCGCGTTGTGATTCGTCAGGTACTTCACCAATCCATCCACGCCGTCACGAGCAACGATGTCCGCAAATTGCTTGCGGTACACCTCGATCAGCCACGCCCCCATCATGTTGATGTCATAGATGCGCCAGCCTTCCGCGCCGCGCTCCAGCCGATAATCGATCAGCATCTCGTCGCCGTTGTTCATCACCCGCGTGGCCACCACCACGTCATTGGCATTGCTGCCGGTTTTGGCCGGCTTGTACGAGAATTTCGGGCTCTGCTCGCGCAGTTGCGAAAGCGACACCGCGTAGCTGCGCACCAGCAGCGCCGTGAACTGCTCCTGCAGGACCTTCTGCTGCTCCGGCGTCGCCTGTTTCCAGGCGCCGCCCACCGCGAGGCGCGTGGTGCGGCCAAAATCGGTATAGGGCAGGAACTCGCGCTGGACCACCGCCGTGATCTTCCCGAGATCGCCCGCGCGGGTTTCCGGATCGGCCTTGATCTTCGTGATCACGCCCTCGACGGCGGACTGCACGAGCTTGTCCGGCGAAGCGCTGGTATTGACCTGTGCGTGGGCGGTACTGACGACGGCCACGGCGGCGATCGGCGCAATGATGGCGGCGGGAAGGAATCCGTAACGGTTCATGACAATCTGATGCTCAAGGTATCGGCCAGCTGGCCAGTCGGGCCAGTATATAGCGGATCGCCGCGAGGCCGGACTGCATGGCGCGCAAGGCGCTCCGGACCTGCAACGCCACCGTCACCCGCTATACTCCGGGTGCCGCCCACGCGCCCCTCCGCAACCGGGCGATGAAGATTTCAAACACATGATCAGACCGCTGCTCGTTCGCACCGTCAAATTCGCTACCGCCCACGCCTGGCTGGTAATTGGCATTTCCTTGTTGCTGACCGTTGCCGCAGGCATCTACGCGGCCCGCAACTTCGCCATCAACACCGATATCAGCCGACTGCTTGAATCCGACGCCCCCTGGGCGAAGCACGACCAGGCCATCAGCGACGCCTTTCCGCAGCGCGACAAGATGATCCTCGCCGTGGTGCAGGCCCCAGCCAAGGAGCTTGCCGATGCGGCCGCCAATGAACTGGCCGATGCCCTGCGCAAGCAGCCCAAGCGCTTCCGCGCGGTCGGGCAGCCCGGTTCGGGCCCGTTCTTCGAACGCAACGGCCTGTTGTTCGCAGATACCGCGAGCGTCAACGACATGGCCGAGAAACTCACGCAGGCCCGGCCGCTGCTCAACAATCTCGCGCACGATCCCACGTTGCGCGGCCTGTCGGACCTGCTGACCACCACGCTGGCGCTCCCCTTGCAGCTCGGACAGATCAAGCTGGGCGACATGGAAAAGCTGCTCCAGACGAGCGCGAATACCGTCGACGGCGTGCTGGCCGACCATACGGTGGCCCTGTCGTGGGCCGGATTGGTCGACGACAGCCTCAAGGCCAACGCCGACGGCAACGCGTACAGTTTCGTGACGCTGTCGCCGGTGCTCGATTTCAGCGACCTGCAAGCCGGCTCTGGCGCCAGCGACGCGATCCGCACCGCGGCCACCGAACTCAAGCTTGCCGAACGCTACAGCGCCGTGGTGCGACTGACCGGCCCGCAGCCCCTGGCCGACGACGAATTCTCGTCGGTCAGCGAAGGCGCCGCGCTCAATGGCATCCTCACGTTGGTCGTCGTGATCGGCATCCTGTGGATGGCGCTGCGTTCCGCGCGGCTGATCACGGCTGTCCTTGTCAGCCTGATCTCCGGGCTCATCATCACTGCCGCACTGGGCCTGCTGATGGTTGGCGCGCTGAACATGATTTCCGTGGCGTTCGCGGTGCTTTTCGTCGGCCTGGGTGTCGACTTCGGCATCCAGTTCGGCGTGCGTTACCGAGCAGAGCGGCACGAGCATGACGACATCAACAAGGCGCTGGAGCTGGCGGCCCGCGACGTCGCAGGCCCGCTCACGCTGGCCGCGGCTGCCACCGCCGCGGCGTTCTTCTGTTTCCTGCCCACCGACTACCGCGGCGTGGCCGAGCTTGGCAAGATCGCCGGCGTCGGCATGTTCATCGCCTTTGGCACCACCTTCACGCTGCTGCCGGCCATGATCCGCGTGCTGGCCCCGCCGGGCGAGGACGAAGTGCCGGGCTTTGCCTGGCTGGCCCCGGCCGATTCCTTCTTCGAACGCCATCGCAAGGGCACGCTGGTCGGCGTGCTGGCGGTGCTGATCGCGGGCGCGCCGCTGCTGCCGCACCTGCGTTTCGATTTCGACCCGCTGCACCTGAAGGACCCTGACTCCGAATCGATGTCGACGCTGCTCGCGCTCAAGGATGCGCCGCAAGCCGGTACCGACAACGTCAGCGTGCTCGCCCCGTCCGTGGCGGCAGCCCAGCAGATCGCCACGCGGCTCAAGACGCTGCCGGAAGTCGAGCGCGTGGTCACGCTGAAGACGTTCATTCCGGATGACCAGCCTGCCAAGCTGGCCATTGTCGCCGGCATGGCGAAGAGCCTGATGCCCGTGCTGACGCAAACGCGCTCGCAGCCGGCCGAGGACGTGCGCCGCGTGGCATCGCTGCGCAACGCTTCGCGCCAGCTCGCGCTGGCCGCCGAGGATCACCCCGGCCCGGGCGCGGCTGCAGCCGACCATCTGTCGCAAGCGCTCAAGAAGCTGGCCGATGCGCCGGCCGCCACGCGCGACCGTGCGGAACAGGCCATTGCGCTGCCGCTGCAACTGGCACTGGCCTCGCTGCAGAACGCGCTGCAGCCCGAGCCGATCTCGCAGCAGACGCTGCCGCCCGAACTGGTCCGCGACTGGCTCGCGCCCGATGGTCAGGCACTGGTCAGCGTCAGCCCGAAGCTGCCCCCGCCCGGCGCGAAGAACGATGACGCCCGCGAAGCGGCGCTGAACCAGTTTATCGACGTGATGGCGCGCGTGCAGCCGGACGCCACCGGCGGCCCGATCGCGATCCGCGGATCGGCCGACACGATCATGACCGCGTTCCTGCACGCCGGCGTGTTGGCGGTGATCTCGATCACGGTGCTGCTGTGGATCACGCTGCGGAGCGTCGGCGATGTGCTGCGGACGCTGATCCCGCTGCTGGTTTCCGGCCTCGTGACGCTCGAACTCTGCGTGGTGTTCGGCATCGCGCTGAACTTCGCCAATATCATCGCGCTGCCGCTGCTGCTGGGCATTGGCGTGGCCTTCAAGATCTACTACGTGATTGCCTGGCGCCATGGCAAGACCAAGCTTCTGCAGTCGAGCCTGACCCACGCCGTGCTGTTCAGCGCCGCCACCACGGCGACGGCGTTCGGCAGCCTCTGGCTGTCGCACCACCCGGGCACTGCGAGCATGGGCAAACTGCTGGCGCTGGCGCTGGCGTGCACGCTGGCTGGCGCGGTGTTCTTCCAGCCGATCCTGATGGGACGCCCGCGCCGTCAGCCGTCGGGACGCGCCGAACCGCTCGGCCCGTCGCTGCCCCCGCTCTCGGTAGCCGCGTCCATGTCACAATCTTCCGATAACACAGCGGGGCCGGATCAACGCCACCCAGGAAGGTAGGCGGCCGCACCCTTACAAGAAACCAAAGCCAAGACCGTTTCCCGATGCTATCCCGCTTTTCGCCTTCGGGCGCCGTAGCACTGCGCCAGCCCCAGCTTGCCCGCACGCTGGCCGCCGTCTCGCTCTCTGTCCTCGCCACCGGCTGCGCCACGGGTCCTCAAGCCAATCCGCAGGATCCGCTGGAGCCCATGAACCGGGTGATCTTCAAGGTCAACGACACGATCGACACCTATGGCGCGCAACCGCTGGCCAAGGGCTACAAGGCGGTGACGCCAGAGCCGGCCCGTCTGGCCGTGACCAATTTCTTCTCGAACCTGTCTGACGTGGGCAACTTCGTCAACAACGTGCTGCAGGGCAAGGGCGTCGATGCCACCGAAACGATGATGCGCATCGCCATCAATTCGGTGCTCGGCATTGGCGGCCTGATCGACGTGGCGACGGCCGCTGGCCTGAACCGCCATTCGCAGGATTTCGGGCTGACCCTCGGTACCTGGGGCGTGCCCGCTGGCCCATACCTGGTGCTGCCGATCTACGGACCGAGTTCGTTCCGCGACAGCATGGGCGTAGCCGCCAGCATCTACCTGGACCCGGCGCACTATCTGGATCCGGCCTGGCGCAACTCGCTGTTCGGCGTCAACGTGATCAACACGCGCTCGAACCTGCTGGGCGCCACGGACCTGCTCTCGCAGGCCGCGCTCGACAAGTACGCGTTCGTGCGCGATGCCTATTCGCAGCGGCGCCAGTACCTGCTGAACCAGGGTGAAAACGCGCTGCCGTCGTACGACGAGGTGGACGAGTCGGACAAGGCCTCGGAGGCCAAGCCCGCTGCTGGGGAGGCCGCCCCGGCAACTCCGGCAACTCCGGCAACTCCGGCAACTCCGGCAACCCCGGCTGCCCCGCCATCCGACTCAGCAAAGTAGCCAGAATAGCGTCTCGGGGCAATCGAGACGCTTGCCCTCTCCACCACCCCATAGAGGGCATATCAATGGCTGCTGGTTGGCTCTCCGGCTGAGAGCGTCAGGGCGTTTGTCCGACGACTACGCAAAAAATTGCCCGCGTCGGGATACGACGCGGGCCGGAAGGCGCGCGGATGCGGAGTCCGCGGCACCCAGATCGTAGGCAATTTCCGAAAGCGTGACTGCCAACAATTGTGTCGGCCCGCATTCAGGACGCGCGGCTGCGCAGGGGCAACCAGATGGAGAACATCGTGCCCTTGCCAACTTCACTGGCAACCATCACCCGGCCGCCATGGCGCTCCGCCACGGTCTTCACAAATACAAGCCCCAGGCCGCTGCCAGACGGCGCATCGGCGCCATGCGCGTGCACTCGGCTGAACGGCCGGAACAGCCGTGCCTGGGCGTCTTGCGAGATGCCCGGCCCCTGATCGGATACCTCGATCGCCATATAGGGGCCGAGCCTGCGCAGGCGCACCGTCACTTCGGTGCCGCACGGGCTGTACTTGATGGCGTTGTTGACCAGGTTGGTGATGGCGCGCGCCAGCAGGGCTGGCGCCACGCGCAACCTCGGCCCCTGCTCGTCGATGTCGAGCCGCAGTTCGGTCCCACGCGCCTTGGCCAGCGCCCACATTTCATCGGTTGCGTCGAGCACGATCTGCGTCAGGTCGGTCTCGGCAAACGTCAGGCTCTGCGATTCGGCCTGCGCAATCCGGATGAAATCGTCGGCCAGGGCAAGCGTGCGGTGCGCGTGTTCGCCGATTCGTCCGAGCAGTTCGGTCTGCGGCAAGGCACGGTCGGGGCGTGACTGCATGTCGATCAGGGCCAGGATCGACGCCTGCGGCGAACGCATGTCGTGAGACAGGAAATGCAGTGTCTGCTCGCGCTGGCGTTCGGCGCGACGTATCGCGGTAATGTCGATCAGGCTGACGATCACGCCCGCGGGACGCCCCGCCTCGCCATGCAGCGGCCCGCCATGCAACAGATAGCGCCGGCCGTCCTCGGTGGTCAGTTCCACGCCATGCGAATCCGACGAGGACATCACCGGCGCGTCACCTTCGAGCGCGCCGCACAGCGCGTCCCAGTAGGCCAGGCCCGGACCCGCCACCGTGAACATCGCCTCGATCAGGTCGGGCAACGCCGGGCGGCCTAGCTCGCCGTACGTATTGCTGCCGCGCATGTACCGCAGGTCGTTGGCATAGTACGCGCCGTCGATCCCCTGGAGCATCGTTGGCGCCAGCGCCACCGCGCGCCGGTTCGCCACCAGAATGCCGCCATCGAGATTGCAGATCACGGTCGCTTCCGGCAGGCTCTCCAGTCCGTCAGACAGAAAGCGCCGCATGTCGCGCAGGCGCGAGGTCATGCCGTAGACCGCCTGCATCCGGCCGTCGAGCGAGTGGTCGATGCGCGTGGCTGGCGCCGCCAGCAAGCCTGGCTCATGCGCCAGGCGCCCGAGTTCTTCGGACAGGAAGCGGAGCGCGGCTTCCTGACGCCGCCAACTCCAGAGGGGGTAGACCATCATGCAGCCAAGCACCGCACCCGACGGCGCAAACCACAGATGCATACTGCCCGGCAGGCAGAGACTGGTGCCGACGACCGCCGCGACGATCGCCACCGTGGCGAGCAGCGCATTGCGCGGCGAGAACCGCAACGCCGCCAGGGCCGCCAGCAGCACCGGCAGGATCGTCCCGAGCCAGCCCACGGGCTTGGGCACGGTAACGATGCCGGTGCCATCGAGCAGCGCCTGCAGCGTGTTGGCCAGAATTTCGACACCGCTCATGGCGCGCCCATCGCGCGATACCGGCGTCGGGAACACATCGCCGAGTCCGGTGGCGACGGTGCCGATCAGTACGGACTTGTCGCGAAAGTAGCCGCGACTGACCTCGCCGGAAAGCACATCCAGCACAGAGACGCGCGCGAACGACCCCGGGGGGCCGACGAACGGAATCCGCAATCGGTCCTGACTGATCCACCCCGCGCCATCCATGCGTACCGCGCGTTCGTTGCGGAACTGCGCCGCTGTCACCGGCGTGTGCTGCCCCAGCGCCGCCATGGCGGCCGCGAAGTGCCAGACCGGCGGCCCTTCGCCATCGCCCTCGCGCAGATACACCTGTCGGGCCACGCCATCGGTATCCACAATCATGTTGATGTGGCCAGTCTGGGCCAGCAAGCCATCCATCGGGCCGCGCAGCCGCGCGCCGCTCGATCCTGACTCGCCGACCATGGGCAAGACTACGTTGCCGGACCGCGCCACGGAACGCGCCAGTTCGGCGTCGTCGGACGGATAACGGATATCGTGTTCGGACAGGATCACATCGATGCCGATCGCACGCGGATTGTCAGCGCCGATCTGGTCCACCAGCGCGGCAAGCACCGTGCGCCGCCACGGCCAGCGGCCAATCACGCCGATGCTTTCGTCGTCGATGGCGACGATCACGATGTCATTGCGCGCGGGGTGCTCCTGGGCAACGATGGCCAGGTCCAACACGGCCAGGTCCGCGCGTTCGAACCAGGAGAAACTTGACGCGGCCAGGGCGATCACCAGCACGGCGGCGGTGAGCAGCGCCCACTCCAGTCGCGTGCGCCGACGAAAGCCCATGGCGCCCGGGGCGCCCTCCCGCTCGGCCGCGTCGAACTGACCGCTGCGCAGGTCAGTTCTATTGGGCGCCAAGTTGCACGCCTTTCTTCGCGCCGCCCGTCACAATCACCGCACCCTGTCCATCACGCAGCACAGATTGCAGGTCGATTCGCTGTGGCGCGGAAAACGCGCTTGCCAGAGGCACGTCCGTTCCAGTGGCTCGGGCCACGCGAACGAAATATGTGCCGGAGGCCGGGCGGGGAATCGCAAGCGCGCTCTCCGTGGTACGGAACGTGACCACATCGCCGCTGAAAGCGGGATCGGACGCCATCTGGAGCACATAGCCCGTGGCAGCGGCGGCTCCGGCATCGGCAGGCCAGCGCACGCGCAGTTCCTCGCCGTTGTCGACCGGCGCCGGCACTGGCGGGGCCGGTTGCACTGTCACCTTTAGCGCGTCGCCCCATGGGCCCGGCTGATTCCGCGCATCGAACGAGCGCAAGCGCCACCACCACTGCCCCACCGCCAATGTGCGGACGGCCTCCACGCCATTTTCACGGCGCGTCTCGGCGCGTTGAGAAAACTCGGGATCGGCGGCCAGCGCAAGCTCGTAGCCCGATGCGTCCTGCACGGCAGCCCAGCGAAACGCCACCTCGCCGCCATGCTCGACGGCGTCGGGCACAGGCACCAGCGAGAACGGCGCTGGCGGATTGCGCCAGACCTTGAACGATTGCACGCCGCTCCGTCCGGCAAGCCGCTGTGGCGACAGGGCGCTGACGACCAGGAAAAGATCACCGTCCGGCAGATCGTCGAATACGGCCTCCGGCAACGCGGACTCCGTCGTCGCTACCCATTCGGTCAGCGCGGCATCGCGCGCCACGCCCGCATGGTAGCCAGCCGCGCCCGGCACGGCCTGCCAGCGCACCGTGACGGCACGGCTGGAAACCGGCTGCGGCAGCGCGGCAACGACCGGGGCAGGCAACAACGCCATTGGTTTGGACAGTCGGCCCGCGGTCGACACCCCAACACCGTAGCCGGCGGCGACTTGCGTGGCCGAGCCCGGACGCGCACCTGCCCCCACACCGACCTTGCCTTCGATGACTTCACTACGGCTACCGCCGTCATCGGCGCTGACGCGATAGCGCGTGCCACGCACGCCTGTCACCATCAACGGCGTGCTGATCTCATAGCGCCCGACGCCACCGCCCTTCGGCGCGACCACTGAATCGGCGCCGCCCTTGTCGATGCCGATCATCGTATCGGTCAGACCGCTGCGCGCGAATGCGCGCAGTCGGCGCACCTGCAGCGTGGTCGCCGCTGGCAGCGACACACGGGTCCCGTCGCTCAGTTCGAGCGTCGCCGCACTATTCGGACCGATCTCGATCCGCGCCGATTCGGCCAGCGCCATGCCGGTCTGCATCGGGCTGCCATCGACGCTTGCCTGTCCGCGCACGAAAACCACCCGCGCCGTCGACGGCGCTACGGGGATCTGCGACAGGGGAATGCGAATCCGCGTGCCGGGCACCAGCCGGTACGGGTCTTCCACGCGATTGAGCGTCTGCAGCAGGTGCCAGCCGTCCGTGCTCGTCATGAAACGCGTGGCCAGGCCGATCAGCGTGTCGCCCCGCTCGACCTCATAGATGAAATCCTTGCCCTGCGTGCCCGCGGGGCCGGCCAGCGCACTGCCAGACAGAATCAGGGAAATCAGCGCACCTCCCACGGCGGCACGGTGCGACGTGGGACGGCTACTCATGAGCGGCCGTGGCTTCGAACCGATAGCCATGCGAATAGACGGAAGCCAGCCGCACACCGTTTTCGGGGCGCAGGGCCAGCTTGATGCGCAGGCGCGACATATGCGTGTCGAGCGTGCGCGAGGCGGCATCCATCGCACGCCCCCAGACGGCCTGCTCAATCACGTCACGCGCCAGCAGGCGGCCGATGTTGCGGAACAGGAACAATGCCAGGTCGAACTCGCGCGGCGACAGATCGACGTTCTGGCCGTCCAGCGCGATAACGCGCCGGCGCGCGTCCACGATATAGGCGCCCTGCCGGATCAGATCGTCTTCGTGCAGGGTCTTGGGATATGCGCGACGCAGCAACGCTCGCACGCGCGCGACGAACTCGCCCGGCCGGATCGGCTTGGCAAGGTAATCGTCGGCGCCCACGGACAGGCCCGCGACGATATCGGATTCTTCGATGCGACTGGTCAGGAACAGGATCGGTGGCAGGCGTCCCGAATGCTGGCGGACCCAGCTCACGAGCTCGTAACCACTGACGTCCGGCAATTGCCAGTCCATGACGACCAGGTCGAACGCCTGGTCCCGCAATGCTCGCAAGAACGCGGAACCGGTCGCGAAGCTCGAGCATTCAAAGCCCGCTTCATCCAGCAGCTGGCAAATCTGCTCGGCCTGGCTGGTGTCGTCCTCCACGGAGGCAATTCTCATACTTCCCTCTGATAACTACGGCCTGTGTCTGGCACGGCGGTGTTATGTTACCGAACGGTAACACGGCCCGTCGAGGCTACGTTAGAGGGGATTCTGCGCTTCGGGTGTTGCAGACCAACCTCAATCTTTACCTTTTCCTCTCAGTTTCCAATTGCGGGCGTAACGGTTTCGTGCGCGCAAAATGCAGCATCGCCACGCATCGCGCCCTTTATTGGAGCATATAGGTTTCGTACTCGAGACGGTCAAGTTTACGATCGAGAAGATATAACGCAAGTGCTACGACGATCAGCAGCGATACCGCGAAGCCATAGCCATACCAGGCCGGCCCAAGCTCGAGCGTGAGGCGCGTCAGCACGAAATTCAGCACGACGAACGTGCCGGTCAGCATCAGCACCTCGCGGCGGCGATCCAGGTAGAAGTAGATGTTCAGCACGCCCAGCAGCACCACCTGCAGGCTGGCGCCGATCACGTCCACGTAGAGCAGCGGCAGATACAGCTCAGAAATCCCGAGCAGTCGCAGCACCCATCCGCCCACCACGAACAGCACCAGCGACGCGATGGCTTGCACCTTGACGATCTCGTACAGGCCCAGGCGGATGGTTTGGACCATCGTGTTGCGCATGTCCTCGATATGCTCCAGCGAGCTGCCGCCGCGCACCGCGTTGTAGAACGCGTCGTAATACTCGACAAAGTCCGTCTCGATCCGCACCAGGAACACGGCCATGCCCGGAATGATCGCCAGATAGGCCAGGAACACCGGAATGTCGTAGATGATCGACGCATGGAGCGGCCCGATCATCTGCTGGCCGGTGGACGGCGCATACCAGAACATGAACTTGTCGAGCCAGATGCCAAGGTTGTAAAAGAGGCCGATGGCGATCAGGCTCGGATACGCGTAGCGCTTCTGGAAGACTTCGAACGACATGAAGCGGCGGCTGGTGTAGTTCCGGTAGATCAGCGTGATCATGCCCACCAGCAGGCATAGCTGGCCGACCACAAAGCCGCCGAGCAGCCCTTCGAGCCCGCTCTTGCGCATTGCCAGCGCCGCCAGCACGGTGATGGCATAGCCGATCAGGAAGGTCCACACGATGGCCTTGTACTGCTTCATGCCGGACAGGAAGATCGCCGCGATCCAGATGTTGCTCATGATCACGAAGCCCGCGATCATCAACAGCCGGTACAGCACCGACTGCTCCGGAAAGGCCCAGAACGCACACGCCAGCCCGATCAGCCCTGCCAGCATCGTGGCCAGCAACGCCACCGCGTGATAGTTCGACAGCACCAGATCATCGCGACGCTCGAACAGCCGGTCCGAGGTGAAGCGCGTGAACGAGAGCTGCATCGGCCCGGTCAGTATCAGGCTGCACGCGATCAGGTACGTCACCGAGACCTGGAACTGCGTGATCAGCATGCCCGGAATCACGAAACCGACCGACAGCAGGCCAATCAGCAGGATGCCGACGATCGACAGCACCCACGGACCGGAGCTGATCACCCCGGCATAGGCATAGGCGCCGATCAGCCCCGAAAGGCTGTCCCGCCGCAGCATCTTGCGCAGTTCGAATCCGATGCCGGCCATGTCAGCGCCCTCCCCCGTGCACCGGGCACTTTGCCGGGCTTGCCCCGCCGCGTGCGTGATGCGTGTTGTCCGGCATCGCCATCATCGATGCATAGAGCGTGCGATAGCTGCCCACCATCTGTTCCTGCGTGTAGTAGCGTTCCACCCGCGCGATGCCGGCGGCCTGGGCCGCCTGCCATCGCGCGGGCTCCTTGATCAGTTTCAGCGCCGCATCGGCCAGCGCCGCCGGGTCCGCGATGCGCACCACGTCGCCCGCGGTCCCCAGCGCCGCGTCCTCGCCGGGCAGCCCGAAGACGAGCTGGCTGCACGAGCCGACGTCGGTCGTCACGCACGGCACACCCGCCGCGAACCCTTCGAGCACCACCAGCGGCAACGCCTCGGAAATCGAACTCAGCACCAGCACGCCGACTTTCGGCAGCAGTTCGTCGATTTTCTGGAAGCCGAGAAATTTCACCTTGCCGCCCAGCCCGAGGCTTTCGGCCAGGCTGCGACACTCAGTCGCGTAATCCGGATCCTCATCCTCGGGACCGGCAATCCATCCTTCGGCATCGGGATACTCCCGCACCACGGTCAGCATCGCGCGAATGAACGTCTTGATGTCCTTGATGGGCACCACCCGGCCAATCAGGCACAGCACCGGCGGCACACCCGGCGCGCGCCGCTCGCGCAGCGCGGAAAGGCGCGGCAGGTTGATGCCATTCGGGATATTGTGCGTGCGCTCGGCCGGCGCGCCATCCAGCACCTGGCGGCTGCGGTTGCCTTCGTACAGCGCCGTGATCTCGTCACCGGCTTCATAGCAGACGCGACCCAACGTCTCGAAGAAGCGCACCCAGAGCTCGCGGAAGTAGCTAATCTGAGAAATGTCGCGCTCGAAGATGTTCCGGTTATCACGGATCCACTGGCTCTGGAACAGGTCGATCTTCCGTTCCTTCGTATAGATGCCGTGCTCCGAGACCAGCAGCGGGCGCCCAGTGCGATGCCGCAGCATCGCACCGAGGAATCCCGCGTATCCGGTGGAAACCGTGTGATAGACCTTGGCGGGAATCAGCCCGTCCACGATCCGCACGAGCTGCCACAGCGGCTTGTGCATGATCCGGACAGTCCAGAAATAGTCCGTGAACGACGGATCGGTGCAGTACCGTCGGTACTGATCGGTGATCGTGTCCCACGCCCGCTTGCTGTAGAGGAACGCATCCTCGGACAGCGCGCCGCCCTCGCCCAGCGCTGGCATCAGTTCGCGAATCAGATCCCCCGCCTCCACCTCCCTGCCGCGCTGACGCAGCATTTCGTGCAGTTCGTCCGAGCGGTCGAAGGCGTGCGCATCGCCCTTCGTGCCATGCACCATCGGCGGCGGCGCGAAGTCGTAAAGGAAATGCGTTTCCAGATGCACCACATTGTCCGGTAGCGCGTAGGCCATCTCGCCATAGTCCTGTCGGCGGCTGCCGATGAAGACGATGCCGAACCGGATATCGGGGAAGGCACGGATCATCTGATTGACCCAGCTCGACACCCCACCACTCACATAAGGAAACGTGCCTTCCAGAAGCAGCATGACGTCCGCGGACGTTCCCTTGACCAGAATCTCGCTCATGATTGCCAGTACCGCAGCAAGGGCCGCACCAGTGGGAGCGGCGAAGGACTGTCGAAATCCGCCATCAGGCGGCGCACGGTGGCATAGTCGCGTTCCAGGTAAGCCGCCTCGGCAAGCAGCGGCAACACGCGATCACGCGCGAAGCCGAGCGCTTCGGCACGAGCCAGGAACTCGCGCGCCTCGGCGGGCGCGTTGCGCGTCAGCGCCAGCCGGCCGCGCATGTACCAGAGCGCGGCGATGTTGCCGTCGATCTCCAGTGCCGCGCTGGCGTAGCGCTCCACCTGGCTGGCCGTGTAGCGGTACACATCGCCCTGCACCAGGTTCTGGTAGATCAGTTCCCAATACAGGTCAGCCAGCCGCTGGTTGATCTCCCCGCGCGCCTGCGGGCTGTCAGCCGACTCCAGACGGGGCAGCTCGGCCAGGATCTTCTGCGTAAGCTGCTTTTCCGCGCCGTCGAGCATGCCGTAGGCCAGCAGCCGGATATCGTCGGTGCTGTCGGCCAGCAGTTCGCGCAGCATCGGGCTGGCCGTTCGCGTGGGCATCGACTGCATGGCTACCAGCGCGGTCATGCGCTCGGGCAATGGCGCGCGCGAATTGCCGAGTTGCGCGCGCAGCCGCGCGCCCCCGCCATGGGTCACACGCTGGATCAGGTGGGTGACGAACTCGGGCAGCGCCACCGATGCAATACCGCTGTTGCTGCCACGGCGCGGGAACAGTTTCGAGAACAACAGGCTGCCCACGCACACCAATATGCCACCCACCGGCACGAAGAAGCAGAACGCTGCCAGATAGCCGTAGCTCCACACGAACGGTGTCCGGAAGCGGCGCGGCAACAGGCGCCACAACACCAGCCCCAGCAGCGCCGCAGCCGCGCCTTGCAGCGTCAGGAAGCCCAGCAACAGCGGCAGCCCCGTTCCGCCGCTGAACAGCAGCGCCAGGGCGGAGATCTGGAAGGCAGCGCCTCCGAAGGTCAGCTTGCCCATGGGTCAGCCTGCCCGTGCCGGTCCGGCGCTCGCCACGCTGGCGTCGCGCGTGCCATCGGCCTGCACGGCCGTGATCGTGGACGCCCCATCGAGCTGGCAGCGGTGCAGCAGCCGCATCAGCGCCTCCTCCGCACCCTCAGCGGGCACCGAGAGCGTGTAGACGCCAATATGCGCGCTCGAGAAATCGGTGCCGAACTGCGCGCGCAGCATGTCCTCGATACGCACCAGATAGGCGGATACCGCCTGGGCGTCCGACAGTGGCATCAGCGTCAGCATGGCCCGGTGATGGGCGTTGCGCACCGGCCAGGCCACATCGAGCGCACGACGGCTGCGCACGACCTGCTCGAACAGCGCATCGCGTGCTTCGTCGAGGTCGAAGACCAGCGCCACCACCGAACTTTGGATGCCCGTCTCGTGACGCAGCCGCGACAGCCGCGCGTAGTCGAGTGCGAACGCGTACGGAATAGCCGGCGCCATTTCCTGGATGCCGTGCGTGGCGCGGGCGTGTTCCACGCCATCGGCGTAGTAGCCCATCAGCACCATCAGCATCTGCAGGTTTTCATAAGTCAGCGACAGGAACGGCATCCGTTCCACGACCAGCACGCCAATCAACCGGTCCGACCCCGCCAGCACGGGCGCGACGGCCACGTAACGCGTCTGCGCGTCCTGCTGGAGCCCCGTGGAACGCAGATGCGCCAGCGCGCGTGTTTCGAGGCAATGCCGCACGAGCGGATCGTTGACGTCGATCTCGAAGGCCGGGCCGATGCTGGCCACGGCGTTCGGCACGACACGCTCGCCATCGCAGGCATAGAGCGCCGCGCCCTCGACCTGACAGGCCTGCGCGACGACCTGGAGCATCGGCTGCGCGCCGGCCAGCGGACCGGATTTGCCGCCGTTCATCGCGTCCTGCAGGGCCACCGCGCGCAGTTGCGACAACGTGTCGCGCAGCGTCGTCGGGCGCGCCAGCAGATCGTTCTCGAGCCGGGCATGAGAGATGCGCAGCAGGTAGTGGTTCTTCGTCAGCGCGGCCAGCCGTTCGTCGAGATAGCGATTCACGGCCCGCGCTCGCGCCAGGCGCGTATTCCACACGTCCCCGAACTGCCCCGCCACCAGCACCAGCAGCAGCCCGCCCATGAAGAACATGCGCGGGAAGGCGCCACTGTGCGCGCCGATCTCGTCGAAAAAGAACCAGCCGCCCAGCAGCATCAGCACCGCGCCAACGCCCACCAACGTGCCATAGCGCAGCGCCAGAATCACCGGCAGCAACCAGGCCCATGGAAAGCCCATGCCCAGCAGCAGCGGGTTCTGCGGCAGCACTAGCCAGGTGATGCCCATTGCCGCCGCCATGATCACGATCATCTCGATCACGGCTGCCGCACCGCCACCCGCGGGCGCCAGCCAGCGCGCGTAGCGCCCGCCCAGGCCGATGCCCTGCCCCTGGCGCCTTGTCTCCACGGTCTTGGCCACGTCTCTCCCCCGTCCTTCCGTGCTCAACCCTGCATCAGCGGCGCCAGCAGGCGACGCAGCAGCTTCTGCGCCACGCCCGAGAGCGACTCGCGGCTCCAGCCGGCGTTGCTGCCGGTGGCCGACCACACCACCTGGCCGCTGGCCACGTCGATCAGCTGCAGCGAGATGCCCACGGCGGGCTCGCCATCAACGCCAACCTTGTAGCGCCACTCCTGCACCGAACCCGTCAGCGCGTAGCGCGCGCGCTCGCCACGGGCCCACTCAAGCGCCTTGCCCACCGCCTCGCGCTCGGCCGGTTCGAACAGCGTTTCCGGGTTCAGCGAGGCGGGGTAGCGCTTGAGGTTCGCCACGCCGCCGGTCTTCAGCAGCGATTCGGCGATCGCCTCGGCACGCAAGCCAGCCTGGGGCGTCTCGGTGTTGTTGACGATGGGCAGTACCGCCACCACGTCACCGGGCGACATCTGTGGCGCGCGGCCCACGTCGGTAACCGCGCAACCAGCCAGCCACAGTGCCGCGCCGAGCGCGCCACACCAGGCCATCACGCGGCCCATGCGAGTCGTCATCCTGTTCATGTTTTCCATCCCCCTCGTTACTCTCAAGAACTCGATCATCAGTATTCACTATCAGTAGAGCCAGCGATATCGCAAACCCACTTCTGTCAGCGGCGTGCCGCCGTTGCGGGACGCGGTTTCATGCAGCACGTACATCGACATGTGGTCGTTGCCGAACACCGAGCCAGCCATGCCAAGCTGGCCGCGGAAGTTGTGCCCCGCGCGCGAGTCGTAGAGCGCCCCAACGTCCAGGAAGGGCCGCCACTTGCGCGTGTAGTCGTCGAGCAGTTCGGTGCCAAAGCCGAACAGCACACCTGCCTGCGTGAAGTTCTGCGGCATGTAGAACGCAGGCGTCGCGTCGCCACCGGCCGGCACCAGCCGCTGCATCGTGGGCGTCAGCGCGCCGCCGTTGGTGTTGTAAATGCCGCGCGTGCCGACGATGCGGACCGTGTAGTCGGGATACTGCGTGCGAATGCGATAGCCGGCCTCCACGTCGTAGACCATGCCGTGCCCCAGCGAACTGCGGTCCTGCCCGTAGAAACGGTCGTACTCGATCCGTCCGCGAATGAACTCGCGCAGCCCCAGCCGCCATGTCGCGCCCAGTTCGACCAGGTCCTTCATGCCGCCCACACGTAGTTGCGCCGATTCGTCCGCCTGCTGGTTGTAGCCGAGCCGGCCAGTGAAAGAGACCCGATCCTCCAGGTTCCACGCGCCGGTCAGCCGCGCCGTGGTGAAGCTCTGCAGGCCGTCGCGACGCCCCACGCCCAGCAGCCAGAGTTTCTGGGTGTCGCGGTAGGTCAACGCCAATTCGGCGCGACGGTCGCTGCCAGGCACGTTGTCGAGCGCAGTACGGTCGGTCGAGCGTTGATCGCGGAACACGCCGCGCAGGTTCAGCGCATAGCCGTCCCAAAGCCGGGCACCACCGGCCAGGCTGTACTCGTAGAACTCCAGCGGATTCTGACGCTGGTACGACGCGCGCGGCTCGATTGCCTGGGCGTTGAACAACAGTGCGTCCTGCAGTGTCTGCTGCAGCGAGTCATCGGTGCGCGCCAGCTCCTGCGTTTCAAACGCCTGGGTCTGGGCGGCGGCAAGCCGGTCGAGCTGGCGATTGACCTCGATCTGGCTCAGCACAGGCACCTTCCCGGCCTTGCGCTCCATGATCCGGTCGAGCTTGTCCATGTCGTTGTCGTCGAGCGCAATCGCAATCTCGGCATACGCGGGCCGCTGCAGCCGCTCGGCGTACTGACGGGCCAGCCAGGCTCGCGCGAGTTCGTTCGACTCCGACGACATCGCCCAGGCCAGCGCCACCTCGCGACTGGCGGCCGTAAGCTGCGCCTGTCTGCGCCGTTCGCGTTCCACCAGCGCCGGCGGCGGCGTCACTTCGAGCGGGGACAGACCCGGCACGTTGCCGAGCTGCGAGGGCGATTTTGGATCGCTGGGCGCGGCCTGGCGCGCGGCGACGCTTTCGCGATCGCGCCGCAGCATCTCGACGACGAGTCCACGCGACACATCGGCCGAGGCAAAGATCTGCCCAAGCGCGATCATCTGCCTACGGAGATCCGAGCGTGCCGGACGGCCCTGCGCATCTTCTTCGTCTTCATCGGCATACTCGTCGCCGGCGCTTTCCTCGGCCCACTTCGCGCCACCCACGGCCCACGTACGATGCAGTTCGACCCATGCCTCCCGGCGGATACGCCAGGCCAGATCGGTCTGGCCGATAGCCTCGCAGGCATCGGCGGTCACACCGAGCCAGAGCGGATCGGCGCTCTTGCCACGCTGCATCTTTCGCAGGAAGTGCAAGGCGGTGCGACCGTCCTGGAAGCGCATCGCGCCTGCCGCGTAGGCGCCCCAGAGGCTCGGATCATTCTCCGCCTCTGGCTTCAGCCGCAGCATCACCGCGCGCACCTCGGTGTCGGTACCCATGTCGACGAGTGCCCACAGCAATGCGCCGTAGGTTTCGCTATCGGCATCGGCCTGCCCGATGGCATGACGCAGATCGGCAAGCGCGCGTTCGTGGTTACCGGTCGCGCGCCAGTACTCGGCGCGACGCATCAGGAAGCCCGCCGACGATTCGGCCTGTCGCGTCTGCTCGGGAGTCAGGCTGGCCAGCATCTGCTCGATGCGGATATAAGCGTGCGCGCGCGTGTAGTAGTACATCGCCAACTGAAGCTCATCGAGCTTGCCGTTCTTGCGCCAGCCTGCCTCTGCGATGCGGCCGGCGTCGATCGGCCAGCGATCGTAGTACTCGATCAGGTTCGCGAAATCATCGTCCTCGGTGTCGCGAACTTCGGCCAGGCAATCGTTGCGGGCCGCACCGGGCGGCATCGCCATGCAGTGATCGTCATGGCTCTTGGCCATTGAGATCATCATCTGGCGATAGCCCTCCTTGAGCAGATCGTCCCGCTGCGTCAGGCGAGCAAGCTGGGTGTACGTGCGCCAATAGAGCAGGTCCTGCGTGCCGGCCTTGTCGCGCGCGGGCAGCATCGCGTCCATCGCCTGATCCAGCCGGCCGCGCACGAACAGTATGTTGGCGCGTTTGAGCGCGTAGAGCGGGCGCGCGCCGAAGCGCTTCTCCAGTTGGCCGTAGAGCTCGAACGCGCGGTCGTCCTTGCCGGCGCGCTCGGCCAGTTCGGCATTGCGCTCCATCACCTGACGCCCGTTCGGCCCGTTGGCGAGCCCGTCGAGGAATGCCATGCCGGCCTCCGGCTCGCCGAGCCGCTCGTAGGCCGCGACGACCTCGTCGATCGTCTTCAGGTCGCCGCCCGCCGCACGATGCCGCAACGCCGCCAGATAGGCGCGGTCGTCGTTGAGGCCCGGCGCCAGCCGCATCACGTTGTTCCAGGCGCGTTCGTCGTTGGTCTCCTGCGCATACTTGAGCCAGCTTTGCAGCGCGACCATTGGCTGGCGATTCCATTCGGCCACCTGCGCCAGACGCTCGCGCCAGACGGCGTCGTTGGGTAACTTGTCCACGGCCGTCTGCGCCACGCGCTGGGCCTGATCGAGCTTGCCCGCAGCCAGGAACACGCGGTAGGCCAGGTCGTAATCGTCGGGATTGAACGTCTTGCCATTGGCGACAGCCGTGGCCACTTCTGACTTGGCCGTCTCCTGGGCCTCAGCCTGCGTGATGTCGCGGGTGGCCGGCTTCGTCACGACGCCAGACGCCGGGATCGCTTCCGCAGCCACACGACGCAGGCCGAATTCGCCCACCTGTTCGCGCAAGGCAAGGCCGTGCGGACCGTCGAGGAACACCACGCCGCGCGCGAGCCACGGCTCGGTATCGGAGACCCGGCGGAGGTTCCGCTGCCGTTCGGCCTGTGCGAGCTGCGTGCTCTTCGTCGGCCGGTTGGCCGACAGCTTGAGCAGGCGCTCCACATACTTCGCCGCGATATCCGGCTTGTTCGCCGCCAGCGCCAGTCTGGTCAGATAGCGCAGTACCTCGGCGTCATCGAGCAGCTTTCCACCGTGGCGCTCGGCTTCGGCCAGCGCTTCATCGAGCAGGTTGCCGGCCTGCAGTGTTTGCAGGGCCTGCAGGAACAGCGTGCGCTGCTCGTAGAGATTCTTCGCGCGGGCCTGCGCCTCGAACAACGCGCGAGCGGAATCGCGATAGTTGCCGCCCGCCAGGGCGATGCCGGCAAGCTGGCGATTATAGAAATCCACGTTGGCCGGGTCGCGCACGCTGAGTTCGCGGAAGAGCTTCACGGCCGCAGCCGCATTGCCGACCTGGCGCGACTGCGTGGCCAGCGTCTGCAGGTCGGCCACCGACCAGGCACGCAGCATCTCCGGGGTGGTGGCGTCCTTGAGCAGGCCGTCCATCATCGCCAGACGCTCCGCGCGCTCGGCAGAATCCGGCTGGGCCGCATAGGCGCGCTGCTGCGTGATCTCGATGCGCGTGCGCAGGATCTGGCCCGTCAGGTCCTGGCCCTTCACCGCCAACATGCGTTCGAGCATCGTTTCGGCATCATCCAGCCGACCACTACGGGCGTACTGTTCGGCCAGCACGCTCATGAAGTTCGTATCGTTGGGCGCCACACGCGACCACGCCTCGAGATAGGCCACGGTCAGGCCATCGACGGCCCGCCCCTGACCAAGCAGGCGCTCACGCAGGGTCTCGCGCGGGAACATCAGCGCCAGCCCAACCCCCACGATCGCGGTAAAGGTCAGAACCAGCGCCGGCGGCAACAGCCGCTCGCGCTCAGGCGCCGCAGCGGACTTCGACTTGTTGCTGGACATGGATCGGATCATTGACCGCCGGGGTATCGAAACGCAGCGTATTGCGATCGCGCACACCGGTTACTGGCTTGCCATCGATGGAAACACTGCACTGGCCCGCGTTGGCGAGCCGGAAGAACGGCTTGTAGTAGCCGGCGAAGGTAAAGCGGGTGACATTGCCATCGCGGCGCCAGTCGCGCACGAGACCGTTGGCCTCGGGCAGCTCCGGCACCGACTGCGTGGCCGTGGGTACGAAGCGGAAGCGCGCGTTGCCGCCATCCAGATGCACGTAGACGCCGCCGCCCGGCGCCGGCGACGAACCCGTGACGCCGGTTGCGGTGACCACGTCGGGGACGCCCGCGCCCGTCCAACGCAGATTGCGCAGGTTGCCATCGCCCCGCACGCGCCACGCGCCACTGGCCGGCGCACCGTCGGCGCCATCGCCCAACTCGCGGGCCACAGCCATCCCCTGCCAGTCGATCACCTTGAGCACGTAGTCGGTGGAATGCATCGGCAGCAAGTTCTGCGTCAGCACGTAGTCATAGACCTTGCGCAGCGCCTTCAGCGATGCCACCTTGGTACCCGAGTAGCTGTGGTAGTAGATGTTCACCGCCTTGAAGCGGTACGGCTTCTCCGTCATCTCGAACGTTTCGATCACGCGCTCGAAGCCGTAGTACGGCCCATGCCACAGGTTCGTATAGACGTTCTCGTTCTGGTTGGTCGCGAACACCTGGAACGTGTGATCCGCCTTGTGGATGCCCAGCGGAGCGATGGCGGTCCAGGTCGGATTGCTGCGCGTGATCAGTGTGTCGCCGCCATTCATGTTCAGCACGCCAGCGGCTTCGGTCAGCTTGAGCGCCTCGGGCGGGGCCTGGCAGTCACCGGGCCACAACACCAGCTTCACCGGCTTGTTCGGCGACAGCACCTTGTTGATGTAATCGATCGAGCCGCCGATTTCACGGTTCAGGTCCATCTTGTAGCCCGGAATTGCCAGGTGATAGGTGTCATCGCCCTCGATGATCCTGGCGTTACTCTCCTGTCCCGGCACGGTCCGGCCCCATTCGAACGGATGCGAATAGGTATGGCTGGCCACCTCGACATACGGCTGCGCGAAGATCTTGCGGGCAATCGGCTCCAGTTCCGGTGCCAGCTTCGGATACATGCCGCTTTTGCCGACCTCGCCTTCGATCACGGACATCGTCATCGGCAGGCGGTACCGGTCGAAGATCTCGCGGAACAGCACCTCGCCCGAATATCCGCCACCGGGAATCTCAGCCTTCGAGGCAAACCCATCGCCATCGATATGGATGGTCAGCAGCCGGCGGCCGCTTTCGGTGGTGGAATCCGGGACCGGCATCAACGGCAGGCGCAATGCCTCGCGCAGGAAGTCGATCGGCTGCACGATCCAGCGGTCCTGCCCCTTGGGCGTGTTCTGCCGCACGGCGTAGGGGCCCATCACATAGCCGCCCCAGGCCGTGATCGCGGCGGCGTCATACGTCAGCGTGCCCGAACGCAGGCGCAGCAGCGTGCGCGTGTTCGCCGCGCCATCGCGTATCTGCACCGGCACCGCATCGGTACGGTCCGGGGCCACTTGCTGCTCGAAGCCCATCATCTTGTCCTGCGACAGGATCTGGACGTCGCCCGAGGTGCGGCCCTTGACTGCCTTCAGGTCCAGCATCCGTGCCAGCGCCCCGTCGGGCTGCGCGCCAAACCCATTCATGAAGGCCACGGGGATGCCCTGGCGGATCTGTTTCTCCGCCCAGGCGTAGAAGCGGCCCGGGTTCTGGCGGATATTGCCGTTGGTCCAGACCACCACGCCGGCATAGCGGTCGGGAGTGATCTCCGGCAACGTGTCGCGCGTTTCCGCGAAATCGACGCGGTAGCCCAGATAGTTGAGCGGCATCGACAGGAAACGCACGCCGACGCTGTCGTCGATGGAAACATCGAGTTCGTTTTCCTGCACCACCAGCACGCGGCGCGGCATGACCTCGAACGACCCGACGCCCACGGTCTGCAGCCCGGAATCGGTGACATAAGGAGTGATGCCCAGCGCGCCGATGCGACGCGCGGTGTCGCGTCGGCATTGGGCGTCGGTGGGCGGGCAGTAGTCGATCGAGATCACGGGCAGGCCGTACTGCTCGCGGACGATGCGCGCCTGGTTAAGCAACCAGTCACGGTCCTGCTGACTGACTTCGGTGTACGTGCCTTGCGCCTGGTTCCAGCCGCGGAACAGCGATTCAAACACCACGCCGTAGGCCAGCGAATGCACCTGGGGCAGAATCTCAAAGCCACGGTTGAACAGCAGCTTCGCGTCTGGATAGCGTGCCTTGATTGCCTGGAGCACACGCACCATGCCGGCTTCCTGACGCGCGCGGTCGGCGTCGGTCTTGGCCACGAGATGGTACGAATCGAGCGTATCGAGGAAAAAGCCGCGATAGCCGCGTTCCCACAGTGGCGTGATTACTTTGTCGACATAGAAGGCAGGCCAGCCGTCGGCGGCCTGATCGACGACTCTGGCGTTCCATGCGTCATTGCTGCCGGAAAGCCAGGCCTGGGGGATGTCCTTGAAGTACGCGCGGCTCGGCAGGACTTCGCCGACGCTGACATATGCGAACCAGGCGGTGTTCGGCGTTCTGGCGCTACGCGGATCGAAGCCGCTATCGGGCTCCACGACGGCCACGTCGAAGGCCTGCAGCATGTCCACCGGCGGCCGGGCGCCATAGTGAAATGCCACGCTCGGCGCGACGCGCGCTGGCGCCGGTGACTGCGCCAGCGCCGCGGTCGACGGCGTCAGCGTGCCAAGCACAAGCCCTACACCGGCTGCCACAATGGCAATCACGGCCATCACTACACGCCACGCACCGGATCGCGAGCGGCCCGTCGGCCCATCCCTCTCCTCGAAAAGTCCCCGAATCCATCGCTGTAATTGCTTCACTGGCTTAAAGTAAATACTGTTCAGATACGAAGCACCGGCACTGGCTGATGCCGCAAATGGAGCGCTGCGCCGCGATGCCGAACATTGAAGTTGCTCATCTTGCGCTTGACGCCGCGCGGGTTCAGGCGCCCACGACTGCTCACGCAGCGCCCGCGCGCGATCTCGGCCAGCAGGGCCTCGCGCCAGGCAGGCAAACGCTCAGGGGGAAACGGCCGCAGCTTGCGGCATCTTGCGCTTGATCACGCGCACGGCGTGCATGAAGCTCAGGCGATCCGGATCGAGTTCGCGCGCCCAGGCCGCCTGCGCCATCAACTGGCGAATCGCAAAGTGCGCCAGCAGCAGCCCCCACAGCTCCTGCTGCACCAGCTCGGGCGTCTTGCTGCGCAGCACCGTGCTGTTGGCGCGCAAATGCGTCTTGAACTCATCGAACACCCCCTCGATCTCCCAGCGCTCGTGGTACAGCGCGGCCAGCTCCAGGGCCGGCGCCGCATCGGGGTCCAGGAGGTTGGTCAGCAGCCGGTAGCTGCCCTGCGCCGGCGTGGCCGAGCCCTCGAGCGCGTAGTCGATCACACGCACCGTTTGCCCTGCGCGCCGCGCGCGGTCGTCGCTGTCGAACACGCGGCTCAGGTACGAGCCATCGGGCAACATCTGCTCTACCGGCAGCTTGAGGTTGGATTTGACCCGCCAGGCCAGCTTGGCGCCCGTAGCGCAGGCGGTCTGCCAGAGCTTGAAGCCGTAGAAGTTGCGGTCGGCCAGCACCAGCATCTCGGGCGTGAGCTTGGCGGGCAGCAACTGGGCGGCCATGACCTGCTCGCTGTGGCCGTAGGGTGCGATGCCGGCTGCCACCACCGCGTGCGTGCCGCATTCCACCAGGCCCAGAACGCGCGCCTGCGGGAAGGCGCTTTGGCCGCGCGAGGCGCCCGGGTAGCCGAAGAACTTGGCGTTGGCCGCCTCGTCGGCCACGTCCATGCAGCTGCCGTCCAGGGCCATCACGCGCAATCCCCGGTACCACGCCCCTGGCGCCCCCGGCGCGGCCAGCGGGCGCAGCACCCGATCGGCCAATTGGCGCATGACCTCGGGGCCCAGCCGGCTGCGCGCCTGCGAGATCGCGGACTTGCTGGCCTGCACCGCCTCAGTGTGGCCGCCGCCGAGCCATTGCAGGCCTTCGCACACCACGCGCAGCACTTCCTCCAGCGGCGCTTCGCGCCACAGCGCCAGCGCCATCACGTAATACACCACTGCCGGCGCGGGCAGCAGCCGCTCCCGCTGGCTGGCCTTGCCGGTCTCGGCCAACACTTCTTCGATCAACGTCCGTGGACACACGCTGGCCAGCACCCCGGCGCTGATCAAATGCGCAACGTCAACTCTCGACGGCAGCGTCTTGCGTGTTCTGGCCATCACCCTCATCCATTGAAGCTTCGATGGATGAGGATTATGGCTTTAAAAATACTATCTGAACAGTATTGGGCTTAAAGTCCGCTGCTGTTATGACGGTTGCCGATGGCGGCGCGCAGGCCCCGCTCGCATGCATGACCCGCATCTCGGACGATGCCTAAGCCTGCATTATGCTCTATGCAGCACTTTTATATAGGATTTTTCCTAATTTGCGAGCAGGTGGATCCTAGGCCATCCGTTTGAAATAGATTGTCAAAAATTGTGCCCGACAAGCCATGTCATAGGTACGACATTTGGCACGATTCAACCCGCGTGCCCCTTGACCACAGGGGAATCGGTAAGCAGATGTTACACCGGGTGGTAAAAATGCAGATGTCTGCCGCCACTACGCTCGCCTCGACCACAAGTTTCTCGGTTCTGGCATACGGGATAACCATACCTCTCAGGATTTTTATTCCGGCATCTGGCCCATTTGAGGTATTGCGGTGTGATTGTCCGCATGGCAACTGTGGGCAACTGTGTGATATCTCACACTCGTGCCTTACGAATATGTAACGACTGCCGGTACCGCCACGCCCGCAATGACTGACATAACATCGTGGAAGGCACCCTGATGTCAGACAAATCCGGAATGGATGTAGAAGAATTTAATATCTGCTGTTTGTATGCCGAAACACCATTAGCAGGCTGCTGAAATACCGGCAGCGAACGTCAGCGCGACGACTTGCTGAATCGTTAATCTGAGGACTCCATACAATCCCACGTTCATGCGCGGCGCTGACACCTTCACCGAAAGTTTGTTCACCATGCGGCGGCTGGAAGATTTCGTGCCGAAGTCCCACCCCCTGCGCGCGATCCGCACCATGGCGAACCAGGCGCTGGCGAAGATGGATCGGCTGTTCGCGCAAATGTACGAGGCCGATATCAAGGGTGGCCGGCCCAGCATCGCGCCGGAGAAGTTGCTGCGGGCCATGCTGCTGCAGGTGCTCTACAGCGTCCGGTCGGAGCGCCAGCTCATGGAACAGACGCACTACAACTTGCTGTTTCGCTGGTTCATTGGCCTGGCGATGGATGATGTGGTCTGGGTGCCCAGCGTCTTCAGCAAGAACCGGGAACGGCTGATCAAGCACGATGCTGTGATCGACTTCTTCAACGAAGTGCTGGCCATCGCGCAGAAGAAGGACTGGCTGTCGGGCGAGCACTTCAGCGTCGACGGCACGTTGATTAAGGCGTGGGCTGGCCACAAGAGCTTTGTACGCAAGGATGGCGACGACCAAGACGATAACGACGGTGCTGACTTCAAGGGTGAAAAGCGCAGCAACGAGACGCACGAGTCCAAAACCGATCCCGATGCCAAGCTGTACCGCAAGGGCAAAACCGCCAGTGAACTGCGTTACATGGGTCATACCCTGAGCGACAACCGCCACGGCCTGGTGGTGAGCGCCATGGTGACCAATGCGGACGGACACGCCGAGCGCGAGGCCGCGAAGGTCATGCTCAACGATGCCAGGCAGGTGATTGAGGACCTGAATGTGGAAGTCACCGTGGGTGCGGACAAGGGCTACGACGCGCACGAGTTCATTCAAGCCTGCCTGGAGTTGAAGGTGACGCCGCACGTCGCACAAAACACCTCTGGCCGCCGCTCGGCCGTTCCCGACGCCATTGCAGGCACCAAGGGTTATGCCATCTCACAGCAGAAGCGCAAGCTGATTGAACAAGGCTTTGGATGGGCCAAGACCGTTGGGCGCATGCGCCAGGTGATGGTGCGCGGACTAAAGAAGGTCGATCAAATGTTTGTGCTGAGCATGGCCGCCTACAACCTCGTGCGCATGCGTTCGCTGGGACAAATCCGTCCGCAGTTGCAGTAATCGCGGCAATGAGGCCGGAAACGGTCGCCAAATCAACGAAAAAGTCGGTGAAGTGACGATCAGCTTCCGGATTGTGAAAAATAGCGAGCCCATCAGCCTTGCAGAGGGAAGCTTCGCTTTTATGCGGCTAGTACTTCAGCAGCCTGTTAGGGGCATGGTCCGATTGACAGCCAGAAAAAAACAGTCAAAATGGCTGCTCGCATGTGCGCCGGCCTGTAGCGTTTTGCTCCGGTTCGTTGTGAGCGACATGCTTGGTCGGGCAATTACGCCCATTTGAAATTCGAGGTTGGATAGATGTCGTGTCCCTGATGATTGGTTAATTGGTTCACGCCGTGGTTTACTCTTGGCCCGAGAGGTCATGCTGGAGCTGAAACGATGCATCTGAGGCTGCACAAGAACGCCACCACGACACCCAGGATCCGCGCCGAGATCCAGGTCAGCAAGGAGCCCATGAGGGTTCTGGCCCAGCGCTTTGGCGTGAGTGTCTCCACCATCGCTCGCTGGAAGAAGCGTGCATCGGTTCATGACGCCTCCCATACCCCTCATCGACTGCAAACCACGCTGACGCCGGCCCAGGAGTCCATCGTGCTCGTCTTGCGTAAAAGCCTGGGCCTTTCGCTGGATGACCTGCTGGCAGTCGTACGCGAGTTCATCCATCCGACCGTCTCACGCGCTGCCTTGCACCGCATGCTCAAACGCCATGGAGTGTCGGCGCGCGAGGCATTGAGCGTGGATCGCCCCAGGACCAAGCCGTTCAAGGCCTACGAGCCCGGCTTCGTCCACATCGATGTGAAGTACCTGCCGCAGATGGCGGACGAAACCACGCGGCGTTACCTGTTTGTGGCCATTGATCGCGCCACCCGCTGGGTGTTCGTGCGTGTCTATGCCAGCAAGAGCGCTACCAACGCCCGGCGCTTCCTGAAGGAATTGCACAAGGCCGCTGCCTTCCGTATCCGAACGATCCTGACCGACAACGGCAAGGAATTCACGGATCGCTTCATCACACGGGGAGAGCGTACGCCGACCGGCAGGCATCAGTTCGATCAGCTCTGCGAGGAGCTAGGCATTGAGCATCGCCTGACCCGCCCAAAACACCCGCAGACCAACGGCATGGTTGAACGCTTCAACGGGCGCATCGCCGACATCCTGCGCACCCATCACTTCCATTCCGGCGAAGAACTTGAGGCCACCATCCTGCGGTATGTCTGGCTGTACAATCACCAACTGCCACAGAAAGCCTTGGGGCATGTCAGCCCCATCCAGGCCATGAAACAATGGCAGCGATCACACCCCGAACTGTTCAACAGACGTGTTACCAATCAGCCGGGACACGACAGATAGACATATGGAAACCGGTACCGTTAAGTGGTTCAACGACGCCAAGGGCTTCGGCTTCATCACGCCGGACGCAGGCGGCAATGACCTGTTCGCACACTTCTCGGCGATTGAAGGCAATGGCTTCAAGTCGCTGAAGGAAGGTCAGAAGGTTCGCTACGTTAAGGCTATGGGCCAGAAGGGCGAACAGGCCACGAAGATCCAGGCTATCTAACTGGATCACCGGGCAGTTTATCTTGCCTGGGAAGCCC
The DNA here is from genome assembly GCF_000196015.1 of Cupriavidus metallidurans CH34. Classification (NCBI taxonomy): domain Bacteria; kingdom Pseudomonadati; phylum Pseudomonadota; class Betaproteobacteria; order Burkholderiales; family Burkholderiaceae; genus Cupriavidus; species Cupriavidus metallidurans. Next base: position 726,383 of record NC_007974.2, on the reverse strand, counting down.
CGCTCCGGCGGGGCTTTCTGCTTTCTGGGCTTTCCACAGGGCAGATAATGTATTGCATTGATGACGTTCGGTCATCGCGGTGTTTTTTGCGCGTGGCAATTCACTTGGCGACACTAATGGCCATGACGATATGCGCGGCGCAAATGGCACTTGGACAGACGACCCGCAACTTCGGCAACGACCCCTTCCTGCAAATCTCGCAGGCGATCGCCAATTGCCCCGAACCGGCGGGCCCGCGCATTACCGAGGCGGATTGGAAACGTGAGGCGCACCACCGCATCGAGGAAGGTAACCACTGCTATATGGAAGGCCGTTGCAGGCTGGCCAACGCTTACCAGTACGACCAGGAAATTGCCGAGGCCCTGCGGCGTCGGCTCGATACGCTGCGGCACACGATGCCCGCCTGGCAGCAAAGCTCGCTCTGGATCATGGTGCGGGGCCGCTGGCTGACCGTGCAGGGCTGCGTGGCCACGGATTTCGACCGGAAAGGATTCCTGGGCGCGCTGCGCGAAGTGCCCGACGTAGAACGGGTTATCGACCAGACCACCACCACCCCGGCACGCGGCGTACCATACCCGCGTTATGGTGATAACGTCACAAATCCCCCGGCGCGATGAAGTTGCTATAATCGCCCGACTTCGAATCCCCCCAAATTCTGCCGTTCCCGGGGCGCCACCCGCTGGCTGCCCCGCTGGAAGGTATTTGACAATGCGTGCCGAGGAAACCCGTGGCCGGTACTGAAATCGCAACGCCAGGCGGGCCGATCGCCGGACCCGCCGTGTCATCCGGAAGCTCGTTCCATGCGGCCATGCGCATCCTGCCCGCTTCGCAGCGGCAGGCCATGTTCGAGATCTACGCGTTTTGCCGCGCCGTGGACGACATCGCCGATGGCGACACCCAGCACGCCGACCGCCTCGCCGCGCTGGAACAGTGGCGCGCCGACATCGCCGCCTGCTATGCAGGCCAGGCGCCTGCGGCGCTGCGCCCGCTCGACGAGCAGATCAAGGCGTTCAATCTCCAGCAGCAGGATTTTTCCGACGTCATCGACGGCATGATCATGGACGTCGTCGCCACGATCGTCGCGCCGGATGCCGCCACGCTGGACACCTACTGCGACCGCGTGGCCAGCGCCGTCGGCCGCCTGGCCGTGCGCGTGTTCGGCCTGGACGAAGCACCCGGCATCGCGCTGGCGCATCACCTTGGCCGTGCGCTGCAGCTGACCAACATCCTGCGCGACCTCGACGAGGACGCCGAGATCGGCCGTCTGTACCTGCCGGCCGAGGCCCTGGCCGCCGCCGGCATTCCCGTCGGCAAGCCATACGACGTCATCCATCACCCCGCGATCGCCGAGGTCTGCACCGGCATCGCGCGCGATGCTCAGGCTCACTACGATGCCTCCGCCGCGATCATGGCGCGCTGCCCGGCGCGCGTGGTGCGTTCGCCGCGCATCATGTCCGATGTCTATCACGGCATCCTGACCCGCCTGCTGGCCCGTGGCTGGCAACCGCCGCGCGCGCGCGTGCGCGTGCCCAAGGCAAAGCTGGTCTGGATTCTGCTCCGACATGCCATCGCATGATTTGCCCGCCTTGTATTTAGCCAAGGCACGCGGCCATTGCCGCGTGCCCAGAACAGAGAAGTGCCCCCGATTTAGATGAACCAGGCCGCAACAATAACCCGCCCCCAGGATGAAACGCTGACCACCAGCGCCCGTCGCCCTGCCCAGCCGGCCCTGCCCGATCCGCTCGATGCCGGCATCGCCCATGTCGTCGAATCCCTGCTGGCGCAACAGCAGTCCGATGGCCACTGGGTCTACGAACTCGAAGCCGACGCCACGATTCCGGCCGAGTACATCCTGATGGTCCACTACCTCGGCGAGACGCCGGATCTGGTACTGGAAGGCAAGATCGCCAACTACCTGCGCCGCATCCAGAACGCCGATGGCGGCTGGCCGCTGTTCCACGCCGGCGCCTCGGACATCAGTGCCAGCGTGAAGGGCTACTTCGCGCTGAAGATGGCCGGCGACAACCCGGAAGCCGAACACATGCGCCGCGCGCGCGCCGCGATCCACGCGATGGGCGGCGCCGAGGCCAGCAACGTATTCACGCGCACGCTGCTCGCGCTGTACGGCGTGATGCCGTGGCAGGCGGTGCCGATGATGCCGGTGGAGATCATGCTGCTGCCCGAGTGGTTTCCGTTCCATCTGTCGAAGGTGTCGTACTGGGCCCGCACGGTCATCGTGCCGCTGCTGGTGCTCAACAGCCTGCGTCCGCAGGCGCGCAATCCGCGCAAGATCGGCATCGACGAATTGTTCGTACGCCCGTGCCAGGCCACCCGCCTGCCGCGCCGCGCGCCGCACCAGAGCCCGCTATGGGTCGGCGTGTTCCGCACGCTCGACGCCGTGGTGCGCATGGCCGAGCCACTGTTCCCGCGTGGCCTGCGCCAGCGGGCCATCGAGCGCGCGCGTGAATTCACGGTCGAACGGCTGAACGGCGAAGACGGCCTCGGCGCGATCTTCCCGGCGATGGTCAACTCAGTGCTGATGTTCGACGTCCTCGGCGTGCCCGAGAGCGACCCGAACCGGGCCATCGCCCGCCGCTCGATCGACAAGCTGCTCGTGATCAAGGATGACGAGGCTTACTGCCAGCCATGCCTGTCGCCGGTCTGGGATACGTCGCTGGCCGCCCATGCCTTGCTGGAAGTCGGCGAGCCGCGCACGATCGCGGCTGCGGCACGCGGGCTGGACTGGCTGCTGCCGCTGCAGGAACTCGAACTGCGCGGCGACTGGACGGTGCGCCGTCCCAACGTCCGCCCGGGCGGCTGGGCTTTCCAGTACGCCAACCCTCACTACCCCGACGTGGACGACACCGCCGTGGTGGCTGCCGCGATGGACCGGGTGGACAAGGGCGACCGCTCCAACCGTTATGACGAGGCCGTATCCCGCGCCTGCGAGTGGATCGTCGGCATGCAAAGCAGCAACGGTGGCTGGGGCGCGTTCGAACCCGAGAACACGCACCTTTACCTGAACAACATCCCGTTCGCCGATCACGGCGCGCTGCTCGATCCGCCCACGGCCGACGTGTCCGCGCGTTGTCTGGCGATGCTGTGCCAGCTAGGCCAGATGCCGGCCAACAGCGAGCCGGCCGCGCGCGCGCTGCGCTACCTGCTCGACGAACAGGAAGCCGACGGAAGCTGGTTCGGCCGCTGGGGCACCAACTATATCTATGGCACGTGGAGCGCGCTGTGCGGGCTGAACGCCGCCGGCATCGGCACGGACGCGCCCGAGATGAAGCGCGCGGCCCAATGGCTGCTGTCGATCCAGAACGAGGATGGCGGCTGGGGCGAGTCGGGCGACAGCTACAAGCTCGAGTATCGGGGCTATGAAAAGGCGCCGAGCACGGCATCGCAAACCGCCTGGGCCATGCTCGGCCTGATGGCCGCCGGCGCAGGCGACCACCCCGCCCTGGTGCGCGGCGTCGAGTACCTGCTGCGCACGCAGGCCAGCCATGGTTTCTGGGACGAGCCGTACTTCACGGCGGTGGGTTTCCCTCGCGTGTTCTATCTGCGCTACCACGGCTATTCGCGCTTCTTCCCGCTCTGGGCACTGGCGCGCTTCCGCAACCTGCTGCGCGATGGCAATCGCGCCATCTCCTGGGGGCTCTGAAGTCGTGGCGGTACTGGCAGTCAGCGGGATGGATTTCGAGGCGCGCATCGCGTCGGGAGCGGGCGTGGAAACGCTCTACGGGCATCGCGATGCGGCACTGGCGCGTGTGCTTGACGCCCGGCTGGCGCAAGGCTGCGACGGCGTCATCAGCTTCGGCGTGGCCGGCGGGCTCGATCCCACGCTGCCGCCGGGCACCGTGATCGTCGCCACCGCCGTACGGGCGGGCGACGCATCCTACTCGACCGACCCGTACTGGACAGCGGCGCTTCGCCGCGCCCTGCCCCAGGCCGTGTGTGGCCTGCTGGCGGGGTCCGATACCCCGGTCACCACGGTGACCGGCAAAACAGCGCTGCACGAATCCCACGGCGCATTGGCCGTGGACATGGAATCCCACATCGCCGCGCTGGCCGCCCAGACCCACCATATTCCGTTCGCCGCGCTGCGCGTGGTGATCGACCCTGCCGATCGTCCCGTGCCCCCGCTGGCCGTGGCCGGCATGGCGGCCGATGGCAGCACCGACATCGGCGCAATCATCTTCGGCCTGCTCAAGGCTCCGCATCAACTTGGCGGCCTGCTGCGGCTGGGGCGCGATGCTTCAGCGGCAAAGTCCGCGCTATCTGCCGCCCGACACGCTGTCGGCGCTGGCTTCGCATTGACCGCACTCGCGGCGGCCTGACGCCACCCTCCCATCTTTTCGCCCTCCCCCTACCCCTCTCGCGCCATCGCGGGTGAGGGGAGCACACCCACGCCCATCAAAACACCCGCTGTTTTTTCCCATCTCCCGCAGCGCCAGAGCGGGCCGGGGAGACGGCAAGCCGTTCAAATTCCCATCCAGGTCAGGATCACACCCGCGCGCTGCGGCCTGACATCCCGCCACCGCCTGTCATCCACCATGACTTGACAGTCCGTCGCCCCCCTCCTATTCTCCGTTTCATTCCTTTCTTAAGATCGATGTTCTGTTCTATAGAACCACAGAAATCGGAGACCCCAGCATGAACAAGATCCACCCGACCCGTCCGACCCGCTCGGCCTCCTCGCGACGCCGCACCCTCGTGCACGGCCTGATCGCCGTGGCGGCCATCGCCGCCCTGCCGGGTGCGTCCGCATTTGCCGCCGACGCCTATCCGGCTCAGCCGATCCGTCTGGTCGTACCGTTCCCGCCGGCAGGCGGCACCGACGTGCTGTCGCGTCTGGTCTTCAACAAGATTGGCACCGCCACGCACTGGACGGTGGTGGTGGAGAACCGCGCCGGCGCCGGCGGCAACATCGGCCTCGACGCCGTGGCCAAGGCACGCCCGGATGGCTACACGATCGGCATGGGCCAGACCGCCAACCTCGCCATCAACCCGACGCTCTACCCGAAGATGCCGTACAACGCGGTCACGGATTTCACGCCCGTGGCCCTGGTGGCCGCGCAGCCCGTGGTGCTGATCGTGCGACAGGACTCGCCCTACAAGACGCTGGCTGACCTCGTGGCCGCGGCCAAGACCAAGCAACTGTCGATGGCGTCAGCGGGCACCGGCACCGTGGGCCACCTGACCGGCGAGATGTTCCAGCGCCGTGCCGGCTTCAAGGCGCTGCATGTGCCATACAAGGGCGCATCGCCCGCGCTGACCGACCTGATGGGCGGCCAGACCGACTTCTACTTCGCCACGCCGCCGATCGCCATGCCGATGCTCAAGGCTGGCAAGCTGCGCGCGCTGGGCGTGACGTCGGTCAAGCGCGTGGCGCTGCTGCCGAATGTGCCCACCGTCGCGGAGCAGGGCTACGCGGGTTTCCAGGCCGAGGACTGGAAGGCACTGGTGGCGCCCGCCGGCACACCGGCCGACGTGATCGCCCGCCTGAACGCGGAAGTCAACAAGGCGCTCAAGGATGCGGATACGATCGCCAGGCTGCGTGACGAAGGCAGCGAACCGCGCGGCGGCTCCGCGGCCGACCTCGCCACGTTCATCAAGAGCGAGCACACGCGCTGGGGCACGATCGTGCGAGACTCCGGCGCTCGCGTTGAATAAGACCAACAACATGCCTGGCCGGACCCACATACCCCTCATGCAAAAGCCGCTTCGCAATATCCGCGTGCTCGACCTCACCAACGTGCTGGCCGGGCCCTTCTGCTGCCACCAGCTCGCCCACATGGGGGCTGAGGTGATCAAGGTGGAAACGCCCGGCACGGGCGACCTCGCACGTCAGCTTGGCGCCGATGCCGAGCTGAACCGCAAGCTGATGGGCGTCTCGTTCCTGGCGCAGAACCCCGGCAAGCGCTCGATCACGATCAACCTCAAGCACGCGCGCGGCAAGGAAGTCTTCCGCAAGCTGGTGCAGAGCGCCGACGTCGTTGTCGAGAACTTCCGCCCCGGCGTGATGACGCGCCTGGGCCTGGGCTACGACGAACTCAAGCTGGTGAACCCGCGCCTGATCTACTGCGCGATCTCCGGATTCGGCCAGGATGGGCCGCTCTCCGACCTGCCGGCCTATGACCAGATCATCCAGGGCATGGCAGGCGTGATGAGCATCACCGGCGACCCGCAGACCGCGCCGTATCGCGTCGGTTATCCCGTCTCCGACACCATCGGCGGCATGACCGCGGCCTTTTCCATCGCCGCCTCGCTGGCCGATACCGAACGCACGGAAGGCTACTTCCTCGACGTATCGATGCTGGAAGCCACGCTGGTCACGATGGGCTGGGTGGTTTCCAACCATCTGGTGGCGGGCAAGGACCCTGCCCCGATGGGCAACGAGAACATGACAGCGAGCCCGTCTGGCACGTTCCGCACTGGCGACGGCCCGCTCAATATCGCGGCCAACAAGCAGGAGCAGTTCGAAGCGGTGTGCCGCGTGGTGGGCCGCCCCGAGCTCGCGACCGACCCGCGCTTTGCCGAGCGCCAGTCGCGCCTGGCGAACCGCGCGGCGCTGACCGCCGAACTGGAAGCGGAACTGGCGAAGAAGTCCGCCACCGACTGGTGGCAACTGCTCAATGAGGCTGGCGTGCCGGCCGGGCCGGTGCTGAAGGTGCCGGACACGCTCGCACTTCCGCAGGTGCGCGACCGCGGCATGATCGGCGCGTTCGAAAACGTGCCTGGCGTGGGTCGCGACATCCGCCTGCTGCGCACCGGTTTCAAGGTCAACGGGCAGGCACCGTCCGTGGACACGCCCCCGCCGCAACTCGGCGAGCATACCGACGACATCCTCGGCGAACTCGGCTATGACGCCGCCGCCATCGACACCCTCAAACAGGAGCGCGCGCTATGAGCGCCACGAACGAAACGATCGACGCCGGCCAACAGGCTTCGCAGGACTGGTGGCGTACCGAAATCATCGACATGAAGCCGGGCGAGATCCGCTATCGCGGCTACCCGATCGAGCAGTTGATCGGCAATGTGTCGTTCGCGCAGATGATCTGGCTGATGCTGCGCGGCGAGCTGCCGGGCAAGCGCGAAGGCGAACTGCTCGACGCTGCGCTGATGGCCGCCGTCGACCACGGCCCGCAGGCACCCAGCATCGCCATCGCCCGCATGGCCGCCACCTGCGGCGTGGGGCTGAACAATGCGATGGCCTCAGCGGTCAACGTGCTGGGCGATGTGCACGGCGGCGCCGGCGAGCAGGCGGTGGAACTCTATCAGGACATCGCGCGCCGCTTCGACGCCGGCACGCCGTTCGATGATGCCGTGGCCGCTGGCCTGGCCCACTATCGCGACCTGCACGGCAAGTTCGTCTCGGGCTTCGGCCATCGCTTCCATCCGCTCGACCCGCGCGCGCCGCGCCTGCTGGCGTTGGTGGATCAGGCTGCCGACGATGGCGTGGTGTCCGGCCGTTACGCGGCGATTGCCCGCGCGGTGGAAAAGGCGCTCGGCGCAGGACGCGACAAGCCGATCCCGATGAACATCGACGGCGCGACCGCTGTCATCTACGCGGAACTCGGCTTTCCGGCGCCGCTGGCACGCGGGCTATTCTGCCTGTCGCGCTCGGTGGGCATCCTGTCTCATGCGTGGGAGCAAACCCAGCAGGGCGGCCGCAACAAGGGGCCGATTCCGCGCCAGTTCATCTGGACGTACGACGGGCAGCCGCAACGGGATGTGCCGGTGGATGGCGGGGCGGTATAAGGACGGCCCAGGTACCCACCGGGCCCGCCTGGGTATCCGCCGTCAAACAATCATCTGCGGCTCGGTCACCGATTGCAGCGCGTCGCCGACCGGTGTCTCTTCGATCATGCTGGACGCCAGCATGAACTGGTCGCGGCCGCGCTGCTTGGCCTGATAGAGCGCGCGGTCCGCCGTGGCGAACAGGCTGCGCCACAGGCCCTCACGGCTCGAGGGCCCGCCGCGCAGCTCGGCCACGCCGATGCTGACGCTGGCATGACCGCCCGCGCCGGGCAGTTCGATCGCCCTCACCTTCCGCAGAATACGATTGGCCAGCGCAGTGGCCTGGTGCTCGTCCGTATGCGGACAGAGGATGCAAAACTCCTCGCCACCGTAGCGCGCGGCAATATCCGACGCGCGCCGCGAATTGTCTAGCGCCGTCGCGATTTCACGCAGCACGTTGTCACCGGCATGGTGGCCGTGCGTGTCGTTGACCAGCTTGAAATAGTCGACGTCGATCACGAGGCACGACAGCGCCTCGCCGTTGCGCTGCCAGCGCGCGATCATGCTGATGGCCAGCATGTCGAGCGCGCCGCGATTGAGCAGCCCGGTCAGCGCATCGGTACGCGCGCCGCTCTCGTTGCGCGCGATGATCTGCTCCATCGACATCAGGCAGAAACCGAACAGGCCCAGCAACACGGCCACCAGCGGCGCCAGCAGCCAGACCGAGCCTTCGGGCTGCAGGAAGAAAGGCGTGACCTCGAAACCCTTGAATGTCGCCCCGTAGCTCAGCGCCGCCACCTGCGAGATCAGCAGCACCAGGTGGGAGGCCAGCACCAGCGGGCTGCCGATGCTCCTGCGGCCGCGCGCGCTGCGCAGCATGGTGATGACAGTGAAAAACGAGATCAGGGCCAGCAAGCCGTACGCGAGGCCATGCACGAGCCTGCTGCCATCGGGCAGGCCGGTCAGCAGCATCAGCAGCACCAGCGTCACGAAGCCGACACCGTGCAGCAGCGCCGCGTGTTCGGACATGCCGTAGTAGACGCGCACACCCCGGTAGATCGTCAGGCGGCCAAACACATAGGCACCGGCGCCGAGCGCGCCGAGTTCCGCCGATCCGGCGCTTGCGCTGGCCGCGATGACCAGCCCCGCGCCCGAGGCGATCACATGCCCGACGGCCCACAGGCGGCCAGCCTCATTGGCGCGCAGCGCGAGCACCAGCCCCGCCGCCATGACGAGCGTGCTGGAGAAAACCACCATCATCACGACCAGGATGGTCTGCTGGGCCAGGTGCACGGGAGTCGAATCCTCTAAAGCTACCGGGGGCGGCTGCCGCTTGTCGAGGTTTACCCTTGACGGGTAGCCCCTGTTGCTATCGTCGGCACGAAAGCACGCATCTTATCCCGCGCGGGTCACCGAGCGGCACCCCCGACAAGCCGGGGGATACTCAGTCGTCCTGCGGGGCAGTTGCCGCCGAGGATGAGGGTCCGGCGGCTTCGACGACCTCCGGGAAAATCCCGCCAAGCGCCTGCGTCAGCCGCCGCGCGGCATCGAGTACCTGTTCGCGGAACGATTCGGAGAAGCGCGGCGTCGGGCAGGTCAGCGTCAAGGCGCCCTTCAATTCCCCACCGGGCCCGAACACCGGCGACGACACGCCCGCGATGTCGGGGCTGCGGTCGCCCACCAGCGCGATTACGCCTTCGTCACGGATACGCTGATAAATCTCTCCGCGCGCGCCGGCGAAAGCGCGCAGCACACGGCCGCCGGCGCCGCGATTGAGCGGCAGCAGATCGCCGGCACGAATGTGGTCGCGCACCGGCTGCGGGGAGTCCACGCGATAAAGGCAGAGCCGGTGTTCCCCCTGCTGGATGTGGAACGCGGCCGATTCGCGCGTGGTGCGCACCAGTTCGCGCAACGCCGGCAACACGACCTGCTCGAGCGAGAACGACGCCGCGTAGACCGCATTAAGCCGTGCGATCTCGGGGCCGAGCCCATAGCGTCCATCCGTATGACGCTGGATCAGCCGCGCGTGCTCCAGCGACGCCAGCAGCCGCAGCAGCGTGCTCTTGTACAGGCCGCTGCGTTGCGCGAGTTCGGCCAGCCCCAACGTCCCGTCGCCTTCCCGGAAAGCCGACAGCACGAACAACGCCCGATCCACGGCGACGGCACCACCTTCAGCGGCGTGCTTGTCGGCTTCGGAGAGTTGGGCGGCTTTGCGGGGCATGGAGAAAGCGTCGAGGACGTGGCATGGAACGGGCGTCCACGGTATAGAACGGCAAAATCAATGTCAATCTGCACGCCAACACGCCGCACGGACCGCGCCCATTCCCGGTATGATTGCCGCTCCCGGGTTTTCCCTATGTTGTCGTACCTGATACACGACCCGGACCCGGCCTGTATCCCCGTCCAATCGCGCCCCGCACCGAATGACCACCCCGCTTTCCCCCGAGGCCACGCCACCGCATGGCGATCTCGCCTCCGGTAATGTGACTCGCCGCATACTTGGCATCGTTGTCTTCAACTTCATCGCATATCTCAGCGTCGGCCTGCCGATCGCCGTGGTGCCCGGCTTCGTGCATGGCGACCTTGGCTATAGCGCGGTACTGGCGGGTCTGGCGGTCAGCATCCAGTATCTGGCCACGCTGCTGAGCCGCCCGTGGGCCGGCAGCCTGTGCGACATGAAAGGGCCGAAGCGCTCGGTGCTGACGGGCCTGCTGCTGTGCGCGGGCAGCGGCTTGCTGATGCTGGTCGCCGCGCAGTTCGCGGGCAACGACTGGCTCGCGCTGGGCTGGCTGCTGTCGAGCCGCCTGATGCTGGGCGCGGGCGAGAGCCTGGTGACCACCGGCACCATCGCCTGGGGCATCGGCAGCGTGGGCGCGCGCCATACGGCAAAAGTGATTTCCTGGAATGGCGTCACCACCTACGGCGCGCTGGCGGTGGGCGCGCCCGTGGGCGTGCTGCTGGCCGGCCACGGTGGCCTGACCGCGATCGGCATCGTGACGTCAGTCATCGCCGGCGCCTCGTGGCTGCTGGCGCGCCGCCAAGCCGCCGTGCCAATCCTCAAGGGCGAGCGGTTGCCCTTCCGTAGCGTATTCCGCGCGATGTCACCGTTCGGCCTGTGCCTCGGGCTTGGCTCGGTCGGCTTTGGCGCGATCACGGCCTTCATCACGCTCTACTACGCGGGGCATGGCTGGGATCATGCCGCGCTGGCGCTGACCGCGCTCGGCACCTGCTTCGTCCTGACGCGGCTGATCATGGCCGACAGCATCACGCGCTTCGGCGGTTATCCGGTGGCGCTGGTGTCGTTCGCGGTGGAGGCAGCGGGTCTGGCGATGCTGTGGCTGGCCCAGGCGCCGTGGCAGGCGCTAGCTGGCGCAGCCGTGGTTGGCTTCGGTTTCTCGCTGGTCTTTCCGTCGCTCGGCATCGAAGCCGTCAAGCGCGTGCCAGCCACCAATCGCGGCTCCGCGCTGGGCGCCTACGCGCTGTTCTTCGATTTCTCGCTCGGGCTGACCGGCCCCGTCGCCGGCCTGATCACGAAGCACGCCGGCTATCCGGCCGTGTACCTGTTCGCCGCGTTGGCGGCAGTGCTGGCGCTGGTGCTCAGCCAGGTCCTGGCTGCGCGCTATCGCGACCGGCTGGCGCCGGCCACCTGATGCTCATCTGACGGTCATCTGACCGCCACCCGATCAGAGCCGTTCGCAGCAGTACGCTTCGGTGCTGTACGGGAACGACACCACGTCGTGCCCCTGCAGCGCCGGGTCGGTGGCAATGACCTCGCGCAACCGGGCGCGCACGGCGTCCTGCTGGTCCTGCGGCAGCGACGCGATAAAGCTGACCGACATCACGCGATCGACGATCACCTGTTCCGGCGCGCCGCTGTGGGTGTACGCAAAGCGTGTCAGACCGAGCGGTCCCATGCCATCGGCCGGGAAGACCTTCTTCCAGTCCCCCTTGTAGAAGCGCGGCGCATCGCCCTCGAACGGCGTCATGATCTCGGTCAGCCTGGCGACCCAGCCCACCGACTCGTCGCGGACATTCCACACCAGCCCGAGCTTGCCGCCGGGCTTCAGCACGCGGCGGATTTCCTGCACGGCAGCAGTGTTGGCAAACCAGTGGAACGCCTGGGCGCAGACCACCGCGTCGACGCTGCCGTCGGGCAGCGGAATCGACTCGGCGCTACCCGCCAGCGCCTGCACGTCCGGCAGTTTCGACGACAGTTGCGCGCGCATGGCATCGACCGGTTCCACGGCAATCACCGTGGCGCCGGTCTGCGCCAGCAGGCGCGTGAACTTGCCGGTGCCCGCGCCGAGGTCGACAACGCTCTTGCCGGGTGCCACGCCAAGCGTGTCGCGCAGCCAGCCGGAAAGCTCGGCGGGATATTCGGGACGCCCACGGGCGTAGGTATCGGCCTGGGCAGAAAAGCCCTGGGCGGCAGCATGATGGATCGCGGTCATGAGCGCGTACGTTACTCCGCTCGCATGACAACGGCAAGACCTGCCTGCCAGTGCTACTGCTACTGCGGCCTGCTAGTGCGGCTACTAGTGCTGCTGCCCCCAGCGCCGGACGGTAACGCGCTCCAGTGTGGCGAATACCAGCCCTTCCACGGCCAGCCCGATCAGGATCACCGTGGCCAGCCCCGCGAACACGCGGTCGGTATAGAGCTCGTTGCGGTTCTGGAAGATGTACCAGCCCAGGCCGCCCTTGCCCGACGAAGCGCCGAAGACAAGCTCGGCCGCGATCAGCGTGCGCCAGGCGAAGGCCCAGCCGATCTTCAGCCCGGAAAGGATGGCCGGCAACGCCGCGGGCACCAGGATCAGCACCACGAAGCGCAGCCCACGCAGGCCATAGTTACGCCCCGCCATGCGCAGCGTTTCCGGCACGCCGCGAAACCCGGCATACGTATTCAGCGCGAGCGGCCACAGCACCGAGTGCACCAGCACGAAGATCAGGCTCTTGCTGCCAAGCCCGAACCACAGCAGGGCCAGCGGCAGCAGCGCGATTGCCGGCAGGGGATTGAACATCGCCGTCAGCGTGTCGAGCAGATCGCGCCCGATACGCGTCGACGCAGCCAGCGTGGTGAGCGCGAAGGCCAGTACGATGCCGGCCGCATAGCCCTGTAGCAGCACCGTCAACGACACCGCCGCCTTGCCCGGCAGTTCGCCACTGGCGACGCCTTCGCCGAACGCCCGCACTGTGGCCAGGAACGTCGGCAGCAGCAGGTCGTTGTCCTGGATGCGGGCGATGATTTCCCACAGTGTGGCCAGCACCACCAGGATCAGGGCCTTGCGCATCCAGCCTTGCTGCCACAGTTGCCGGTACCACGGCAGCGGCAGCGACAACGGCGCGGCCGTGAAGGGAGCCAGCAGGTGCTCGTACTCGGGGCGAACCGGGGGATTGGCGGTACTCATCGCTTGCATCTCGAATCGAAGGGCGGGAATTGGGGGTATCTGGGGATTCAGGCGTGAACGATGCGGCTCGACGCATCCTCCACGGTGGCGGGTTCGTCGAACAGCATCCGGTGGATGCGGTGCGCGGCCGTCTGGAATTCCGCGCTGCCCTGGCTGGCCAGCGTGAACTGATGACTGTTGAGTTCCGCGCGCACCCGCCCCGGATGCGGCGACAGCAGCAGAATGCGGCTGCCGACCACCAATGCTTCCTCGATCGAATGGGTCACGAACAGCAGCGTGAAGGCCGCGTCGTCCCACAGCGCGAGCAATTCCTCCTGCATCCGGCGGCGCGTCAGCGCGTCGAGCGCGGCGAACGGCTCGTCCATCAGCAGCACTTTCGGCCGCATGGCCAGCGCTCGCGCAATCGCCACCCGCTGCTTCATGCCGCCCGACAGCGTGTGTGGATAGGCATCGGCAAAGGCCGCGAGCCCCACCTTGTCCAGGAAATGCAGCGCCACGTCGTTGGCCTCGGCCTTTGACATGCCACGCGCCTGCCGCAGCGGGAACATCACGTTCTGTCGCACCGTCTTCCACGGCGGCAACTGGTCGAATTCCTGGAACACGACGATGCGGTCCGGCCCCGGCTTTTGCACCCGTTGCCCGTCGAGCCGGATCTCGCCTTCGGCCGGCGGCACGAAGCCCGCAACCGCCTTGAGCAGCGTCGACTTGCCGCAACCCGAAGGCCCCAGCAGCACGAACCGGTCCGTGGCGTGGACGTCGAAGCTCACGCGATGCGTGGCGCGCACCACGCGCTGCGCGGTGCGGTACTCCAGCGATACGCCATCCACCTGCAGCAGCGGTTCGTGACTGGCGACCACACGCAGGTGCGCGCTATTGCCTTCGGCCATGTCAGCTCCCTTCGGCGGTTGCCGGGTCCTGGAAGAAATAGTCCTGCCACGACTTCGGCTGATGCTTGATCGCACCCACGCGATACATGAAGTCCGCCAGCGCGAACGTATTCTGCGGCGTCACCTTGAACTGCACCTGCGGGTTCTTCAGGATCTTCACCAGCAGCGCGCGGTCGATCTTCGCCTTGTTCACGCGGATATACAGATCGGCGGCAGCTTCCGGGTTCTTCGTTGCGAACTGGGCGGCTTCGGCCAGCGCATCGACGAACGCGCGATAGGTTTTCGGGTTCTCGCTGCGGAATTTCTCGGTCGCGTAGAGCACCGTGGCGGAGCTGGGACCGCCGAGCACATCGTAGGAATTGAGCACGATGCGCGCGTTCGGATTCCCCGCCAGTTCCTGCTCCTGGAACGGCGGGTTGCCGAAGTGCCCAGTGATCTCGGTGCCGCCTGCAATGATCGCCGCCGCAGCATCGGGATGCGGCACCGCCACGGTCCATTTGTCGAGCCGGTTGAATTCCTTGTCACCCCACTGCTTGGTAGCGGCATATTGCAGCACGCGCGACTGCACCGAGACCGTCACCGCCGGCAACGCGATGCGGTCCTTCTCGGTGAAATCCGCAATCGTCTTGATCTTGGGATTGTTGCTGACCAGGTAATACGGGAAGTTGCCAAGCGACGCCACGCCCTTCACGTTCTGCTTGCCCTGGGTGCGATCCCACAGCGTCAGCAGCGGGCCGACACCAGCTCCGGCGATGTCGATCGCGCCGGAGAGCAAGGCATCGTTGACCGCCGCGCCACCGGAAAGCTGCGTCCATTCGACCTTGACGTCGATACCCTGCTGCTTGCCGTGTTTCTCGATCAGTTGCTGGTCACGTGCGACGTTGAGCAGCAGATAGACCACGCCGAACTGCTCGGCAATGCGCAGGCGGCCTTCGGCGTGCGCATTGCCAGTCAAGGCGAGGCCCGCTGTCAGCATGGCAACGGCGGCGCGACGGGTCAGGGTGGAAGCGGACGAAAACAGCGACATGCAATGGACTCCTGAAAAATGGGGCCGGAGTGAAAAAACGAGAATCGAATCAGAACGGCTGATCGCCTTCGATCGTGGTGCGATACATCACGCGCCGCAGTTGATCGGGCGTGCCGGCGGCCAGATGCAGCAGCGACCGGTTGTCCCAGAACACGAGGTCGTGCTCGCGCCACTGATGGCGGTACACGTGCTCGGGCTTCACGCTGTGCGCAAACAATTCATCGAGGATCGCGCGGCTTTCGGCATCAGGCAGGCCGACGATGCGCGTGGTGAAATGCTCGCTGACGAACAGCGCGCGACGCCCGGTCTCCGGATGCGTGCGGACCACCGGATGCACCACGGGCTTGACCTGCGCGATCTGCTCCGGCGTCAGGTTCGGACGCCACGGGCTGCGCGCCTGCAACTCGGCGTACCGCGCCAGATACGTGTGCTCGGCGGTGAGATCCGCCACCTTGCGCTGCAGCGCTTCCGGCAGGCTCTCCCATGCGGTGTGCATATTGGCGAAAAGCGTGTCGCCGCCTTCGGCGGGCAACTCCCGTGCGTGCAACAGGGAACCAAGACTCGGTGTCTCCTTGTACGAGAGATCCGAATGCCAGAAGTGGCCGGCATCACCCAGCCCGATCGGCTTGCCGTTCTCGATCACGTTCGAGACGATCAGCACTTCGGGGTGGCCCGGCAACTGGAACTGGTTCAGCACGTGAATCTGCAGCGGCCCGAAGCGGCGGCTGAAGGCGATCTGTTGTGCCGGCGTGATGCGCTGGTCGCGGAACACCAGCACGTGATGATCGAGATGCGCCTGATGGATGCGCTGGAAATCACCATGCGACAGCGGCCGCCCCAGATCGACCCCGATGACTTCCGCACCCAGTGCGGCGCCCAGCGGGCGGATCTCGAAATCCTGAAGGGATCTGGTGGAAGACTCGGTGGCGAGGTTGGCGGAGGTATCGACGGAAGCGTCGGCAGTGGCAATCGTCATGGCAGGTCTTTGCTCTGGGGGAAGCACAAGCCTTGCACTGTAGGGAAGCCGCACCGGCCGGACAACGAATCAAATCGCGCGCGATTATGCGGATTCCTTATATCGCGTTGGCGCGCCCGCGGCCTCGCGCCTAAACTTGCTGGAATGACTGGAACAACACCAGGCGCGCGGGAGGCCCGTATGCAAGATGCAATACGTTCCATGCTGTCTCTGTCGATGGCGACAGCCTTCATGGTCTTGACCGGATGCGGAGGCAGCGACAAGCCCAAGGCAGCGGCGCCCGCCACGTCCGGCAGCAATCCGGTTTCCGCCGCATCCAATGCCGCATCCGTCGCCGCATCCAACGCCGGGGCCGGGGCCGTCGCCCAGCCGCCCATCCCGGGAGGCCAGCCAGCGGAGGCCGCAGCGCCCGGCCGGTTCCAGATCGTCGCCAGCGGCCAGACTCGCACCGGCCCGTTCCTGCTCGACACGCAGACGGGCCGGATCTGGCAGTTGAGGGAATTCGCCGGTCTTCAGGGCTCGCCCGTCGCGTGGCACGAGATGACGATCATCGACGACAAGGGCGGCATGGGCATTACGTCCACCCAGTTCCAGAAACTCTATCCACCACGTGGCGGCGTGCCGCCACACGCTGCGTACCGGCACCGCTAGCGCCCCGGCTGCACGTCCGCCGATGAAACCGCCCCACCCGCCCGCGCTGACAATGTGACGGCGGTGCGCCACCGCACGCCCGCAGCGCGATTCCGTGCCCTACACTCAAAGGCAGCAGCGTTCACAAGATGCTGCGCCGCACAGGACACCGCGAACCACAAGGGAGCAACCTCAAGGGGACAACCACATGGGCACTGTTGCGCGTTTTGAAATCGGCTTTACCCGCTACCTCTCCCCCGACGGCTCGCCAGAGCCCGACCTTCCCGACTTTGCCCGCGATCCGGCCACCCTGCTGCCGCTCTATCGCGCCATGGTGCTGACCCGGCAGTTCGATCTCAAGGCCATCGCGATGCAACGTACCGGCCAGATCGGCACGTTCGCGTCCGCGCTGGGCCAGGAAGCGATCGGCGTCGGCGTGGCCACGGCGATGCGCCGCGACGACGTGCTGGTGCCGTCGTACCGCGATCATGCCGCGCAGTTTGTGCGGGGCGTCACGATGACGGAGAGCCTGCTGTACTGGGGTGGCGACGAACGCGGCAGCGCGTTTGCCGCAGTGCCATATGACTTCGGCAACTGCGTGCCGATCGGCACCCAGGTTGGCCATGCGGCCGGCGTGGCCTACACGTTCAAGCTGCGCCAGGCACCGAACGTGGCGGTGTGCATCCTCGGCGACGGCGGCACCTCGAAGGGTGACTTCTACGAGGGGATGAACATGGCCGGCGCGTGGCACGTCCCGCTGGTCATCGTTATCAACAACAACCAGTGGGCCATCTCGATGCCGCGCGCCAAGCAGACGGCGGCGGCGACGCTGGCCCAGAAGGCGATCGCAGCGGGCATTCCGGGCGAACAGATCGACGGCAACGACGTGATTGCCGTGCGGCAGCGCGTTGGCGCGGCCATCGAACATGCGCGCCACGGCGGCGGGCCGACGTTGATCGAGGCGGTGAGCTACCGCCTGGGCGACCATACGACAGCCGATGATGCGTCGCGCTACCGGGACGAGGCATCGGTCAAGGAAGCCTGGCGCTGCGAGCCCATTATCCGGCTGCGAGACTACCTGGCCCGCCTCGGCGCCTGGGACGCCGCGCAGGAAGAGGCGCTGATCAAGGAATGCCAGCAGGCCGTCGGCGCGGCCGTGCAGGCCTATCTTGCGCTGCCGCATCCCGATGCATCGGCGATGTTCGATTGCCTGTATGAAACGCTGCCCGACGCCATGGCCGAACAACTCGACACCGCGCGGCAATACGACGCCTCTGGCAAGACCGATACCTCGGGAGCCCATCATGGCTGAACTGCATATGGTGGAAGCCGTCAACCTGGCCCTGGCCCATGCCCTCGCCAACGATCCCGACGTGGTGCTGCTGGGCGAGGACATCGGCGTGAACGGCGGCGTATTCCGCTCGACTGTGGGGCTGCAGTCGCGCTTCGGCGAGGCCCGCGTCATCGACACGCCGCTGGCCGAAGGCGCCATCGTCGGCGCGGCCATCGGCATGGCGGCGATGGGGCTCAAGCCCGTCGCGGAGATCCAGTTCGCCGGCTTCATCTATCCGGCGATCGACAACATCCTGAATCACGCGGGTCATATGCGGCACCGCACACGCGGCCGGATCACGTGCCCGATGGTTGTGCGCGCGCCGAGCGGCGCGGGCATCCACGCGCCCGAACACCATTCCGAAAGCCCGGAGGCCCTGTTCGCGCAGATGCCGGGCATCCGCGTGGTCATGCCTTCATCGCCGGCGCGCGCCTACGGGCTGCTGCTCGCGGCGATTCGCGACCCGGACCCGGTGATCTTCCTGGAGCCCACCCGCCTGTACCGGCTGTTCCGGCAGGAGGTCGCCGACGACGGCCAGGCGCTGCCCCTCGACGCCTGCTTCACGCTGCGCGAGGGCACGGACCTCACGCTGGTGAGCTGGGGCGCGATGTTGCGGGAAACGCTGGCCGCGGCCGATGTGCTGGCCGACGACGGCGTTTCCGCGGCAGTGATCGACGTGGCCACGCTCAAGCCGCTGGACATGGAGACCATCCTGGAGTCGGTTGCGCAGAGCGGCCGATGCGTGATCGTGCATGAAGCACCGCGCACCGCCGGCCTGGGCGCAGAGATTGCCGCCAACCTGGCCGACGCGGGACTCTATTCGCTGAGCGCCCCGGTGCAGCGCGTGACGGCGCCTGACACGGTGGTGCCGCTGGCGCGACTCGAACACAGCTACATGCCGTCGGTGGCGCGGATTGTCGACGCGGCGCGACGCGCGCTGGAAGCAGCCTAGCCAAGGAGAGATAGCGATGCGGATCTTCAAGCTGCCCGACCTGGGCGAAGGCCTGCAGGAAGCGGAAATCGTCAACTGGCATGTGAAGCCCGGGGACACCATCGCAGCCGACCAGCCGCTGTTGTCGGTGGAAACAGCCAAGGCCATCGTCGAGATCCCCTCCCCGTTCGCCGGACAGGTTGCGAAACTCTTTGCGCAACCGGGCGACATCGTCCACCTGGGCGCGCCGCTGGTTGGCTTCGAGGGCGCGGGGGCGTCCGACGATGCCGGCACGGTGGTAGGCGCCGTGAAGGTCGGCACGCATGTGGTCAATGAAGGCGTCACGCGCGTAGGCGCCGCCGGCATTCCCGGCGGACATGGCATCAAGGCCACGCCGGCCGTGCGCGCGCTGGCGCGCAAGCTGTCGGTCGACCTGTCGATGGTCACCCCATCCGGCCACGATGGCGTGATCACGGCCACCGATGTGCAGCGCGTGGCCACCACCCTGGCGGACGTCGGCGCGCCGGACGTGCTGCGCGGTGTGCGCCGCGCAATGGCGCAGAACATGGCGCGCGCGCAGAGCGAAGTGGCCGCGGCCACGGTCATGGACGATGCGGACCTGCATGCGTGGCAGGCGACCGGCGCATCGGTGACCGGTCAGGACATCACGATCCGCCTGGTGCGCGCGCTGGTGGCCGGCGTGCGCGCGGAACCGGCGCTCAACGCGTGGTACGAAGGCAGGACCGGCAGACGCCACCTGCTCGAGCGGATCGACGTGGGCATTGCGGCGGACCTGCCGGAGGGGTTGTTCGTGCCGGTGCTGCGCAACGTCGGCAAACGCGATGCCGCCGACCTGCGTGCCGGGCTGGACCGAATGCGCGCCGACGTGGTCGCACGCACCATCGCGCCGGAGGAGATGCGCGGCAATACCATCACCCTGTCGAACTTCGGCATGATCGCGGGCCGCTACGCGGCGCCCATCGTGGTGCCGCCAACGGTTGCCATCCTCGGCGCGGGGCGCGTGCGCGACGAAGTGGTGGCATCCGGCGGCGTGCCTGCCGTGCACCGGGTCATGCCACTGTCGCTGACATTCGATCACCGCGTGGTCACGGGCGGCGAGGCGGCCCGGTTCCTGCGCGCGGTCATCGAGGATCTGGAACGGCCCGAGTAGCACGACAGGAGTGATTCCGGCGATACCGGCACGGCCCTGGCCAGGCCGGCCATCCGCCACATGGATGAAGCCCATTGTCCGTCCGGCGGGCAAACCAGTTCCTATACTGGATTTTCGCCGCACAGACGGCTGCGTCACGCCCCCACCCAACCCACCAATAAAGGAGCACGACCATGGCAATCCGACTTGGCGAGGAAGCACCGGACTTCACCGCCGACACCACTGAAGGGAAGATTCATTTTCATGAGTGGATCGGCGACAGCTGGGCCATCCTTTTCTCGCACCCCAAGGATTTCACGCCGGTCTGCACCACCGAGCTCGGCTACATGGCCAAGCTGAAGCCCGAGTTCGACAAACGCAATACGAAGATCATCGGCCTGTCGATCGATCCGGTGGGCGACCATTCGCGCTGGGTCAAGGACATCGAGGAAACGCAGGGCGCCACGGTCAACTACCCGATGATCGGCGATCACGACCTCAAGGTGGCCAAGCTCTACGACATGATCCACCCCGAGGCGAGCGGCGGCCCACGCACGGCAGCGGACAACGCCACGATCCGCGCGGTGTTCATGATCGGCCCTGACAAGAAGGTCAAGGCCATGCTGGTCTACCCGATGAGCGCGGGACGCAATTTCGACGAGGTGCTGCGCCTGCTCGACTCGCTGCAACTGAACGCGAAACACACCGTCGCCACACCCGTCAACTGGAAGCCGGGCGACGACGTGATCATCCCCACCTCGGTGTCGGATGACGACGCGAAGAAGAAATATCCACAGGGCTTCAAGACGCTCAAGCCTTATCTGCGAACGGTTGCCCAGCCGAAGTAGGGACCGAAGTAAGCACCTCTGTTAATACAGATGGGGTAGTCCGCACGACGGATAGGAACTATCCACAGAGAGCGTGGATAATCCCCCTCTTGACAACCCGCCAGCCCGCGCCGGTATTGGCTCAAGGTTGATTGCCTAATTTTTGTGCAATCAACCCTGGCGGGGTTTTGCTTGCAGGGGTTGAAAATTTGTGCGTTGAGTTGGGGACCGGAGTCGGGGACCGGCCTGCTGCGCTCTGCTCCGATGCATGAGAAGGGGAGGGAAGCTGGACCTCCTTCTCAATGAAAATCCCGACTCCCCACCATCAGCCTCCCCAGCAACGGACTCAGATCCACCAGTTCG
The DNA here is from genome assembly GCF_000196015.1 of Cupriavidus metallidurans CH34. Taxonomy (NCBI): domain Bacteria; kingdom Pseudomonadati; phylum Pseudomonadota; class Betaproteobacteria; order Burkholderiales; family Burkholderiaceae; genus Cupriavidus; species Cupriavidus metallidurans. The sequence goes on along the minus strand of NC_007974.2, from coordinate 705,114 downwards.
TCCGCAACCAGATGGCGCACCTCGCCCTGTCGTTGCCAGGTGCCAATCACGCCGAGCAGCGTCGCCCCCAGAACCTCCTTGCGCTGCCGCTCCACCAGGTCTGGCCAGATGATGACGTTGACGGCGCCGGTCTCGTCCTCGATCGAGGTGAAGATCGTGCCGCTGGCCGTCGATGGCCGTTGGCGCACGGTCACGATGCCGCAGGCACGCACGCGGCGGCCGTTGGCGCAGTTCGCGAGTTGGCGTGCCGTCGCGAACTTGAGCGCGCGCAGTCTGTGGCGCAGTAGTGTCAGCGGATGGCACTTCAGCGATAGCCCCAGGCTGGCGTAGTCGGCGGCCACGTCCTCGCCGAGTTTCGGCTCGGGAAGTTGCAGTGCGTGCTCCTGCGGTGGCGCATCGTGCAGCAGATCGCGATGCGCGGTCTGCACCGCCGCGCCACGCGCGTGCCAGCGTGCCTGGCGTCGATGCCCCGCGAGGGATACCAGCGCATCGGCCGCGGCCAGCGCGTCAATGTCGTGCCGGTCCAGTGACGCGCGGCGCGCGAGGTCCTCGACGCTGTCGAATGGCCGCGCCACACGCGCCGCCTCGATCCGCAGCGCGGCAGCCTCGCGCATCCCCTTCACGCGATTCATGCCCAGCCGCACGTCGCGGAAGTTCTGCCCTTCCCGGCGCGGCTCCAGCGTGCTCTCCCAGTTGCTGATCGTCACGTCCACGGGCTGCGACGTCACGCCATGCCGGCGCGCGTCCTGCACCAGTTGCGACGGCGAGTAGAAGCCCATCGGCTGACTGTTGAGCAGTGCGCACAGGAACGCCTCGGGGTAATGACACTTGATCCATGCGCTGACGTATACGAGCTTGGCGAAGCTGGCCGCATGGCTTTCCGGGAAGCCATATTCCCCAAACCCCTCGATCTGCTTGCAGATGGCCAGCGCGAACGATTCGGGATAGCCGCGCCCGGTCAGCGCCCGTACCAGCGCGTCCTGATGCTTCTTGAGATCGCCACGACGACGCCAGGCCGCCATCGAGCGCCGTAACTGATCCGCCTGCCCGGGCGTAAACCCGGCCGCCTCGATCGCAAGCTGCATGACCTGTTCCTGGAAGATCGGCACGCCCAAGGTGCGGCCCAGCACGCGGCGGATCACGTCGTCGAAGTAGGTCGGCAGCTTGCGGGTGAGGCGAAACGCTTCGCGCCGCTTCAGATACGGATGCACCATGCCGCCCTGGATCGGCCCCGGCCGCACGATGGCCACTTCCACCACGAGGTCGTAATACTCCCGCGGTTGCAGCCGCGGCAGCATCGATTGCTGCGCGCGCGATTCGATCTGGAACACACCGATCGTATCGGCCTTGCAGATCATGTCGTAGGTCTTGACGTCGCCATCGGGCAGATCCTCCATGCGCGTGGGCAGTCCGGCGCGCTCCGGGTCCGGATTCGGGATCATCGTCAGCGCACGGCGGATCGCGGTCAGCATGCCCAGCGCGAGCACATCGACCTTCAACAACCCCAGCGATTCCAGGTCGTCCTTGTCCCACTGGATCACACTGCGGTTTTCCATCGCCGCATTCTCGATCGGCACGAGCCGCGACAGCTTGTCCCGCGCGATCACGAAGCCGCCCACGTGTTGCGACAGGTGACGGGGAAAGCCGCGCAACTGCTCCGTCAGGCTGGCCCATTGCCGCACGGTGATGGAATCGGGATCGAGCCCGTAGCGCGAAATGCGGTCAATGAACGCCGCGCCGCCATCCCACCAGGCCTGCCCCTTGACCACCTGTTCCACCACACCCGGGTCGATGCCGAGCGCGCGCCCCACGTCGCGCAACGCGCTGCGCGAGCGGTACGTGATCAGCGACGCGGCCAGCGCGGCGCGATGGCGGCCGTATTTTCCATAGATGTACTGGATCACCTCCTCGCGCCGCTGGTGCTCGAAATCGACATCGATATCGGGCGGCTCGTCACGCTCGCGCGACAGGAACCGGCCGAACAGCAGGTTGGCTTGTTCCGGGCTGACCTCGGTGATATGCAGGCAGTAGCAGACTAGCGAGTTGGCCGCCGATCCGCGCCCCTGGCACAGGATGCCCTCCTGGCGCGCGAAGCGGACGATATCGTGCACGGTCAGGAAGAACGGCTCGTAGTGCTTCTCCTCGATCAGTTCGAGTTCTTCCTTGAGTTGCTTCTTCCATTCCGGCGCCATGCCATGTGGAAAACGTTCGGTGATGCCGCGCTCCACCTCCTTGCGCAGATAGGTGATCGGCGTTTCGCCGTCGGGCACGAGTTCCTCGGGATACTCGTAGCGCAGCATGTCGAGCGAGAAGCGGCATTGGTCCGCCAGCTTCAGCGTCTGCGCCAGCGCTTCGCGCGGATAGAGCCGCGACAGCACCTGGCGCATGCGCAGATGCGCCTCGGCATTTGGCGCGAGGGCCCGTCCACACGCAGACAAAGGCTGGCCGATGCGGATCGCGGTCAGCACATCGGCCAGCGGCTTGCGCGAGCGGACATGCATGTTGACCGCGCCGGCCGCCACCAGCGGCACGCCGGTTTCCGCCGACACCTGCTGCAAACGCGCGCGATGCATGGCTTCGGCATGGCCCTGCAGCAGTTCCATCGCCATCCAAGCGCGGTCGCCGAAGGTTGCGCGGCACCAGCGTGCCTGCGCGCGCAGGACGTCGAGATCGGCGCAGTAATCGGGCAGCAGGACCACCAGGCAATCCGGCATGCCGCGCAGATGCGCCTGCTCCGGCTGCGGATCGGCAAGATCGGATGGATACAGCAGATAGCTGCCCTTCTCCGCGCGGGTGCGGCCCAGCGTGATGAACTCGCACAGGTCGCCAAATCCGATGCGATTGCGCGCCAGCAGCACCAGGCGCGGTGGCGGCATGGTGTCTTCGGGCGCGGCTGTCAACGTGAAGCGGCTGCCGATGATCAGGTTGAACGCATCGGCAGCGGCGGCGCGGGCTTCGAGCACGCGATGACGGCGCGCGGCGGCATCGGGGTCATCGTCGAAATCGTCCGGCGACAGCGCATCCTCATCCTCCGTATCCTCCGCATCATCCACACCTCCTGCATCGCTCTCTTCGCCGCCGGTGTCGAGGTCGAATGCCGATAGCTCCTCTATCTCGTCGACATCGCCCGCCGTCTGCCCCGCGGCCAGTCGCCGGGCGCTGCGTGTTACCGCCTCCCACATATCCTCGCGCAGCACCTTGATCGCATGATGCGCGCGGGCGGTGCCGGCCACCGAGCATTCATCGGTCAGCGCCAGCCCGCTGTAGCCCAGTTGGAACGCGCGCGAAATCAGTTCCTGCGGATGCGAGGCACCGTTCAGGAATGTGAAGTTGGAGATGCAGTGCAGCTCGACATAGTCGGGCAGCGACGGCAACAACGAAGACAGGCCGGACAGCACGATCAACCTCCTGGCATCCGGCGCGCTCAGGCAAACAGCCCATGCAGGAACCAGCGGTATTCGCCGCCGTCTTCCTGCCCGTCGCGCGTGGGATGCCCCGGGCGTTCACGATAGACCCAGCAACGCAGCCCGTCGTCGCGCTCGGCGATGAAGTAGTCGCGCGTGGCCAGGCCACCATCCCACCAGCCGGCCTCGATGCGTTCGGGGCGCGTCAGCATCACCAGCGGGCCATCATGAACGGGGCGATGCTTGTGCACGCGCAGCGGCAATGGCGACTCCAGCAGCCATAGCGGCCGTTCGGGCGGGGCCGCGCCGCCGCTTGTCCTGCCGTTTGTCGTGCCGCTTGTCGTGCCGCTTGCCGCGACCCGGGCGGGCGGTTCGTCGACGGGCGCCCATTGATTGGCGCGCTCGGGCCGGTGATCCGCCTGTGGATGCGGCTGCAGCACGTTGTCGCGCCCTAGCCGCGCCACCAGCGTATCGAGCAGCCGGCCCAGTTCCGCCGGTTCGGCACCCGGTTCCGGAAACAGCGAGTCGCTTTGCGGCACGCAAATTTCCATCGCCTCCACGCGCAACGCCAACCCGCCCACCGGCGCATGAAAGCGGATCTTGTCGAGCTTCTCGCGCAGCAGCTTCGACAGATGCACGGGATCACGGCTTGGCTGCGCCAGCCGGAGCGGCACCGGCGTGCTGTCAGTGTCCTCGCCCAGCCGGTAGCGTTCGTGCTCCAGCATCAGCACGCAGCGCGTCACGCCGGCCTGCTGCACGGCCAGCCAGCCCGAGAGCGCCAGCAACAGCCGCTGCGCCCCGGCCAGCACGCCCTCGGCCGACTCCACGCGGCCTGGCAGTTCCATGCGCTGCGCAAACGCCGGTGGCGCCTCGAACCAGGCAAACCCGGACGAAATCTGGCCATAGGCCTGGTCGAGCCGCGCCAGCAATTCCGTGCCAATACGGCGTGACAGCCCCGCGCGCGGCAACCGGCGCACCTGCCCCAGCGTGCGGCAACCAATGCCTTCGAGCCATTCGGGATCGGCCAGCGTGTGCAGGCATTCCACGGGCAGGCGGTCGAGCAGGCGCGTCATGCGGGCGGCACGCACCGCGCGGCGCGCGGGCCGGACAATGCCGCGCGACGTCTTGCGTAACGGCTGACGCGCCAGCCACGCGGCGCCCTGTGCCGTGGTACCGCTACCGATCTGCGCAAACGTGCCCAGTTGCCGCACACGCGCGCGAATCGCCCGGCACAACGCGCGATGGCCGCCGAACAGCCGCAGGCTGGCCGTGACATCGAGCATCACCGTGGCCGCTTCGGGTTCGGCGTCGATCGCCACGGCCGGCGTGAAATGCAGCAACGCCAAAGCGGCCGAGGTCATCAATGCGGACTCCGCCGCCAGATCGCGATCGAGCTGCACCACATCGGCCGACAGCGCCTGCACGCCGCCGCGCCGCATTCCATAGCGCACGCCCAGCGCCACGGCCGGGCCATTGGCCAGCACCACGCGCTCGTGCTCGATCACCGCCACCGGCAGCGCCTGATGCAGCGTTCCGGTATGGGGTGCGGGCCGGGGATCGACGGACGTACTGGCGGACGCATGGGCAGACGTAGCGGCGGGCATACCGGCATCGACCGGCTCAGGCCAGCTCGGCTGCAGCGCGTCCAGCGGCAGGCGCGGCAGGTGCACCGCGATCCAGTACGCCGGGATGGCTGGCGCTGCCGCGGATGTCGGAGATATCGGGAACATGATGATCGGCTCCTGCCGGAGTTGCTGGAACGACCAGAGCGACCGGCGTGGGCACCGCGGGTACACCCGCGCGCCGCGGCACATGAAGCATGCCTTCCAGCGGCAACAGCAGCGGCGTGTCGCGTGCCGGGCCGCGCCGCTTGTGAAAAACGATGGATAGCAGATTGCCGGGCAACGGCGATAACGCCAGCCGCAGCATGGCCGGCGACGATTCGTGCAGCACGCGGATCGGCCGCAGCACCCACACCACGGTATCGCCGGCCTGCGCCAGCACCTGCAGACGCCGCAGCGCCTCTGGCCGCGCCGCCGGGAGCCAGACCAGCACCGCGCCGAACGCCTGGCTGCGCAACATCTGCTCGGCCGCCCACGCCATGTCGGCGCGGCGCGATGCCACGCTCGCACCAGCCTGTGGACGTACCCAGTAAAGCTGACGCGCGGGCAGGCCACCGTCGGCCAGTCCTGCCGCCAGCCCTGCCGCATTGGGCAGGTACGGGGGATCGACAAAACCGATGCAGCGCCCCGCCGCGGCCAGCGCACGCAACGCCGGCATCAGCAGACGCAATTCGCCCGCGCCACCCTGGGCCAGCAGCAACTCGGTCACGGCGCCAACAGGCCAGCCGCCGCCCGGCAGTTCGGCCGTCAGGGCATCGTACCCGGTCGGGCACACGGGCAAGCGTCCGGCGCGGCCGAGCTGACCCGCGCGCCACAGCCCGGGGTAGCGGTGCTCGAGTTCGCTCACCGATGCACGGGGCGCGGAGGAGGAGGAAGCCGCATGGCCCGCCACGACTGTCGGCGGCGTGACATGCGATGACACGGTCATGATGTGGATGAAGAGGCGCAATCGACTGGCGCTGCCCTCGTATTTTTACGAATACTGTATGTTTATACAGTATCGAGACCGATGCAAGCCTGCAGCACGAATGTGGCGCGTTCACCGCCTGGAATGTGCGCTTGTCAGCGAACTGCCACGGATTCCCGGCACGAATGCAAACAAATGTCATGCACGATTGTGCAGTCCGGGGCAGGTACGCAAAATGCGCGACATGAAACAACGGAATACGCGCGATTGCGTGCATCTGCTGATCGATGGTCTCAAGCGTCAAGGTCCGCTGCGCCGTGACGTGATGGCCGACGCGTGTGGTCTTACCCCCGAGGAAACCACGCGCGCGCTAAAGGCCGCGCGCCAGATGAACGTGGTCGATCACGTGCCCTACGGTCCCGGCACGTTGCCCGGCGCCATCTTCTACCAGCTCACGGGCCGGCAGCTCCCGCCCGCCCGCAAGAGCACGCGCGTGCCGCGCGCGCCCGACGACCGCTTCCAGCCGCTGCTGGAGGCCTGGTGGAGCAGCAACGAACTCGATCGCGTCGATCGCGCATAACCACGCTCATACGCTCGCCCGCCTGCACCGGGGAGGCTGGGGAGACTTCCATCGGGAATCAGGAGCGGGGCTGTCTCACGATGACCGATTCGATGACCGATTCGATGGCTGATTCGATGGCTGATTCGGCGCCGTGACAGGCCGCGTAATGGTCGCAGCCCTCGCACGAGGGCTCAGGGCAAGGATGAATATCGAGCCGCTCGCAGACGCGGTGATAGAAGAACTTCTTCCATTTCATGTCCGTGGTATTGGCCGCGAAGACCGGCCAGAAGACCTGCCGCAGCAACGCGGACACATCGTCGCGCCCGGACAGGCCCATGTCCTGCCACAAGTGCGTATGGCCGAAGCAGCCGCAGGCCAGCGCGTGCGCGGCCCAATGCACCAGCGGCACCAGCGTCCCTGCCGCGCCCGGCGTGCAGCCGTCCTCGAGCATCTCCACCAGATCGGCGAATTCGCACGGCAGGCTGTCCGGCGCCTGTGGCGGAACATCGGGCGCCCACCCCGCCTGCGCGGCCCCGGGAAAGCAGTGATCCAGCATGTGCCGGAACGCGTCCGGCGGCAGGCCGAGCCATTGCGCGAAGCGCGGCAGGCGCCCCGCGCAGGCGGACTCCAGTACCCCGGCCAACGCCCGTGTAACGGGATCGCCGGGTTGGGCGGCAAAGGCATCCAGCAACAGCAGTGAGCGGTTCATCGTGGCAACAATGCGGCAGCACGCCCGCGGAATGGCGGGCGTCGCATCGCAATATAACCACGTATATAACGCCAGTCAAACCGCGAACGGCGCCCTACTTCTCGCGACGATAGCGAGCCTGCACGATCTGCATCCACTCGCCGTTGTCGGCCTGCATGAACGACGTCAGCGTGCGGTGATCGTCGTCAACCATGGCCACAACGTCGCGGTACTTCGCCGTTTTTCCCTCGATCACATTGCCATCCGGGCCGAACGCCGGGCCATCGGCACGCAGCGTGAGCGTACGGCCATCGGCCTCGAGATCGCCTTCGTAGACCCACATGTGGGTCATCATCGAACCGATGAACGTGCCGACAAAATGCTTGCGAACGGGGTCGTAGCCGAGCGTCATGATCGTGACCGCCGACCCACATCCCGGAAACTCGCCCTCCGCACGCGCCTGCACCCAGACGTCGCCCACCTGGCTGACCTGCTCGGGGATCTTCCATTTTTCAGGCGGTGCCTCGGGGCCCATCTGGGCCTCGCCCTCGCCTACCCACCTGCCGACGAGCTTTTGTAGCCAGCGGTGTTCGTTGGTCGCTTCGATCTTCATGCAAACGCCTCCTTGTGAGTTGCGCCGCTATTTGTGTACGACGTACACAAGAGGTTAGAAGACGAGGTCGTCGATGTCCAACAAAAACCCCCAAGATGACAAAAATGTCATCGAGCGGGTTTCCGGTGTGGCAGGGTCAGCGCGGAAATTACTGGGGCAAACGCACCTTCGGCACGATGAACTGGTTACCGGGGGCGCGCATCACATCGCACTGCGCCTCGCCCTTGCGGGCCTGTCCTGACTTGTCCACGTACTCGATGCTGCCGACCACGCTGTAGACGTCTTCGGCCACGCGGCGAGTGGTGCCGCGCACCCAGCGAAACTGGTCGGGATTCGGCAACGCGGCCTTCACCGCGTTCATGCAGGCACCGGGTGCCTCGGGCGCTTCGGGCTTGCCGCCGCGCTGGCCCAGTTCGACGTTGACGGGCGCGTCGGCCGAGGATGCGGCAGGCGCCGCCATCGCGGTCACCGGCAGCGCGATCAATGCAAGCGCCGTCAACACGCGGCGCGCTTGGATCGTCATGGTATGCACTCCAAACAAAAAAGGCCGGCACGCGCGTTGCATGCCGGCCGGTTGCCATTGTACTGGCGTACTGGCGTACGGATCGAATGTTCCGGGTCGCGTTACACCGACATGTCGCGCGGCTCCGGCTTGCGGTCATCGAACCAGCGGTACAGCGTGGGCACCATGACCAGCGTGAGCAGCGTCGACGTGATCAGCCCGCCGATCACCACCACCGCCAGCGGACGCTGCACCTCGGAGCCGGGGCCCGTCGAGAACAGGAACGGCACCAGACCCAGCATGGCGATCGTCGCGGTCATCATCACCGGACGGAAACGCTGCGTGGCGCCGCGCACCACCGCGTTGCGCAGCGACATGCCCGACTCGCGCAATGTGCGGATGTACGACACCAGCACCACCCCGTTCAGCACCGCCATGCCCCACAGCGCGATAAAGCCCACCGACGCCGGTACGGACAGGTACTCGCCCGTGACGAACAGCCCGATGATGCCGCCGATCGATGCAAACGGCAGCACCGTGATGATCAGCGTGGCATAGCGCACCGAATTGAACAGCAGGAACAGCAGGAAGAAGATCGCGGCGATGGTAATCGGCACGATGATCTTCAGGTGGCCCATCGCGCGTTCCATGTTCTGGAACTGGCCGCCCCACTCGAAGTAGTAGCCCTCGGGCAGCTTGACCTTGCTCTCGGTGGCGGACTGCAGTTCGGCCACGAAGCCGCCGAGATCGCGATCCTTCACGTTGATCATCACCACCACGCGGCGCTTGGCCATTTCGCGGCTGATCTGCGCCGGACCATCGGTCACTTCGATCTTCGCCACGCTCTGCAGCGGCACCTGCACGCCATCGGGCGCCGATACCAGCAACTGGCGAATCTCCTGCACGTTGCTGCGGAATTCCTCGGGCAGACGTACGGCCGCCGCAAAGCGACGTTCGCCTTCGAAGATATCCGTGGCACGCTTGCCGCCGATGGCGATCTCGATGATGTCGTGGATGTCCGACACGTTCAGCCCGTACCGCGCAATCGCCTGACGGTCGATCTCGATCGACAGGTATTGCTGGCCCGAGATCCGTTCGATACGGATGTCCTGCGACCCCTGGATGCCACCTGCCACGCGGGCGATCTGGCCGGCCAGGTCACGCAGCGTCTCCAGGTCGTCGCCGAAGATCTTCACGGCGATATCGGAACGCACACCACTGACCATCTCGTCCACGCGGTCCGAGATCGGCTGCGCCATCACAATCTGCACGCCGGGAATGGCCTTGAGCTTCTCGCGGATCGCGTTGGCGATGTCGTCCTGCGTCCAGCCATCGGGCCACTCGTCGCGGTCCTTGAGGCTGGCGATCGGCGTCGATTCGTTCTGACCCTGCGGGTCGGCCGGGCTTTCACCACGACCCACGCCCGAGACCACCGACTTCACGCCCGGCACTTCGAGCACCAGCTTGTTGGCCTGTTTCTCCAACTTGATCGACTCTTCCAGCGAGATGTTCGGCACGCGGTCGATAGCCGGCACGATCGAGCCTTCCTTCATCTCCGGAATGAATGATGTACCAAGCAGCGGCACGATCATCAGCGTGGCGATGAACAGCCCCACCGCCGACAGCACGGTCTTCTTGCTGTTTGCCAGCGACCAGTGAAGCATGCGCAGGTAGTAGCGCTTCATGAACGCGATGACGCGCGTGTCGTGTTCGGCGCCGCCCTTGAGCAGGTACGACGACAGCACCGGCGACAGCGTCAGCGACAGGAACAGCGAGATCGCCAGCGCGATCGAGATCGTGAAGGCCAGCGGCGCGAACATCTTGCCTTCCATGCCGGACAGCGTCATCAGCGGCAGGAACACCAGGATGATGATGCCCACGCCCACGATCACCGGCGTGGCCACTTCCTGCACCGCCTTGACCAGCACCTGCGTGCGCGTCAGCCCGGTTTTCTCCGCGTGGCCGAGCCGCTCGAACGCGTTCTCGACCACCACGACCGAGCCGTCGACCATCAGGCCGATGGCGATGGCCAGCCCCCCCAGCGACATCAGGTTGGCCGACAGCCCCACCTGGTTCATCACGATGAACGTCAGCAATGGTGTCAGCACCAGCGTGGCCAGCACGATCACCGAGGAACGCACGTCGCCCAGGAACAGGAACAGCACGATCACCACCAGCACCACGCCTTCGAGCAGCACCTTGGTGACGGTCCACAGCGCGGAGTCCACCAGTTCGCTACGGTCGTAGTACGGCACGATCTGCAGCTTGCCCGGCAACATGCCACGCTCGTTGATATCCGCCACGCGAGCCTTGACGCGGCTCACCACTTCCTTGGCGTTGCCACCGCGCATCATCATCACGATGCCGCCAACGGCCTCGGTCTGGCCGTTCTTGACCAGCGCGCCCTGGCGGACCTCGTGGCCGATCGTCACCTGTGCCACATCGCGCAGGTAGACCGGCGTGCCGTTGATCTCCTTGAGCACGATGCTGCCGATATCGTCGACACCCTTGGCCAGGCCCACGCCGCGAATCAGGTACTGCTCGGCGTAATGCGGCAGCACGCCACCGCCGGAGTTGGCGTTGTTACGCGCCAGCGCCTGGTAGACCTGCTGGATGTTGATCCCGTAGTGGCGCATCCGCTCCGGATTGACCAGTGCCTGGTACTGCCGCACGAAGCCGCCCTGCGAGTTGATTTCCGCCACGCCCGGGATCGAGCGCAGCAGCGGCCTCACCACCCAGTCCTGCGCGATGCGGCGCTCCGACAGTTCCTCCTGCGTCAGTTCGCGGTCGCCGTCGTCGGCGCGGTCCAGCGTGTACTGGTAGACCTCGCCCAACCCGGTAGAAACCGGCCCGAGCACCGGCGTCACGCCCTCGGGCATTCGGCCGGAAACCTCGATCAGCCGCTCCATGACGAGCTGCCGCGCGAAGTAGACGTCGGTCTTGTCCGTGAACACAAGCGTGATCAGCGACAGGCCCGCCTTGTTCAGCGAGCGCATCTCCTCGAGTCCGGGCAGGCCCGTCATCGACATCTCGATCGGCACCGTGACAAAGCGCTCCACTTCCTCAGGCGACCGTCCCGTGGCTTCCGTGGCGATCTGCACCTGGACGTTGGTCACGTCCGGGAACGCATCGACGGAGAGCTTCCCGGCCGCACGCAGGCCAAAGAAGAACAGCACCACGGCGATCACGCACACGGCGGCCTCAATTCCGAAGTGCAACACCGAGAATTGAGGCCAAGATGACCAAGAAAAATTACCAGCAGTTGAGTGAGACCGAACGCCATGCGATAGCCCTGGGGCTGCAGCAAAAGCAAAGCCTCAGCGCCATAGCCAGGGCCCTGGGGCGTGACAAGAGCACTATCAGCCGCGAGTGCAATCGCAATGCAGGCGGCAAGGGCTACGCCTCCAAGTTCGCCCAGCAGCGCAGTGACAATCGCAAACGCCAAGCCCGTCCCAGCCCCAAGCTGCACCGCCAAGGGCCCTTGTTCCCGCTGGTTTGCGACTACCTGCGCCACAAGTGGTCGCCCCAGCAAATCGCCAACGAACTCCAGCGTCTTCACCCACAGGATCGCCGCTTGCAAGCCTCACACGAAAGCATCTACACCTGCATCTACGCCCAGCCCCGGGGAGAGCTCAAGAAGGAGCTGGTGTCCTGCCTGCGCATGGCCCACGCCAAACGTTGGCCCCGCTCCAGGGGAAAGGATCGCCGCAAGGAGACGCAAGACTTGCTGAGCATCCATGTGCGAGCACCCGAGATCGAGGATCGCCAGTTGCCCGGCCACTGGGAGGGTGATCTGATCAAAGGCAAGGCTAACGCCAGTGCGATTGGCACGCTGGTCGAGCGCACCACCCGTCTGGTGGTGCTGGTCAAGCTGCCACACCCCAACCCCGCCACAGCGGCGCATGTACTGCAAGCCTTCAGCGACAAGCTCAAGACAATAGCCCAGCCGATGCGCCAGACCCTGACCTACGACCGGGGCAGCGAGATGGCCGAGCACCGCCAGCTCAGCGAGAACACAGGCATGAAGGTGTACTTCTGCGACCCCTACAGTCCCTGGCAAAGGGGGAGCAACGAGAACACCAATGGGCTCTTGCGCCAGTACTTCCCCAAGGGGACTGATCTGAGTGGCTACAGCCAGGAGCAGTTGGACGCTGTGGCCGATGAGCTCAATGGACGGCCCAGGATGACTCTGGGGTGGCGCAAGCCCATCGAGGTCTATGCCGAGCATTTGGCGCGGCTGGCCCAGCAGCCGGATTTAGTGCATTGAGTTTTTGTTGCACTTGGACTTGAAACCGCCCACCACCAGCCGCTGCTTGATCGCGGCTTCAACAAGCGATGTCATCATGGCCGGTTACCCCTGCTCCTGCTGCTTGCGCTCGTTGTCCAGATGGAACGCGCCTTCCACGACCACGCGGTCGCCAGGCTTGATGCCGCTCTGGACCACACGCATGCCGTCGCTCTCCGGGCCCAGCTTCACCTTGGTCAGGCGGTACTGGCCGTCGCCAACTTCCACATAGACCTGTTCATCGTTGCCTTCACGGACCACGGCTGAACCCGGCACCACCAGCAGTTCCACCGGCTTGGCGGCGATCAGCATGGTGGCAAGCATGGCGGGCTTGAGACGGCCATCCTTGTTCTGGAGTTCGGTACGAACCAGCACCGTGCGCGACTGCGGATTCACGGTCCGACCCACGTAGATCAGCTTGCCCGTGATGCGACCATTGCTGTTGGCCAGTGACGGCACCTCGATATCGACGCTCTGCCCTTCGGCCACCTGCGCAGCCTGCTGCTCGGGCACCTCGGCGACGACCCACACGCGCGACAGATCGGCCACCGTGTACAGCGCGTCAGCCGGCTGCACCACCTGGCCCTGCGCCACATTGCGCTCGACCACCGTGCCGTTGATGCTCGAGAACACCGGCGAATACGACTCGATGCTGCCGCTCTTCGCCAGCGTGGCGATCGACGCGGCGGACATGCCGAGCACGCGCAGTTGATCGCGGTAAGCACGAGCCTCCGCCGCGGCAATCGCGTATTCGCTTTCGCGGCGCTGCAGTTCGGCACGGCCGATCACGTCGGCGGCGAACAGTTGCCGCGCGCGCTCAGCATTGCGGGCCTGCAGCGTGTTCTGCGCTTCGGCCTTCAGGAAGGCCATCTGGGCAGCGCCCAGTTCACTACTGTGCAGGCGGGCCAGCACCTGGCCGGCCTTGACTTCCTGGCCGAGCACGGCATAGAGATCGGTCACGCGGCCAGTCACGCTGGCGCCAATGCGCGAGACGCGCTGCTCGTCGAAGTCGATACGGCCCGCCACGCGCAACATCTCGCTGAATGGGGACGCGGCAACCGGCGCCACCTTGAGCGTGCGCTTGAGGTTCTCCTCGGGCTTGACAATGCCAGGTGGCAACTTTGGCGCCTCGGCGGCCGGGGCGGGGTCATCGGAACAGCCGGCCAGCGACAGCATCATCACGGCGGCGGCTGCAAAGGAAAGCAGGAATTGGGGACGCATGATCAGTTCAGATTCGGGAGGTCGGGCATGGACGACGCAGGGGCGGTATTGACGCCCGGCGAGGCCGACATGAGCTTGTCAATCTGGATGGCGGCGACTTGCAGTTCGTATTGCGCGGCAATCAACTCGCTGCGCGCGCTACGCAGCACGCGCTGGGCGTCGAGGTAGTCGAGAATGCCGCGCTCGCCAAAGCGATAGGCGGATTCGGCCACGCCCAAGGCCGACTCGGCCTCGCGCACGATGCCCGATTCCAGCGCCGTCACCTGGGCCTGCGCGATCTCGTATTGGCGATAGGCGGTGTCGAGTTCCTGCATCAACTCGAATTCACGCGCTTCGAGCGCCGTGCGGGCCTGCGTGGCCTGCGCCGTCGCCTCGCCCACCGGGCCGCTGCGGCGATCCCAGATCGGAATCGTCATCACCAGGCCGATCTGCGAAACATTGTTGTCGGGCTGCCGGTCGGTGCTGGCACGCACCGCCACCTCGGGCCAGCGCAGCGCGCGCTGGTAGTCCACGCCCAGCTTCGCGCGTTCCAGCTCGCTGCGGCGCTGGGTCAGTTCCGCATTGCTGGCCTGAAGCGTGTCGCGCAACGTTGCCAGCGGAGGCATGTCGGGCGCGTGCCCGAGGCTGCCGTCCAGCGCAAAGCGCGCGGGCATTACGCCTCCCACCTGCTGGCGCAGCGTGGCCTTGGCCTGGTCGACGCGCAGCTCCGCCGTCTGCAGCGTCTTTTGCGCAGCCAGCAGTTCCGTGTCGGCCTTGATCAATTCATAGCGCGGGGCCTCGCCGACGTTCACGCGCACCTTCGCGCGCTCCTGGATCTGCCGCATCATGTTCAGGTCCTCGCGCGCGGCGGCCAGTTCGGTCTCGCGGCGAAGCACCTGGTAGTACGACGTCTTCACGCGCGCGGCCAGGTCACTGCGGAAGCCTTGCCGCATTGCCTCGGAAGCCTCCAGGCCGCGGCCCGCCATCTGCTCGCGCAGATTGCGCTGGTTCGGGTAATCGAGTTTCTGGACGATTGCGTAGGACGGCGCATTGCCGCTGGTCACGCCCGGCTGCTTGCCGGACAGGCGTCCATACATCACTTCCACCTGCGGGTTCGGATACGCACGGGCGCTGGTAATAGCAGCCGTGGCGGCATCCACATTGGCCTGCGCGGCTTCCACGCCCTTGTTGGTCGACTGCGCCAGTTGCAGCAACTGCGGCAGGTCGAACGTATCGGGGGCTGGCGTGGTAGCGCGCGCCATGGCCTTGGCGGCGAGCTTCGCCGCTTGTGGCGAGGCAGCCCCGGGCGCGGCGGTAACGCCGGCCGGCACGGGCTGCGCGGCCCAGGCCGGCGCGCTCATCAACGACAGCGCGGCGGCCCAAGTCAACGTTTTCTTGGTCTTCATGTCAGGATCGGTCGAACGGCACGACTGCCCCGGCGCCTACACACACGCTTCCCGTCACACGCCCCGCCACCGGACATCGTTCGGCAGGCGGGCACGCATGGCGTCAGACCGCGACGGCAACCGTCACGGACGTGTGTGGACTCAGGGGCAATGAAGGCGCACCGCGCGTGCAGTCAGCACGGACGGCGGCCTGAGCGATCAGACGAAGGGTCTGGGCGGCCGGAACTGGCCTTCGGACTGGAACTTGCCGCGTTCCGTGAGCGTGGGCAGCACGACATCGACGGATTGCGCAAGCTGGAATGTGGGAAGGATGAATAACGCGCTGGTCTCGTCGACCGCGTCGAAAAGATCGGGCGGATCGAGCAGATCAGCCGACCAGATATTGCAGTACCCCGGCGGCGGGCCGTCATCGAATTCCGCGTCGTCACCGAAGTCGGGATCTCCCGGCAGCGCAAGCTGCGCGAGATCGTCGCCGGTGGCGAGCCTCGCATCGTAATCGGGTATGGCCACCTCGACCTTCGCCGCTTCCGCTTTCGCCGCTACCACCTTCGGCACGGCCGAGCGCACGTTCGCCGCTGCCGAGAACGACAGCGCGGACAGGCACAAGGCAGTCAGCAGGAAGAGGACGAAACGCATCAAATCGGGGGCGTGAAAAGCCGGTAAAAATCACATTTCTTGTGACGAATACGATACAACTGCAGCGTCAGCCTGAGAATTGTGATATTGCGGCACAGCATTGTAACCGACCGCAACAATGGACCCGGCGGAGGGCGGCAAGTTCCTTTGGCGGCTCCAACGGCCGATCGGCGTGGAGCACCGGCGCGGCGTGCCCCCGGGGAGCCACCGCCGCGAATGCGGCGCGAAGCCCACTTCAATCCGGTGTCCCCGATTCCGCTGCATCACCGTTTTTTGCCCTATGCCAATCGCTGGATTGGCATACCCGCCAAATGTCCGGGCATGTCAGAATGACGCCCTCGGGCAAGATCGGGCAAGATCGGACTGGATGAATCCTGGCTTTCCCGCACACATCGACTGTCCTGGCACCCAATGAAAATACACGGCAAGACCGCCGCGGAGATCTTCGACTGTGTACGCACCCTGACGCAGTCCCGGCAACTGCTCCCCGGAACGTCTCTTCCCCCCGTACGCGACCTGGCCCTGGAACTGGGCATCAATCGGAACACGGTGGCCGCGGCCTACAAGCGCCTCGCCATGGCGGGCATTGCCGTGACGCAGGGGCGGCTTGGCACGATCATCCGCGACCAGTACGAGCCGGGTGAGCAGGAAGGCACGCTGGCGGGCAGCCCCCTGACCGATCTTGCCAGCGGCAATCCGAATATCGAGTGGCTGCCGGATATCTCGGCCGCACTGCAGAGCCGCCCCTACAAGCCGCGGCTCTATGGCGAACCCACTGTCAATGCCGGGCTGGAAGCGTATGCGCGGAAATGGTTCGAGCCCGACTGCCCCGCGCCTTTCGAAGTCAATCTGGCGCATGGCGCCGTCGATGCCATCGAGCGGCTGCTCAACGCGTATCTGGTGGCTGGGGACAAGGTAGCGGTCGAGAATCCCTGCTTCCTGAGCAGCATCAACACGCTGCGCGCCATCGGGCTGCAGCCGATTGGCGTGCCCATGGATGCGGAAGGCATCCAGGCAGAAGGTCTGGCAAGCGCCCTTGCCAAGGGGGCTCAGGCTGTCATCCTGACGCCGCGCGCGCACAACCCGACGGGCTGCTGCCTGAGCGAGAAGCGGGCGCGGGCAATCTCGCGATTACTGGCAAAGCATCCCAATGTGCCGGTGATCGTGGACGACCATTTCGCCCTGCTCTCTGGCGCCGCCTATCACCCGGTGATACCGCGCAGCACCTATCGCTGGGCCGTGGTGCGGTCCTTCACCAAGGCACTGGGCCCCGATCTTCGGGTCGCCGCGGTTGCCAGCGATGTGGCCACATCCCGGCAGCTACGCTTGTGCCTGGCGCCCGGAACAAGCTGGGTCAGCCACCTTCTGCAGGACATCGTCGAGGTCACCGTCACCCGCCCCGAGACCATCAGGCTGATCGACAAGGCCCGGAACGACTACGCCCGACGCCGGCAGGCGATGGAGCAGGCGCTGGATGCTCAGGGCATCGGGCACATGGCGCAGGGCGATGGCTTCAACCTCTGGGTGCCCTTGCAGTGCGACGATCAGGCCATCGCCCTGGCACTGGCCCGGCAAGGCTGGCTGGTCCGGCAAGGGAGCGTTTTCTCCGTGCAGGATGGCGTGCGGGGCCTGCGCATCACGATTTCCGCCATCGAACCGGCACAATGCGAACGGCTGGCGCAGGACATCAGGCGCAGCCTTGGGTAGATCGCCGCCGCCACGGAGGCAATACAGTGATTCCCTGCCGTAACAACGATACCTCGCGACGATACCGGGCAGAAACGGTACAAACGGGATCGTTCCACATTAGAATTCTGCCCCATGAAACAATCAGCGGCCCGATGCGTTGCACCGGGTCGCCCCAACGCCCGCCTCCATGTCCTTCTCGGTCCTGCTGCAACGCCTCGCCCCGCTACACCTGCTGACCCGTATCGCAGGTCAACTGGCGGATTGCCGCCAGCCCTGGCTCGCCCAGTACCTGATCCGCACGTTCGTGCGCCGGCACAAGATCGACCTCGATGAGGCATTGGTCAGCGACCTCGCCACCTATCCGACGTTCAACGAGTTCTTTATCCGCGCGCTGCGCCCCGGCGCGCGCCCGATCGCCGCAGCAGACTGGACCAGCCCGGTGGACGGCACGATCAGCCAGATTGGGCGCGTCGAAGCTGGCCAGATGATCCATGCCAAGCAACATGCCTATAGCGCCACCGCGTTGCTGGGGGATGCCGCCCTCGCGAAACAGCTGGAGGGCGGGTGCTTTTCCACGGTGTACCTGAGCCCCCGTAACTACCACCGGATTCACATGCCGTGCGAGGGGCGCCTGCTGGGCATGCGTCATGTGCCCGGCAAGCTGTACTCCGTCAGGCCCGATATCGTTGAAGGCATCGACGGACTGCTCGCCATCAATGAGCGTCTGGTTTGCTGGTTCGAGCATCCGCAGCACGGCGTCTTTGCGCTGGTGCTCGTGGGTGCTGCCATCGTCGGGCGCATCGCCACGGTCTGGCATGGCCTGGTGGAGCCCAAGCGATCCGGGCAAGTCTCGGAGTGGCACTACGCCGACGGCGCTTCCGCACCTCAACTGAAGGATCTGCTTCAGGGTGTGGAGATGGGGCACTTCCAGCTCGGCTCGACGATTGTGCTGCTGATGCCGGGATCGGCATGGCAATACCATCCTGACTGGCAGGTCGGACAGCCGGTGCGGCTGGGTCAGGCAATTGCCAGCCGCGGCTGAATCGCCCCGCAATCGCTCCTCAATCGCCCCACAACCGCCCCACGCACCTGACCGATTTCAGCCCCGGGGGTGCTCGTCCAGGGAAGTCTTGACGAACAGCGGCTCGATGCCGAGCACCCGCACGCCACCGGGGCCGCTTTCCACCACACGACGCTCATCCGTTGCCACAAGCAACTCGAGTCGATAGCCATCCGCGGCACCCAGGCGGCCCGCAACGTCCTTGACGGCCTCGGCGGCCCACGGCGTGCCGGAATCGAAATGACCCAGCAGCCTGTCATGGCGCCAGATGTTGAGTCGATAGGTTTTCATCGGATCACTCTCGATGCGTGATACAGGGGTTCGATGGCAATTGAAGCTCCAGGCTTTGCGCGCGACGGGTGGCTTCCAGAGCGGTCACCACGTGGTCGCTGGCGCTTGCCGCGGCCTCGGCCAGCGGCATTCCTTCCAATAGCCGCGCGGTCAACTTCGCGCTGAACAGGTCTCCGGTGCCCTTGGGCGAAACCGGGATGCGGGGATGGCTCAGCACCTGCGCATCGTCCCGGGTGACGATGAGCAGTTTCATGTCGTCGTGTCCCCATGTGCCGGGGGCCGCGCTGGTGACCACCATCCATTGCACGCGGTCGGTCAGCAGGCTGCGCGCGGCGGCGACGACCTGCTCGACGCTGTCGGCGGAACGGCCACTCAGATGCCCGAGTTCGAAATCGTTCGGCGTGAGTCCATGTGCCAGCGGCAGAAGCAGCTCGCGCACGGCCTCGACCATGCCATCCGCGACATAGATCCCGGTGTCATGGTCACCGATCACCGGGTCGACGATCACCTGCACATCCGGGTGCTCGGCCAGCACCTGATTGATCCAGCGGGAGAGCACGGCCACCTGCTCCGGATTGCCGAGATAGCCGACCAGGATGGCTTTCAGGCGCTGGAGCGCGCCACGGGCCGACAGGTCGCTCAGGTATCCCCCGAACCAGTCGATGGGTAGCGCTCCACCGTGCAGCGTCGGGTAGTGAGGGGTGTTGCTGAACATGACCGTCGGCACGGCGGCCACGTTCAGGCCATGCGCGCGCAACGTTGGCAAGGCCACGTTGTTACCAACATGGCCATAGACCACCTGCGACTGTACGGACACAACGTCCATGAAGATGGGGCGCAGCGCGTCCCCGGTACCTGTCTCACCAAACATGGCTCATTTCCTTGCGATGCAATGCAGCGTGTCCCATCAACGTTCGCCTTGACGGCCGGAGTGAGCAGCGCTCAATGTAGAGTCACCCGCTTCCGCCTCTGGCCAGTAAAAGCTATCGGGCGTTGATCTGGCGCCAAAGATCGCCTGACCGACGCGCACGACCGTGGCGCCTTCCTCGATGGCAATCTCGAAATCCCCGGACATACCCATCGAAAGCTCATCGAGCCCGATGCCGACGGGCGCATCCTGCCGTAGCCGCTCGCGAAGCTCGCGCAGCAGCACGAAGCACTGGCGTACCCGCTCGGATTCCGCCGACAGCAGCGCCAGCGTCATGAGCCCGCGCACGCGCAAGCCGGAGAATGCAGGCAGCGCGCGCAGGAAGCCCGGCACCTCATCGGGATGCAGACCAAATTTGCTCGCCTCGCCGGACGTGTTGACCTGCACGAACACATCGAGCGCCCTGCCCTCGATCTGCAGACGGCGGTCCAGTGCCTCGGCCACGCGCAGGCTGTCCAGCGCCTGGAACTCGGTGGCGAAACGCGCCGCGAGCTTGGCCTTGTTGGTTTGCAGGTGGCCAATCACCGACCACTGCAGGTCCTCCAGATCCGCCAGTGCCTCCCACTTTCGGTAGGCCTCCTGCGGCTTGTTTTCGCCGAGCAGACGACAACCGGCCGCATGGGCCAGACGAATGCTCGCCTCCGGCTTGGCCTTGCTGACGGGCAACAGCCGCACACCGGCAGGATCGCGGCCAACGCGGTGACAGGCCGCCGCGATGCGCGCATGAACGGCCGCGAGGTTGTGACGGAAGTCCTCCACGGACTCGGCCTGTGGCCAGCGGTTGTGCAGGTCGTGGAGCGGCTGCGTCGGATGTACGGAATCAGGGGGATCTGTGTGCATGGCCTGGGCCTCGGCGCATATCGGGATATCAGCGGTGAGCGGACATGCAGCTCCCGTCGCAGCATTGTCATAGGACAAATGCTATCACGACACAGGACGGAGTGGGATCCGGCGAAAACCGAAACCATGCACAGGCACAGGCTCAGGCCCAGGGGCGAAGCGGCAGCCCCTACAGATCCAGCACCAGACGTGACCCCGCGCATCCGGCCACACAGACCATGACGTCCTGGGCGCGCTCTTCCGGCGACAGAACGCGGTCCCGATGGATCGGCGGCCCTTCCAGCCAGGTCGTCCTGCACGCGCCACAAACGCCGCCTCCGCAAGACACGGACACGTCCGCCCCAAGTGCCTCCAGCGTTCCGACCAGCCCGACATGTGGCTCGACGATCGCCTCCTTCCCGCTCCTTGCCAGCACCACGGTATAAGGCGCCGCGTCGGTATCTTCCACAGGCTTGGGCGGCGCGAAGCGCTCGATGTGCTTGCGGGCGTCCGGCCAGCCTTCGACGATCCGCTCGAAGGCGTCAAGCATCCTCATCGGACCGCAGCAGTAGGCTTTGGCATTCTCACCGCACGCATTCAGAATCGCATCCATATCGGGCGCGGATTCGACGCGTGTGTCGTAAAGCCGGACCCTGCCCGCCGCGATGGCATCGCCCAGCATGTCGACGAGCGATGGCACCCCCGCGCTGGACCAGTGCAGCACGTAGTTCGTCTGGCCCCGCAGTTCGAGATCGCGGATCGTCGAGATAAACGGCGTCACACCTATCCCGCCTGCGATGAAGACGTTCATCCCCGTGTCCGTGGTGCGGATGCCACCTCTGGGCAGCGACACCCCGATCGACGCCCCGACATCGAGCCGCTCGTGCACGAAGGCCGATCCCCCTCGCCCCGCCACCTCGTGCTTCACGGCGATGACATACCGGTTCCTGTCCGAAGGTTCGTTGCACAGCGAGTACGTGCGCACCAGGCCGCCTCCGAGATGCAGGTCGATATGCGCGCCGGGGGTGAAAGGCGGCAACGGCCAGTGGTCCTGGTCGCTGAGGACGAACCGCTTGACGCCGGGCAGTGGCTCGTCGATGGCGGACACCACCACCGAAACGGTCTTGATGGGCCGGGCCGCCATCAGGCTGGCCTCACTACATCGCCGATACGCACCACGCCGCCGCTGAGTATCTTGCAGTTGAGACCCGAGCGATGAACAAGCGGATCGAAGACAGCCTTGCCGAGGATTTCCTCCAGGTGACGACACGGTGTGGACAGGCGAGTGGCCTCCAGCAACGTCTCGCCAAGCCAGAACCGGCGCCCCACGAGGTGATTGAGGGGCACGCCCTCTACCGTGACGTTCCGGCGGTGTTCCTCGGGATGCAACACGACCTTGGCATCCCGGGCCAGCGCCTCGAGCGTTTCCAGTTCGAACAGCGTGACCTGCCGGCCCTCTTCGGGCTTGTGAGAGTAGAACCCCGCCTCGTTGCCGATCATGTAGCGATCCCCTTCGATGCCCTTGCCAGCGACGAGGGTGATCTCCGGAAAGGGCAGCATCGGCAGGAAAGCCCTTGGCGTTTTGTGAAGAAAGCGGACAACACCACGCCACGACGGCGCAGTGGCTCCGACGCTTCGGTCTGAAGTCTGACTCACGGTTTCCTCCATGCCTTTAAAATTTCCTATATGACACAGTGTGTCATGAAATCATAGGGCCAGAGGTCCGGCGCGGCAAGTGAATTGCCGAACTACGCGATCCGTTGTTGCCTGGAGCGAAAATCCGCCTCCGCGAGAGTTCGCCCTCGCGTCACGCCTTCTTGCGATCGCTGACGACCACCAGGGCCTGTGCCTGAATCCGCCCCAGCGAACGTGACCGGTGCGGAATGGAAGCGTTGAAATACAGCGAATCGCCAGCGCTCATGCGCACGGTACGGTCGTCGAACAGGACTTCCATTTCGCCCGAGACGACGAAGATCAGTTCCTCTCCCGCATGGCTCGCCATGGGCTGGTCTTCCTCGAGCGTGAACGGCGGCACCATGATGAAGGGCTGCATCGCCTTGTCGGGCCGTTCGGTCGCAATGGCCTCGTAGGTATAGCCAAGGCGCTCCGTGGACGGGCTGAAGGGAATCCGGTCCGCCGCCCGGATGTGAAGAATCTCGTTGGCACGCGACGACCGCGTGATGAGCTGATCCACCGTCACGCCCAGCGCATCGGCCAGCTTGAGCACAGTGCCAATGGTCGGCGACGACAGTCCCCGCTCCAGCTTGGACAGATAGCTCTTGGTCAGTGACGCGCGTTGCGCCAGTTCTTCGAGCGTCAGGCCGTTGAGTTTGCGCAGCTCGGCCAGCCGCTCGGCAATGCTCGGCT
This sequence comes from Cupriavidus metallidurans CH34, assembly GCF_000196015.1. Taxonomy (NCBI): domain Bacteria; kingdom Pseudomonadati; phylum Pseudomonadota; class Betaproteobacteria; order Burkholderiales; family Burkholderiaceae; genus Cupriavidus; species Cupriavidus metallidurans. Next base: position 682,135 of record NC_007974.2, on the reverse strand, counting down.
CGGCCGCCACGGGTTCCACTTTTTGCTTTTTGCTCATCCCGGAATCGAGGTTTGTGCGCGCCTGAACCGGCGCATCCATCGGTCCGCGATTTTACGGCCCGATGGACCCACCCGGCAACTCGGTTGCACTAAGGACACTTTGGTGTCATGCTAGACACACTTGTTTCCAATACGCCCCCTGAAGGAGAATGCAAGTGAGCCCCACCCGCCCTACCCGTCCCCATCGCCGCCGTAGCCTGTCGTCCATGGCCAGCCTGGCTGCGGCCACGCTGCTGAGCATCCCGTTCACCGCCCATGCCACCGGATACCCCGACAAGCCAATCACCCTGGTCGTGCCGTTTGGCGCCGGTGGCATTACCGACCTTATCGCGCGAGCGACGGGCAAGGCGCTCTCCGAGCAGCTTGGCCAGTCGGTGGTGGTAGAGAATCGGCCCGGCGCCGGCGGCAACATCGCGGCCGACTTCGTGCGGCGCGCGCGCCCCGATGGCTACACGCTGATGTTTGCCACCGTTGGCGTGCTGGCCGTCAATCCGCATACGGACGTCAAGGTCAACTTCGATAGCGCGAAGGATTTCACCTACATCTCGCTCGTAGGGTCCACGCCATTCCTTGTCGTGGTTGGCGCGGATGTTCCGGCTAACACTCTGCCCGCACTGATCAAGCTCGCTCAGCGCAAGCCCGATGCCATCAGCGTCGGCACCGCCGGCGTGGGGAGCGCGCCTTATCAGGGGATGCGCATTTTCCAGGACGTGGCGAAGGTCGAGTTCCTGCATGTGCCATTCAAGAGCGGTGCGGAATCCGTCACCAACGTTGTATCGGGCCAGGTCAACATGACGTTTGAAGCCACGCCCCAGGTGATGCCGTTCGTGACGTCCGGCAAGCTCCGCGCGCTGGCCGTGGCAAGCCCGCACCGGCTTTCCACCGCGCCGCAGGTACCCTCCACAGCAGAGCTTGGCTTTCCATCACTGGTATCCGGCTCCGTTGCCGGCCTGATCGGACCCGCGGGACTTGATCCGGCCATCGTGAAGAAACTCAATGCCGCCGTGGCGAAGGTGGCCGCCGATCCGAAGTTCAAGGCAACGCTTATTGCGCAAGGGACCGAGCCCGCCGCGTCATCACCCGAACAATTCCGCAAGCTGATCAGCGACGAGAATCAGCGATGGTCTGCCCTCCTTGGCGCAGGCAACAAGTAAAGCCACCTCCTACCCCGACTCCAGCACATCCCTGAAGGACACAACATGGCCAATACCATGCAGTTGAGCAAGAGCGAAATCGTCGCGTCTTCGCTCGAAAAAATGCAGACCGAACTCCGCGCGGACAGGATGCCGCTGCGCGAAGCTGTCGCCGAGACCTGCCGGATCCTGTTCACGTTCGGGCACGATTCGGTGCTCTCCGGCCAGATCACGGCGCGGGCGGAACAACCGGGCACGTACTACACGCAACGCCTGGGTCTTGGCTTCGACGAAATCACGGCGGACAACCTCCTGCTCGTCAACGAAGATCTTGAGGTGATTTCCGGAAACGGGATGCCAAACCCCGCCAATCGCTTCCATTCATGGCTCTATCGCGCGCGTCCCGATTTGAATTGCATCGTTCACTCTCACGCGCCGCACGCTTCCGCGCTTGCCATGCTGGAAGTGCCGCTGACGATCTCGCACATGGACACGTGCGTGCTGTACGACCAGACCGCGTTCCTGGAAAAATGGCCGGGCATTCCAGTCGGCAATGAAGAGGGCGAACTCATCGCGGGCGCCCTGGGCGACAAGAAGGCGATTCTGCTGTCGCACCACGGCCTGCTGGTAGCTGGCGCGTCGGTGGAAGAAGCCTGTGTGCTGGGCGTGATGTTCGAGCGCGCCGCTCGCCTGCAACTGCTGGCGATGGCCGCCGGGGAGATCCAGCCGATCCCGCCCGAACTCGGTCGCGAGGCGCAACGCTGGGTCAGCACGCAGAAGCGATTCGAAGCGACTTTCGCCTACTATTCGCGCCGCGCGCGCCGCCAGCTCGACGCGCAGTAAGGTTGGCGTAGTCCCCTCGACTACCGTGACGCCGCTGCCCGACCAGGCGGCTAGGCGGCAGCGTCGTGGACGATGCTGCCGGTCGCCGGCGTATCTCTGCTCGTGCAGGACCGCCGGACGGAGCGGGCGGGCTGCACCACCCGCCGCTTCGCACCGTACGGCAAACCCGCCCTACCCGGTCAGTCTGGTGCCCGCTCGGGCACCGGCAAGTGCACCCACTCCTTGTAGAACGCCTCGATATCCGGCTCGAAGTCGTGGATCACCGGATACCACGGTGTGGGCGCCTCCACGTCATGCATCGCGCCGCAAGACGGACAGTAGTACTCGCGATACACCTGCCAACTGGTATCAGGCGCCATCAGCGTCGGATAGACCTCGGCCATGGCCTCCTCGGTATCACGCACATAGATGGAGGCATGGAGCTTCCAGTTCTCGCGGTAGTCGCAGAACTCGTGGCCGCAGTCGCACTTGACCACCCACTTCTTGCTGGCGGCCGATTGCACGATATACATGTGCGGGCCGAGCGGCAGCACGATGCGGTCCGGGAAACTCACCTTCGCCTGCAAGGCGGCCAGGTACTGCTCGAAGCGGCCTTCGTCCTTGGGCATCGACAGCATGCGGAACGTGGTTTCCCAGTCGAGCTTCCCCTCGACGAGGTGGTCGACTTGTTCGTTGGTATAGACAGACATGGTTCGACTCCTGAGTGCGGTGGTTACTCTTCGACCTGGACAACGGTGGTGACGTCCGGCATCAGCGACAAGTCCATACGGTGCTTGGCGCCATAGCACGGCACACCCAGTTCTTCCTCTCTCACGTGCCATGCCTCGGGCAGGTTCCAGAAGTCCTTGAAGCTCTGCGTGAACTTCTCCGACAAGGCAAAGCTCGTGGCGAACATATGCTGCACCTGGACCGATGCGTGCTTGTTGAGGATGCGTTCGCGCTCCTCCTTCATCCACTCGCGCGTCGGCACCGCGCGCGCCAGGCGCTCCTTGCGGATCTCCGCGCGACGCTTCTTGGTCTTTGCGGCATCCACCGCGAACACGCCCCTGGCGTCCTGAGCGAACACCGCGCCATAGACCTTCTGCGCATACTCAGGCAGCAAGAACTTCTGGTTGAGGTCCGCCTCGATCGCCTTCGGGTCCCGATCGAGCGGATCGCCGAAGCCCGGGCCGCCGCGCAGGTAGTTCAGGTAAAGATCGTGGTTGGCGTAGCAGTCCTCGGTCGTGATGCACTGCTTGTCGCGCTTGACCTCGGCGGTGGCGTCGATATGGCGCTCGTAGTCCGGATTGGCCGGGTCGATGTCGCCGCCCAGCGGCAGTGAATCGCCACTGGCAATACGCTGTTCCAGCCCGGTGCGGTGCGCTTCGAAGCGATACCCGGTGGCCGATGGATAGCCACCCATCATGCCCCAGTCGCTGTTCATGAAGCCGTTGCCCATGAAGAACATCGTCCAGTCCTGGGCGTTCCAGACCATGCGCAGGGTCTCGAAGCCGCAACCGCCGCGATATTTGCCGTAGCCGCCGGAGTTGGCCTTGACGTTCCGGCCCAGGTAGAGCAATGGCTCGGCCATCTCCCAAATCTCGATGTCGCCCATGTCGCCTTCGGGGTTCCAGATGGCAGCGGCGTGATTGAGACCGTCCTTGACCGCGCACGCGCCTGTGCCACAAGAGCTGGCCTCGAAGCTGTTGACCGCGTGAATCTCGCCATCCTGGTTGATGCCGCCACCCTGCAGCCAGTTGGAAGTATTGGCGTTGCCCGCGTTCACTTCCTCCAGATAGCCGCGGCTGAAGTACGACTGAGAGAGACCACGCCACAGCGCCGCCCAGCCGGACACCAGGAAATGCCAGGCATACGCATGGCCGGTGCGCCGGTCATCGGGATTGCACCATGTACCCTTGGGTAGCCGGAACTCGGTGGCGAAGTAGGCGCCGTCGTTGATACGCTGGGTCGGCACCAGGGTCTGACACATCATCACCCAGATGCCTGAGGTGAAGGCCACCTGGTGCGCATTGAACGTGTGCCAACCCCAGCGGCTCGCGCCTTCGAAATCCAGGCGCCACTTGCCGTCGGGGCGGATCGTCATTTCCACCGGCGAATGCATGATGGAGTCGAGCTTGGCAAAGGCGTTGGAGACCTGCACGTCCGGATGCTTGTACGGCACGTCGACGAACGAGACCTTGCGGTACTTGCCAGGCAGCGTCATGGCCTTGATGCGGCTCTGGAGCCCGCGGCGGCCCTCCTCGATGACTTCATAGGCGAACTTCTCGTAGGCCTCGATACCGTCGGCGCGGATCACCTCCTCCACCAGCTCGCGAATCATGTGGCAGCCGGCGATGCGGGTCCGTTCGTCGAGAATCCAGTACTTCGGCGTCCGTACCGAGCGCTGCGACTCATGCAGCCAGTCGCGGAACGGCACATCGTTCGCGCCCGTCTTGCGGCACGTGATCATGTAGCCGTCGCCGAAGCGTTGCGTCTGGCCCGTGGACATGGAGCCCGGCGTTACGGAGCCCGTGTCGATGACATGGGTCACGCCGCCCACCCAGCCGATCAGTCTGCCTTCCCAGAAGATCGGCACGATCGTGGCGATGTCACACGGGTGCACGTTGCCGATGGAGCAGTCGTTGTTCGTGAACATGTCGCCGGGATAGATGCCGGGGTTGGCCTCCCAGTTGTTCTCGATCATGTACTTGATCGCCGCACCCATCGTTCCTACGTGGATGATGATGCCGGTGGAGGTCAGCACGCAGTCCCCGACCGCGTTATACAGCGTGAAGCAGAGCTCGCCCTCCTGCTCGACGATCGGGCTGGCGGCAATCTTCTTGGCGGTTTCACGCGCATGGACCAGTCCACCCCGCAGCTTGGAGAACAGCTTCTCATAGCCGATCGGGTCGCTGTCCCGGAAGTCCAGGCTGGTAAGGCCGTTGTAGTGGCCCGATTCCTGGGTGCGGGCGAGGATGTCGTCGCGAAATTCCTTGAGGGTCTGGCCGTTCTTCAACAGATCGGCGAACCCGACTTCCTTGTTGCTCATCATGTTCATGATGTGTCTCCTTATTTGACTTCCTTGAGATGGAACAGGCGGTGCTTGTCGATCGTGGTTTCGAAGCCGCCCGGCACCACGAACGTGGTGGCGTCGGATTCGATGATGGCTGGACCCACGATGTGGTTGCCGGCCTTGAGCGACTCCATCTTCCAGAGCGCGGCATCCATCCATGTCTTGTGGCGGTAGAAAGGCCGTACGCCCAGGTAGGCCTCCCTGGGCGGTGTTGGACCGGCGTCCGGGTCCTCTGGCAGCACGGGCTTCTGCGTGACCACCATGCCGCGCAGGATGGCCCCCGTGATCGAGAAGCCCAGTTCCGGCGAGCGTGCCGAACTGGCGTAGACGCGGCCGTAGGTGTTCTCGAACGCGTCGACGATGCGGTCCCAGTCCTCGGCGGACGACGCAGTGGCTACCGGCGAGACGATCTCAAGATCATTGAGCTGCCCCATGTACTGCATCTTGTAGCCCGGGATCAACACGACGTCCCTGGCATCGAAGCCATTGGCCCGGAACTCCTCAATCACCTTGACGGCCAGTTCCGACCACGCCTCCTGCAGGATCCGGCACGCGGTCTCCTTGCTGCCGTCCGGCGCGAACTGCGCGACACCGAGATCCACCGATTTGTCGTAGCGATACTCGAAGTCCGCGCAGGCGCAGCCGAAGGCCGAGAAGCCGGCAGCCCAGGCCGGCACCACCACGTCCTTGAAACCGACGCCGCCGGTGTATCCGTAGGTATGCACGGGGCCCGCGCCGCCGTAAGAAAAGCACGTGAACTCGGCCGGGTTGTAGCCCTTGGCGCTGATGTTGGCGCGCAGGTACTCCGACAGCGTAAGGTCCAGCAATTCGATGACCCCCGCCGCCGCGTCCTCGACCGACAGCCCGAGCGGGTCCGCGATCTGTGCCTTGATGTGCTGGCGGGCGCGTGCCACATCGAGCTTGATCGCACCGCCAAGAAAGTTCTCCGGGTTCAGATAGCCGAGCACCACGTGGCAGTCGGAAACGGTGACCGTATCCAGCCCGCTCTCCGGCCAGCAGGTACCCACGCGGTAGCCGGCGCTGTCGGGCCCGAGCTTGATCGACTTGCTGTACGGGTCCAGCCGCACGAAGCTGCCAGCGCCCGCGCCCACGGAGTCCATCGCCACCAGCGGCAGCGACAGCACCAGGCGCGCCATGTCGGGATCCGACTTGATCGCGAAGTTGCCCTTGGTGATCAACGCTACGTCGAAGCTGGTGCCGCCGATGTCCGAGCATGCGATGTTCTCGTCGCCCAACGCCTCGCCCAGGAGCTTTGATCCGATCACGCCACCAATCGGCCCCGACACGATCGTCCGCGCCAGCTCCTTCGCCTTCCAGCTGATCGTGCCGCCATGGGTGGCCATCACACGCAGATCGAACTTGGCACCGTGTTTCTTGAAGCGGTCGCTGACCTTCTTCAGCGTCTGCCGCGAGGGCTCCGCGCCGTAGGCCTCCAGGATGGTGGTGTTCATCCGGTGGCTTTCCTTGCGCGACGGGTAATAGTCCACCGACGCAAACACCGGGACATCGACCTTCAGCTTCGCCAGTTCATCCTGCACGATGTCGCGCGCACGTTGTTCGCTGGACTCGTTCTTGTGGGATTGCAGCAGGCAGATGACGATCGCCTGCGACTTGGCCTCCACCAGTTCCCGCGTGGCCTGCCGGACTTCTTCCTCCCGCAGCGGAATGACGACCTTGCCCTGCACATCGGTGCGCTCGGTCACGCCACGCGTGCGCGAGACAGGCACCAGCGGTTCGTCGTAGCGATGCGTGTTCAGGTGAATGCGGTCCTCCAGCGCGTAGCCCAGATAGCTCTGCAGCGCGCGCCCCATCGAATGGATCTGCTCGAAGCCGCGATTGCAGATAAGGCCGACGTCCAGGCCCTTGCGCATAAGAATGCGGTTGAGCATGGCCGTGCCGGAGTACACGCAGGTCAGTAGTTCCGGGTAGACGTCGTCCACGGTGCGCTCCCAGTGCGCCAGCGCATCCTCCGACGAGTTGTAGATGGCCAGCGATTCGTCGCCGGGGTTGCTCTGCGCCTTGCCGACCACGAACCGGCCGTCCGAGCGCACGAAGAATGTATCGGTCATCGTGCCGCCTGCATCGATGCCCATCACCTGTACGGTGGAGTGGGGTTGCATGTTGTCTCCTGTCATTGGTGTCATCGTCGTGGGAGTTCCCACACACCCTTCATGGCAAGGGACATGCCAGGCGGCATTGGCACCTGCAGGAGCCGATCACATGTGATTGAAATCAATGCCTTGCCGGCGCCGACTTGGGGGTTCGGGCATGGGGCAAACATCGCCCGAAGCTGTGCAGTTTCCGGACGCCTACGCGAAAGTGTCCGGAATCCGGACACTTTCGCGCCCCTGCTGCACAGCACAAACCCTTGATTGCAAAGAGAATTGTTGACTTGCGAAAAGCGTGGGGCTACGGTTGCCGGAATCAACTGAGAGTGATCGTCCCATGCCGTTCACCCACTACGGCACTCTGGTCCCCCGCATCAGCGACGAACCTGTCGTGGCCTCGGCCTGGGAACGCTTCCTGCGGGACCATCCCCATCATCCACATGAAGGGGACGGTGTGCGCAGAGTTGTCCTCGCTTCCTGGCAGCGGTGTCGTTCCGAAGCTGTCGACCCGACCCTGCATTCGGCGCCGGGCGCCGCCGACGATCGCCTTCGACAACTGCGCACGCAAAACCGCGACCTCTGCGACGCAGCGGGTCCGGCGCTCGAAGGCCTGCGCGACATCTTGCGCGAATGCGGCACGCTGATCATGCTCAGCGACACCGACGGCACCATCCTTCAGCTCAATGGCTCGACCCGCGTGCGCAGCGTCGGCGAGGAAGTCAACCTTGCCATGGGCGGATGCTGGAGCGAGGAAGTGATCGGCACCAATGCCATCGGCACCGCAATCGCCACCGTCGCGCCGGTGCAGATCCATGCCAGCGAGCATTTCTGCTGGGACGTCAAACGCTGGACCTGCGCCGCCGCGCCGATACTCGATCCGTTCGGACGTCACCTGCTTGGCGTCGTTGATGTATCGGGGGTGAAGGAGTCATTCCACGGGCACACCCTCGGTCTGGTGGTGGCGGCGGCCCGGCAGATCGAGAGCGAACTGGCGCGGCGCGACATGGCGATGCACGAGCGCCTGCTAGCCCGCTCCATCGATGATTTCGTGCGCTATGCCAGCGACTGCGTGGTCCTTGCCGATTTCCGCGGCCGTGTCGTTCGTATCAACGGCCGCGCGCAGGCGGCGCGGGATGCCCATGGCGTATGTTTCGCACTGGAGACCGGCAACGCGATACCAGGGCTCGATCTCACACTGCCGGAAGTCGATCAAATACATCAGCGCCCGGGCTGGCTGCGGCCCGAATGGCTTCACACGGTCAAGGATCGCGAAGGACTGCTCGGCACGATGCTCGTGATTCCACTCGCGGCACGCCCGGGCCGGACCAGCATTTCACTCCCCGCCACCCCGACTGCGGTGACAACGGATGACGCGTTCACCGAGATCATCGGCGAGAGCGAAATTCTCGCCGCCACCAAGGCACGCGCCCGCCGTATCGCGTCGCTCGATCTGCCCGTGCTGCTGGTCGGTGAGACCGGCGCGGGCAAGGAGCTGTTCGCGCGCGCGTTGCATCGGTCTGGCAAGCGGCCCGACGGTCCATTCGTTGCCGTGAATTGCGGCGCCCTGACGCGCGAATTGCTGGCCAGCGAGCTCTTTGGCTACGCGGAAGGCGCCTTCACGGGGGCGCGTCGCGGCGGCCATCCGGGAAAATTCGAACAGGCCGCAGGCGGCACGCTGTTCCTCGACGAGATCGGCGAGATGCCGCTCGACATGCAGCCGCATCTATTGCGTGTGCTGCAGGATGGCGTGGTGGTTCGTCTGGGGGATACGAGGGAGCGGCAGGTATCGGTCCGACTTGTCGCCGCGACCAACCGCGATCTGCAGAAGGAGATTGCCGCCGGGCGCTTTCGCGAGGATCTGTACCACCGTCTCTGCGCGGTCAGTCTGCAGCTTCCGGCCCTACGCGACCGGCCTGGCGATATCGAGTCCATCGTCGATCACCTCAACCACAAGCTCGCGCGCAAGTACGGGTGCGCGCCGAAGCAGATCGAACCGTCGGTCTATCAGACACTGGTGCGCTATCGCTGGCCCGGGAATATTCGTGAACTGCAGAACGTATTCGAGGTGATGTTCGCGCTCGGCGAGAACAATGGCATCGATGTGTCGATGTTGTCCTCCCTAGTCGAATCCGGACCGGCCGGAGACGCGATGGCACCGGCCCCGATGCCGATGTCGGCAGCGTCTGGCCGCCTCGACGATCTGGAGCGGCAGGCGATACGCGCCGCCATCAACGATGCGCGCGGCAACCTTTCAAAGGCCGCCAGAACGCTGGGGATTTCAAGAAGCACGCTCTACGTCAAGCTTGCGGCCCTCCGGACCTAAGAGGCGCTATCAAAATGATTCTGGCGTCGTTGCGCGGCCTTGGCCGGTCTACTTGTACTGTCTGCGGCCGCGCCCTTGCAGGGCGCGCATGTGCTCGCAGGCACATGCCGTTCCGCAGGCGGCTCGCATACGAGCCGAAACCCCTGCTTCACCCTAGCCAGAACCGCTTCGCTTCATTTTGATAGCGCCTCTAAGGACGTAAGGACCTATGGACATCCGGACATAGGTCCGGATGCAAACCCGCCCGTAGAGCGCGCGAGGCCGAAGATCAGGCCAATGCCGGATAGTCGACGTAGCCGTGCGGGCCAGTACCGCCGTAGAGCGACGCGTCCTCGAACGGACTGTTCAGCGGCTGGTTCTCACGGAAGCGGCGCGGCAGGTCGGGGTTGGTGATCATCTTGCGGCCGAACGAGACCATGTCGGCACGGCCGGCGCGGATCGCTTCCTCGGCCATTTCCTTGCTGTAGCCGTTATTGACCATCCACACGCCCGAGTACAGGCGGTGCAGCGCCTCGTAGTCGAACGGCACATTGTCGCGCGGGCCACCCGTGTAGCCTTCGACCACGTGGATGTACACCGGATGGAGTTTTTCCAGCTCACGCACGACGTACTCGAACAGCGGCTGCGGATTGCTTTCCACCGCGTCGTTGACCGGCGACACCGGCGCCAGTCGGACACCCACGCGATCGGCACCGATTTCGGCAGTCACCGCCGCCATGACTTCAAGCAGGAAGCGGGCGCGGTTCTCGATGCTGCCGCCGTAGGCGTCGGTACGCTTGTTCGTGCCATCGCGCAGGAAGGCATCGAGCAGATAGCCGTGCGCGCCATGCACTTCGACGCCATCGAAGCCAGCCTTGATCGCGTTGGCCGCGGCGACGCGGAAGTCATTCACGATCTCCGGAATCTCCGAAGCTTCCAGCGCGCGCGGCAGCGAGCATTCGACATAGCCCTGGCCGTTGATATACGTCTTGGCATTGGCCGCAATGGCCGAAGGCGCCACCGGTGCCTGATTGTCCGGCTGGAAATGCGAGTGCGACATGCGACCCGTGTGCCAGATCTGCAGGAAAATCTTGCCGCCTTGCGCGTGCACGGCGTCGGTCACCGTCTTCCAGGCCGCGATCTGCTCGGGCGTATAGACGCCGGGGGTGTTCGTGTAGCCCTGGGCAGTCTCCGAAACCTGCGTGGCTTCGGCGATGATCAGGCCGACGCTGGCGCGCTGGCGGTAGTACTCGACCACCATCTCGGTCGGCACCAGATCGTCATCGGCGCGGCTGCGCGTGAGCGGTGCCATGGCCATGCGGTTGGCGAGTTCGATACGGCCCAGCTTGATCGGCTGAAACAGGGCTTCGGTGAGGAATGCTTCGGTCTGTGCACCCATGAATGACTTACTCCAAGGTTGGACTGTGGTGGATGCCGGCCGCGGCGGCCGGCTGGAACAGGTGGTCGAACATCAGGTCGACGCTGCGGCGCAGCGGGGCAACCGAGCGTTCAATCTTCATACGTAGCAAGGCGCCCTCCCACGTATCCCAGACGAGCCCCGAGAGCTCGGCTGACGCGATATCGGCACGGATTTCACCATGCGCCTGGGCGAGGCTGATCATGCCGGCCAGCCGTTCGCGCCAGGCGAACTGGGCGTCCTGCAGCACGGCCCGACAGGTATCGCTCGTCAAGGCGATCTCGGCAGCGAAGTTGCCGATCAGGCAACCCGCCTGCGTGGGACAGCATTCGTGATAGGCAATCATCCGCGTGAAGACATAGCGGATCGCCGCCATCGGCTCGGGCGGGGCGTCCTCCATCATGGCTTCCCATGACCGGTGCAGATAATCGGCGTATTCCGCGATGATCGCTGCCGCGAACGCTTCCTTGCTTTCGAAGTGGTTGTAAAACGAGCCCTTCGGCACGCCAGCGTGATCGGTGATCTGCTGGATGCCGGTGGCGTTGTAGCCGTGGTGGGAGAACAGTTCGCGACCCGCCTTGGTCAGGCGGTTCGGAATGTCGGTCTTGTCTGAAGTACGAGCCATGGCGGAAATAATATGACCAGTCGTCTTAAAAAGTCAAACGCCTGAATCGTCACTATTTCCGCCATTGGCCATGGGCCTGGCGGCCCCGCTCCGCCCAGCCTAGTCCAGATGTGCGCCAGACTGCTCAATCAATTGCTTGGACTTGGCCCCTTCCGCCAACGCCCATTTGCGGAATTCGTCCGGCGACGCAGAAGGCAGCGCCTCATTGCCTTGCACCGCAAGCTTCTGCACCACCTCGGGATCGCTCAATGCCTTCTGGCTTGCGGTGAAGAGCTTGCGCACCACATCGGGCGGCAGATTGGCCGGGCCAAACAACCCAAACCAGAACGTGAAGTCGTAGCCCTTGACGCCACTCTCCGACACCGTCGGCAGGTTCGGCAGCAACGGCGACCGCTTCTCCGACGTCACGGCCAGCGCCTTGAGCTTGCCGGTCTCCACCATCGGCAGCACCGACGGCGGCGTGGCGAAGATCATCTGCGCATCGCCAGCAATCACGGCCGTCACCGCCGGCGCGCCGCCCTTGAACGGCACGTGCTCCATCCGCGTGCCGCCGAGCTTGTTGAAGTAGACGCCAGCCATATGCGGCGCCCCGCCGCTGCCGGACGACGCATAGAAGTACTTGCCGGGATTCTGCTTCGCCTTGGCGATCAGTTCCTGCACCGACTTCACACCGATATCGTTATTCACCGCCAGGATCATCGGCGCGATGGTCCAGCGCGAGATCGGCGTGAAGTCCTTCTGCCCGTCGTAGCGAATCTTCTTGTAGAGGACCTTGTCCGCTCCGAAGAGGTTCGCGCTACCCATGAAGACCGTATAGCCATCGGGCTCGGCACGGGCTGCCGCTTCCGCCGCGATGGTCGTGCCGGCGCCGGGCTTGTTGTCGATGATGATGCTCTGCCCCAGGTCCCGGGACATTCTTTCCGCGACGATGCGCGCCACAGCGTCCGCACCACCGCCCGGCGGGAAACCGACGATCAGCCGGATCGGTTTGGTTGGATACGCGGCAGGACCCTGCGCCCACGCCAGCGTCATCGGCACCAGCAACGCGGCGGCGATGCATACCCTCGATGCCTTCGCAATCTTCATGCTTCTGTCTCCATTTCGGTTCTACTGATGAAAGCCGGCTCCCTGGACTAGTTGCCCTGGAACCTTGGTTTGCGCTTTTCCCTCCAGGCCAGCGCGCCCTCCTTGATGTCAGCCGATTGCGCGGCGCGTGCAACGTCGACAGCCAGTTCCTCGACATCGAGCACGCCCCGCGCAATCCGGTTGAGATGTTTTTTCATGCCAAGCACCGCGAGCGGCGCCATGCTGGCGACCGTTTCGCTCAGCGCATCGACGTTCGCGTCGAGGTCGGCAGCGTCGACCAGCGATGTCAGAAAACCGCAGTGCAGCAGTTCGTCCGACTGGAGCCGGGCCGCGGTCAGGAAGAGCCGCTTGGCCGTGTCCAGGCCGAGCCTGGTCACGTATCGCTCCATGCCACGCTTGTAGAAATGCAGGCCGAGACGCGCCGCGGGCATGAACATGTCCGTTGTCGGTACGCCTACGCGGAAGTCGCACGCGAGAGCGAGATCAGTGCCGCCGCCATAGACACCACCGTTTAGCGCGGCGATGGTGACGGGCCGGCAGTCCTCGACCGCGTTGACGAGTTCTTCAAAGCCCGAGCCACGCTGACCCGCCGCGAGCTTGCCGATATCGAAGCCGCTGCAGAAGTACTTGCCAGTGCCACGAATCCGCAGGACGAGCGCTTCGCTGGCGTTCACCGTTTCGATATGGCGATGAATCTCGTCAAGGTCATCGGGCCCAAGGCGATTGGCGACGTCGGGGCGCTGGAATGTGATGGTGGCGACTCGCCCTTCGATGGCGAGCGAGGGCAATCCGGATGTGTCGGTCATGGAAGGTTTGGGGATGAAGGTGTGTAAAGGCGTAGAGACATAAGGGCGCTCACGCAGCAAATCCATGCATGCACAAGCTGACGTTATGTGTACATAAACGGAGAAAAAGATCGAATTCCGAGCCGGAAGACGGTCAGCAAGCGCCGGCAGCAGCGTAGAATCGCCACATCTACAGCGATGAACACAGGCATGTCGGAAGAAAAGAAGAGCCGCACCGAGACCATCAGGTCCGAGATAGAGCAGGAAATCCTGTCCGGGCACCTGCCGAGCGGCACCCAGATCGATGAACAGCAACTGATCGACCGTTTCGGCGTGTCCCGCACGCCCGCGCGCGAGGCGCTGATCCAGCTCGCCTCGGCTGGACTCGTCACCCTGGTGCCGCGCCAGGGCGCGATCGTGTCGTCGATTACATTGCGCGACTACGTCGCGCTGAGTGAGATCCTGGTCCAGCTGGAATCGCTTGCCGCCCGCCTCGCCTCGCGCCGCATGACGCCGGCGGAGCGTGACGCGCTGGCGACCGCGTACGAAGCGTGCGCGGCCGCGCAGGGAGATGCCGAGGCCTACCGCGCCGCCAACGACGAATTCCATGGCGTGCTCTACGAGGGCAGCCGCAACGACATCCTGGCCAAGCAGATCCGCACCATGCGCGCGCGGATGCGTGGCATGCGGGACTACCGCTTCGAGCACCCCGCGCGCGTTCGCGCATCGCTGGCCGAGCACAAGGCCGTGCTCGACGCGATCAAGGTTGGCGACGAGGATGGCGCCGCCGAAGCGATGGTCCGGCACATCTCCGCGGGCGGCAATGTCTATGCCGACATGATCGCGGCGATGCCCGACGATGGCGCGGCGGTCGGCCGCGGACGTCGCCCGTAAACACATCACGCGCATCACGCCGCGACCGGATGAGCGCAGTCGTGGACCACGGCGTTGCGCAGCAGGTCCTCGATCTCTCCCGCGGCAAATCCAAACTCCCGCAGCACTGAACTGGAATGCTCGCCCAGCGCGGGGGCCGGGCCGGTCGAACTGGCGTTGCCCCCGTCGAACAGGACGGGTAGCCCCAGCGCGCGCGTCATGCCGCCGCCTGGCTTGCGGGCTTCCACGACCATCCCGACTGCCTTCGCCTGCGGATGCTCCAGTGCCTGCGCCACGTTCTGAACCGGGCCGACAGGCACCCCCACGGCATCGAATCGCTCCACCCACGTCGCCACCGGCGCGCCCTTCAGGACATCGGTGATCAGCAGTTCGAGCTCGGCACGGCGCGCGAGTCTTTCCGCCGCGCTGTCGAAACGCGGATCGGCCTTCCACTCCGGATGGCCCAGCACATCGGCGATGCGCTCCCAGTTGGTCTGATTGGCGCCCCCGAGCGCGATACCGCCATCAGCGCATTGATACACCTGGTAAGGCGCGATGAGCGGATGCGCCGTGCCGACCGGCTTCGCAATCGCCCCGGTCGAGAAGTAGGCCGCCGCGTACCAGTAAAGCTGCTGCATCGATGCCTGCAGCAGCGAGGTCTCGACGCGCGAGCCCTCGCCCGTGCGTAGCCGGTTGATGTACGCCGCCAGGATACCGAATGCGGCCAGGATGCCGGCATTGACGTCGGCGATCGACATGCCCGGCTTGACCGGGTCGCGGCCGGGCTCTCCTGTCACGCTGATGAGCCCCGAGAACGCCTGCAGAATCAGGTCGAAACCACCTTTGCTGGCGAGCGGCCCCGTCCGTCCGTATCCGGTGATCGAGCAGTAGATCAGGGCCGGATTCACCTCGCGCAGCACGTCGTAGCCAAGGCCCAGTTTCTCCATCACTCCCAGACGAAAGTTCTCGGTCAGCACATCGGCCTGGGCAACCATCCGCTTGAGCACCGCCTTGCCCTCTTCCTTGCGCAGGTCGAGTCCGAGCGACCGCTTGCCGCGATTGACAATCAGGAAGGAAGGCGGCAATCCGCTGTCGCCCTGCCGGCGGTACTTCCGCGCGTCGTCCCCGGCGGGAAATCGCTCGATCTTGACCACGTCGGCCCCGAGATCGCCAAGCATCAGCCCACAGGTGGGGCCGGCCAGAATCTGTGACAACTCAAGCACTTTTACGCCAGCCAGCGGGCGAAACTTATTGGCTTCCATTTTTTGCATACGTTGACGACGTTAATGTATGCGGATGGTACACCAAAATATTTCAAACCAAAAAGGCAAAATTTCGACGGCAGGCGAACCTCGATTCAGGCCAGCGCCACCCTGCCGGGCCAACGCTGGCGACACACCGCCGCCAGCAGCAGCACCGGCAGAAAGACGCACCAGAAACTGACCGCCTGATAGGCAAGCGCGCCGAGCACCGCGCCGGCGGCAAACCCCACTACGGCTGGCAGCATCTTGCGCAGCCGCGTGACGATCGCCCCGGTCTGTTCCGGGCTGGCGGAAGTCAGATCGACGAGATCGATCACGACCTGGGTAGTGTTGCCAGTCATGATGGTGGTTGGCCCCAGATCGGCCAGCGCGGTACGGGACAACGCGTTCTGGATACCCATGGCCACCACGGCCAGCATTCCCGCAAGCGTGGACGGCAATGCATTGGCAGTCAGGCCAGCGCCAGCCTTCGCCCAAAGCCCGGTGCCGATGAACAGCAGCAGGAACAAGCATTCGATGGCGAGCAGCAGCGCAACCACGGGACGCTGGCGTCTCGCGAAATTCGACTCGAGCACACGTGTGGCGGCCACTGCGACGACAAAGGCCGGCAGTGCCAGCAGCTTGGTCGCCAATCCGTCCGAGTTCCCGGTCAACTCCACGCCGATCATGATGAAGTTGCCGGTCACGTGGGCCGTGAACAGCCCGAACAGGGCGATGAAGCCAACCACATCGACAAAGCCTGCGACAAACGACAGCACACCGCCGTGCATGCTGGTCGGAATAGGTTTCTGGTTCTCGAGCGCCATGATTCCCTTCTAATGGTCCCTCTATCGATCAGCGTCGATTCCCGTCCGTGCGACGCTTCACTACTATAGGAATCAAACCAACGGGGGAGCGCGAGATGACAAGAGTTGGCGTGTGGCACTGGATGCGCCCCCTGGCGACGATAGCGGCGCTATCGGCCTCGGCCACCTGCCTGGTCGGCACGGCCAACGCCCAGTCATCCGTTGTGATTTACGGGCGACTCAATACGGCCGTCGAGTACGCGTCAGCCTCCACCGCGACCGACGGCACCCACCTGGGCGGCACTGCGCGGCTGACCAACAACCGGTCCGTCTTCGGTATTCGCGGCGAGGAAGCGCTCGGGTATGGGCTCAAGGCCATCTGGCAGGTCGAGAGCACGCTGTCGATCGACACCGGCGCGGGGCAGATCGCCGCACGCGACACGCGGCTCGGCATGGCCAGCCCGTATGGCACCGTATTCATGGGCAACTGGGATACGGCCTATACCACTTCGACCAAGACCCTCGACCCCTACTACCCGACCACCGCCGGCTATATGTCGATCATGGGCAATGGCGCGGCCGCCACCACGGACAACGTCCAGAACACCAACTCGTTCGACCGGCGCCAGCAGAACTCCCTGCATTACCAGTCGCCGCAATGGCACGGGTTAAGCGGCGCGATGACCTGGGGCCTGCCGGAAGAAAAGATCAGCGTGCCGCGCAATCCGGCGTTGTACTCGTTTGCGGGCGCGTACGAACGCGGCCCGCTCAGTGTGTCGATGGCCTACGAGATCCATCAGCACTATCAGACCGCCGGCCGTAACGACGATGGCATGAAGGTCGGCGTCTCCTACCAGTTCCCCACGACGACGATCGCCCTGGTGTACGAGCGATTGCACTATCGCACCGCCACCGGCGACCTGGCGCGCAACAGCTACTACACCTCACTGGTCCAGAAGCTCGGACCCGGCAGCGTGAAGATCGGCTTCACGTTCGCCAGCAACGGCACGGGCAATGCGACCGAGACAATCGGTTCATTCCATGCCGGCCCCGAAACCGGCGCCACGCAGATCACTGTCGGCTACGACTATCCGCTTTCCAAGCGCACGTCGATCTATACCTACTACAGCCGGATCAACAACAAGCGGAACGCCCTCTATGACTTCGCCATCAACGGCCTGGGCGTGAAGGCCGGCGCCGATCCACAGACCTTCGCGCTGGCCATGCGGCATAACTTCTAGCACCCGAGCGCGCCGGGAACGCATGTCGCTTCCTTCCCGCCATGGGCGAAAAGGAAGCGACGCACGGCAAGGCGCCCCCCTGTCCGACTGCCTCCGGCAGGCCGCTCAGCTAGCGATGCACATCCTCAGCCGAACAGCTTGTTCGCGGTCTTCGCGATCAGTTCGCCCTGGTGGCGCGCACCCTCGAGTTCGATGGCGCTCGGCTGACGTTGCCCTTGTCCGCCAGCAATGGTCGTCGCGCCATACGGCGACCCGCCGACGATTTCATCCAGCGTCATCTGCCCTTGATGGCTGTACGGCAAACCGACGATGGTCATGCCGAAGTGCAGCAGGTTGGCAATGATCGAGAACAGCGTGGCTTCCTGCCCGCCGTGCTGAGTGGCAGTTGACGTGAAAGCGCCTCCGACCTTGCCGTTCAGCACGCCGCGCATCCACAGGCCACCGGCCTGATCGAGAAACGCCGCCATCTGCGAGGAAATGCGCCCGAAGCGCGTTGGTGTGCCGACCACGATGGCGTCGTAGTTAGCCAGATCCTCTACCGTGGCTACCGGCGCTTTCTGGTCGACCTTGAAGTGGGAGGCCTCGGCTACCGCCGCCGGCACCGTTTCCGGTACCCGCTTGACGTCGACGGTAGCGCCGGTGGCGCGAGCGCCTTCAGCGACCGCCTCCGCCAGGGCTTCCACGTGCCCGTAGGTGGAGTAATACAGCACCAGGACCTTGGACATTTGCAGACTCCTTCATGAGGTTTCTATGGTTCCGGCAACGCCGGAGGGATTCGGCAGCACCAGCCTTTTGAGGCAGGCGCGCCACGACTCAAGGCAGTTCGTCGAAGAAGAGATAAACGGCAACAATGCGGCCGTCCCTGGTAACGATGAAGTCGGTGCCCGCATAGGCAGGCGCTTCGCCAGGACGCCCCGATACCCATCGAATGCGCCCGCCGTCCCCCGCCACCTCGGGCTCGGCAATCGGCTGATACCGGAAGTCCGGATGCGACGCCTTGATAACACCTGCAATCCTGTCGATCGCGTCGCGGCCACGATGGATACCGCTGTTCGGATCGTAGAACACGCTGTCGTCAGTGAAGATGTCGTCGATGGCGCGGCGCCTGCGCGCCGGATCGATTTCGCCGAAGACCTCTTCAAGATTGCGCCGCAACAGCGTTGGAATACTGTTCTGCATTGGTTGCCTCCTGCAGGCAATTCGTCATGCTTGCCAAGCAATCGCCGATATCAGTTCGCCCGCAACGCCGTCTTGTGCGACGCCGGCCCCGCAAGACGCGCGTCCAGGCTCCATGCGCCCGCGCCAAAGCTGGCGATCTGCAAAAGGCCGCCCGCGATCATCAGGTTCTTCAGGAAGTGAATCATCTGATTCTGATCGGCGAAGTTGTGATGGAAGAAAACGGCTGTCGCCACGCAGAATGCCGCCATCACTAGCGACGCCGCACGCACCTGATAGCCCGACAACAGCATCATGCCGCCGCCCACCTCGACCGCCACCGCGATCAGGTACGCCAGCGGTGCCACAGGCAGGCCGACTGCGGAAATATAGCCAACGGTGCCGCCATATGCGGCCAGTTTTCCGAGACCGCTCATGAGAAATGGCGCACCGAGCATGATGCGGCCGAGTAGCGGGTAGTACTTGTTGTGTTCCATGGTCATGTCCTTTCAGACGAAAATGCTTCGAGGTGGATGGATCAAGTGACTCTCAACGGGTTTCCACCATCACCAGTTCAGAGTGTTCAAGCGCCGCGACGTCGATGGATGCGGCATTCGTGATCGCCACCCCATCGCGTAGCCCGACGAACTCGCCATCCACGGCGATACGTCCCGAAGCCACCACGAGGTAAGCGTTGTTGTGTGGAGCAAATGAATGTGTGAGGCGATCGCCGGGCCCGAGCGTCGCGGCGAGAAGCCGAGCATTGGCACGGATCGGCAGCGCGTCGCCGTCGCCGGGGAATCCACTGGCCAGTACCGCGAAGCGTCCGAATCGGCCTGCCTCGGGAAAGGGCCGGGTCTCCCATCGCGGGTCACCGCCACGTTCGCGCGGCAGCAGCCAGATCTGATAGAGCCTGAGCGGCTCGCTGCCGCGGTTGGACTCGGCGTGACGAATGCCACGGCCCGCACTCATCACCTGGACCTCTCCCGCCCGGATCGTGCCGATGGAGCCCAGCGTGTCGCGGTGTTCGAGCGTCCCCTGGCGGACATACGTGACGATCTCCATGTCACGGTGCCCATGAAGCGGAAAGCCGGCACCGACCGCAATCTCGTCGTCATTCCAGACAATCAGCGAGCCAAGCGGGTGATGCGCGGGGTTGCCAGCGGCATCGACCTGGAAGTGGTGCTTCGCGCGGAGCCAGCCATGATCGGCTGCATCCAGTGATTCCCAACGCCGGTGTACGAGCATTTCCATCCCCTCGGTCAGGCCGTCCGCGATCGGCCGGCTCTCCCATCGACCCGCACGATTTAGCGTGGTCTCTGGTTGGGATGAATGCTAGACAAGCAACGACAACGGCGAAATATCCGAGTTTGCAAAGCATCGTTGCCACCAGTAGGATGATCTGATCATCCTGAAGCGCCTCCTCACATGGATCAGATCCCGGACCTCAATGACCTTCGGCTGTTCGCCGAAGTGGTGGATCGCGGCAGCTTCACTGCCGCCGCCCGTAGCCTTGGCCAGCAGACATCGAAACTGAGCCGGCGCATCCGCGCGCTGGAAGAGGCGCTTGGCGTGCGCCTGCTGAACCGCACCAGCCGCAGCCTGTCGTTGACGGAGACCGGGCGACGCTTTCACCAGCACTGCCTTGCGGTGGTGGCCGAAGCCAGGGCCGCCAAGGAGATCGTCGACCAGACCCGCTCGCAGCCACAGGGCACCGTGCGGATCAGTTGCCCGGTTGCGCTCCTCAGTTCGGGCGTCGCCGAGACCATCTCTCGTTACGTGCACGACAACCCACAGGTGCAGGTTCTGGTCGACGCCACCAATCGCCGCGTCGACGTCATCGAAGAAGGGCTGGACTTCGCGATCCGCGTCAGGCCCGCGCCACTGGAGGACACCGACCTCGCGGTCCGGCAACTGGGCTTGTCCACGTTCGTCCTCGTCGCAAGTCCGGAACTGGCAAGGCTGCACGCCCCGCCAGCCTCGATCGAATCGCTACAGGACTGGCCGACCATTGCCATGGCCAGCAACAACGAGCGATACGTCTGGAATCTTGTCGATGCCGGCGGAAAGGAGCAGGCTTTCGCCCACCGCCCCCGACTCGCAACGGACGATATCGCAAGCCTGAGAATCGCCGCGATGTTCGGCGTCGGCGTGGCCATGCTGCCGAGGGAATTCATCGAAGAGGATCTGCAGTCAGGCCGGCTGCTGCATCTGCTGCCCGAACTGGCCTCGACGAGTGGGCTCGTGCACGCGATCTTTCCGACGCGGCGCGGCATGGTGCCCGCCGTGCGCCATCTGCTCGATGCACTCGTCGCCGGATTCGAAGCCGTGAATCAGGGGCGATAGCGGGCCTGCCCCTTACCCTCACTTACCCTCAGCCCAACTCCCGCCCCATCATCCAGCGCTTGTAACGCCTTGTCTGGCAGGCGTTGGCCATTTGCTGCATGAGCAGTGCCCTGAGCGGGGAGACCCGTGGATGCGTGCCGCGTCCCTGGCTGAGCCGCTTGAGCTGGAACTTGACCACGGCCATGTTGGCCAGCGAACCCAGCACCTTGTTCTTCCATGTGATCGGGCGGAGCGCGGGCGCGTTGTTCTTGCCCGCCAACCAATCGCGCGGCAGATTGGGATCGATGGACAGCGCGGTGGCGATGCCAACCATCGCAATGCCGCTATCGACCACCTGGTCGGCCACGGCGCGGCGACGGATACCACCCGTGACCATCAGCGGCATCTGCGCGATGGCTGCGATATCACGCGCAAAGGCCAGAAAGTACGCCTCGCGCTCGAGCGTGCGCCCATCCCGCGCCTGCCCTTGCATGGCCGGGGCTTCGTAGCTGCCGCCCGACAGTTCCACCAGATCGACGCCGAGCGGATTGAGCAGTTCGACCACGCGCTTCGCGTCATCGGGGCTGAATCCCCCGCGCTGGAAATCGGCCGAGTTCAGCTTGACGGACACCACGAAAGCCGGCGACACCGCCTGCCGCACCGCACGTACGATGTCGAGCAGCAGGCGCGCGCGGTTCTCGATCGGGCCACCCCATTGGTCCTGTCGCCGGTTAGCCAGCGGCGACAGGAACTGACTGAGCAGATAGCCATGGGCCGCGTGGATCTGCACGCCAGTGAAGCCGCTCTGTTCGGCCAGCTGAGCGCTGCGGACGAAGAGCTCGCGCACATCGTCGATGTCGGCTGCGGTCATCTCCCTGGGAACAGGAAACTGCTTGGACAGCGCGCCCAGTTCCAGCGGAACCGCTGACGGCGCCAGCGTGGTCTGTCCCAGCGCGGCGGGCATCTGGCGGCCGGGGTGGTTGATCTGCATCCAGACGTGGGCGCCGTGGGCGCGCGCGATCCGCGCCCATTGCCGGAAGCGATCCAGATGGGCGTCGTTCTCCAGCACGACGCCATTCGGTCCGGTCATCGCCCGGTGATCGACCATGACATTGCCCGTAAGCATCAGGCCAGCGCCTCCCGCGGCCCAGGCTTCGTAGAGGCGTAGCAATGCGTCAGATGGCGCATGGTCCGCATCGGCCATGTTCTCTTCCATGGCGGCCTTGGCCAGGCGGTTGGGAATGACTGCGCCGTTGGGCAGGGTAAGGGGCGTGAACAGTTTCATGGCTGGGGTTCGCAGGCATTTGCGCATTGCGTTGACGACTGCGTAACCCTAAGCTTAAAGTCAACTTTAATGTCAAGTCCCCTGGAACACTGCAGATGAAGATTGGAGAACTGGCACGCCTGAGCGGCGTGGCCGCCTCGCGCATTCGGTTCTACGAGGCAAGCGGTCTGCTCCAGCCGGCACAGCGGCAGGCCAATGGCTACCGTGAGTACGCCCCGGAAACGCTGACACGGCTAGAAATCATCCTGCGGGCCCAGAACGCCGGCTTCTCGCTCGACGAAATCCGCGCCATCCTTCCGACCCGTCTCAATGACTGGCCGCGCGAAAAACTGATCGAGGTATTGCGGCGCAAGGCCGGCGAGATCGAATTGTTGGAACAGCGGCTGGCTGGCACCCGGCGCGACCTGCTCGCGCTCGCCCACGACATCGAGAACCTTGCCGACGACGAAGACTGCTCGGGACACGCGCGGCACGTGCTGGGGCAGATGGATCAGCGCTCCGGGCGCTGATTCATGCAGTTTCATTCGCCGGTTACGCCAATTACGCCGATTACGCCGGGCATATCCCGTGCGTAGCCCGGCGATGCTGGACCAAAGTCCCCTACCCGATCCAGGCGTCGATTGATAGGCTTAGCTGCAGTGGCTCCCACGAGCCGCTGGTGGCTTGACGCCTGTACAAAGCGGAAAGGACCAGGAAGCCACTCCGGCACCGGCGATGTCAACAGGCAAAGCAGGATCGTCAAGGCCGAACACGTCACGGAGGTGGCGCATGACCCGCACCGATCTGATCGCCTGCCCCGAATGCGACCTGCTCCAGCGCGCATTGCCCGTGCCCATCAAGGGCACGCTGCGATGCTGCCGCTGCGACGCCGAACTTGCCCGCAACCACCCTGACGGCCTGGAGCAGGCGCTGGCCCTCGCGCTCGGCGCGCTGGTGCTGCTGGGCATTTCGAATCTCTATCCGATCGTCGGTCTCTCCGTCAGCGGCACGCTGGTGCAAACGACACTCGCTGGCGCAGTGCGCGTGCTGTTTCACGGCGGCATGTGGCCGCTGGCAATCCTGGTCCTGATCACGACCATCGTGATGCCGGTACTGCAGACGGTGGGCATGTTGTGGGTACTGCTGCCGCTGCGTCTGGGCCGCAAGCCCTGGTTTGCGCCTCAGGTGCTGAGGCTCTGCCATCAGGCCGAGTCCTGGGGAATGACCGAGGTGCTGATCCTTGGCCTGCTGGTGGCCCTGGTCAAGCTCGCGCACATCGCGTCGGTCGTGCCCGGCGTCGCGCTGTGGTCGTTCGGCGCGCTAATGCTCGTGCTGGTCGGGGCCCATACCGCCTTCGACCCGCATTCGCTATGGGTCCGATTCTCGGATGTGCGCACAACCAGCGGCGCACGCCCGCACCTGGAACCGCCAATCGTTTCGGGCCCCATCACGGCGGCGCATTGTGGCCTGCTTTCGTGCCACGATTGCGGATTGCTGACCAGCGCCCACACGCGCGACCATGCGCTGGCCTGCCCGCGATGCGGCGCGACGCTGCATAGCCGCAAACCCGCGAGCCTGACACGCACCTGGGCGTTGCTGATTTCCGCCGTCGTGCTGTACATCCCCGCTAACGTGCTGCCCGTCATGTACACGAGCTCGCTGTTCGGCGCGGAGAACGACACGATCCTGAGTGGTGTCGCATACCTGTGGACGTCAGGATCGTGGCTGCTCGCGATCGTGGTGTTCATTGCCAGCATTGCCGTGCCGATGCTCAAGATCCTCGCGCTCGGCTACCTGGCCTTCTCCACGCAGTTTCATTCCACCTCCGCGCCGAAGCGCCGCACGAAGATCTATCGCGTGGTGGAGTTCGTCGGCCGCTGGTCGATGCTGGATATCTACGTAATCACCGTGCTCGTCGCACTGGTGCAATTCAAGGCCCTGGCCACGATCCAGGCCGGCCCCGCCGCCATCGCCTTCGGCGCGGTGGTGGTACTGACCATGTTCGCCGCGATGACATTCGATCCGCGGCTGATCTGGGATGAAGCGGAGCATCAACCATGACCAGTCCAGGCCAGGACCCCGATACCCCGGACTTCCCCGAGGCCGTCGCCAAGTCGCCAAGTCGCCATCGCGCTCGCGCTGGCGCCTGCAGCTCATATGGCTCGTGCCGATCATCGCCGTGCTGATCGGCGGCTGGCTCGCGGTGAAGGCCGTGATCGAACAGGGACCGACGATCACCGTCAGCTTCAAGACCGGCGAGGGCCTGGAGGCCGGCAAGACCAAGATCAAGTTCAAGGACGTCGACATCGGCTTGGTCAAGTCGGTGGCGCTTTCCCCCGATAGCAAGCGCGTGGTGGTGACCGCCGAGATCGCCAAGGACGCCGGACGCCTGCTTGTCGACAACACGCGTTTCTGGGTGGTGCGGCCGCGCATCTCGGGCGGGTCCGTTTCCGGCCTCGGCACACTGCTGTCCGGTTCGTACATCGCCACCGATGCCGGCACGGCGACGGCGACGCGCCACGACTTTGTCGGGCTCGAGACGCCGCCCGCATTCACCAGCGACGTGCCGGGCCGCGAGTTCACGCTAAAGAGCGAGGACGTGGGCTCGCTCGATGTCGGCTCCCCGGTCTACTTCCGCCGCCTTCAGGTGGGACAGATCACCGCGTTCGACCTCGACTCCGACGGGCGTGGCGTCACGCTCAAGGTGTTCGTGAATGCCCCGTACGACCGGTTCGTGCAGCAGGGCACACGCTTCTGGCACGCCAGCGGCGTTGACGTGTCGCTCGATACGGGTGGCTTGCGCGTGAACACCCAGTCCGTGGTGTCGATCCTGATCGGGGGCATCGGCTTCGAGACCCCGTACGAATCGCAGGACCAACCCGTTGCAGCGGCAGGATCGACCTTCGCACTGTTCCATGACCGTGTCACCGCACTCAAGCGCCAGGACAGCGTCGTACATCACTACGTGGTCAATTTCACGGACACGGTGCGCGGACTGGCCGTTGGCGCTCCGATCGAGTTCCGGGGCATCGTGATCGGCGAGGTCACCGGCATCTACACACGCTACGATCCGGTTACGCGCAAATTCAGCATCCCGGTGGAAATAAACTTCTACCCAGGACGGTTCACGTCGCGTTACCGCACCGGTGCGGGCGCGGGCCCGGTGACCGAAACGCCCCGCGAGCTTGGCGACTTCCTGGTCTCCCAAGGGCTCCGAATGCAGTTGCGGAACGGTAACCTTCTGACCGGGCAGCTTTATATCGCGCTGGATTTCTTCCCCAACGCACCCAAGGCCAAGATCAACTGGAACGAAAACCCGCCGGAGTTTCCGTCCATCCAGGGCGATCTGCAGTCGCTGCAGCAGTCCCTGACACGTGTTGTCGCGCAACTGAACAGCGTGCCCTTTGCGCAGATCGGTCAGAACACCAAGGACATGCTTCGCAACGCGACCTCGCTATTGACGCGGCTGGACTCGGAGCTCGTGCCGCAAGCACGCGACACGCTGGCATCGGCGCGCTCCACGCTCGACTCCGCCAACACCGCGCTCGGCCCCGACTCGGCGCTGCAGCAGAACACGGCGGACGCCATGAAGGAACTCGCCCGTACGGCCGCCGCGCTCCGCTCGCTTGCCGACTATCTGGAGCAGCACCCCGAAGCGCTGATACGCGGCAAAGCGGAGGACAAGCCATGAAACGCATGACAAGGTCGATCGCCACCGCAAGCGTGGCATCCGTGGCGCTCATCGGGCTGCTGGCCGGCTGCAGCTCGCCGAAATCGCGGTTCTACACGCTAGATCCGGACAACACCGTGGAACGTGCCTCCACCGCGACGCCAATCCGTGTCGTCGTCGGGCCGGTAACAATCCCGGATCTGGTCGATCGGCCTCAGATCGTGACACGTGTCTCGGCCAATGAAGTCAAGGTCAACGAATTCGCACGCTGGGCCGAGCCGCTCAAGTCCGAAATCTCCCAGGTCATCGCCGCCGATCTGAGAACCATGCTGGGGTCCGATCAAGTGACTGTCTTCGATACTGGTTCGAATGCAATGCCGGCCTGGCGTGTCCGCGTGGATATCCTGAGTCTGGATTCGGAGCCGGCCGTCGCCGTGTCGATGGATGCGCTGTGGACCATCCAGCCGCCGGGGAAGCAGCCGGCGATTGCCGGGCGCTCGGTGGTGCGCGAGGCCGTTGCCAGCGATGGCTTCGACGCGATCATCGCAGCGCATAACCGCGCCCTCGCCTCGGTGAGCCGCGATATCGCCACGTCGATTCGCACCCAGCCGGGCCGCTGAGCGCCCAGCGCTGTCCGGCACAGTCCGGCGCGTCAGCGGGTCACTGAGTCAATCGTCGATTCAATCCAGCAGATCGGAATAATCGCCCTGCGCGTAGCCGCGTGTGCGAGACCAGGGCGCGCTCGCCGGCGTCGCGACCGACGTGACACGCGTGATCTTCTTCTGTGTGCCGCTTGTGTTGAGCGACTGCACCAGGCGCGGATACTGCCCGGCCACATCCCATTGCACCGTCACGCGCTCGTCGCCGCGGCGGGCCGTGTATTCCTGCACGCCGTCGCGTACGGGGCCGTTAGCCTTCATCGTCTTGAGCAAGGCGGGGTCGAGCAGATGGCTCGCCGCAGCCCAGGAGCCATCGAAGCCGATATTACCGTAGTCACCCTGGCGCACCTCGAATGTCTTGCGCATCTGGTCGCTGACGAGCCGCACATTGAGTTCGCCGTTGGGCTTGCGTTCGATCCAGCGCGCTGCCGTCGAAACATCCATGTGCTTGTGTCCCTTGTCGCCCGCCGCGTGTTCTGCCTCGTCATGCGCGTGGCGCACGCTCGCCGGCACTTCGCGCTCGATCCAGACCGAGTCACCATTGCGATAGACACGTTCGCCGAACGACACATCACGCTTCACGCCATCCTTGCCGAGTGCCGACAGCTCGTGCTGCACGCGCAGCGCGAGCGGCTTACCCGAATCGGTGGCCGTAGCCGTGGCCGCTAGGGCCGTCGACGAGGCGCATATGCCGAGAGCCAGCAGAACGAACTGGCCGATTGCCTGCTTCACGCCGGCTTGTTTCATGCTGGCTTGCTTCATGTTGATCATTGCCGTGCTGAAAGTGGAAAGCGCACGCCGGCGAACCGGCGTGCGTCATGGCACGGGCACGCGAAGCGCCCGTGTCGGGTACGACGAGGATCAGAGACCCAGGGCCGACTTGACCACACCGAACACCTTGGTGTTGTCGAGGGTGCCCTTCAACGGCGCGCTGCCGGGGCCGGTGGAGAACAGCATCACATCGCCGCCACCGTGCGTTTCGGCACCCGGGGAA
The DNA here is from genome assembly GCF_000196015.1 of Cupriavidus metallidurans CH34. Classification (NCBI taxonomy): domain Bacteria; kingdom Pseudomonadati; phylum Pseudomonadota; class Betaproteobacteria; order Burkholderiales; family Burkholderiaceae; genus Cupriavidus; species Cupriavidus metallidurans. The sequence goes on along the minus strand of NC_007974.2, from coordinate 654,496 downwards.
CCCAGGTTCACGCCAACTTCCTGCAGATAGTCATTGGCGGTGGTGTCCACCAGCGACGGGTTGTCGCGGGTAGCCTTGCGCGGGGTGCCACCGTTGCCGAACACCAGCGTCGTGTAGGGCAGACCGTCGGCCGCCAGGGCGGTCTTCTTGGTCTTGTAGTCGGTGGCCGTGGCCAGGATCGGGTTGCCGCGGTGCGAGTAGCCGTTGATCGTCATCGTGTGATCGTGGTCGGCGGTGACCACGATGATCGTGTTCGACAGATCAACCATCGAAAGCGCGCGCTTGATGGCGTCGTCGAAGGCGATGGTGTCTTCCAGCGCACGCTTGGCGTTGGTGCCGTGCAGCGCGTGGTCGATACGGCCACCCTCGACCATCAGGAAGTAGCCATTGCCATTCTTCGACAGCAGCTCGATCGCCTTGGCGGTCATGTCGGCCAGGCTCGGCTGGGTAGCGCCTTCGCCCTTGCCCGCCACGCGGTCGATCTCGTACTCGAGATGGCTCGTCGTGCTGAACAGACCAATCAGCTTGTTGCCGCTGGCCTGCATCATCTGGTCGCGCGTGGCGGCCACGGCGTAGCCCTTGGCGGCAAACTCCGTCAGCAGATTGCGGCCATCGGCACGACCCTTCTTGTTGGCCGTGGCGTCAAACGGCGTCCAGTGGTTGCGTCCGCCGCCCATCAGCACGTCGACACCGTCACCCAGCGCCGTATTGAAACCCGCGCCACCCGGCACCGCTTGCGCGGCGATGTCGTACTGCGCATCGCGATGGCAGATGTGGGAGTACGTGGCGGCCGGCGTGGCGTGCGTCAGCTCGGTCGTGGTGATAGCGCCGGTTGCCTTGCCGCGCGCCTTGGCCAGTTCCAGCAGCGTCGGCACCGAAGTACCGTTGGTCGGCAGGCAGTTGTTGATGGTCTTGTTGCCGTTGACGTCTGTGCCCGGCGCGGTCGCCTTCGTGTCCGGAGACATCGAGATGACCTCGTTGTTCATCTTCACGCCGGTCATGTAGGCAGCCATCGACGGTGCGCTGTCGGTGGTTTGCGCGTCGTTGGAGAACGTCTTGATGCGCGCGGTGCGCTTCAGCGATTCCATCGTCAGCTTGCCCGACTCGCCGTACTTGTAGATACGCGATGCGGTAACGGTGGCGGGGCCCATGCCGTCGCCCAGGAAGAAGATGACGTTCTTGGCCTCGCCAGCGGCTTGCGCCGCGGGCATCGTCAGGCAAGCGCTGGCCGCCGCGGCCGCCAGCATTCCGATACGGGTAGTGATTTTCATGTCGATATTCCGTTGTGCGGTGATGGCGGGTTGGCTCAGAGTCCGATTGCCTTCTTGATCAGGCCGAACACCTCGATGTTGTCCATCACACCGGTGAAGCTGGTGGCCCCGTTGCCCATGGCGCCGATGAACACATCGGTGCCACCGTGGGTTTCACCACCCGCGGGCATCGGAATCACCGCTTCCTGGTGATAGGTCTTGTCGAAGACCTGCACATCGGTCAGCGCGGTACGCGTGGCCGGACGGTTCTCGCCATTGCCGAAGCCGATGATCGAGAACGGGTTGCCGGTCGAATCGAGCTTGGCAGAGCCAGTCACGTAGTCCTTGACCAGACCCAGCACGCCGGGGTTGGCATCGCTGGTCTTGCCCGTGCGCTTGGCGTAGCCGTTCAGGACCAGGGTGTGGTCATGGTCGGCGGTGACGACGATCAGCGTGTTCTTCAGGCCCGGGTCGATTACGTTGAGCTTGTCGATGGCAGCCTTGATCGCGTCGTCGAACGCGGCGGTGTCCTGCAGTGCCTTGCGGGCGGTGGTCTCGTGCAGCGCGTGGTCGATACGACCGCCTTCCACCATCAGGAAGAAGCCCTTCTTCTTGGCAGCCAGCACGTCGATGGCCTTGCCGGTCATTTCTGCCAGGCTCGGCTCCTTCGCCGGATCGCGATCGAGGTCGTAATCCATGTGGCTCGCGTTGAACAGACCCACCACCTTGGCAGAGCTGGCCGTGATCTTGTCGAAGTCCGACTTGCTGGCAGCGTAGCTATAGCCGGCCGTCTTGAACTCGCCGACCAGATCGCGGCCATCGGTACGCTTGCCGCCTGCGGTCGTGGCCAGGAAGTGCTGGCGGCCGCCGCCGAAGATCACGTCGACGCCATCGGTCAGCGCGCCGTTGAAGCCGGCGCCCTTCGGTACCAGTTGCGCTGCGATGGCGTTCTCGCCGTCGCGGTGGCAGATGTGGGCGTAGGTGGCCGCCGGCGTGGCGTGCGTGATGCGCGTGGTAGTGACCACGCCCGTGCCGTAGCCGGCAGCCTTCATCTGCTCGAGCAGCGTCGGCACGCTCTTGCCGTTGCCCGTCGCCGGGCAGGTGCTGTCAGCGCCCGACACATAGGCCTTGCCGTTGGCGTCCACGGCGCTCGTTTCCGGAGTCATCGAGATGACTTCGTTGTTCATTTTCACGCCGGTCATGTAGGCGGCCATCGACGGGGCGCTGTCCGTGACCTGGGCGTCGTTCGAATACGTACGGACGAAGCCGCTTTCCGGCATCGTGTCGATCGTCAGATCGCCTTCCTCGCCCACCTTGTAGATACGCGCGGCGGTCAACGTCGTCATGCCCATGCCGTCGCCGAGGAAAAATACGACGTTCTTGGTCGGCGTGGTGCCGCCTTGTGGCTGCTCGATCGGCGGCGTCGTGCCGGCGTTGTTGCCATTGTTGTCATCGCCGCCGCAGGCCGCGAGGGCGACCGACATGGCGGCTGCCGCGAGTACGGAAATCCTTCTCATTATGGTGTCCTCCCTGTTTGAGACGGACTGGAGGATGCATGAGAAATGTGGCAGGAAGATTACTACTTGATTCTTATGAAAGACATTCTTGGCTGACCCAGAATGGCAGCCATGTTGCAGCGCATCCGTTACATGGCGATGGCAACAGGCCGGGTTGCGGCGCGGAAGGCGCTTCATTTCTGCAACACCTCGCGCCACACCACGGGATCGCATTCGCCGAAATGGGCACGGAATGACTACGAACCGCATCCGGTCGCCGGTGGTTCGCAATTTGCGTGCTTTCGGCATTGCTCAGGCTGTTTCGCCGAATTTCCCGGCGAGCGTCGTCACCGCCATCGTCTTCGGGTGAACGACGAAGCGCCGCGCGAACTCGCGCCGAATCCCTGAACCACCGTCCACACGCTCTCCCGGCCGGATGGGGGTCACGCCCACACCCGGCACGGCGCCGACGGCGCCCATCCACTTGTTGCCGGAGACTCACCATGACCCGCTACATCGTGCTGGCAAGCTTCACCGATCAGGGCATCCGCACTGTCAAGGAAACGACCAAACGCGCCGCCGCCGTGCGTGAATTGGGCGCGCAACTTGGCGTGCAAGTGAAGGATGTGTTCTGGACACTGGGCAAATACGACGTCGTGCTGACGCTGGAGGCGCAGGATGACACCGTGGTGACGGCGTTCGGGCTGAGCGTCGGCGCGCTTGGCAACGTTCACACCCAGACGCTTCGGGCATTCGACGCCACCGAGATGCAGGCCATCCTCGGCAAGATGCGCTGAGCCGCGCGGTGCTCCGAGGCGGTGTTTGCCACGGTCATCGTTGGCGAACACCGCCGCCGATGCATCGCGACAACAAATGTAATGCGCTTGGCGAAATTGGAAACACAAGTTTACTCGCCGTAACGCGCATGCCTTCTTAGACTCTCTGAAACCAATCAGAGGACAAGGAGGTTCAAGGTGGGATGGTTTCTCGTCACCGTCGCCCTGCCTGTGCTGGCGCCGATGATCTCGCTGATCTGCATGAAGGCCTTCCCGCTTGCCATCCCCTCCGCCCAGCTGGCCTTAGTTAGTGTTGTCAGGAACGGGCAGCTCTGCTGGGCTGCGATCGGCTTCTGCACCTCCGCGCTGTATGAGCTGGCAGAACCCTGTCCACCAAGTGCGAGGGTGAATGCCATATTCCAGGGGTATCTGAACGGCGGCATGACGCTCCTGCTTGTGCTGGCAAGCCTGTTCGCCGCGTGTGGCGCAGTTCTACCCCACACGGACGGATATGCATCGGGAGTACCCCGGCGCGGGCATAACAGGGTCCTGCTGGCCTCGCTCGGCATTACCTCACTGTCTGCAATTGGCTTTGCATTGATTCCTCTCGGCGCGCTTGCGTCGTCTGACTTCTGGAGATTGATATGAACAACTGGCTGAAAGAACGATTTTCAGACCCCAATCGGGCGATGGACACGCTCTGCACGGTGGCGTTTTCGCTCTGCGGACTGCTATTCGTGTACTTCATGGTCCTTGTGGTCGTCGCACAAATCATGTTCCGGTCGTAGGCACCAGAAGTAGCGGCAGTACCTGGGCTGGCCCTCTGCGCAATAGCTGGCCTCATCGCCAACTATTGGCCCAGCCTATCGCTCGAATAACGATCCGGTCTTGGACACTATGACGGAAGGAGCGGATCATTCTGGGCATAGTTTTTCCCACCCGTCGGAGTTTTCTGATGAAGTCCGCCCTGCTCGCCCTGTGTGGCGCAGCCTCCCTCCTTGCTTCGCTGTCAGCCATTGCCGGCCCCGACTTTGCCGTGATCGAGCGCGGTCGCGCCGAGGCCCGGCAGCGACAGCAACTCACCCGCCCGGCCTGCGACTCGGCCGCGGCCAGCACGCCGAAGGTTTCGGCCACTCCGGCCACCGCTACCACTCCTGCGCAGTCGAGCTGACCTACAGCGATCAGCCCTAGTCCATCGCCCATCTGCGGCGATGCGAACGCCAATCCGCTTCGCGCCTCAGGCTGCGGCCTGAGTGCATGGTCGCTGCGCCGTCGGGTTCGGATTGGGATCTGGATTTCCTCATGTCGCCTATCGAGAACATTCACTTCGATCCAGGGCGGCATTCGGTAAAGATCGTGCATCTTGACCGGCCCAAGGGAATGCGTACGCGATGGGACTACGCGGCGGACGAATCGGCTGCCTGCCGCTTGCCGCCCACGGTTGGACCGCGGGCGGCGGCAGCGGCCAGACTGCCTTCCTGAACTACCAGATGGACGAGCAGGTCACGGGGGCCTGGAGCAGATCCGTCGGCGCGATCTGGACAATCAACCGCAGTGCCGGCTTACTGCTGGAGAGGTGAAATACCGCTGGCACATCGTGGGCCGGCAAGGCATGATGTTCTAGCTCGCCACTGGCGCCATCGCCGGCAACCCCGGCGGGCTGACGTCGGCCCACTGGCTGCCGAATGGCGGCGTGGGCTACCTCTTCGAGTTCAAGCCGCGGGTCAATGTCCGATTCGATGTCGGCGTCGGTCGCCAGACGAAGGGCGCCTACTTCCAGATCAACGAAGCCTTCTGACGTTTGACTGACCTTCTCGGGCGCAAAAAAATGCCGCGACCATTGGGCGGCCGCGGCGTGTCAATTCGCCGGTCCGTGCGACACCCACTTGTCGCCCGTTTGCACCCATTGCTGGTGACCGGCTTGTCCTTCCATGGCAGAGGAAAACCGCCACGGCACAGATCGTAGGCGTCGTGCATGACGCATTCGTGACAATTTGTCCTATCAATAGGGCATCTATGATGGCATGTGCCGTCCACACATTATTCAACGCTGTCGCAAAAATCACACGGTAAATATCGTGTCGCACCGACGATTTTCATGCATCACGTCGAAAGCGCCGTTGGTGCGGGAATATGTCCTCGAAAACCTATTGAAGTCAGCGATCGACACAGCTAAGGTTCAGCGCACATAACATTTTCCACGGTAGTCATTGTTGGTCAGAACAATGACTGCTCGCCCCCGACGGAAAAATAATGAGCCATTTCATGCCGGGACGCCTCGCGTCTCTCGCCACGCCGACTGCCGGATCCGCCGGCACTCGCTCGCGCCAGTTGCTGCTGCGCCATTACCCGCAGCCCAATCTCATTTCCGATTTGTAGTGTGGTAGCAAGCGTCGACCAGTCCGGGCCATAACCATGTCCAAAGCCCGGTGCGTCGACACATCTGGGGGTAATCCGACCGCGGCGTGACGGGTCAACCGGCTGGGCCACCCAGACCCGCCGGCGCGCCATGCTGCAAGCGGAACGGTTGCCCAGGACCCTCGTCTGGAGAACGCTCGATGAGCAGTGTGATGAATGAAGGCAGCAGCCCGGCCTATGGCCCGGCCCCGTTCTTTTCCAAGGAAGCGACCTACGCCAAGCCGGGATTTTCCCGCTGGATGGTCCCGCCCGCCGCGCTGGCGGTTCACCTTTGCATCGGCCAGGCCTATGCATTCTCGGTATTCAACGTACCGCTATCGAGGGTAATCGGCATTACCGAGTCAGCGCCCGATGACTGGAAACTGACCACGCTTGGCTGGATTTTCTCGCTGGCGATCTTCTTCCTTGGCATTTCCGCTGCATTCGCCGGCAAATGGCTCGAGCGCGTGGGTCCACGACTGACGATGTTCACCGCCGCCTGCTGCTTTGGCAGCGGGTTCCTGGTCTCCGCGCTGGGTATCTACACGCACCAGATCGCCCTGCTCTATCTCGGTTACGGCGTGCTGGGCGGCATCGGACTGGGCCTGGGCTATGTATCGCCCGTGTCCACGCTGATTCGCTGGTTCCCGGACCGTCGCGGCATGGCCACCGGCATGGCGATCATGGGCTTCGGCGGCGGCGCGATGATCGCCGCACCGCTGTCCGTGGCGCTGATGAACACCTTCAAGAGCGCTACGTCGGTCGGTGTGGCCCAGACTTTCGTGGTCATGGGCATCGGCTACTTCGTGTCGATGCTGATCGGCTCGCTGGCCATCCGCGTGCCCGCCCCGGGCTGGAAGCCGGCCGGCTGGACCCCGCCCACCACCGCCAGCAAGATGATCACGCGTAACCACGTGCACATCGACCAGGCTCTGAAGACGTCTCAGTTCTACCTGCTGTGGCTGGTGCTGTTCCTGAACGTGACGGCCGGCATCGGCGTGCTGGGTCAGGCGTCGCTGATGATTCAGGAGAGCTTCAAGGGCAGCGTGACCGCCGCCGCCGCAGCCGGCTTCGTGGGCCTGCTGTCTCTGTTCAATATGGGCGGCCGCTTTTTCTGGGCTTCGTCCTCTGACTGGATCGGCCGCAAGAACACCTACTTCGTATTCTTCGCCCTGGGCGCTGTCCTGTACTGGCTGGTGCCACAGCTTGGCGCAAGCGGCAACATCGCGCTGTTCGTGCTGGCCTACTGCGTGATCATGTCGATGTACGGTGGCGGCTTCGCCACGATCCCGGCTTATCTGGCCGACATGTTCGGCACCGCCTTCGTGGGCGGCATCCACGGTCGCCTGCTGACGGCCTGGGCCGCTGCGGGTATTGCCGGCCCGGTGCTCGTGAACTACATCCGCGAGTACCAGGTAGCGCACGGCGTGACCGGCGCCGACGCGTACACGATGACGCTGCACATCATGGCGGCCCTGCTCGTGGTCGGCTTCATCTGCAATCTGCTGGTGGCGCGCGTCAGCGACAGGCACCACATGAGCGAAGCCGATGTATCCAGCCTTGCCGGCAATGCCAGCGCCGCCCACTGACCGCCCGACGAAGAGATGCACATGGACAACTCACAAGTGAAAGCCCAACCCACCAGCAAAGGCCTGCTGGCCATCTTCTGGCTGTATGTGCTGGTCCCGCTGGTCTGGGGCGTATCCAACACGATCACCCAGGCAATGAAGCTCTTCCACTGAGCGGCATCGCACGAAGAGAAGGCCGCATTCATGCGGCCTTTTTTCTTGCTCCCTGATCGAGCTGCCGAGTGAGGTCGTTTGAGCCGCGATACAACAATCTGGTATCGTAGAAAATCCAAAAATTACAAAACTCGCCATGTCATCAGCGATACTCGGCGTTGCTGCAGCGGGAGTACTTTCTTTCTGTTATCGGGTGACCAATGTCTAGGCGCGATCCGGCGCTTCGCCGCAGCCAGAATCCGCCCATGTCGGCGGGCCGCCGGCGCCTCCTTATTGCTGGAGGCATCCTGCTGCTGGTCGCACTGGGCTGGTCACTGGTAGCTGTCATCCGGCCCGCCATCCAGCATACGATCATCATCACGACCGGTGCGGACAAGGGCATCTATCAAGGTTTCGCGGATCGCTACGCGACCATCCTGAAACGCGATGGCATCAAGCTCGAGATTCGCAGTTCGTCCGGTTCGATCGAGAACTACGAGCGGCTGAAGAATCCGGATAGTGCGTACGAGGTGGGGTTCATCCAATCGGGCACGGTCAGCCCGAGCGATACCGACGGGCTGCAGACCATTGCCGCCGTCGCCTATGAACCGATCTGGGTGTTCTATCGCGGCGCTGCCAAGATGGATCGGCTATCCGAACTGCAAGGGAAGAAAGTCTCCATTGGCGTTCCGGGCAGCGGGCTGCTCGAGGTCTCCCGAATCCTGCTCGCGCATAGCGGCATTACCGCTTCCAATACCACGCTGCTGCAAATGGACGCCAACGCGGCCTACCAGGGCCTCAAGGATGGGCAGTTGGACGCCGCGTTCTTCATCGGCAGGCCGGATGCGGAGATGCAGCAGACGCTATTGAACAGCGACCTGAAACTGATGAGCTTCGCCCAGGCCGATGCGCTGGTACAGAAATTCCCGTCGCTCTCCAAGATCGTATTCCCGCGTGCCTCGACCAGCATCGTCAACGATCTGCCGCAGGCCGACGTCACGCTGCTGGCCGCCAAGGCCCTGCTCGTATCCAAGGACACCATGCACCCTGCATTGGTGTATCTACTGCTGGAAGCCGCCAAGACCGTCCACGGCGGCGAAGACTACTTCACGCCGCTTGGCACGTTTCCCAACCTGAACACCAATGAATTTCCCGTTTCGGAGGAAAGCACGCGCTTCTTCAAGTCGGGGCGTCCTTTCCTGCAGCGATACCTGCCCTTCTGGCTGGCCAGCTTTGTCGAAAGACGGCTGCTGATCCTGCTCCCCTTCATGGCCCTGCTATTGGGCCTGTTGCAGGCCCTGCCGCGTTTCGCGGAGTCGCGGATCAAAGGCCGGCTCGTGGTCTGGTATCGGGAGATCAAGGCGCTGGAAGATGAAATCTGGAAAAGCGAGCGGCCGACGCGGCACCAGATTGCGCAGTGGCGCGAGGAAATCGAGCAGATCGATGCGCACGCCAGTCAGATACGGATGCCGCAGCGCTATTTTCAGGATGTCTACGCCCTCAAGCAGGCTATCGCCGTGGTGCGGAACCGGATTCTGCACGTGGCCGGGACGGTGAAGGAATAGCCGGCAGACAAGGGCTGGCCACGTCACCCGCCGGTGGCTCGCCTGGCCCCGGGGGGCTTCCGTCCCCTTTCACGAGCGGAACGCAGCATTCCACAGGCCCGGCTTGCAGTTCGCCGGCGGCTTCATACACTTGACGGGTTGCCCTGCCGTAGCGGCCAAGGGCTCACCTTCCAACGAAATGGAGTCGCCATGAACATCGATCTGTCGGGCAAGACCGCCCTCGTCACCGGTTCCACCGCCGGCATCGGCTTTGCCACGGCGCGCGGTCTG